>NZ_JBIVCV010000006.1:0-14851 GCF_044746765.1 Pseudomonas sp. NPDC090203
CCACAAACTGTAGGAGCGGGGGGGGGCCCCCCCGGGGGGGGGGCACCCACAAACCCCCCCCCCCCCGCGGGGGGGGCCCCCCCCCCCCCCCGCCCCCCCCCCCCCCCCCCCCCCCCCCCCCCCCCCCCCCCCCCCCCCCCGGCCGGACTGCTACGGAACGCGTTGACCATTGAGCTCTTCGCTTCAAACCGCCAGCAACCGCTCACGCAGCTTGGCGATTTCGTCGCGGGTCTGCGCGGCGGCTTCGAACTCCAGATCGCGGGCCAGTTGGTACATCTTCTCTTCCATCTGACGGATGCGCTTGTTGATCTCGCTCGGCGAGCGCAGTTCGGCCTCGTACTTGGCGCTTTCCTCGGCGGCCTTGGCCATGCCCTTGCGCTTCTTGCTGCGCGAGCCGGGCACGGTGGCGCCTTCCATGATGTCGGTGATGTCCTTGACCACGCCCTTGGGGGTGATGCCGTTTGCCAGGTTGAAGGCAATCTGCTTGTCGCGACGGCGCTCGGTCTCGCCAATCGCCCGTTCCATGGAGCCGGTCATGTTGTCGGCGTAGAGAATCGCCCGGCCATTGAGGTTACGCGCGGCGCGGCCGATGGTCTGGATCAGCGAGCGTTCGGAACGCAGGAAGCCTTCCTTGTCGGCGTCCAGAATCGCCACCAGCGACACTTCCGGCATGTCCAGGCCTTCGCGCAGCAGGTTGATCCCCACCAGCACATCGAAGGTGCCCAGGCGCAGGTCGCGGATGATCTCGACCCGCTCCACGGTGTCGATGTCCGAGTGCAGGTAACGCACGCGCACGCCGTGGTCGGCCAGGTAGTCGGTGAGGTCTTCGGACATGCGCTTGGTCAGGGTGGTGACCAGCACCCGCTCTTCCAGATCGACACGTTTCTTGATCTCCGAGAGCAAGTCATCGACCTGGGTCAGCGCGGGGCGGATTTCGATCTGCGGGTCGACCAGGCCGGTCGGGCGCACCACCTGCTCCACCACCCTGCCCGCGTGCTCGCCTTCATAGGGGCCGGGCGTAGCGGAGACGAAAATGGTCTGCGGGCTGACGCTTTCCCATTCATCGAAACGCATCGGCCGGTTGTCCAGCGCCGAGGGCAGGCGGAAACCGTATTCCACCAGCGTCTCTTTGCGCGAGCGGTCGCCTTTGTACATGGCGCCGACCTGCGGCACGCTGACGTGGGATTCGTCGATCACCAGCAGCGCGTCCGGCGGCAGGTAGTCGTAGAGGGTCGGTGGCGGCGCGCCAGCCGGGCGCCCTGACAGGTAGCGCGAGTAGTTCTCGATGCCGTTGCAGTAGCCCAGCTCCAGAATCATCTCCAGGTCGAACCGGGTGCGCTGCTCAAGGCGCTGGGCTTCCACCAGCTTGTTGGCACCGCGCAGGTATTCCAGACGCTCTTGCAGCTCGACCTTGATCCCTTCCATGGCATCGAGCAACGTTTCCCGGGGGGTCACGTAGTGGCTCTTGGGGTAGAAGGTGAAGCGCGGCAGCTTGCGGATGACCTCGCCGGTGAGCGGGTCGAACGCCGAGAGGCTTTCCACTTCATCGTCGAACAGCTCGATGCGGATGGCTTCCAGGTCCGATTCGGCCGGAAAGATGTCGATCACATCGCCCCGCACGCGGAAGGTGGCACGGGCGAAGTCCATGTCGTTGCGGGTGTACTGCAAGTCAGCCAGGCGGCGCAGCAAGGCGCGCTGGTCGAGTTTGTCGCCCCGGTCCACGTGCAGGACCATGCGCAGATAGGTTTCCGGGCTGCCCAGACCGTAGATGCACGACACCGTGGTGACGATGATCGCGTCCTTGCGCTCCAGCAGCGCCTTGGTCGCCGACAGGCGCATCTGTTCGATGTGGTCGTTGATCGAGGCATCCTTCTCGATGAAGGTGTCCGAAGACGGCACATAGGCTTCGGGCTGGTAGTAGTCGTAGTAGGAGACGAAGTATTCGACCGCGTTGTTGGGGAAGAACGCCTTGAACTCGCCGTACAACTGCGCGGCCAGGGTCTTGTTCGGCGCGAGCACCAGGGTCGGGCGCTGCACCTGCTGGATCACGTTGGCGATGCTGAAGGTCTTGCCCGAGCCGGTCACTCCGAGCAGGGTCTGGTGCGACAGACCGGCCTCGATCCCTTCGACCATCTGCCGGATCGCTTCGGGCTGGTCGCCAGCCGGCGCAAAACGGGTAACGAGCTGAAACTCGGACATAGCAGACCCCTGTGTTCGCCTGTGCCGGGTGAAATGCCCGGCGGGCGCGAAATGAGCGCGGACGACTGATCCCGTCAAAGGAAAAGACGCACGTATAGAGAAGTAATGGGACTACAAATGGAGTCCATAACGCCAGCTTTCAAGCCGCTCTTGAGTGATTAGTCCCCAAGACATGACTAATGGTCGAAATAAATCGGAAAAACCCGGAAAAAACCTGCCCGCGCCTGTCGCCCCCGCCCACGATGCTCTCTATACTGACTCCCCGTTTGTGCACCGCTCTAGTGCATTCGGCCGGAGCGATGCAACCCATTCACTCCCCATTCAGAGCCGCCGCAAAAATGAGCCTGTTTTCCGCTGTCGAAATGGCACCACGCGATCCTATCCTGGGCCTCAACGAAGCATTCAACGCCGATACCCGTACCACCAAGGTCAACCTGGGTGTAGGCGTTTACAGCAACGAAGAAGGGAAAATCCCGCTGCTGCGTGCCGTTGCCGAAGCAGAGGAAATTCGTGTCGCTCAACACGTGCCCCGTGGCTACCTGCCAATCGACGGCATCGCCGCCTATGACAAGGCCGTGCAAACCCTGCTGTTCGGTGCCGAGTCGCCACTGCTGGCCTCGGGCCGCGTGATGACCGTGCAGGCCGTTGGCGGCACTGGCGCCCTGAAAATCGGTGCTGACTTCCTCAAGCAACTGTCGCCAAACGCCGTCGTGGCCATCAGCGACCCGAGCTGGGAAAACCACCGCGCCCTGTTCGAAACCGCAGGCTTCCCGGTGCAGAACTACCGCTACTACGACGCCGCCACCCATGACGTGAACCGCGTCGGCATGCTCGAAGACCTGCAGAACCTGCCGTCCGGCTCCATCGTCGTGCTACACGCCTGCTGCCACAACCCGACCGGCGTGGACCTGACGATCGAAGACTGGAAAAAAGTCCTCGAAGTCCTGAAAGCCAAAGGTCACGTGCCGTTCCTGGACATGGCCTACCAGGGCTTTGGCGACGGCATCGACGAAGACGCCGCCGCCGTTCGCCTGTTCGCCGATTCGGGCCTGACCTTCTTCGCCTCCAGCTCCTTCTCCAAGTCGTTCTCGCTGTACGGCGAGCGTGTCGGTGCGCTGTCCATCGTCACCGACTCGAAAGAAGAAACCGCGCGTGTGCTGTCCCAGGTCAAGCGCGTGATCCGCACCAACTACTCCAACCCGCCGACCCACGGTGCCACCATCGTCGCCGCCGTGCTGAACAGCCCGCAGCTGCGTCAGAAGTGGGAAGACGAACTGGCCGAAATGCGTGTGCGGATCAAGGGCATGCGCGAAGAAATGACCAACCGCCTGGCCAACAACGCAGCCGGTCAGGACTTCAGCTTCGTCGCTCGCCAGCGCGGGATGTTCTCCTACTCGGGCCTGACCACCGAACAGGTCCACCGCCTCCGCAACGAGTTCGGCATCTACGCACTGGACACCGGCCGCATCTGCGTGGCTGCGTTGAACAAGAGCAACATCGATGCAGTGACCAAGGCGATCCTGGCGGTTATCTAAGCACCCGCCGTTTATGATCGTTTGATGATCGTTCCCACGCTCCGCGTGGGAACGATCATTCATCATCGGGATGATTCACTGCGCCTTCTTGCGATACGCCATCGAATCATCGATCCGCTTGAGAATGTAGTCCCCCGCCGCCACCGCCGGGTAAAGACTGCTGGTCGGTTCGATCCCCAAATCGCAAGGGTCGACAACGGCGCTATAGGTCGGATCGTAGAACGTCGCGATGGAATAGCGCTCATGCCCTGACTTGTTGATGACCCGGTGCAAGGTCGAACGGAAACGATCGTTGGACCAGCGCGCCAACAGGTCACCCACGTTCACCACCAGGCTGCCCTCGATGGGCGTGGCGTCGATCCAACTGTTGTTGCCCAGTTCGCGCACCTGCAAACCGCCGCTGTTGTCCTGATACAGCAAGGTGATGCAGCCGTAGTCGGTGTGCGGCGCAACGCCGAACTGGTCGGCCTCGGCCATCGGTGGATGCGGCGGGTAATAAACCATCTGCGTGCGTTGCAGGCGCTTGCCGTATTTGGGCGCGAAGAAATCGGGCGCGATCCCCAGCCCCACCGCCACCGCCTTCAACAGATCGGCCCCCGCCAGCCCGATTTCCTCGTAGTAGGCATCCAGCGCCATGCGCAATTCGGGCATGAAATCCGGCCACTGGTTCGGCCCGCGCAGCGCTTCCCCGGCGAGCACGCAGGGGTCATCTTCGGGCAACTCCAGCCCCATGCTGAAGAATTCCTTGAAGTCCGGCTTGGTGGCCTCGTACATCAAAGCTCCGCCCAGCGCATGCCAGCCGCGATGACGCTTGTTGACTGCGACCTTGCGCTTGGTTTCGGCCGGGTAGGCAAAGAAGGTCTTGGCCGCCGCCATGGCGTTGTCGATCACCGACTGCGGCACGCCGTGATTGATGATGTAGAAAAAACCGGTTTCGCTGCAGGCCTTGCGAATGGCCTCGCCGGCGCGCTCGATGGCAGCCTGGTCGCCCTGGCGGACACCCGCCATGTCGATCAGCGGAAGGTTGGCGGTGGCAGTCATACGGGCTCCTCATGGGATGGATGGCGGCAGCTGTATAGACAGGGGCAAGCATTTAGTGTGCCGCCGCAGACCCCGCGTTGCTGTAGGAGCGCGCTTGCCCGCGACCACGGTACATCTGCAATACATCCGTGGTCTGACACTCCGCCGTCGCGGGCAAGCGCGCTCCTACGGTTTGCGTTGTCGTCCGGTTTCCACACGCCCCAGCAGCGGGCACAGGGACCCCATTCGGTGCAACTTTTGGTGACATCACAGCAGAGCGCCGCGCAAGTCCTGCGCGGCAGAGCGCCATCTGTCCCTATGCCATGAACTGGCCTGCATCTTGCCTTGGCTGTCTATACAGCTTGCCCAGGGATTTTCATGCGCCGCTATCACTCAGGTACCGACTTCGCTCGCGCCCACAGCATCGCCGAACTGGCCCACATGGCCCGCCGACGCCTGCCGCATTTCGCCTGGGAATACCTGGAAGGCGGCGCCGAAGAAGAACTGACCTTGAAGCGAAATCGCCAGGCCTTTGCCGAGGTCAGCCTGCTGCCCAGAACATTGGTGCCCTGGCAGACACCCGACACCCGCCGCAGCCTGCTGGGCCGTGCCCAGGCGCTGCCGATGGCCATCGCCCCCACCGGCTACAACGGCATGCTGCACCGCGACGCCGACATTCACCTGGCGCGGGCCGCCACTGAGCGCGGCCTGCCCTTCACCCTGAGCACGGTGGCCACCAGTTCGCTGGAGCAGGTCGTGGCGGCGGTGCCTGACGTCAACCTGTGGTTCCAGCTGTACAGCATGAGCGACCCCAAGGTGCAGGAAGACCTGATCAAGCGCGCCGAAAACGTCGGCTGCCAGACCTTGCTGCTGACCAGCGATGCCGTGTTGCTGGGCAATCGTGAGTGGGACAAGCGCAACTTCGCCCGCCCCCGGCAATTGAGCCTGCGCAACAAGCTCGACGTGCTGCGCCATCCGCGCTGGATCAAACAGGCGCTGTGGCCCCAGGGCATGCCCAGCATGGCCAATCTGGATCGCTACCTGCCGGCCGACCAGCGAAATGCCGCAGGCGCCGCGCACTTCATTGGCGAGAAGATGGAAAAGCAGCTGAACTGGGAATTTCTCGCGCGCTTGCGTGACCGCTGGCCGCATCGCCTGCTGCTCAAGGGCGTGATGCACCCCGACGACGCCGAGCAGGCCGTGAACCTGGGGCTGGACGGCATCGTGGTCACCAACCATGGCGGCCGCCAACTGGACGGCGTGCCTGCAAGCCTGGATTGCCTGCCCGCCATCGCTGCGGTGGTCAAAGGCCGCCTGAGCATCCTGCTCGACAGCGGCATCCGGCGCGGCACCGACATTCTCAAGGCCTGCGCCCTCGGCGCGGACGCCGTGCTGCTGGGCCGGGCGACCTTATACGGGGTGGCGGTCGGCGGACAGGCCGGCGCGGGCCATGCGCTGGACCTGCTCGCCCACGAACTGCGCCTGGCCCTGACCCTGCTCGGCCAGCCGGACCTGAATCAACTGCGCGCCAGGCCCAAGGCCGACGCCACCTTTATCGTGAGTTGAACCCATGAGCGACGTGCAACAGACCATCGACCAGTTACGCGAAGCCCTAGGCGAAGGCCAGGTGCTGACTGGCGAGGCAATCAGCCCGCACCACTTCAGCGACTGGACGCGCCACGCCCCCGCCTGCCCTGCGGCGCTGATCCTGCCCAAGGACACCGGGCAAGTCTCCACCGCGCTGCGCATCTGCAACGCGGCCGGGCAAGCCGTGGTGCCACAGGGCGGCATGACGGGGCTGGCGGGCGGCGCCGTTCCACGGGCCACTGACTTTGCCCTGTCGCTGGAGCGCCTGCGCGGCATCGAGGAAATCGACCCGGCCGCCGCGACCGTCACGGTCAAGGCCGGCACCACGCTGCAGGACATCCAGCAGGCCGTGGCCGACGCCGGCTACCTGTTCGCGCTGGACCTGGGCGCCCGCGGTTCCTGTCAGATCGGCGGCAATATCGCGACCAACGCAGGCGGCAACGCGGTGATCCGCTACGGCATGACCCGCGACCTGGTGCTCGGCCTTGAGGTGGTGCTGGCCGACGGACGCGTGCTGAACCTGATGAACAAGATGATCAAGAACAACTGCGGCTATGACCTCAAGCAGAACTTCATCGGCAGCGAAGGCACCCTGGGCGTCATCACCCGCGCGGTACTGAAAATCGCCCCGCAGCCCGGCCAGACCACCACCCTGCTCTGCGCCCTGCCCGACTACACAAGCGCCGTCGCCCTGTTGCGGCGCATCCAGCGTAGCGCCGGGACGCCCCAGGCCTACGAGTTGATGTGGCAGGATTTCTTTCGCATGGGCGTGTCGTGGCTGGAAAACCCGGTCGCGCCGATGCCCGATCACCATCCGCTGTATGTGCTGCTCGAATCCTCGGCGACCAGCAACGTGCTGGAGCAGACACTTGAGGCGGCCATCGAGGCTGGCGAAGTGGTCGACGCGATACTCGCCACTTCCCACACCCAGGCGCGCAGCCTGTGGAAGATCCGCGAGGCCACCGGCGAATTCCCGGTGCGCATCGCCCCGCTGAACTTCGACATCAGCCTGCCCATCGGCCAGATCGGCGAGTTTGCCGACCTCTGTCGCCAGCGCCTGGACCTGCGCTGGCCGGGCAACCACAGCGTGTATTTCGGCCACATCGGGGACAGTAACCTGCACCTGACCGTGGACTGCAACAGCCTGCCGCAGCCTGCGCCGGTCCTTGAAATCGAGGAGCTGGTGTACCGAGCGGTGGGTGAACTGGGCGGCGCGGTGTCCGCCGAACATGGTATCGGCCTGCTCAAGCGCGAGTTCCTGCACCACTCGGTCAGTGACGAAGCGCTGGATGCGATGGCCGAGCTCAAACGCTGTTTTGACCCCAACAACATCCTCAACCCCGGAAAAATATTCGGCTGAATGCCGAAGAAGGAGCGCGCACCATGCAACTCGATTTTCCATTCAGCAGTACGTTGAAAAGCCTGAGCATCGCGGTCGCACTGGCCTGGTTGCCCATGGCGGCGCACGCCGACCAACTGGCCGATGTGAAGAAGGCCGGTGAGCTGGTGGTCGGCACCGAAATGCAGTTCGCCCCCTTCGATTACCTCGAAGCGGGCAAGCAGCAGGGCCTGAACTCGGAGCTGTTCGCCGAGCTCGGCAAGGAGCTGGGGGTCAAGATCAAGTTCCTCGACCTGCCATGGCCGAGCGTATTGCCGGGCCTTGAGGCGAAGAAATTCGACGTGGTGGCAGGCCCCATCATCGTCACCAAGGCGCGCAAGGAGCGTTACCACTTCGTTTCGCCGATTGCCGAAGCCACCGTCGCGTTGATGGTCGGTGCCAAGGACGACAGCATCAAGAAACCCGAGGACATCGCCGGCAAGACCGTGGGCGCAGGTAAAGGCTCGGCGCAACTCGAAGAGCTGAAGACCTTCGCCGCGACCTTGCCGCAGAAGGTGACCATTCGCGAATACGTCGACAACAACCAGGCCTACGCGGACCTCGCGGCCAAGCGCATCGTCGCGGTGGCCAACTCGCTGCCGAACATCTCCTTCGTCGCGTCGCAGAAGGCCAATCTGTACAAGGTGGTGCAGCCGCCGTTCGGCAAGAAATCCTACTTCGCCTACCTGGGCCGCAAGGATGCCGACGCCGACAGCCTGATCGCCGCCCTCGACGCCGCCATGACGAAGATGCACGACGACGGCCGCCTGGCCGCCCTGCAGAAAAAATGGCTGGGCGCAGAGATGGACGTGCCCAAGGGTGATTTCGAACCGACGTGGTGAGTCGGCGCAAATATCGGCAACACCTCCTGTAGGAGCGCGCTTGCCCGCGACGACGGTGTGTCAGGCGACATAGTAATTCCAGACACACCGCAATCGTCCGGATACGGCCCAGACCAAGCGCGCTCCTACAGGTCCGGTAACATTGGAGTCACACCGTGTTCGATTGGCCCTTGCTACAGCAAAATGCCCCGCTCCTGCTCGACGCCCTGTGGGTGACGTTGCAGGTTTCCATCGCAGCCCTGGCAATCGGCTTTGTCATCGGCGTGATCGTCGGCAGCCTGCGCCTGTCACCGGTGCCATTGCTGCGCCGGCTGGGTGGCGCCTACATTTTCGTGTTCCGCGGCATTCCGCTGCTGGTGCAGTTGCTGTTCATCTATTACTTCCTGCCGCGTATCGGCCTGCCCAATGTCTCGCCCACCGTAGCGGCGGTCATCGGCCTGTCGCTGGCGGCCGGCGCCTATATCGCCGAGATCATACGCGGCGGCTTCATGGCCATTCCCGGCGGACAGCTGGAAGCAGCGGGTCTGCTGGGCTTGAGCGCAAGGCAGATGCTGCTGCGCATCCGCGTGCCCCAGGCCGTGCGCCTGACCCTGCCCTCGCTGGTCAATGAAATGATCCTGCTGATCAAGGCTTCGTCGCTGGTCTCGGTGGTCGGCCTGGCGGACCTGACCCGCACCGCGCAGAACCTCGCCGCCAGCGACTACATGTTCGTCCAGGACTACCTGATGCTGGCCGGCTTCTACTGCCTCATCAACATCCCGCTGGCGTACTGCGGCAGCCTGCTTGAACGTCGATTGAAGGAGCGCGGCGCATGATCTTCGATCCGACCATCATCACCGAACACCTGGGCGACATCGGCTCGGGATTCCTCGTCACCCTCGGCACCTGGAGCAGCGGCGTGGTGCTCGGCATGGGCCTGGGGATGCTGATCGCCGTTGCCCAGGTGTTCGGCAACAGCCTGGTGCGCGCACCGTTGCGGGTGTTCATCGAGCTGATCCGCAGCACGCCGTTTCTGGTCCAGCTGTTCCTGATCTACTACGGCGGGCCGTCCTTCGGCCTGAGCCTGGACCCGGTCCCTGCGGGCATCCTGGGCCTTGGGGTGTACGGCAGCGTGTACTTCGCCGAGATCTTCCGCTCCGGGTTCGAATCCGTCGCCCGTGGCCAGCTGGAAGCGGCCGATTGCCTGGGCATCACCCGCCTGCAATGCATCTGGCGCATCCAGGTGCCGCAGATGCTGGTGATCATTCTCCCGGCGCTGGTCAACATGATCACCGTGCTGTGCAAGGAAACCGCCGTGCTGTCGATCATCACCATTCCGGAACTGACGATGGTGCTGACCGGCATCGGCTCGGAAACCTTCGCCTTCGTCGAAACCCTGCTGATGCTGTGCATCGGCTACCTGATTCTGGTGGAACTGTGCTCGCGGCTGGGCATGCTCCTGGAAACCCGCGTCGGCCGCTTCATGAACAGGCAAGCACGATGAACAGTTTTCTGATTCCTGGTGGCGGTGCGAGCGCCGAGCCACGTAAGCAAGCAACCGAGCAACAAGGTGACAGCATGAAGACTTCTGCGACCGCGCCCGGCGAGCAGCCCACCATTCTCACGCTGAGCAAGGTCGGCAAGAGCTTCGGCCAGTTGCGGGTGCTCAAGGGTATCGACCTTGAGGTGCGCCGCTCGGAAGTGGTGTGCCTGATCGGGCCTTCGGGTTCGGGCAAGAGCACCCTGCTGCGCAGCATGGCGTTTCTGGAGGAATACGACGAAGGCCAGATTCACATCGAAGGCAAGTTGCTCGGCTGGCAGGAAACCGACCGGGGCCGCAAGCGCGCGCCACAATCCCAGATCAACCAGGTGCGGCGCAACGTCGGCATGGTCTTCCAGCAGTTCAACCTGTGGCCGCACATGACGGCGCTGGGCAATGTGTGTGAGGCGTTGCGTCAGGTACGCAAGCTGCCGGCGGACGAAGCGCGCAAGCGTGGCATGGCGATGCTGGAGAAAGTCGGCCTGGCGCACAAGGCCGACAGCTACCCGGCGCAGTTGTCGGGTGGGCAACAGCAGCGCGTGGCGATTGCCCGGGCGCTGGCGATGGAGCCGCACATCATGCTGTTCGACGAGCCCACCTCAGCGCTGGACCCGGAGCTGGTGGGCGAAGTGTTGCAGGTGATGAATACCCTCGCCAAGGAAGGCATGACCATGGTCGTTGTCACCCACGAAATGGGCTTTGCCGCCCAGGTGGCCGACTCGGTGATTTTTCTCGACCAAGGCGAAGTGGTCACCCGCGGCACACCCCGGGACATCTTCCACAACGCCACCCAGCCCCGCTTGCAGCAGTTCCTGCAGAACTACCTGGATCGCAATGCGTTCTGGCAGGACGGTGGTCGATGAGCATCCACTCCCCCCGTAGCAGCACGGCTTGCCGGCGGGCTGCCGCGCAGCGGCAGTAGATTCAGACGACCGCGTCGTGTCAGGCGAATCGCGTTCACCGGTTTTACTGCCGCTTCGCGCCAGCCCGCCGGCAAGCCGTGCTGCTACGGACAGGTGTTGAACCAGAAGGAGGATTGCAGATGGACAAAACCGTGCCCCAGGCTCTGTATCGCCAGGCCAAGGATTTCGTCCATGGCAAGCTCGCCTCGGGCGAATGGAAACCCGGGGACCTCATCCCTTCGGAGAACCGCCTGGTACTGGAGCTGGGCATGTCGCGCATGACGGTCAACCGTGCCTTGCGCGAACTCAGCGAGGAAGGCCGGCTGGTGCGGGTTTCCGGGGTCGGCACTTTCGTGGCGAAGGCCAAGCCGCAGTCGAACCTTTTGCAGATCACCAACATCGCCGACGAGATTCTCGCCCGTGGGCACCGTTATCGCTGTCAGGTGCTGCACCTGGCCCGGGAAGCGGCGTCGATGCCCATTGCCGCCGCCCTCTCGCTGCCAACGGGTGCCTCGGTGTTTCATCTGTTGTGCGTGCATTACGAGGAAGATGTCGCGGTGCAACTGGAAGACCGCTATGTGAACCCGCAGACGGCACCGGACTTCCTGCAACAGCCCTTTGGCGATCAGGTGCAGTCGGCGCGCTACCTGTTGCAGATCATCGAGCCGGACGAAATGGAGCACATCGTCGAGGCTGGCCACCCGAGCGCCGACGAGGCCCGGCACCTGCAGATCGACGCCAGCGAGCCGTGCCTGGTCCTGATGCGCCGCACCTGGCACAAGGACCGGGTGGTGACCTTCGTGCGGTTGGTCCACCCTTCTTCGCGCTACCGTCTGGGTAGCCGGTTGCCGGTGACCGGTGCCTGGCGCAACGCCTGACCGATCGGCGGATTGATCGAACCCCTGCGCCGCCCTGCCCTCGATATCAACAAGACCCGTTCAACAGGGCTTGCGAGGAGAGGTATATGAACGATCAGAGCACCGAACGTAACGACCCGGGCATCGATCCGGAGAAGACCAACGGGGAAACAACTGACGATAACAGCTACACCCCGGATTTCGAGCCCGAGGAACACGAGTCGCCGGACACCACCAAGGAAGAGAACCAGACGGGTGAGACGGACCGGGATATCGATACGGCTGGAGGCTAACACTGTAGGAGCGCGCTTGCCCGCGACCGCGGTGTGTCAGAACCGAATATTTGAATGACACACCGCCTTCGTCCGGATGCGGCCCAGACCAAGCGCGCTCCTACAGGAGGCGGCCACCATCGGCTAAACATCGTGGATTTGTCCATTGCATAGCTGCCTAACCAATAGGCACCATAGCGCTTTCGCCTGCCTTGGCAGCCTTGTCTGCCGCGATGCCCGGAGCGTTGTCGATAATGGTCCAGTCCACCACCCAGCTGCCTGGTCAGCCGGCTACCCAGAACCCTCCCCCGATCAATGACAAGCTCACCTCCCGCGAATTTCGCGGCATGGTGGCGATTCTCTTGTCCATCGCCCTGGCCACCCTCGACACGGCCATCGCCAACACCGCCCTGCCCGCCATTGCCGCAGACCTGAAAGCCTCCCCCGCTGCGTCGGTGTGGATCATCAACGCCTACCAGCTCGCCGCCGTCGCCACGCTCTTGCCCTTCGCGGCGCTGGGCGGGGTGCTGGGCCAGCGCAAGGTCTACCTCGGCGGGCTGATGCTGTTCGTGCTGTCGTCGGCGCTGTGCACCTTCTCCTGGTCTCTGGAAACCCTGACCATCGCCCGCGTGCTGCAAGGCCTGGGCGCCAGCGCGATCATGAGCGTCAACGCCGGACTGATCAGTTCCATCTTCCCCCCTGAGCGCCTGGGCCGTGGGTTGGGCATGAACGCGCTGGTAGTCGGCACATCGTTCTCCATCGGCCCGACCATCGCCTCGCTGGTGCTGTCGGTCGCCAGTTGGCCGTGGCTGTTCGCGATCAACCTGCCCATCGGCGTGTTCGCCCTGGTGTTCGCCTGGAACTCGTTGCCGGTGGTCAAGCCCGGCAGCCTGACCTTCGACCGCGTCACCGCGCTGCTCAACGTCCTGACCTTTGGCGCGCTGATCTTTGCCCTAAGCCAGGCCGCGCAACTGGGCTCGCTGGCCGGCGTGCTGATTGCCCTGGCGGTGTTCCTGGTGTGCGGCGCGGCAATGATCAAACGCGAGACAGGGCACCCGGCGCCGATGTTTCCACTGGACCTGCTCAAGCGGCCAATGTTTGCGTTGTCGGCACTGACGGCTTTCTGCTCCTTCGCGACCCAGGGCCTGGCGTTTGTCTCGCTGCCGTTCTTTTTCGAGGCGACACTGGGCCGCGACCCGGTGCAGACCGGCTTTCTGATGACGCCCTGGTCGGTCGTGGTGGCGATGATCGCGCCGTTCGCCGGACGCATGTCCGACCGTTATCAACCGGGGCTGCTGGGCGGCATAGGACTGGCCTTGCTGTGCTGCGGGATGATTTCCCTGGCGACCATGCCCGCCGACGCCAGCGTGGTGGCCATCGCCGCGCGGATGGTCCTGTGCGGCATCGGCTTTGGCTTCTTCCAGGCGCCGAACCAGAAAGCCCTGATGACCAGCGCCCCGAGGTCACGCTCCAGCGGCGCCAGCGGCACCATCGCCACGGCGCGCCTGATCGGCCAGGCCACGGGCGCTGCGCTGGTGGCCTTGAGCTTCGGGATTTCCAGCGAACACGGCCCGGTGCTGGCGTTGAGCATCGGCGCCGGGTTTGCGGCGGTGGGCAGCATCGCCAGCGGCTTGCGCCTGGTCACCCGCAACGCGGTCTAAACGCCACGGCAGGATCAGGCAAGCATCGCGTAGAACTGATCCATCGCCCGCCACGTCAATGTTTCTAACATGGGGGTCTTCCAGCCACGGCATCACGTTTGACGAGGTACATCACATGAGCGATACCAAAACCCTGTTCATCACCGGCGTCAGCACAGGCTTCGGCAGGGCCCTGGCGCAACAGGCGCTGGCCGCCGGGCACAAGGTCATCGGCACCTTGCGCAACCCTCAGGCGCTGGCGGACTTCGAAGCCCAGGCACCGGGACGCGCCCATGGCGTACTGCTGGACGTGACCGAATTCTCGGCCATCGACAGCGTCATCAATGACGTCGACACCGCCTATGGCCCGGTGGACGTGCTGGTCAACAACGCCGGTTACGGCCATGAGGGGATTCTGGAAGAGTCGTCGCTGGACGATCTTCGCCAGCAGTTCGATGTGAACGTGTATGGCGCGGTGGCGATGATCAAGGCGTTCGCGCCGTTGTTCCGCCAGCGCCGCAGCGGCCACATCATCAATATCACCTCCATGGGCGGCTTCATCACCATGCCGGGGATTTCCTATTACCACGGCAGCAAGTTCGCTCTGGAGGGGATTTCCGAATCGCTGGGCAAGGAGCTCAAGCCGTTCAATGTCTTCGTCACGGCGGTGGCGCCGGGTGGATTTCGCACCGACTGGGCGGGCCGTTCAATGCAACGGGCGCCCCGGCAGATCGCCGATTACGATGAGAGCTTCGATCCGGTCCGCAAGGCCCGCGAGGAACGCAGCGGCAAACAGCCGGGCGACCCGGTCAAGGCCGCCGACGCGATGCTAAAACTGATCGCCAGCGACAACCCACCCGCCCACCTGCTGCTGGGCAGCGATGCACTGAAACTGGTGCGGGACAAACTGGCGCAGCTGGAGGCCGAGATCACGGCGTGGGAAGCGGTGACGCGTTCTACCGATATCTGATCGGTATCCCTGCCCTGTAGGAGCGGGGGGGGGGGCGGGGGGGGGGGGGGGGGTGGGCGGGGGGGGGGGGGGGCCCCCCCCCCCCGGGGGGGCCCCCCCCCCCCCCCCGCGGGGGGGGGGGTGGGTTGTA
>NZ_JBIVCV010000006.1:14861-385227 GCF_044746765.1 Pseudomonas sp. NPDC090203
GCGCGGGGGGGGGGGCCCCCCCCCGGGGGCGCGGGCGCGGCCGGCGGCGCCCGCCCCCCCCCCCCCCCGCCCGGCCCCCCCCCCCCGCCGGGGGGCCCCCCCCCCGCTCCTACAGGTCGGGGGGGGCAAATTTGATGAAAGAAAGCGGCGTCATGCATTGCGCGTGACGCCGCTTCTGCTTTTATGGCTTGGGCAAAGTCGCGCGCAGTTCGGCGACCTGGCTGGCTTTCACCGCAGGCGCCTGGTTGCCCCAGTTGCTGCGGATGAAGGTCAGCAGTTGCGCCACTTCTTCATCGGACATGCGCCAGGCAAAGCCCGGCATGCCCAGCTCCGACGGCGCCGTTGCCGTAGCCGGCAGTTTGCTGCCAGTCAGCACCAGGCGAATCATCGACACCGGATCCTGCGACAGCACGGACGAGTTGCCGGCGATCTTCGGGAATACCCGCTGATAGCCCTGGCCGTCGGTGCGATGGCAGGCTGCGCAGTTGTCGACGTACAGCTCGGCGCCGCGACCGCTCTCCTGCCCTGCCTGCAACGCCTTGGCCGTGGCCGGATCGGCCTTGAAGCTCGACACCGAATGGGCGCTCGGCGGCAGGCTCTTCAGGTAGGCCGCCACGGCGTGCAGGTCGGCGTCGTTCAGGTGCTGGGTGCTGTGCACCACCACATCGCCCATGGCCCCACCCAGTACCGCGTGGGTTTCGCTGCGGGCGCTGCGCAGGGTCGCGACGATGTCATCGGCGCTCCAGTTGCCCAGACCGTCTGCCGGGTTGGCGCGCAGGTTCACCGCCAGCCAGCCGTCGATCACCGGGCCGCCAGCCAGGTACTCGCTGCCCGACTCATCCAGCGCCTTCTCCTGCAGGGTCAGCGCCCGTGGCGTGTGGCAACTGCCGCAATGCCCCAGGCCCTGCACCAGATAGGCGCCGCGAGCGATCTGCGGGTCCTGGTAACGCGCCGCATCGAACGCCACCGCTTGCGGCGCCGGTGCGAACACCTTGCGCCAGATCGCCAGCGGCCAGCGCATCGACAACGGCCAGGGCACGTCGTTGACGCGATTCTCGGCTTTCACCGGTTCCACCCCCTGCATGAAGTACGCATACAGCGCGCGTACGTCATCGTCGCTGGCGCGGGCATAGGACGGGAACGGCATGGCCGGATACAGGCTGTCGCCGTTGGCCGCGATACCGTGACGCAGCGCGCGGTCGAACTCGTCCAGCGAGTACTTGCCAATGCCGGTGTCCTTGTCCGGCGTGATGTTGGTGCTGTACAGCGTGCCCACCGGCGAGGCGATCGGCAGGCCACCGGCGAACGGTTTGCCACCCTTGGTGGTGTGGCAGGCGGTGCAGTCACCGGCGTCGGCCAGGTAGCGGCCCTTGTCGATCAACGCCTGGTCGATGCTCGCCGAGGCACTCAACGCAGGCGTCGAAGTGGGCCACAGGGCGAACGTGAACAGCGCCACGAACACCAGCACGCCCAGTGCGATCAGGCTCAAGAGAAACTTTTTCATCGTTGTTTCTCCTTATGCCTGAACCAGCGGGCCGGGGTTTTTCAGGTACTGCTCGCGAATGGCCTTGGCAGACCAGTACGCCAGCGCACCCACCATCCCGGTCGGGTTGTAGCCGTTGTTCTGCGGGAAGGCGTTGGCGCCAATGGCGAACACGTTGTGCACGTCCCACGATTGCAGGTAGCGGTTGAGCGCCGAGGTCTTCGGATCGCTGCCCATGATCGCGCCGCCGCAGGTGTGGGTGCTCTGGTACTTGGTGATGTTGTAGTGCTCGCCCGGCTTCTTGGCGTCGCCGGACATG
The DNA here is from genome assembly GCF_044746765.1 of Pseudomonas sp. NPDC090203. Classification (NCBI taxonomy): domain Bacteria; kingdom Pseudomonadati; phylum Pseudomonadota; class Gammaproteobacteria; order Pseudomonadales; family Pseudomonadaceae; genus Pseudomonas; species Pseudomonas sp. NPDC090203. The sequence goes on from NZ_JBIVCV010000006.1 coordinate 16,664, forward strand.
TCGGTCGGGTTGAGGATCTTCGACATCTCCATGGCCTTGCCCACCAGGAACTGCGACGCCTTGACCTCGTTGTCGTGCCAGTCGAAGGTCATGCGCAACAGCGGCCTGCCGAAACCGTCCTTGTAGGTCGGGTCCAGGCTCAGATAGTGCTGTTTGTAGGACATGCACGCGCCCTGCACCTCGAAATAGAACGAGTGGCGGAACGCATCGCTGGCCGCCTGCTTCCAGGCCGTGCCCCAGTTCGGCGTGCCCGGCGGCACGTTGATTCCGCGCACCGGCCCGGCACCCGGCTGACGTGCCCAGATGATGCCGCCGCCGACGAAACCGGCCTTGGCATTGTCCAACTGGTTGCCGTTGAGGTTGTCCATGGTGGTGCCGGCGCCGCCGATCCCGATGAACTGGTTGGCCTGCACGTCCTTGTTGAAGAACAGCACCACGCGGTTGAGGTTCTGGTAGGAATAGTTGCGCCCCACCGTGCCTTCGCCGGTCTGCGGGTCATAGGGTTTGCCGATGCCCGACAGCAGCATCAGGTGCACGTTGTACAGCGAGAACGCGCACAGCAGCACCAGGTCGGCCTGCTGCTCGACTTCCCGGCCCTGGGCGTCGAGGTAGGTCACGCCGGTGGCCTTCTTGCCGTCGCTGTCCAGATTGACCTTGAGCACTTGCGCGTGGGTGCGCAGCTCGAAGTTCTTGCGCTGGCGCAGCACCGGCAGAATGCTGATGTTGGGGCTGGCCTTGGAGTAGTTCAGGCAGCCGTAGTCGCTGCAGAAACCGCAGGCGTTACACGGGCCCATCTGGCAGCCGTAGGGGTTGACGTAAGGTCCCGAGGCGTTTGAAGCGGGAATCGGGTACGGGTCCCAGCCCATCTCGCGGGCGCCCTTGTAGAACATCTCCGCGCCCAGGTAATTGGGGTTCGGCCCCAGCGGGAATTCACGGGAACGCGAACCTTCGAACGGGTTGCCGCCGGCCTGTTTCACGCCTTGGATCACCCCAGCCTTGCCCGAGGTGCCGCAGACGTATTCGAAGTGATCGAAATGCGGTTCCAGGTCCTCATAGCTGACCGGGAAGTCCTGGATGCTCATGTCGCTGGGGATGAATTTCGCGCCATAGCGCTGCTCGACATTGCTGCGCAGCTTGAAGTCTTCCGGCAGTGCGCGGAAGTGGCAGCCGGACCAGTGACTGCCCGCCCCGCCCACACCGGTGCCCGGCTTGAACGAACCCATCTGGCGATACGGCACGGCGGTGCCGTTGAGGCCGTGACGGGCGGTGACGGTTTCCTGGGACAGGCTTTGCAGGTAGCGACGATGCACCGAACCTTCCAGTTCGTCGACCACCTTGGGGTAGGCGAAATCCGGCTGGGTGTCGCGGTCGGCGCCGCGTTCCAGCACCACCACGTGCAGGCCGGCGTCGGTCAGTTCCTTGGCCAGGATCGCGCCTGTCCAGCCCATGCCGACGATGACGGCGTCCACTTTAGGTTTTGCAGTTGCCATGTTCAGCCCCTCCGTCCGGCCAGATCGACTGGCGGCAATGGATACGGCTTGTCGCGCACCGTGACCCAGTCCATGTAATCGGCGCGCATGCCCGGATAGCCGATCATCTTCCACGCGCCCATGTTCTTGTTGCCACCGTGGGACGGATCGGCGAAGTAGCCGTTGCGCACCTCGTTGAGCAGATTGGTGAAGAACAACTTCGACGAGATGTCCTGCAGCGCAAGCTTGCCGCTCTCGGCGGCCTTGAGCAGTTCTTCCTGCTGCGGATGGGACAGCTCGGCGAAGACCTTGCCGGAGAAGGTGCTCTTGCAGCTCTCGTCCATGGCCTTGATGCCAATGCGCAGGGTTTCGCGCAGGTTCAGGCGGCCCTGGTAACCGAACTCGGGCGCGGCCTCCAGAAACGGGCCTTGCATGTACCAGATACCGCCGTTGGCGTAGGGCGTCTGCATGTGGCGGTCGAGAAACTCCGGCACGCCAAGCTCGACGGCACCGGGGCCGACGTGATCCGACGGGATCAACCGGTCACAGGCGGCGATCAGAAAGGCCCACTCCTGCGGGGTGAAGAAGGTCGGCTTGTAGTCGCCGGGCACTGCCGGGGCTACCGGTTGCGCGGCCTGGGCGGCGTCGCTTGCCGGCGTCTGCGCGAAGGAGGTGCCGGGAAGGCCGGCACTGGCCAGGGTTACCACGGGGATAAGGGTCAACGACTTGCGCAGGAAATCGCGCCGCGCCGGTGACGTGTCGTCATCGAACATCGGGTTTTACTCCTCGGACTGAACACGGGTGTGCTGCGTTTTTCTTGTGGGGTGTTACGGCCTCTTGTCGTGGCTCTCGTTGTGCATCGCCCGTACGCGAAGGCTTGCACAGCCTTCGTGCCGGGAGATTCGATTGCCAGCTAATCATTAGATAGCTAAGCAATCGGGCGTTACTAAACCAGCTATTGCCGCCCTCGGCTACGAGCAGGGACGGGTTAAACGATTCATCAAATCTTGAACTGCCCTACCAGCGCGCTGAGGTTGTTACCCAGTGCCGAAACGTCGCGCATGGTACGGGCGCTCTGCTCGGTTTCCTCGGCGAGGTTTTCCACGGCGCCGGCGATCTGGTGCACGCTGCGGTTGATCTCCTCGGCGACCGAGGTCTGCTCTTCGGCGGCACTGGCGATCTGCGCGTTCATGGCATTGATGGTGCCTATCAGGCCCGAGATGGAATCCAGCGAGACGCCGACTTCGTTGGTCTGCTGGTTGGCGCCCTCGCCCGCTTCGGTGGAACGGCGCATGGCCGCGACCGAGGCATGGGTGCCTGTTTCAAGGCGGGTGATCATGCCCTGGATTTCCTGGGTGCTCTGCTGGGTACGGCTGGCCAGCGCGCGAACCTCGTCGGCGACCACGGCAAAACCACGCCCGGCTTCACCGGCCCGTGCCGCCTCGATGGCCGCGTTGAGCGCCAGCAGGTTGGTCTGCTCGGCAATCGAACGAATCACGTCGAGCACCGAGACGATGGAGCGCACGTCCTGTTGCAGGTTGTCCAGGCTGGTGCCGCTCAAGCGGATGTCATCGACCAGCGAACTCATGCCGGTGATGCTGGTGCCCACCACCTTGCGCGCGGCCTGGCCTTGCTGGTCGGTTTCGCTGGCGGCTTCGGCGGCACGCTGAGCGCTGAGGGCCACTTCCTGGGCTGCGGCGGACATCTCGTGAATCGCTGTCGCCACCTGATCGGTTTCCTCGCGCTGGCGCTGCATGGCCACCTCGGAACGCTGGGTCTGCTGCGTCGCCTGGTCCACCAGGCCTGCGAGATCTGTGGTCATCTGCGCGATCTGCCGGACCATGGCGTGGATCTTGTCGACGAACAGGTTGAACGACACGGCCAGATCACCCAACTCGTCGCGGCTGGTCACCACCAGACGATGGGTCAGGTCGCCGTCGCCGGCGGCGATGTCATCCAGGTTGGTCTTGAGAATACGCAGCGGACGCACGATACCGTTGGCAGTCCAGACACCGGCAGCAGCGGTCACCAGCAGCAGGATCAGGGTCACCACGAACACGCTGGCCAGAATGCTGCGGGTACGGCTGGTCACCGCTTGCTGTTCCAGCACCATGGCGGCGTCGATGTCGTCCATGTTGATCGCGCTGCCCAGCACCATGTCCCACTTGTCCAGGAACACGGTGTAACCCAGCTTGGGCACCTGCACCGCTTCGTCACCCGGCTTGGGCGCCGCGTAGTCGATGTAATGCTTTGCGTTTTTAGCGACCTCGACGAAGGTCTGGTAGTGATACGAGCCATCGGGATCGCGGGTGTCCCAGAAGCTCTTGCCGACACCGGCCGGACTGTCGCCCCGGAAGATGCGCACGCCCTTGGTGTCGTAGCCGAAGAAATAACCGTCCTCGCCGTACTTCATCGGCTTGAGCAGTTCCAGCGCCTTGTCCCGCGCGGCCATGTCGCCTTTGGCAGACGCGTCATGCAGCGGCTTGATGGTGGTCAGCGCGACATCGACATAGTTTTTCAGCACCTGGCGGTTGCGTTCCACCAGTTGCTCACGGGTTTCCTTCATTTCCTGATTGGCACTGTTTTGCAACATCCATGCGGCCACGCCACTGAGAATCAGGGCGAACAGCAACGCGGGAACGATGGCAAGACAGAGCAGCTTGCTTTTGACGGTCAGCTTCATGAGACGAATCACCTCCTGGTCGTGTGGTTATCCCCTATCGGCCGGTGATCGTACATCTTGAAATAAATTGATGGCAAATTGACGCCAATCAGTTGGCAGATTTAATCAGGGCGCACTCAAGCCGGCGTTCACGGGCGGGCAGCGGGCAGTTCTCGCAGTACTCGAGTCCCCCTACCAGATAGCGCACGCAACACACCCGACGCTGTCGCTTGAGGCCATGTTGTCCGATCACTTTGACGTAGCGCACCGGCTGATACAGCGGGTTGCGCGTGCCGTCAGGCTGGGTCGGCGCGGCCAGCAGTTCGTGGCCGTGGCCCAGGTCGGCGTGGGGAACGCCAGCGGCAAGCACGCCCAGCAACCACTCGAAATAATTGCCGGCATTGCTCCACAGCACTTTGGGCGAGACGCGCACACGCCCGGCGACGCCGTCGATGAAGGGACGCAAATGGCCCTCGATGAGGTCTTCGAAACGCTGGAAGGGATCCGTGGGTGTCGACGCCCAGCGTTGGCCGGCGTCAGGCAATTTGAAGGCCTGGGGCATGCCCTGCTCGTCCAGCACCAGTTGCAGCCGTTCCAGGTGCAATGGCAGCCGATGACCGAGAACCAGCGAAGCGGCCACCACGGGCGGAATCAGCTTGATGAAATAGTACTTGGTCCAGATCGATGCCAGACCGCGTCGGTCACCCTCGGCGTAATGCGCGCCAAAGCGGTCGAGCACCTGATCGAAAATTTCGGGGTCGAGCAAAGTGCGCAGGGGAATGCCCTCGCGCGGGTCGTCGTTCAGTACCAGCACATCGCGGTAATGGGCGAACTCGGCAATGAACAACGGCGCCAGGGCGGGGATCATCGCGCTGGCGCCGTTTGTGTGGTTCGACCTCTAATGAGGCTGACGCCGCGCCAGCACCAGCAACCCCTGCTCCAGCGCCGGGAACAGGCTGTTGTTGAAGTTGTTCCAGCGCAGTTCCAGGATGGTGTCGTCGGGGGCGATGGGCGTGTCGAGGACGTCGAAGATCACCTCGCCCGAATCGATGCCGTTATCGACGTAATGGAACGAGGCGCCGGTCATGTCCACCACCGGGATGTCCACGGTTTCGCGGGTCTTCCAGTCGATCACCTTCTTGCCACTGGCGCCGTACAGCGCGTCGAGGGTGGCGTAGGCGCCGCGACGCTCGTAGGGTGATTCCAGGCGGGTGATGCCCGGATGGATGTTGACGATACGCCGATGGAAATCCGCACCCGGACGGACCAGTTCATCGAGGATCACCAGCAGGCCATCGAGCACCACGACCTCCGCTTCGAGGGCATGCAGCCGCTCGCCCAGACGACGCTCGAAATCCGACTTGCCCGCCGGACGGCCCGTGTCGCCCAGAGGCAGGGCACGGTAGGTGGATGGCACGTTTTCCAGCAGGTCATTGACCAGGCGCCCCTGCACCTTGAGCCCGGCAGGATAGAACCAGTGCTCGCCCTGCCCCGGCGCGAAGCCGTATTCCCTGATGTTTTCCCGGTCGCGGGGCGATTGCGGGTTGTCGTCGCAGATCACCGCTTCCAGGGAGTAGTAATCCCCCAGCGGCGTGTCGTTGAGCGCCTGCACCAGGAACTCCAGGGGCGACTTCATGTAGCGTTTCTCGCCGTGGTAGTCGACGTACTGACCGGCCTTGTCGGCCGCCCCGTTGCGCAACGACCAGACGTACACAAGCTTGGTTTTTTGCATGGATTTCGAACTCATGGAGTGTTGAGCAGCGTGTGACCGTTGATGCCTTCGGCCATGGCGACCACCACCTTGCGCTCGCCGCTGAAGGGCTTGCGCGAGTGGGCGACGAGCATGTTGTCGAGCATCAGCACATCGCCGGTCTGCCAGGGGAACACCACCTCGCATTGCGCGAGCACGCCGCGAATCTGCGCCAGGGCGTCGTCTTCCAGCGGGCTGCCGTCGCCGTAGTAGACGTTACGCGGCAGGCCCTCCTCGCCCACGGTGTCCAGCAGGATTTCCTGCATTTCCGGATCGAGGTTGGAGAGGTGGAACAGGTGCGCCTGATTGAACCAGACCCAGTCTCTGGTGCGTGGATGTTGCGCCACGCCCTGGACCTGCTCGCGGGTGCGCAGGTCGCCGTCCTCGGTCCACTCGTACTGGATGCCGCGCTTGCGGCAGTAGGCTTCGACTTCGCTGCGCTGCTCGGTGTTGAACACCTGCTCCCAGGTCAGGTCCAGGCCGTTGCCGTAGTTGCGCACGTACATCAGGCGCTTCTCTTCGAAGCGTTTGCGCAAGGCCGGATCAATGCGGCGGAACACTTCGCGACTGTCGGCAATCGGCGTCTCGCCGCCACTGGCTGCGGCCTTGGCGCAGTAGAACCAGATACGCATCGGCCACTCAGTGGTGTAGGCCTGTTCGTTGTGCAGCGGGATCGAGCGGTGCGCGGGGTATTCGGTGGAGGTATAGACGCCCTTGCCACCGACCTTGCTGCGCGGGGTGGAGCCGAACTCGTAGTTGAGCAACGGGTGGCCGAAGGCTGCAGCGAAACGCTGGAAGCCTTCGACGCCTTCGCTGTCGAAACCGCTGAACAGGATGGCACCGTCGCGTTCGAGCATCCGCTCGACCACGCCGCGCAGGGACTGGAATTGCGCCGCCAGCGATGCACCCGGCTGGCCTGGGTAGACGCGCAGCGGAAAGCCGGTTTCGAGGTGGAGCTGGTGTGGCGTGAGCATGCTCATGTTCATGGGCAGGTCGCTCCGCAGGCAAATGGGTTTGTCTGATTCAGGCCATGGCCTTGCGCAGGCTCAGCGGGCGCATGTCGGTCCAGGTGGTTTCGATGTAGTTGAGGCAGGTCTGTTTGTCGCCTTCGACGCCAACGCTTTTCCAGCCTTCGGGGATGGCCTTGTAGTCAGGCCAGATGGAGTATTGTTCTTCGTGGTTGATCACGACCCGGAACTGGGTGTTTTCGCCGTCAAAGCTCATATGCAAAACCTCTTCAGATGGAAATCGCCTGCGTGCAGGAGGCGTTATCTAGAAGACGATTGAGGGGGCGGGATGATTAGTGGTTCTTTCAAAAAATCGGCGGAAATCCCGCTGGTTATGATCGTTCCCACGCTCCGCGTGGGAATGCGTTGTCTGACGCTCCGCGTCTTCTTGCGACGCTGAGGTCGGGTGTATATCCGTTTTCGCGGGGGTTTTAGCTTAGGGTTTCGCCCCTTACGGGCGACCTACTTTCTTCCGGGAAAGTAGGCAAACCATTTGCTCCTGGCTGGGGTCCTTCGGACTTCCCTCGACTCCGGCGCCGTTCCGGGGGCACGCCGTGATGGGCCGTCCCTGGCCCGCACAGCTTTCGCGGCTTCCTGCCGCTCATCCCCCTCCACGACGCCTGCGCTCGGCCTGGCGCCTTAACGTCGCGTTCGGCGGTGTCTGCACCATCGCGCACAAGATCAAAAGCAAGATCAAAATCTTTGGTTGAATCCCATCCCGTAGCAGCACGGCTTGCCGGCGGGAGCGATCTCAAAGGCGCCATCGCGAGCAAGCTCACTCCTACAGGTTGAGGTGACCACACCCGTAGCAGTCCGGCTTGCCGGCGTCGGCCGCCCAGAAATCGCCCCGCCGGCAAGCCGTGCTGCTACGGGAGGTGGGGCCGATGCGATTGGCTAAAACCATGCCCCCTATCGCGGCGATAGCAAACCTCCATTCGCCGCGATGGGCTGGCGGGCCTATTCTGAATCCATCGAAAACAGTTCTTATTCAGTGTCCATGGAGGCCTGCATCATGCCCAAGTTCATCACCAACCTGCACCTCGACGATTTCTTCTCGGCCGTGAACAAATCCGGCCTGTCATCCAATCTGGTGCTGTCGTCGATGGCGTTCCCGTTGTCCATCGTCTCGGGTCTGCTGCTGCTCGACGGCGCGTTGAACGCCAGCGTGACGTCAGCGGGGATCGGCGTGTTGGGTCTGATCGCGGCGCAGGCCATCAAAGCCCGAGGCCAATAAGGTCTCGGCGCGGGCCTCGAAGCAGCGCTCATCGGCCCTTCTTCAGCACATCGTACCTATCCGAACACCGTCACCGTCTGGCGGCTGATCGCCACTAACTCCCCTTTCGGCGTCCACAACGCGGCGGCCACATGGCCGTAACCGTCTCGCGCGTGTTCGATCACCGCACGATATTGCGTCCAGTCATGGGTGGTCATGGCCGGCAAGGGTTGAACGAATTCGATGGTCCAGGTCAGCGAGCTGCCCGGCGCCGGTTTGCTCAGGTGCGGCAAGGTCGCTGGCGGCCAGGTGTCTACCAGGGCCAACAGATGCGCCTCGGTCAGCGGTTCTTCTTCCACGTCGCGCAGGCGCGCGTAGCCGCCAATGGCGGGCGATGGCGTGTTCGAATAGGGAAAGCCGCCCAGCGCCCAGCGCATTTCGATGAAGCGCAGGTATTCGGGCATGACACCGGGGATGAACGGAAAGGCCGGTACATCTTGCACCGGTTTGAACGACGGCGCGGGCTCGGCCTGTACCGCGATCATCGATTCACGTGGCGCGCCGAAGCTGCCCTGGATCAAGGTCACGGTCTGCCCGTTCTGCACCGCCCGGCCCAGCACCTGGCTGACCGCCTTGCCCTCACGCAGAATCTCCACCTCGAAGGAAATCGGCACATCGACCGCAGGCGGCCCGACAAAGCAGATCGCCAGGGAACGCACGGGCCGGTCAGCCGCAACCCTGGCGCGCATGGCTTCGAACTGCAGCGCCGCCATCAGGCCACCGAAACAGGAACGGCCCTGGCCCCAGGCAGCGGGGATGGAAACGTTACCCGGGTTATCCCGCACGGCATCGAGTAATTCGGAAAATTTCATGCGCACTCCTGGAGGCGGACGACAGGGTTTTCCGGATGTTAGCGAGGCCGATGGCGCAGGACAGGGTTCATAACTGCCAATCCTGCGGCCTGATCGGGATCAGTGGGCGGGCTTTTCGCCAAAGCAGGCATGAAACAGGCGATCCAGCGCCTTGTCGGATTTCTCCTCGGCACGCAGAATCCCCAATTCCCATCCGGCCACACAAGGCGCAAGGTCCTTCTGTTCTTCGGCCTGGGCCAGCCACTGCATGTGATCGTGCCAGTCGCCCAGCGCGCCCTGGGCCGCCTTGAGGCGCTTCTGCATCCCGTCAGGCTGATGGCTCAGCTCAGGGTAGGCCTCGGCGGCGTAGCGCACGCGCTTGATCAGCAGGCGCAGGCGATGGCGGTCATGGGCAGGGTCGGCCATCGCCTCGCGCAGCTTCTTCCACTGTTTGTCCATGCGCTTCTCGATCCGCTGACGCAGCTTCTTGAGCAGGCCATGGCGTTGCTGGGCACGCAGGAACGACGGCAACTGGTCCAGCACGCCGAGCAGGCGATTGAGTTCAGCGCTGGTGGCCACTTGCGGGCAGGCCGTGTCCAGATAGTGCGTGCGTTTGCGGGCAGGCTCGTGCATGCCTTGCTTGTGCAGGAAGGCCGCCAGCACCTGCATGTCCCGCAGCGGCGTGGTCAGGTCACCGACGCCCTTGGCCGCCTCTTCGACCTGATCCATCCCCGGCAGACCGCGCAGCGGGCGCAATACACTGCGCAGACGCCTGACGGTGGTGCGCAGATCGTGCAGCGCTTCGCTGTCCGTCGACGCGGCCAGCCGTGCGTGGCAGGCCAGCAACTTGACGTTGAGACTGAGAATCTCGGCGACCAGATGATCGACCATTGAGGACATCGAACCACTCCTTATTCGTTCACGACTGCTTATTCATTCATGACCGCGGCTTGTCTCTGACCGCCGACAGGCGCCAGGGCAGGCTACGTCGTAGATATTTCAAACGTCGGCGTAAATGCCCGACCGAGCCTGCAACTCCGGCGTACCGCTGGGCTTCGAATTCCCGGGCGAACGCTTCGATGGCCTCGGCCTGCGCGGGAAAACGCAGGGCCGCGCGTCGGGCAAACGCCTGCGCACCTTCGCCCTGCTGTCGTTTAAGACCATGGCGGGCCAGCAGTCGTTCGAATGCGTTGAACAGCCGCAACTGCGAATCGCTTTCCCGCCGCCAGGGTTTGAACACCCACAGCGCCAGCAAGCCGAGGATCGCCACGGCGCCGCCCGCGAACACCGGCGCGTGAAACCCGGAGAACCAGCGCCCCAGCACCTGCAACTGCTGCTGCCCCTGATAGCCAAGTACCCAGCGCTGCCAGCCGTAGTTGAGGTTATCCCAGCTCATGCGGATCGCGTTGAGCCAGGCCAGATGGCGGTAGCGCAGGGCCGACATCGGCGAGTCACCGAGAAATTCCTCGTCAGCGGCCAGTGCCTGTTCCAGTCCCTGTTCGATTCGCGCCGGGGCCACCGCCGCCGTCGGGTCGACACTGCGCCAGCCCACACCCGCCTGCCAGTATTCGACCCAGGCGTGGGCATCGAACTGACGCACGCTGATGTAATTTCCGTCAGGGTTCAGCTCCCCGCCCTGATAGCCCGCCACCACTCGTGCCGGAATGCCGGCAGCCCGCAGCACGAAGGTCATCGCCCCCGCGTAGTGCGCGCAGAACCCCGAGCGGCTGCCGAACAGGAAGTCATCGATGCTGTTGGGGCCCAGCGCCGGCGGCTTGAGGGTGTAGTGAAACGGCTGTTCGGCGAAATTCGACAGCACGGCGTCAACCAGCCTGTCGGGCTGAGGGTAGCGCCGGTGCAGGTCGGCCGCCCATTCCCGGGCCTCGGGGTTGACCTTCGCCGGCAACTGCAGGTCCTGGGAACGGGCGCCGTCGCTGAGGGTGGTTTCCCGCACGGCGTCAGGCCAGGAGTTGACCGTGTAGAGGATCGACTGGTCGATGGGCCGCCTGCGCTGCCAGCGGAAATCGCTCATCTGGCGCACCCCGGCAAGGTCCGTCTCACCCACATCCAGGGTCATCAACCAGGGTTTGCCGGTGGGCTCCATGACCACGCTGTAGCTGACCTTTTCGCCGTCGCGGCGCCAGTCCGGCGCATCGGGCACCTGGGCCCGGGATGACTGGGACCAGCGGCGTCCGTCGAACTGTTCAAGGGTCAGGCCGCGCCAGTATTGCTGATCGCGTGGTGGCACCGGCCCCTCGAAACTGGCTCGGAACACCAGCGCAGCCGATTTGCTCAACTCGGTGACATCGGCCGGCGCCATGCTGTCGGACAGACCGGTCAGGGCCTTGTTGCTGGGCTGGGGCAGCGACCACAGCGGGTCCAGGCGCGGAAAGAACAGAAACAGCAGCAACATCAGCGGCACAGCCTGCAAAACCAGCTTGCCCGACAGCATCAGGGTGTCCGCCGGCTTGCTGGCAAAACCGGACTGCTGCAAGCCGATCAGCGCCGCCAGCAGGGTGACGATGGGCAGAATCGTGAACAGTCCCCAGAGCAGGGCATCCTCGAACAGATACCCCACCGACACGCAGAAGAACCCCAGGAAAATCAGCACCAGGGCATCGCGGCGGGTCTGCATTTCCAGCATCTTCAGGATGAACGCCGCGATCAGCAACGCCGCCCCCGCGTCCAGCCCCACCAGGCTGCCTCGGGCCAGGAAGATGCCGCCCGCCGTGCCCACCAGCAACCCGGACTTGACCCAGTTGCCGGGCATGCGCACGCGCATGCGAAAGATCTGGATGCGCCAGAAGGTGCAGGCCAGCCACAGCACGATCAAGGAAACGGGAACGTGCAGGGAAAACGGCACGATGACCAGTGCCTGAGCAATCAGCAGCCAGTTCAGGCTGGTCCTGGGGATGGGCTTGGCAAGATTGCCCAGGGTCATGGCCGCGCGCCCCTCATGCCCGCACGCCGTACAGCGCCAACTGGCGCAGGCAGGCTTCACGATGGGCATCGCCGCTGTCCACCGCCGACAGGAAGCCCGGCAGGCGCAGGGCGAACGGCTGCTGGCGTTGCGACAGCTCCAGCACCCAGTAGCACAAGCGCGACAGGCGCTCTTCGATGTCGCCGCCCAGCGCCATGAAATCCAGGCACAAATCGTGGCCCGACAGGTCCGTGAACTCCTTGACCATCAGCCCCTGCCCCCGGGACCACGCCTTCCAGTGCATGCGCCGCAGCGAATCGCCGGCCTGCCACGGGCGCAGGCCCTGATAATCGTCGACGCCTTCCCCGCGCGTGGCCTGGCCGTCGTCCTCGGCATGAGGTTGCACCCCTTGCAGCAACGGCATGCTGCCGGGCACCGGGCGCGGGTAGATCAACACCGTCTGCTCCAGGTCCAGCCAGCTCCAGGCGCGGAAGATGCCCAGCGGAAACACACTTTCGACCCGCAGGCGCGGCGCCCGCAGCCAGCCACGGTTGATCGCAGGCAGGGTCAGCGCCACTTCCTGCTGGCTATGGGCAGCGACGTCGGCCTGTTCGAGCTGTTCGGTGTCCCAGCCCAGGGCGATGGCATGATGGCCGCTGCCGGCGCTCTCCAGACGCAGGCGCAGTTGCACCGGCTCGCCGACGAACACCGAGCGGGCGTTGCTGGCACTGAGCACCAGCCCGGTGAAATTGCGGTAGGTGTGCAGAATCGCGAGGATGCCCACCGACAGCATCAGGAATGTCAGGCCGTAGGCCAGGCTGTTCTGGTAGTTGATCGACACCAGCAACAGCAACACCAGCACGAACGCGTACGTGCCACCGACCCGGGTCGGCAGTATGAAGATTCGACGGTGATTCAGCTCGATCCGCGAGGCCGGGGGGATACGGCGTCCCACCCAGCGCTGCCAGAGCGGCTTGAACTGTTCGATCAAAGCACCGGCACCTCGCGCAGCAGCCACTGGACCAACGCCCCGCCTCCATGCCCGGTGGGGTCGGTACGATCGCGCAAGCGATGGCCGATCACCGCAGGCAGGATCGCCTGGACGTCTTCAGGTATCACGTAATCACGACCGATCAACAAGGCCCAGGCCCGCGCCGCCGACAAAATCGCAAGGCTGGCCCTGGGCGACAGCCCGTACGCAAACTGCGGCTGGCTGCGAGTGGCGTCCACCAGGCGCAGGACATAGTCGATCAGCGCATCGCTGGCCCGCACCCGCCGGGCCTCTTCCTGCAAGGCGGCCAGTTGCCCGTGATCGATGATCGGCTCGATGCGCGGCAGCAGCTCGCGGCGGGATTCGCTCTGCAACAGCGCCTTTTCCGCCGAGCGCGCCGGGTAGCCCAGCGACAGACGCATCAGGAAACGGTCCAGTTGCGACTCGGGCAAAGCAAAGGTGCCGCCCTGGCTGAACGGGTTCTGCGTCGCAATGACAAAAAACGGATCAGGCAGCAGCCGGGTTGCCCCTTCGATGGTCACCTGCCCTTCCTCCATGGCTTCGAGCAATGCGCTCTGGCTCTTGGGGGTGGCCCGGTTGATCTCGTCGGCCAGCACCAGTTCGGCGAAGATAGGCCCCGGATGAAAGGTGAACTGCCCGGTTTCCCGGTTGAAGATCGAGGTACCGAGGATGTCGCCCGGCAGCAGGTCGGAGGTGAACTGGATGCGCTGGAAGCTCAGGCCCAGGACACGGGCCAGGGTGTGGCTCAAGGTGGTCTTGCCCATGCCGGGCAAATCCTCGATCAGCAGATGGCCCCCGCCGAGCAGGCAGGTCAGGGCCAATCGCACCTGAGGCTCCTTGCCCAGTACCACCTCGTTGATCGCGTTCAGACACAGATCGAGTTTTCTGCCCATTGGAAAGCCTCCCCAGGCGACTGCTCACGGCTCAAGGACCGCAGAAAAGACCTAGCGTACAGCCACTTTAAAATCAGCGTAGGCCTTTTCGCCAGAGCGGGATGGGATTGGGGATGGATTTATTGCAAAGGCAGTTGAACAAGTGACGCGAGCCCGTAGCAGCACGGCTTGCCGGCGGGAGCGGTACATCAGACAGTGATGCATTGCCTGACACGCCGCTCCCGCCGGCAAGCCGTGCTGCTACGGAGAGGTCATTTCAGCGCCCTGCGCGGGATTCGCGAATGTAGAAGCGCGCTTTCTCGGCCTTCTCGTTGCAGCCTTCAAAGGCTTCGAACTGCTGTTGGGTCTTGGCGCCGGTCAGCAACGACAGGGCCTTGGAGTAACTGACGGTACCGGCAAAGCCTTCGGCCTTGGCCAGGTCCAGCTCGTGCCAGGCGGCGTCCAGATTGGTGGCGCAGCTGTCGCGGTAGGCGGTTTTACCGGCGCAGCCTGTGAGAACAAGGGCGAGCAATGGCAGGCAGATCCAGGCTTTCATCGGGTGTTACCTCAACAATGGAAATCGACAATGCGAGTTGGACGGTGCGTCGATGCAAAAGTGCCATAACGGCGCGTCGCAGAGTATCTGTTTTATGTCGCACGGGTTATACAAACACCTGATGATTCGCGGCAGGCTTGGGCGTAGGGTAGAAGCACTGCAACGGGGGACCTGCCAATGAAAAAAAGAATAGCGCTGGTGTTGGGGTCCGGCGGTGCCAGGGGGTATGCGCACATCGGGGTGATCGAGGAACTGGAGCGGCGCGGGTATGACATCGCCTGCGTCGCCGGGTGTTCGATGGGGGCAGTGGTCGGCGGGATTTACGCCGCCGGAAAATTGCCGCAGTACCGGGCCTGGATCGAAAGCCTCGATTACCTCGATGTGCTGCGTCTGGTGGACGTGAGCTTTCGTCTGGGGGCGATTCGCGGGGAGAAGGTGTTCGGGCAGATTCGCGAGATCGTCGGCGAGGTGAATATCGAGGATTTGCGCATCCCCTACACCGCCGTCGCGACCGACCTGACCAACCAGCAGGAAATCTGGTTCCAGGAAGGCAATCTGCATGCGGCCATGCGCGCGTCGGCGGCGATCCCCACCCTTTTCACCCCGGTGGTCCAGGGCAACCGCACCCTGGTGGACGGCGGCCTGCTCAACCCTTTGCCGATCGTGCCGGTGGTCTCCAGCCACTGCGACCTGATCGTGGCGGTCAACCTCAACTCCACCAACCAGAAGCAGTATCAGCTCCCGGTGATCGAACGCCCGCCGGCGGTGAAGAAACGCTTCGACAGCCTGATCGCCTCCATCGGCTCGCACCTGCCATTCCGGCGCAAGCTGGAGGTCGGCGGTGGCGATGTGTTGCGCCTGCAGCAGGACAGCCTCAAGGCCACCGCCGCCGTGCTGCCGGATCCCTGGCCAGGCGCGGGAGGCGAGTCGGCCAACCCTCAGGGCCAGCAGCCGGCGGCGGCCCCCACCGAACCCGGCGCGCCGAAGTCGGCCAGCGGCGCGGTGATCATCGATAACGTCGGCCCCGCCTCACTGCTGGACCTGATCAACCAGAGCTTCGAGGTCATGCAGACGTCACTGGCGCAATACA
The DNA here is from genome assembly GCF_044746765.1 of Pseudomonas sp. NPDC090203. NCBI lineage: Bacteria > Pseudomonadati > Pseudomonadota > Gammaproteobacteria > Pseudomonadales > Pseudomonadaceae > Pseudomonas > Pseudomonas sp. NPDC090203. The sequence goes on from NZ_JBIVCV010000006.1 coordinate 32,066, forward strand.
AGATCGCCGGTTACCCGCCCGACATCCTGATCAACGTGCCCAAGCGGGTCTGCCGTTTCTTCGAGTTCTACAAGGCCCCGGAGCTGATCGCGCTGGGGCGTGAAATTGCCCGGGATACGCTGGATCGGTACGAGCGCGAGCACTAGGCCGAAATCAGCCGATACCCCACCCCCGCCTCGGTCACGATGAAGCGGGGCGCGGTCGGGTCATCGGCGAGTTTCTGGCGCAGGTGACCGACGACGATGCGCAGGTAATGGGTATCCTCCACGTGGGTAGGCCCCCAGATGTCCTTGAGCAGTTGCTGCTGGGTAATGACCCGCCCCGGATGCCGCGCCAGTTGCGCAAGGACTGCGTATTCCTTGCGGGTCAGGGCGACTTCGTTGCCGTCGAGCATCACCCGCCGATAGGCAAGATCCACAGTCAGCGGACCGATCACCAGCGCCGACTCGGCTTGACCGGAGTCCGGCGCCTGGCGCAACAGGGCCCGGATGCGCGCCAGAAACTCCTGGATGCCGAACGGCTTGGTCACGTAGTCGTTGGCGCCTGAATCCAGCGCCCGTACCTTTTCCCCTTCACTGGCGCGCACCGACAACACCAGCACCGGCACTGCCGACCATTCGCGGAACTGGCTGAGCACGTCCTGGCCGTCCATGTCCGGCAGGCCCAGGTCGAGCACCAGCAGATCGGGCTTGTTCAGCGCCGCCTGGCTCAGCCCGTCGCTCCCGGTGCCGGCTTCCAGCACTTTGTAGCCCTGTGAGGCGAGACTGATGCGCAGGAACTTGCGAATCTGCGGTTCATCGTCGATCACCAGAATGGTTGCCGTCTGGCTCATGGTTTTCCTGTTAAATAGTCACTTGGGACCCGTAGCAGCACGGCTTGCCGGCGGGAGCGGTACATCCGTCAGTGATGCATCGCCTGACACGCCGCCCCCGCCGGCAAGCCGTGCTGCTACGGGTCCTCATTTTGTCAGCAGAAGCCTAACCCATTGCCGCCTCGGTTTCCCCCTGGGGCTGCGTCTGCAGCGGCAGGTGCAGGCTGATGCGGGTGCCGCGTCCGTCGATGCCGTCACCCACGCTGATCCGCCCGCCGTGGGCGCCGACCATGCCCTGACAGATCGCCAGCCCTAGCCCCGTGCCCTGCCCGCCGCGATCGCCGCGGGCGGCGGTGTAGAACATGTCGAAGATCTTCGCCCGTTCATCCTCGGGAATGCCCGGCCCCTCGTCGCTGACTGAAAAAACCAGCTCATCGGACGAGGCGTTCACTTCCATCTGCAAGCGGCCATGGAGCGGCGAAAAGCGCGCTGCGTTTTCCACCACGTTGATCAGCGCCTGCTCGATGAGCGCCGCATGCACGTACAGCAACGGCAGCTCGACGGGCAGCTCGGTATTGACCTGCAACGGCGCCAGCACCGCACGCAGGCGGTTCAGGGTGCTGCCGACGATATCTGCCGGGGCGACCCAGTCCCGGGCCAGTTTCAGCGCACCGTGGCCCAGGCGGGTCATGTCCAGCAGGTTCTGGATGTAGCGATCCAGGCGCTCGGCCTCATCGCGAGTGCCTTCCAGCAGCTCCTGACGATCCGCCAGCGGGATCGCCTCGCCCAGCGCCAGCAGGCTGTCGATGCTGCCACGCATGGCGGTCAGGGGCGTGCGCAAGTCATGGGACACCGAGGCCAGCAAGGCGCTGCGCAGCTGTTCGGTTTCGCCATGCAGGCGGGCGGCTTCCAGGTCTTCGGCCAGCCGCGCGCGCGCCAGCGCCTGACCCAATGGCTGGCTCAGGGCAGTCAGCAGACGTCGGCGCTGGGCTGTGAAACTCTGCCCGGCCCGTGGCCGGACGCCGAGCAACGCCAGCGGCGCATCATCGACCCACAACGGCAGGAACCACCAGGCACCCGACGGCAAGGTGCCGGTGCCCTTGCCCGCAGGTTGGCCGTGCTGCCAGGCCCAATCGGCGGCGGCCCGCTCGAACTCGGACAACTGCAGGGCGCCGCCGCTTTCCACTTTCCAGCCTTGCTGGTTCTGGTTGTCGAGGATGCACACCTCCAGCTCCTGCCAGCCGGCCAGATGCTGCTCGGCGGCGCTGAGCACGGCCTGGCGGTCGGTTGCGGCGGTCAGGCGCCGGGACAGGTCAAGCAGTTCGCTGGTTTCTTCCTGAGTGTCGCGCAGCGCCTGCAATTGCCGCCGTTGCCGGGCCGCGAGGTTGCCGGTCAGGGCGGCCATCAGCAGGAAGAACAGCAAGGTCAGCACGTCTTCTTCGCGCTGGATGCTCAGGGAGAAATTCGGCGGGATGAACAGGAAGTCATAGGCCAGGAACGACAGCACCGAGCAGACCATCGCCGGGCCCACGCTGCTGCGCACTGCCACCAGCAGCACGGCGGCAAGGAACACCAGCGAGATATTTGGCAGTGCCAGCACGCTCGCTACTGCCCAGGCCAGGGCACTGGCGCAGATCGTCGCCAGCACCGCCAGCAGGTAATCGAACCAGGGCGTCGCACGGGGCGTGTTCGAGCGCGGCTGATCAGGCCGCGCTTCGCTGTCTAGCACGTTGATCTCAAGGCCATGGGCGTTACGCAACAACCGGGCCGCCAGGCCACCGCCGAACACACGACGGCGCAACAGAGGCCGCGACTGGCCCACCAGCACCAGGCTAGCCCGACGTTCGGCGGCGTGCTGAATCAGGGTTTTCGCCACTTCCGGGGCACGCAACACCACGACCTCGCCACCCAGGCGTTCGGCCAGTTGCTGGGCGTTTTGCAGGCGGCTGCGGGCGACTTCATCGAAGAACCGGCCGTTATCGACGTGCACCAGGGTCCACGGCAAATGCCGGCGCTGAGCCACGCGGCTGGCATGGCGCACCAGCCGTTCAGCCTGCGCATCGCCGTCCACGCCCACCAGCAATCGGCCGCGTACCGCAGGCGCGGCCTGGCCCAGTTGGCGATAGCCCAGCGCCAGATCGTTATCGACCTGGGCGGCGGCGGTCTGCATCGCCAGTTCGCGCAGGGCGGTGAGGTTGGTCTGGGTGAAGAACGCGTCGATGGCCGCCCGCGCCTGTTCCGGCACATAGACCTTGCCGTCGCGCAGACGCTCCAGCAACTCCCGGGGCGGCAGGTCGATCAACACCAGCTCGAAGGCTTCCTGCAGCACCCAGTCCGGCAGGGTTTCGCGCACCTGCACGCCGGTGATGCCGCGCACCTGATCGTTGAGGCTTTCCAGATGCTGCACGTTGACCGTGGTGTAGACGTCGATGCCCGCCGAGAGCAATTCCTGAATGTCCTGCCAGCGCTTGGTGTGGCGGCTGCCCGGCGCGTTGCTGTGGGCCAGTTCGTCCACCAGTGCCAGTTTGGGACGGGCCTTGAGCAGGCCGTCCAGGTCCATTTCTTCGAGCATCACGCCACGGTATTCGCTGCGCAGCATCGGTTGCTGGGCCAGCCCGCCGAGCAAGGCTTCGGTCTCGCTGCGGCCGTGGGTTTCCACCACGCCCACCAGCACCGAAACGCCCTGGCGCAACTGGGTGTGCGCGGCCTGCAGCATGGCGTAGGTCTTGCCAACGCCGGGCGCGGCCCCCAGAAAGACCTTGAGCCGGCCACGGTCGTCCCGGGGAAGAGAGGCCAGCAAGGCGTCGGCGCGGCTGTCTGAATTCACGATGGTTGTCCTGATGAAAATTGCCTGTTCGATAATCCCGAGACACACCCTGTAGGAGCGCGCTTGCCCGCGACTGCGGTGTGTCATGCACCATATGTTTCACAGGGAGATCGCCGTCGCGGGCAAGCGCGCTCCTACAGGGTTGCCAGGTCAATTACCTTTTCCCCATCACCGCCCATCGTAGGAGCGCGGTGTGCCTGCTACTGCCGAATCTCACTCAAACCCTGATTCAACGCCAGCACATTCACCACCGGCGGGCCGATCAGCGAATGTTCGGTGTTGGCCGCCACTAGGCGCTGCACGGTCTCCCGCGGCAGGTGCCGGGCGACGGCCACGCGGGTTACCTGGTAATCGGCCGCAGCAGGCGACAGATGAGGGTCCAGGCCGCTGCCCGAGGTGGTCAACAGGTTCAGCGGCACCGGCCCCTGCCCTTCGACTTTCTCCTGCGCGGCATCATCGCCGATGCGCTTGGCCAACGCCGGGTTGCTCGGCGACAGGTTGCTCGCGCCGCTGGCCACCGTGGCGTAGGCCCCTGCGGACGGACGCGAATGAAACCACTCTTCCCCAGTGAAATTCTGCGCGATCAGTTCCGAGCCGCGCACCTTGTCCTGATCGTCGTACACCAGGCTGCCATTGGCCTGTTCCGGGAACGCCACCTGGGCGAGGCCGGTCACCACCAGCGGATATGCCACGCCGGTGATCAGGGTCATCAGCACAATCAGGCTCACGGCGGGACGCACTATAGTCGACATCTCTCAATCCTCGATCAATTCAGTGGCTGCGGCGGTCGCCCTCTGGCAATCCCGCCCGCAGCGCAGGTAACGGTTACACCAGGTGCAGCGCGGTCAGCAGCAGGTCGATGAGCTTGATCCCTACAAACGGCACCACGATCCCGCCCAGCCCGTAGATCAGCAGGTTGCGCCGCAGCAGATGCGCCGCGCTCGCCGCCTGCACCCGCACGCCGCGCAGGGCCAGGGGAATCAGCACCACGATGATCAGCGCATTGAAGACGATGGCCGAGAGAATCGCGCTCTGGGGGCTGGCCAGGTGCATGATGTTGAGCACGCCAAGCTGCGGGTAGATCGCCGCGAACAGCGCCGGCAGAATCGCGAAGTACTTGGCCACGTCGTTGGCAATCGAAAAGGTGGTCAGCGCGCCACGGGTCACCAGCAATTCCTTGCCGATCTGCACCACGTCCAGCAGCTTGGTCGGGTCGCTGTCCAGATCGACCATATTGGCCGCTTCCCGCGCCGCCTGGGTGCCGTCGTTCATCGCCATGCCGACGTCCGCCTGGGCCAGCGCCGGGGCATCGTTGGCGCCGTCGCCACACATCGCCACCAGACGCCCGTCGTTCTGTTCCTGACGAATGCGCTCCAGTTTTTTCTCAGGCGTAGCTTCAGCCAGCACGTCATCGACCCCCGCCTCGGCGGCAATCGCAGCGGCGGTGAGCGGGTTGTCGCCAGTCACCATCACGGTGCGAATCCCCAGCTTGCGCAGCTCGTCGAAACGTTCTCGGATACCGGGCTTGACCACGTCCTTGAGGTGAATGGCCCCCAAGAGCTTGCCGTCGCCACACACCAGCAGCGGAGTACCACCGGTCTTGGCGATCTTGTCGATTTCCCGGGCCAGCGGCGCGGGCAGGTCGCTGCGATCACGGCCCAGGAACGCCAGCAGCGAATCCACTGCGCCCTTGCGGAACACGCGACCGTCGTAATCGACGCCGGACAAGCGGGTTTCGGCGCTGAAAGGTACGGCGGTCAACTGGCTCGCCGCAGGTTCGGCGAACTGATGCAGCCCGCGCAGGTATTCGACAATCGATTTGCCTTCGGCGGTGTCGTCCGCCAGCGAGGCCAGCAGCGTGCCTTCGCTCAGTTCCTTGCCGCTGACGCCGGGCGCCGCATACACCGCCGCGCAACGACGATTGCCGAAAGTGATGGTGCCGGTCTTGTCCAGCAGCAGAACGTGCACGTCCCCCGCCGCTTCCACAGCACGGCCGGATTTGGCGATCACGTTCAGGCGCACCAGGCGGTCCATGCCGGCGATGCCGATGGCCGACAGCAAGCCACCGATGGTGGTGGGAATCAGCGTGACCAGCAGCGCCACCAGGAACACCAGCGGCAGGTCACCGCCCGCGAAATGGGCAAACGGCTGCAGGGTCACAACCACCAGCAGGAAGATCAGGGTCAGGCCGATCAGCAGGATGTCCAGCGCCACTTCGTTGGGGGTTTTCTGGCGCTTGGCGCCTTCGACCAGGGCGATCATGCGGTCCAGGGTCGACTCGCCGGGGTTGGCGCTGATGCGCACCAGCAGCCAGTCCGACACCAGCCGGGTATTGCCGGTGACCGCCGAACGATCACCGCCGGACTCACGAATCACCGGCGCAGACTCACCGGTGATCGCCGCCTCGTTGACCGCCGCGATGCCTTCGATGACCTCGCCGTCACCGGGAATCAGCTCCCCGGCTTCGACGCGCACCACATCGCCCTTGCGCAGGGTGCTGGCGTTGACCGTGATGTAGGCCCCGGTCGCCCCTTGCAGGCGCGCCTTGAGGCCATCGGTCCCGGCCTTGAGGCTGTCGGCCCGCGCCTTGCCACGGCCTTCGGCCAGTGCTTCGGCGAAGTTGGCGAACAGCACGGTGAACCACAGCCAAAGAGCGATCTGCACGGCGACAAAGGTCGGTACGGCAGGGTTGGGGATCAAACACAGGATCGTGGTCAGGATCGCTGTCAGTTCGACCACCAGCATCACCGGCGCACGTTGCAACTGGCGCGGGTCGAGCTTGACGAAGGCTTGAATCAACGCCGGGCGCCACAGCTGGGCGAAACCGGTTTTGGCCGACTCCGTCACCGGCTGTTGAGCATTTTTGATTACAGGTGCAGGCATGTTCATGATTCGGTCCTCAGAAACCCAGGCTCAAATGTTCGGCAATCGGCCCCAGCGCCAGGGTCGGCAGGAAAGTCAGGCCGCCCACCAGCAGGATGGTCACGGTCAACAGGCTCACGAACAGCGGGCCGTGGGTCGGGAAACTGTTCAGGCCCAGCGGCGCGGTTTTCTTCGCCGCAAGGCTGCCCGCCAGTGCCAGCACCGGCAGGATGTAGCCGAAGCGGCCGATGAACATCGCAAGGCTGAGCATCAGGTTGTGGAACAGCGTGTTGGCACTGAAACCGCCGAATGCCGAACCGTTGTTGGCGGTGGCTGAGGTGTAGGTGTAAAGCAGCTGACTGAAGCCGTGGGGGCCGGGGTTGCTCACCGCACCGGCAGGCCCCGGCAGGGAGGCCGCCAGCGCACCCAGCACCAGCACGCCGACCGGCATCACGATCAGGGTGGCGACCAGCAGCTTCACTTCCCGCGCTTGTAGCTTCTTGCCCAGGTATTCCGGGGTGCGGCCGATCATCAGGCCGGCCAGGAACACGGCGATCAGCACGTTGAGCAACATCCCGTAGAGCCCCGCGCCCACACCGCCGAAGATCACCTCGCCGACCATCATGTTGGCCAGGGCGATCATACCGGTCAGCGGGTTGAGGCTGTCATGCATGCCGTTGACCGAGCCGTTGGATGCCGCAGTGGTGGTGGTCGCCCACAGCACGGTGGCGGTGGTGCCGAAGCGGGTTTCCTTGCCTTCCATCGGCGCGGTCTGCTCGACCGAGGCCAGGTTCAGCGTCGGGTTGGGCTGGTATTCGGCCCAAAGCGCCGTGGCGCCGCCAATCAGGAACAGCGCCAGCATGCAGGCGATGATCGCGCGGCTCTGGCGCATGTCCTTGACGTAATGGCCGAAGGTGAACACCAGCGCCACCGGGATCAGGATGATCGACACCAGCTCAAAGAGGTTGCTCCAGGCCGTCGGATTTTCGAACGGATGCGCCGAGTTGACGCCGAAGAAGCCGCCGCCGTTGGTGCCCAGTTGCTTGATCGCGATCTGGCTGGCCGCCGGGCCCAGGGGAATACTCTGGTCGGCGCCTTGCAGGGTCACGGCATCCACGTAATGGGCAAAGGTTTGCGGCACGCCCTGCCAGACCAGGAACAGCGCCAGCACGATGCACAGCGGCAACAGGCCGTAGAGGGTGGCGCGGGTCATGTCGGCCCAGAAGTTGCCCAGATGCTGCGTCGAGCGGCGACCGATCCCGCGACAGAACGCCACCAGCACCGCGATACCGGTGGCGGCGCTGACGAAGTTCTGCACGGTCAGGCCGGCCATCTGGCTCAGGTAGCTCAACGAGGCCTCGCCGCTGTAGCTCTGCCAGTTGGTGTTGGTGACGAAACTCATCGCGGTGTTGAACGCCAGCGACCACTCCATCCCCGGCAAGCCTTGGGGATTGAGGGGCAGCGCGCCCTGAAACAGCAGAATCGCGAACAACGCGACAAAGCCCGCCAGGTTGAACGCCAGCAGGGCCAGGGTGTAGCTCTTCCAGTTCTGTTCGACCTTGGGGTCAACGCCGGACAGGCGATAGCAGATGCGCTCCACCGGCCCCATCACCGGGGTCAGGAAGGTGCGTTCGCCTTCCATGACCTTGTAGTAGAAACGGCCCAGCAACGGCGCGGGCAGCAGCACCAATGCGAAGAAGGCCAGAATCAGCAGATAGTCATACCCGTGCATGGCCGTCACTCCTCGACCCGGCCAGCGCGCAGCAGCGCCACCAGCAAGTACACGAACAACCCTGCCGCCAACAGCAGTGACACCCCATCCAGAACGCTCATGAAAAAACTCTCCGTCATACGGCGATTGCCGTGTGTAGGAATTGTCGTCATGAGGGGTGTAAAGGAACGAGATCGAGGGTAGGCGCGGGGCATAAAGAAAGCGTAAAGAGTGCCGATTTCACCCCAGTCTGTAGGAGCGCGCTTGCCCGCGACCGCGGTGGGTCAGGGCATCTGATGTTGAATGACACACCGCGGTCGCGGGCAAGCGCGCTCCTACAACAAACGTTATTAACCGCTTTGTACATTTCTTGATACATTCAAGACATCGCGCCGACACCCGACAGGCTCACCCTTCCGCCCCGCTCGCCTGCGCAGTAGCATGGCAGCGTCGTTCCTCACCCGCGGCCTTCCCGGCGGCATCACATGGCGGCAGCAACATGCAAACGACCCCTGACAGCAACACCGCCAACGCTCCGGCTGAAGAGCGGCGCTGGAACACTCGCGCGCTGATCGTCGATGACGACGTGCCGATCCGCGAACTGTTGTGCGACTACCTGGCCCGTTTCAACATCCAGAGCACCGGCGTCACTGATGGCAATGCAATGCGCCAGGCCCTGGCCGAGGAAACCTACGACGTGGTGGTGCTGGACCTGATGCTGCCGGGCGAAGACGGCCTGTCGTTGTGCCGCTGGCTGCGCAGCACCTCTGACATTCCGATCCTGATGCTGACCGCCCGCTGCGAGCCGACCGACCGCATCATCGGCCTTGAGCTGGGCGCCGACGATTACATGGCCAAGCCCTTCGAGCCTCGCGAGCTGGTGGCGCGGATCCAGACCATCCTGCGCCGGGTGCGCGACGACCGCACCGAAGAGCGTACCACCCTGCGCTTCGACAACTGGCGCCTGAACAGCGTGCTGCGCCAACTGACTGCGCCCGACGGCCTGGTGGTGCCGCTGTCCAACGCCGAATTCCGCCTGCTGCGCGTGTTCCTCGAACGCCCGCGCCGGGTATTGAACCGCGAACAACTGCTCGACGCCGCCCGTGGCCGCTCCATCGAGGCATTCGATCGCAGCATTGACCTGTTGGTCTCGCGCCTGCGCCAGAAACTGGGTGACGATCCCAAGTCCCCGCAACTGATCAAGACCGTACGTGGCGAAGGCTATATGTTCGACGCCAGGGACATTGGTTGATCCGCTCGGCCGACACCCTCTTCGCCCGCCTGTTCGGCGGCGCGCTGCTGGCCATCGTCCTGGCGCACCTGCTGGCGTTCATCTGGTTTCACCACTACGGCCCGGCGATGCCGCCACCGCCGCCCGCCGGTCAGCAGAACGTTCATCCCATGCCGCCTGCAGGGGAACAGAGCGAGCTTTCGTCGGCCCTCGACGCCCTGCGCCCGCCCCCGCCGCCACCCGGACGCCCGCCGTTTCTCGGCATTCCGCTGATCCCGCTGTTCTTTCAACTGGTCACCCTGGTGATTGCCGCCTGGTTCGGGGCCAAGGCCTTGAGCCGACCGGTCCAGCGTATCAGTGACGCGGCCGAGCGCCTGAGCGAAAACCTCGACAGCCCGCCGTTGACCATCACCGGCCCCAGGGAAGCGCGTCAGGCGGCTGCGACGTTCAACCTGATGCAGGAGCGTATTCGCGAACAGGTGCAGCAACGCGGGCGCATGCTGGCCGCCGTTTCCCACGACCTGCGCACGCCCCTGGCGCGCTTGAAACTGCGCGTCGAACAGATTGAAGAGCCCAGGCTGCATGGCCAGATGACCCAGGATCTGAACGACATGATCGGCATGCTCGATGCGACCCTGACCTACCTGAACGAGCAGCGCACCAGCGAGGCCCTGCAGTATTTCGACGTGCAGGCGCTGATCGAATCGCTGACCGAGAACGCCCAGGACAATGGCGACGACGTGCAGGCCAGCGGTACATGCAAACCGCTGAAATCCCAGCCCATGGCCCTGCGCTCCTGCCTGCACAACCTGATCGACAACGCCCTGCGCTACGCCGGACACGCGCGAGTGGTGATCGAGGATGCCAGCGACAGGCTGCAAGTGCGGGTGATAGATCAGGGCCCGGGCATTGCGGAGAATTTGCGCGAAGCGGTGTTCGAGCCCTTCTATCGCGTCGAGGGTTCGCGCAACCGCAACTCCGGCGGCGTCGGCATCGGCATGACCATCGCCCGCGAAGCCGCCCGGCGCATGGGCGGTGATCTGCGCCTGGAAGAAACGCCGGGCGGCGGCCTGACCGCCGTGCTCGACCTGCCACGTATCTGAATGCTCTTTCCATGCTGGCCGTTCCAAAGGCACACCTGTAGGAGCGCGCTTGCCCGCGACCGCAGTGTGTCATTGACCTTCAGGTGCCCTGACACACTGCGGTCGCGGGCAAGCGCGCTCCTACGGTGCATGTACGCAGGCGCCGCGTAAGCCCCGCGTTACAAACCCCACACACCCCCGACACCCACACCCCCGACGCTGCATGAGCCGGTAAACCGAGCCGGCTCTATCCATTCGAAGGGAGGCAGTCCGATGATCTCAGGCATCAGCGGCAGCAGCAGTTATTCCGGGTACGCCAGCTCAAGCAGCACCACCAGCACCGACAAGAGCAAGAAATTCGCCGAGGATCTGCTGAAGAAACTCGACACCAATGGCGATGGCAGCATCGACAAGGATGAACTCAGCTCAGCCTTGTCTTCCGACTCCAAGGACGGGATCACGGTCAGTCTGAGCAAGGCGTTCGGCGATCTGGACAGCAATGACGATGACAGTCTGGACGTTGACGAGCTGGCCGCCATGACCCCGCCACCGCCACCGCCCATGCAGATGGACGCAGGCTCGGCCGCAGACCAGGCCCAGGACCTGCTCAGTGCACTGGATGCCGACGGTGATGGCAGCATCAGCGAGTCGGAGCTGACCGCTGCATTGCAAGGCGACGATTCAAGCAGCAACTCGAACACCAGCACCCAGGCCACCGAAGCACTGAATCGCATGGTCGCGGCCATCAGCCAAAGCTACAACCTCACAAGCAGCGCGACGGCGGGCAAGTACGTGAGTATTTCTGCCTGACAAAAAAAGACCGCCGCCGGGTCAGTGCCCGACGGCGGTCGCGTTGTTGCGCCCGGTTTACTTGGGCAACTGCCTTGCGCGGCTGTCGGCCACCCAGTCCAGCAACAGGCTGTAGGCCACCGCCAGCAAGGTCGGGCCGATGAACAGGCCGATGAAACCAAAGGCCAGCAATCCGCCGAACACGCCCAGCAGCACGATTACCAGCGGCAGGTTGCCGCCACGGCTGATGAGGTACGGTTTGAGCACATTGTCCACGCCACTGACGATGAACGTGCCCCACAGGCCCAGAAACACCGCCATCCCGTATTCGCCTTTCCAGGCCAGCCACGCCGTGGCCGGAATCCAGATCAGCGGCGGGCCCATGGGCACCAGGCTGAGCAGGAAGGTACCGATGCCCAGCACCAGCGCGCCCGGCACACCGGCAATCAGGAAGCCGATCAGGGCCAGGATGCCCTGTGCCGCCGCCGTGCCGATCACGCCGTTGACCACCCGCTGCACCGTGCCTGCCACCAGATCGACGTAGTATTGCGCACGATCGCCGATCAGCCGCTCCAGCAGGCTGAGCACGAACGCCGCCAGTCTTGGGCCGTCGCGGTAGAAAAAGAACACGAAAACGATGCTCAGGGTCAGCTCGAGAATGCCACCGCCGATCTGCGCGCTACGTGCCAGCAGCCAGTTGCCCACTTGGCCGAAATACGGCTTGATGCTGGCCAGCAAGGCCGCGCCTTGCTGATCGATGGTGGTCCAGTAGCCCACCAGGCGCTCGCCCACCAGAGGAATGTTGCCAAGCCAGGTGGGTGGATCAGGCAGGCCATCGACCTGCACATCCTTGACGAACACCGTGGCATCGCGCACGTGGTCCGCCAGGTTGAAGCCCAGCCACACCAGAGGCGCCGCCACCAGCAGCATCCAGCCCAGGGTCAGGATACCTGCGGCCAGGGATTCGCGGCCATTCAATGCGCGGGTCAGCAGACGCATCAGCGGCCAGCTGGCGAAGGCCAGCACCGCGCCCCAGAACAGCGCCGACCAGAACGGCGCCATCACCCACAGACAGGCGCCCAGCAAGGCGAGCAGAAGAATCTGCACCAACAGGCGGTCGTTATTGAGCATGGATCAGTCCGCTGAAAAGAAATCGAGAGTATTCAAGCATAGGGGCGAACGATGACGTTCACCGTTCCCCGTGATAACGCCAATGATAGAACCTGCATCAGCGAATGAGTTCGATGGCCAGCCCCCGGGTTTGTGCGGCGCCGATTTCAAGCCGCGCCGCGCGCACGCCTGCATCGGTCAGGGCCTGGCGCCAGGCCTCGCTTTGCGCGCCGGACAGGGTCACGCGCACCGTGCTGTCCAGGTTCAGCCCCCGTGACAACAGGGTGATCCAGGGCTGGGCGGGAGCACCACTGAGCATCGGCAAATCCAGATCCCCGGTGCTTTTGAGTTCGCGCAGCAAGGTTGCGGAGGTCGGCAGCAGCTCGCCCAGTGGCGCACTGGCCTGGAACTGCTCGACGTGCAGCAGTGCCCGGCGGTTGCCCCGGGTGATGCTGTACAGCGCCACCAGCGTGTCGTTGGCAGGTTCGGCCAGACGCAGCAGCAGATAGGCCTGGCCGTTGTCGGCGCCGTACAGCCGGGCGTTGCCGAACACCTCGTTGGCCCACAGGCTGCTCTCGCCGCAATCGCGAGCCTGACACCAGAACAACAACTGCGCCCCCTGCTTCTGCAACGCTTCGCGGGCAGCGGTGAACGCTTCGTCGGCGGAACGCTCGGCGGGCAATTGGTAAGTCACGGAAGCCGCATTGCCCCGCGCGGCCACCTGGCCGTCGAAGCGCAACTGGCCGCTGATCTTGCGGATCGAGCCCATGGGGTAGATGCGTTCGAGTTCGACCGCAGGTTTGTAATCGACGATTTCAGCATCGGTGGGGCGCGGCACGATGGAAAAATCCTGACTCCCCGCCACGTCAGCCGCCTGGCTTGCGCTGGCAAAGCCGGTCAGGCACAGCAGCAACCCGAGCGCGTAGCCACGCCCCAGAGGGAAGTTCATAGGCCAGCCATCGGCGGGCACACAAAAACCGGCGCGTTGTGCCGGCTTTGTGAGGAATAACGGGTGGATGAATGGGTGAAGCGTGTGCAGTGGTCCATCGGGCAGTCTCCTGTTTCTACCCGCCCAGCGTCGGCAGTTGCGCCGCGCAAGTCAAGAAACGGCGAAGAACCGATTGAAACAGTCTGCAACAGCGTGTGTACCGGCCTCGTCGTTCAGGTGCAAATGGTGGCCGCCAGGCAAGACGCTGACGGCAAACGGCACGCTGGCCAGCAGCTCTTTGTTCTGTGCCAGCATGCCCTCCTCGGCCACCACCAGATGCGCCGGACAGCGCACCGCATTGACGAAGGACATCGCCTGGGCGCGGGTCAGCCGGGTCGGTGATGCCAGGGTCAGGCGGCTGTCGCTGCGCCAGGTGTAGCCGCCGGGCACCGGCATCAGGCCGCGTTGGGCCAACAGCTCGGCCGCTTCGCGACTGACCGCGACCATGCCGCGCATGCGCGCCTCCACGGCGCGGTCCATGTCCTGATACACCGGCTTGCGCTTGTTGAACTGATTGAGTTGCGCCTGCAAGGCAGCACCCATTCGCTCAGCCGCCGCTTCCGGCTCGCCAAGGGGCGGGATCAGCCCGTCGATCAGCGCCAGGCGGTTGACCCGCTCCGGCACCGCGCCCGCCAGGATCACCGACACGATGGCCCCCAGCGAATGCCCCAGCAGGGAAAACTTCTCCCAACCCATCTGCTGCGCCACCTGCAGCACGTCATGGGCGTAGTCGGGCAAGCCGTAACCGGCGCCCGGTGGGCGGTGATCGGAATGCCCATGCCCGGCCATGTCCAGCGCCAGGATGCGCAGGCCCTTGAGCCAGGGCGCCAGGCGAGCGAAGCTGTTGGCGTTGTCCAGCCAGCCATGCAGGGCAATTACCGGCAGGCCGTCCTGCGGGCCGAACAGGTGCGCCGCCAGTTCGATATGCGGCAGGCTCAGGCGTATCTCTTCGACCGAACAGCTCATGCGCGGGCTCGCTGGCTGCCCTGCGGGTTGCTGGCGGGCAGCGATCTGTCGGACCATCGGGAAAACAGGTTCTTGAGCATCTGCGCGGTATCCTCCGGGTGTTCAAGCGGGAACATGTGCCCGCCCGGTACCGAAAGATACTCGCCTTCGCGCATGCTTTTCACCGACATCGCGTGATGGCGGCGCACCACATCACTGTGCTCGCCGCGCACCATCGCCAGCGGCACCCGCAGATGCCGGGCCATGCCGGGGCTGGTGTGGGGCACGCTGCGGTAGATGCTGATTTCGGTGGCAGGGTCGAAGCGCAGGCGCAACTGTTCGCCATCGGGCTGCAGGCCGTGCAACAGATAGGCTTCGAAGCACTCGGGATCGAAGCGACGGAACAGGTTCTTGCCGGAGAAATACTGCCGGGCAGCGCTCAGGTCGCTGAATACTTCGCGCCGCCCCAGAGTGCGGCCCGCTGGCGTGATGCGGTCGATGAAACCGAAACGTTTGGCCGCGCGAATCATCCACTGGTCAAAGCGGGTGAGCACTGGCGAATCGAGCATGACCACACCTCGGTACAACTCGGGATGGCGCAAGGCTGCGTGGTAATGCAGCACGCCACCCAGGGAATGCCCCACACCCCAGACCGGTTGCGACTGCTGCGACAGATGGTGGATCAGCTCGTCAACCAGGTTGGGCCAGTTGTCGGTGACCGGGAAACGCGGGTCATGGGCGTGCTGGCCCAGATGGACAATTTCGTACTCGTCACCCAGCGCGGCGAACAACTTGCCATAGGTCGCCGAAGGAAAGCCGTTGGCGTGGGCGAAAAAAACCGGTTGGGTCATGCGGGCGTGTCCAGTGAACCTCGATCAGGACTCAATTGTGCGCACCGGCCCGCGGCAGCGGCAATGACCGGAACTGCCATCGGGGATGACACTCCGGTCATGCAAGCCAAGCGTGGCTCAGCGCGCCGGAGGCTGCTCGCCGTGGGGCACGACGGCAACGGTCAGGCGCGAGATGCAGCTGGCCTTGCCGTCGTCGCTGGTCAGGCGGATGTCCCAGACGTGGGTCGTGCGGCCGATATGCACCGGATGCGCCACCGCCGTCACCCGCCCGCTGCGCAGACCACGCAGATGGTTGGCGTTGACCTCGATGCCCACGCAGAAGTACTTGCTGGTGTCGATGGCCAGGTAACTGGCGCTGGAACCCACGGTTTCCGCCAGCACCACCGACGCACCGCCGTGCAACAGGCCGTAGGGCTGATGGGTACGATGATCGACGGCCATGCTGGCGGTCAGCGAGTTGTCGTCGAAGGCTTCGAAGCGGATGTCCAGCAGCTCACCGATGGTGTTTTTCTGCATGGCATTGAGGGCTTCAAGGTTGGGTGTGTCGCGCCATAGACTCATGATTTTTCCTTGTTGTTGATGAGTGACAGGTACACCTGCGCACTGTAGGAGCGTGGCTTGTCCCGCGATCGGCGACGAAGTCGTCGCAAATCCGGTTATCGCGGTGCGCCAGACCTGCCGCATGTGCAGGTTTTACGACTGCTGCGCAGCCGATCGCGGGACAAGCCACGCTCCTACAGGTCAGGCGCCGGAAGCAGGATGCCGAACGCTCACCAGGTTCATCGCCCCCGCCAGCGGGAAGTCCGCCTCGAGTTCGGCAAGGCTTGCGGTGTGCATGGCCTGGGCCTGTTGCAGGTTGCCGTGCACTGCCAGGCCGATCAGCGTGCCTACCAGCGGTTGGTGGCTGACCAGCAGCACTTCATCCGCGGCATACAGATCCAGGTTGTCCAGCACCTTGCGCGGGTCGCTGTCCGGGGTCAGCCAGGGCACGGTCACCACCGATTCGGCGAACCCCAGCGCCTGGCGCACCAGCTCCGCCGTCTGCTGCGCACGCACGTAGGGGCTGGCGAGGATGAAGCGCAGCGGCTGGCCCAACAGGTGCGCGGCGCTTGCGAGCACCTCTTCCCGGCCGTTGGCGGTCAGTTCCCGTTCGGCGTCGGTGCGCGCCCGGTACTGGGCTTCGCCGTGACGCAGAATCCACAATTTCATAGCTTGGGTTCCTCGTCGCGCACCGGGTGTGCGGCGGCAGGCACCTTGTGCGGCGCCTCGCCTTCCGGTGGGCGTGGCGCTGGCCAGTCAGCGAACGGCCAGGGCTTCTGGTCGGTATGGAAGGTGCCGAAACGGCCGATCTGCGCCAGGAACTGGCTCAGGCTGTCACCAAACGACAGCAGGCTCAGGCTTGGCGCGCCATAGAACAGGCGATAGGCAAGCTGCACCAGCACCACGACGGCCAGGACGATCTCCGCGACGTGCCAGACCACCAGAAACACCAGCATCCAGAGGACGCGCAGCAGGATCGATTCGTGTTGCTTGATTTTGGACTCGTTCAAGTGTTTCTCCCGGACAAGGAATCAGTTGAAATCGCTGGTGGAAATGAAGTCGACGTCGGTCTTGGGCTCGGCGCGCATCAGCAGCTCGATGACCTGTTCCAGCGTACGCCCTTCGAACAGGATGGCATGCAGACCGGCCACCAGCGGCATGTAGACCTGCGCTTCCTGCGCGCGGGCCTTGAGCACCTTGAGCGTATTGACGCCTTCGGCCACCTCGCCCAGGCGGGTAACGGCCTCGTCCAGGCTCAGACCCTGGCCCAGGGCAAAACCGACCTGGTAGTTGCGGCTCTTGGGAGAGGAGCAGGTCACGATCAGGTCGCCGACGCCGGCCAGCCCCAGGAAGGTCATCGGGTTGGCGCCCTGACTCACCGCAAAGCGGGTCATTTCAGCCAGTGCCCGGGTGATCAGCATGCTCTTGGTGTTCTCGCCCATACCCAGCGCGACCGCCATGCCGGAAATGATCGCATAGACGTTTTTCAGCGCGCCGCCCAGCTCCACGCCAAAACGGTCGGCACTGGCGTACACGCGGAAGGTGCGGCCATGCAGCACGGACTGCACCTGCTGGCACAGTTCTTCGTCTTCACTGGCGACCACGGTGGCCGTCAGCGCATGTTCGGCGATCTCGCGGGCGAGGTTGGGCCCCGACAACACGCCGATGCGGGCCTTGGGCGCGATGTCCTGGAGGATCTCGCTCATGAGCTTGAAGGTCTGCGCCTCGATGCCCTTGGTCAGGCTGACCAGCATCTTGCCGGTGAGCAGTTCGACATGGGGCGTCAGCACGCCGCGCAGGGCGCTGGAAGGCAAGGCGACGAACACCAACTGGCTGGCGCTCAGGGCCTGTTGCAGGTCCGTCACCGGCTCCACCCCGTCGAGCACCTTGATGCCCTTGAGGTAACGCGGGTTTTCACGGTTGACGCGAATCGCCTCGGCCTGCTCGGGATCGCGCATCCACTGCAGCACGCGGTGGCCATTGCCGGCCAGCAGGTTCGCCACTGCCGTTCCGAAGCTGCCGCCACCCAGAACTGCGATCGGTTGCTGTTGGGTCATAAAACAATCCATCTAGAGCCATCAGAACTGGCGATGGCAGCATTATACGGAGCGCCGTGCTCGCCACCAGCGGCAAAACACGGCCGTGGATACATATAAGCCAAACCCTACCTTTCACAAGGAAATGCCTGACAACTCGGTTAAGATGCGCGCCCCGGATGAAAATTCCGCGATGCCTCTGATGCGCTATCTTTAGCACGCGCGCCGATGAAATTCCGTTCGATGAGACCGACCTTGCACCCACGATGGCGAATCAAGCACCCATGACGACCGGGATCCTGGCATGACGGCACAACGGGGCTGGAATATCAGCACTCGCACGCAGATCCTCAGCCTTGGCCCCGCCTTGCTGCTGACCCTGCTGCTGATCAGTTTCTTTACCGTGGTGCGCATCCAGGATCTGCGCCAGGAGCTGACCCACACCGGCCAGCTGATCGCCAACCAGTTGGCCCCGGCCTCGGAATACGGGGTGATCGTCGGCAACGATGACGTGCTCGAACGGCTGATGAAAGCCACCATGAGCACGCCCCACGTGCGTTTTCTCGAAGTCCAGGACAGCAACGGCAGCGTGCTGGTGCATGTCGAGCAGCCCGTCGAGGCCGGCCATGCGCGGCAGATCGAGGTGTTCCAGGCACCGATCCGCCTGCAGCAGGTCAGCCCCAAGGACGGACCGCTGAATGACATCGACGATTTCACCAGCATCCCGGTCGAGGACTACCTGGGTCGGGTGCTGGTGGGCATGTCCAGTGAAGCCTTCAACCTGCGCGAGCAGGAAATCCTGCTCAAGGCCGGCATCCTCGCCCTCTTCGCCCTGCTGTTTACCTATATTCTCGCGCGGCGCCTGTCCCTGAGCCTGTCGCAGCCGATCAGCGCCATGAGCGATGCAGTCAAGGCCATCCAGCACGGCGACTACACCGCTCCGCTGCCGGTGGCCGACGATGCGGAACTGGGCGATCTGGCCCGCCACATCAACAACCTGGCGCTGGGCCTGGAGAAAGCCAGCCGCGAGCAGAAAAAGGCCATGGACGAGCTGATCCGCACCCGGGAAGAAGCCGAGCGCGCCAACAGTGCCAAGTCCGAATTCCTGGCGATGATGAGCCACGAATTGCGCACGCCGATGAATGGCGTGCTGGGCATGCTGCAATTGCTGGAAACCACCCGCATGACCGAAGAGCAGGCCGAATACGCTGCGCTGGCCAGTGAGTCCACCGGGCATCTGCTGCGGGTCATCAACGACATCCTCGACTTTTCCCGCTTCGAACGCGACGCCATGGAGCTGGAGAACATTTCCTTCAACCTGGCAGAGTTGATTTCCACCTCGGTGCAGGCTTTTGCCCACAACGCCCAACAGCGGGGTCTGGCACTGGAAGTCGATCTGCCGCCGGGGCTGGATTCTCTGCGGGTCAAGGGCGACCCGACACGGATTCGGCAGATCCTGGTCAACCTGATAGGCAATGCCCTCAAGTTCACCGAATTTGGCAGCGTGCGCGTGGAAACCACTTGGCAGCACACCGACGCCCAGCAGATCCTGTTCACTTGCGCGGTGCGTGACAGCGGTATCGGTATCTCGCCGGATCTTGTGGAATCGATGTTCGATGCGTTTCAGCAGGCCGACAATTCCATTTCAAGACGTTACGGGGGCACTGGCCTTGGCCTGCCGATCGCCCGCAACCTGGCCGAGCGCATGGGCGGCACGCTCATGGCCCAGAGCAGCGAAGGCCTGGGTTCGGTGTTCACACTGGAAATTCCGTTGCAGGTGGTCCAGCAGGAAGATCCCCAACCGGCCCCCGGCGCGGTGGGCGAATTGCCACAGGAGCGCGAAGGCTGTGTGCTGCTGGTAGAGGACAATCCGGTCAACCGCACGGTGGTGGACGCCATGCTGCGCAGCCTCGGATTGCAGGTCAGCATGGCCGGCGATGGCGCCGAAGCGGTCAGCATGGCCAGCAAGGAAAAATTCGCACTGGTGCTGATGGACTGCCGCCTGCCGGTCATGGACGGCTATGAAGCGACCCGCCGGATCCGTCAGCTCCCGGGCCTGGACACCCTGCCCATCGTGGCGCTGACCGCCAATGCGCGGCACGGAGACCGGGAGATTTGCCTGCAGGCGGGCATGAACGACTACCTGGCTAAACCCTTCAAACGGGCTGATCTTGCGCAGGTTTTGCAACGCTGGCTGACCTTTAAGCCATCTGCGACTGGCGATAAATGATAAATTGCGGCAGTCTTGTGTGCCGTGATCGATCCGCAGATGCGTGCGAACGGACAATTTCAGTGCACAGGTGTGCATTCATTTCACCTGTGCTGTGACTTTCATTACAACGCAATAGTCTATGAGTAGGCTGCCAGCCGAGGGATGACCCGCTGGTCAGATGTACGTATGCCGCACAGGATTATCGAGGAGCTCGCATGACCAAACAAAACGCCTTTACCCGGGAAGATCTGTTGCGCTGCAGCCGCGGCGAGCTGTTCGGCCCAGGTAACGCGCAACTGCCCGCCCCCAACATGCTGATGATCGACCGGATCACTCACATCAGCGAAGAAGGCGGCAAGTACGGCAAAGGTGAATTGGTCGCCGAACTGGATATCACCCCCGACCTGTGGTTCTTCGGCTGCCATTTCGAAGGCGATCCGGTCATGCCGGGCTGCCTGGGCCTGGATGCCATGTGGCAACTGGTCGGTTTCTTCCTGGGCTGGCAAGGCCTGCCGGGCCGCGGCCGTGCGCTGGGTTCGGGCGAAGTGAAATTCTTCGGCCAGGTCCTGCCGACCGCCAAGAAGGTCACCTACAACATTCAAATCAAGCGCGTCCTCAAGGGCAAGCTGAACCTGGCCATCGCCGACGGTTCGGTGACCGTGGACGGCCGCGAAATCTACACCGCCGAAGGCCTCCGGGTCGGCGTGTTCACCTCCACTGACAATTTCTAAGGGTATTCGCATGCGCCGCGTCGTTATCACTGGTCTGGGCATTGTTTCCTGCTTGGGCAATGACAAAGACACCGTTTCCGCCAATCTGCGTGCAAGCCGCCCTGGCATCCGATTCAACCCGGAATATGCCGAAATGGGTCTGCGCAGCCAGGTTTCCGGCTCCATCGACCTGAACCTCGAAGAGCTGATCGACCGCAAGATCTACCGTTTCGTCGGCCACGCTGCTGCCTACGCCTACCTGGCCATGCAGGACGCGGTCAAGGACTCGGGTCTGACCGAAGAGCAGGTGTCCAACCCGCGCACCGGCCTGATCGCAGGTTCCGGCGGCGCGTCGACCCTGAACCAGATGGAAGCGCTGGACATCTTGCGCGAAAAAGGCGTCAAGCGTGTAGGTCCGTACCGCGTGACCCGCACCATGAGCAGCACCGTCTCGGCTTGCCTGGCGACGCCATTCAAGATCAAGGGCCTGAACTACTCCATCGCCTCTGCCTGCGCCACCAGTGCTCACTGCATCGGTACCGCCATGGAACAGATCCAGATGGGCAAGCAGGACATCGTGTTCGCCGGCGGCGGTGAAGAAGAGCATTGGAGCCAGTCGTTCCTGTTCGACGCCATGGGCGCACTGTCCAGCAAGCGTAACGAAACCCCTGAGCAGGCTTCCCGTGCGTATGACGCCGACCGTGACGGCTTCGTCATCGCCGGCGGTGGCGGCATGGTCGTGGTCGAGGAGCTGGAACACGCTCTGGCTCGCGGCGCGAAGATCTACGCCGAACTGGTGGGCTACGGCGCCACCTCCGACGGCTACGACATGGTCGCCCCGAGCGGCGAAGGCGCGATCCGCTGCATGCAGCAGGCGCTGTCCACCGTTGACGGCAAGATCGACTACCTGAACACCCACGGCACCTCGACCCCGGTCGGCGACGTCGCGGAAATGAAAGGCGTGCGTGAAGTGTTCGGCACCGACGCTCCGGCCATCAGCTCCACCAAGAGCCTGTCGGGTCACTCCCTGGGCGCCGCCGGCGTTCACGAAGCGATCTACTGCATGCTGATGATGGAAGGCAACTTCATGGCAGGTTCGGCGAACATCGACGAACTGGACCCTGCGGTGGCTGATCTGCCGATCCTGACCAAGACTCGCGAAAACGCCGAGATCAACCTGGTCATGAGCAACAGCTTCGGCTTCGGCGGCACCAACGCCACGCTGGTGATGAAGCGCTGGACCGGCAAGTAATACGGTCTTTCGCAGCATCCAGGAAAGCGCCCTTCGGGGCGCTTTTTTTATGCCTGTCGCGGCACGATCTGATGGCGGCGGTGAACATGCGGGCCTCCCCGCGGGCAAGCCCGGCTGCTACGGGATTCGGGGCGGTCACCGGTTTTCGGCACCCCTCGGTACCGTAGCAGCACGGCTTGCCGGCGGGGGCGGGCTTGAGGGCGCGGACGCCGGCAAGCCGGACTGCTACGGGTGACGGGGGAGCGCCGTAGGACCTGCGGCATGAAAAAACGCCCTTTCGGGCGTTTTTTGTCTTTCGGTGCGCATCAGAACCCGAGGCTGAAACTCACGGTCATGGCGTGGTCCTTGGCTTCGTTCGACAGTTGCCCCGAGTAGCCAATCCCCAGTTTGCCGGTCGGGCTGATCTGGAAGTCCACGCCGGCCTCGACGATGGCGCTGTCCTTGGCGATCGGCACGCCCTGGGTCTTGAACGAGCCGCCGCCGTCGATGAAGGTCAGGTCTGCGTCGGGCTTGGTGTCACCAAACGCATGCCGCCAGCCGATGGCCGCGCGCGGGGTGAACTGGCCGCCGTTGTTCAGGGTAATCACCTTGCCAGCCCGCAGGCCGAGGGTCGAGAAAGTGATGTCCTGGTCAGCTTCGGCCGTCAGGCGCCCTACCCCACCCTTTTCCTTTGCTTTGTCTGAGTCGTAGTTGACGTAGGCCAGCCCGGCGAACGGCTCGAGTGCAACACCTGCCGCTTCAAGGGTGTAGCCCACTTCACCGAAGACCTGAGCGGTGCGTGCGTCATAGTCGGCCTTGAGGCGATCATTGTAGTTGCCGACGCTGACATCGCGCTTGGTCTCGATGTCATGCCAGCTGTACGCCGTACCCAGGCGCACCGCCAGGGCATCGAACTGCGAGTTGAGGTACGCCGCCACATGGTAGCTTTCCACCGTCGCATCGGAACGACGGTCATGGGCATCCAGGTCGCTGCGGGTGTACCCGGCTGCCATGCCCACGCGCCAAGCGTCATCGAGCTGCTTGTCGGTACCGAGCATGAAGCCGCTCAGGTTGCGATCCAGGCTGGCCGTGTTGCTGTTGCCATCCGATTTCCCCCAGGCGCCGAGTGCACGGGCCCAACCGACCATTTCGCCGTGGCAGCCATTGCTGCTCAGCTGGTTGTCGCTCGGCGCCAGCGCCAGGCGTGGATCACCGGCTGCGCCACATGAGGGCTGGCGCATCCTGTCATTGACAGCGTTACGCACGTGACCCGAATCTTCGAGGATCGCGCTGGCGGTGCTGGCGTGGATCTCCCCGGACAGGCTGTCGAAGGCATTGCGCGCACTGTCCACCGTGAAGTTGACGATTTCATTCTGCAACGCAGCCCCGGCGGCACCGTTGGCCGCCAGCGCCGAAGCAGTGTTGCGCTGGTTGCGGGTGACCGCCACGTCGGCGAATGCATTGCTGTTACGGCTGACCGCCAGGGTCACCGAATCCGGGTTGTAGGCGAGCAAGGTATTCAGGAACGCGTACTGCGGCAGGTCGGTGCTGCTGAAGGTGCCGACCACCCCGCCGCTGGCGGTGATCAGCGAGTAGGTGGTGTCGCCGGTGAACGGCGTGATGCCCGTGACGCGCAAGCCGCCGTCCAGGTTGGCCGTGCCGTTCACCACCAGGGAAGTGCCGGTTGCTGGCGCGACGGCCAGGGCCAGCACCCTGCTTCTGGCCAGGCTTGCGAACCTGGCGACAGGCGCCGCTTCTACCGTGGTGGTTGGCGCAACGGCGGTCAGGTCCAGGATCCCGCTTGAGGTGTTGGTCAGGTTACCGGCCACGCTCAAGGTGCCGTCCGTCCCGCCGGACGCGACCACGCCCTTGTTGATCACCCCGCCGACGCTGCCGTTACCGCTGAGGCCGGCACCACTGGCGACCGTCACTTCAGCGCCCAGCGATGCTGGCGCCTCGCGATTGCCGACCTGCAGTACCCCTTGATCCAGCGACAACGGTCCACTGAACGACTGGTTGCCCGTCAACAGAAGCCGCGCAAAGCCTCGCTTGAACAGCTGCCCGGTGCCGCTCAGCGCGCCGTTGAACTGCCCATCGGCGTTTTGCTGGAACACCAGTTGCGCATCGTTGGTGATGTCACCTTGCAGGCTGGTGGTATCGCCGATCAAGGTACCGCCGCTGACGATGGTGCCACCGCTGTAGGTGTTGGCGCCGCTGAGGATCAAGGTGCCGGAATCCATTTTCTCGATACCGCCCTCGCCCACCAGCGCTACGGAAAGCTGCGCAGTGCCGCCGGCATTGACCCGCACCGGCGCCAGGCTGCCGTCGTCGCCGTTGACGGGGGTCAGGCTGCCATCGGTGCCCGCAGTCAGGTTGTAGCCGCTGGCGAGAAATTGCAGCCCGGTGAAACGTCGGTTGCCAAGCACGGTGACCGTACCGGCCCGACCGCCAAATACCGCGAACTGCCCATTCGATGCCAGGGCCTGGGTACCGGTCGAATCGGTCCAGTTGGTGGCTGGGCCCCACACGCCATCGCCGCCGCCGATGCTGCCGTCAGGATTGGTGGTGCCGCCGTTCCAGAACTGCACCTCGCCTGGCGAGCCTTGCACCAGCAGGTTGACCTGATTGGCGATGGCGGTTTGCAGGGTCAGGCTGGCTGCCGAAACCGGCAGGCTGCCGTACACCAGGCCGTTGTCGGTCAGGTTGCCACCGTAGCTGAACAGCTGGTACACCCCGGCGCCGAAGCCGCCGGCATTGCTGATGTTCAGCGTGCCGTCCAGGGTCAGGTCGCCGGCCACGTTGACCACCGTGGTGGAACTGGCGGCCGAACCCAGGCTGAAGTCCAGGTTGGTGCCCGAGGACAACGCAAGCGAGCCCACCGACAGCGGCGATGCACTGCCACCGCCCGCAAGCGTCGCGCCGTCAGCCAGTTGCAGCGTCCCGCCAAACTGACCGCTGCCGCCGATCTTCGCGCCACTGGCGACGTTGATGCTGGCGCTGTCCAGCACACCGTTGACGGTCAGCGTACCGGCCTGCACCGAGGTGTTGCCGGTGAAGCTGTTGTTACCGGTCAGGAGCAGTTGGCCGGTGCCGGTCTTGTTCAGCGTACCGGTACCGGTGAGGTTGCCCGAATAGGTGCCGTCCGCGTTCTGTTCGAAGGTCAAGGCCGCGTTGTTGACGATGGCGCCTTGCAGGCTGCTGGTGTCGCCGCGAGTCGTACCGCCGTTGAGCGTGGTGCCGCCGTTGTAGGTGTTGGCACCGCTGAGCAACAGCTCACCGCTGCCGTTTTTCACCAGGCTGCCGGTACCGGTGACAGCGCCGATCAGCGTGGTGCTCTGGTTCCCGGCCAGGGTCAGTTGCGCGCCCAGGTTGATGGCGTTGGCCAGTTGCAGGGCCGAGGTGCTGTCCAGGCTCGAGTCGGCCAGCACGCTCACTGCGCCGCTGCCCAGGGCGCTGTTGTTGCCCAGCAGCAAGGTGCCGCCGCCCAGACGGGTGCCGCCGCTGTAGGTGTTGTTGCCGTTGAGGGTCAGCGTCGAGGCGCCGGCCTTGATCAGGCTGCCGCTGCCGCTGACCACGCCGCCCAGGGTCAGGGCATTGGAGCCGGCGACGGTGAGGCCGCCATCGAGCACCACGTCGTTGGCCAGGCTGATGGCGCGATTGCTGTCCAGGGCGGTGCCGTCGGCTGCGGTCAGCACACCGGTACCCAGTGCCGCGTCATTGCCCACGACGATCTTGCCGCCATTGAGTGCGGTGCCTCCGGAGTAACCGTTGGCAGCGTCGAGTACCAGGGTGCCGCTGTCGTACTTGCCCAAAGTACCTGCGCCGTTGAGCGCAACACCGACGGTCGCGGTGGCGCCTGGATCGACGCGCACCGAAGCGTTGCCCAAGGAACCGTTGACCAGGTTCAGCGACCCCGCGGTGCCGTCCTGCAGGCTGTAGCCGTCGGTGACGAACTGCATGCCGGTGATGGTCTGCGTGCCATCGACGGTCACGGTGCCCGCAGTGCCCTGGAACACCGCGAAGTTGCCGGTCCAGGCCTGGTTGAAGGTGCCGTTGACGTCGGTCCAGTTGGCACTGCCAGTGGCCCAGGTGCCGTTGCCGCCATCCACCGAGCCGTTGGCGGCCAGTTGGCTGCCGTCCCAGAACTGCACGGTGACACCTGGCGCAGTGACCAGCAGATTGATCTGGTTGGCCAGCGCGGTCTGCAGGCTCAGGTCGCCCGGAGTGACGCTGCCGGGTACGGCGCCGATCAGCATGCCGTTGTCGGTCAGACCGCCCGTGTAGTTGATCAGGCGGTACACACCACTGCCGAAGCCGCCGATGTCACTGACGTTGAGGGTGCCGTCCAGGGTCAGGTCGCCGCCGACATTCACCAGCGCGTTGCCACCGCCGGAAACCGGGGCGCCGAGGCCGACATCAAAGATCGAGTTGCCGTTGAAGACCAGCGAGTTCACCGACAGGGTGCTGCCTGTGACGCCCGCCAGATGACCGCCATCGGCCACGGTCACTGCCCCGCCCAGCGAACCGCTGCCGGCCAGGGTGCCACCGCTGTTGACCAGCACGCTGGCGCTGTCCAGCGATCCGTTGACGCTCAAGGTACCGCCGTTGACCGTGGTGTTGCCGGTCAGGCTGTTGATGCCCGTCAGGGTCAGAGTACCAGTGCCGAGCTTGTTCAATTCGCCGGTGCCGGTGAGCACACCGTCGAAAATGCTGCTCGCACCGTTGCCACCGATGCTCAGGGTGTTGCCGCCGCCGATCAGCGCGGTGCCGCTGCCGGTGAGGCTGGCGAGGCTGCCCGAGCCGCCGAGGTTGAGGGTCGCGGCATTGCCGAGATTGACCCCGGCGTCGTTGCCCAGCGCCGAGTTGCCCAGGGTGGTGAGGCTACCGGACTGCACGTCGAAGGTGCCGCTGAAGGTGTTGACGCCGCTCAGCGTCAGGTCGGCCAGACCGTTTTTGGTCAGCGTGCCTGCCCCGCCGATCACGCCGCCCAGAGTCAGGTTGTTGTTGCCGGCTACGCTCAGGTTGGCATTGATGTCGAGGTCATTGGCCAGCACCAGCGGCGCGGTGGTGTCCAGGGTCGAGCTGCCAGCCACGGTCACCGCGCCGGAGCCCAGGCCCGCGGAGGTGCCGAGGGTCAGGGTGCCGGCATTCAGCGTGGTGCCGCCGGAGTAGGTGTTGATGCCGTTGAGGGTCAGGTTGGACGCGCCGTTCTTGATCAGTGCGCCGCTGCCGCTGACCACGCCGCTGAGGGCCACGTCGCTGTTGCCGGTGTTGGTCAGATTGGCGTTGAGCACCACGTTGTTGCCCAGCGACACCGAAGTGTTGCTGTCCAGCGCCGAGGCGCCTGCCACGGTCAGGTTGCCAAGGCCCAGCGCGCCGTTGCTGCCCGCAGTCAGCGAGCCGGCGTTGAGGGTGATACCACCCAGGAAGTTGTTGGCGCCGCTAAGGATCAGGTTGGCCGCGCCGTTCTTGGTCAGGCTGCCGGCGCCGTTGATGGCTCCGCTGAGTGTCAAATCGTTGCTGCCGACGATGCCAAGGTTGCCTGCCAGGTTGATCGCGTTGCCCGCACTGACGCTGGCGCTGGAGTCCAGGGTGGTGCCGTTCGCCGCGTTCAGGGTGGCCGAGCCCAGCGCACTGTTCGACGCAAGAATCAGACCGCCCGCGTTCAGCGCAACTGGCCCGAGGAAGGCGTTGTTGCCACCGAGAGTCAGGCTGGCCGAACCGTTCTTGATCAAGCCGCCAGTGCCGGAAATGACACCGTTGAGAGTCAGCGCATTGCTGCCGAGCACGGTGAGATTGCCGTTCAGCGTGGCAGCGTTGGCCAGGGTCACGGCGGTGTTGCTGTCCAGTTGCGTACCGGCATTGGCGATCAGCGCACCAGTGCCCAGTGCGGTGTTGCTGCCGACCACCAAGGTGCCGCCGTCCAGCTGGGTGCCGCCTGTGTAGCTGTTGGCGCCGTTGAGCACCAGGGTGCCGCTGTCGAGTTTGTTGAGAGTACCGCTGCCGTCGATGTCCACGCCGACGGTGGCGGTCACGCCCGGATCGACCCGCATCGCCGTGGTGCCGCCGGTACCGTTGGCGGCGGTCAGCAGCCCCGCCGTGCCATTGACCAGGTTGTAGCCATCGGTGAGGAACTGCATCCCGGTGAACAGCTGCGTGCCATTGACCGTCACTGTACCCGCCGTGCCTTGGAACACTGCGAAGTCATCCGCCCAGGTCTGGTTCAGCGTGCCGTTGGAATTGGTCCAGTTGGTGCCGCCGGCATTCCAGGTGCCGCTGCCGCCATCCACTGTGCCGTTGGGAATGGTCTGGCTGCCGTCCCAGAAACGCAGGGTGGCGTTCGGCGCCGAGACGATCAGGTTGACCTGATTGCCGAGGGTCTGCACCAGCATGTCGCCCAGGCTATACCCCACCGGCACGCCAGCAACGGTCAGGCCGTTGTCAGTCAGTGCGCCAATATAGTTGAAGAGGCGATAGACACCCACACCGAACCCGCCGGCATCGGTGACGTTGAGGTTACCGTCCAGGGTCAGGTTGCCGCCGACGTTCATCAGCGAGCTGGTGGATGGCGTGGAGAGGCTCGCATCGACGTTGCTGTTGGCGTCAAGCACCAGCGACGAGGCCGACAAGGTATTGCCCGAAGACAACGCCAGGTGGCCGCCGTTGTTGATGGTGATGAGACCAAGCGCTGAACCGGTGCCCGTCAGCGTGCCGCCATTGTTGACATTGAGCTGGGTGCTGGCCAGGGAACCTGTGAGGTTCAGCGTACCGCCATTGACGGTGGTGTTGCCGGTGATGCCATTGGTGCCGGTCAGGTTCAGGGTGCCCGTGCCGACCTTGGTCAGAGCGCCGCTGCCACCGAGGTCGCCGTCGAAGGTGCTGGTGGTGCTCACACCGCCCACGGACAGGGTGTTGCCACCGCCGATCTGCACGCTACCACTGCCGCTGAGCGCCGCCAGGCTCGCATCGCTGCCCAGATTCAAGCCTGCACCGGCGCTGATATTGGCACCGGACGTGTTGCCCAGCGCCCCGCTGCTCAGGGTGGTCACGCTGCCGGACTGGATATTCAGCGGACCGGTGAAGGTGTTGTTGCCACTGAGTGTCAGATCGCTGAAGCCGTCCTTGTTCAGGGCGGCCGCACCATCGATCACGCCACTGAGGTTCAGGTCATTGTTGCCTGCCAGCGTCAGGTCGGCATTGAGCGTGATGTTGTTGCCGACGTTCATGGCGGTGCTGTTGTCCAGCGTCGAGGCGCCACCGACGTTCAGCCCGCCGCTGCCCAATGCAGCAGCCGAACCGAGGGTCAGCGTGCCCGCATTGAGGGTGGTGCCGCCGCTGTAGGTGTTGGTGCCGTTGAGGGTCAGGTTGGCCGCACCATTCTTGATCAGCTCGCCCGCGCCGCTGATGACGCCGCCCAGGGTCAGGTCCTGGGTGCCGCCGTTGCTCAGTGCCGCATTGAGCACCACCGAGTTGCCGAGGTTCACCAGCGGTGAACTGCTGTCCAGCGTCGACGCACCGCCAACGGTCAAGGCTCCCAGGCCCAGCGCCGCACTGTTGCCGGCGGTCAGGGTCCCGGCGTTCAGGGTGGTGCCGCCGAGGTAGGTATTGATGCCGTTGAGGTTCAGGTTGGCCGCACCGTTCTTCACCAGGCTGCCGGCACCGGCGACAGTGCCGCTCAGGGTCAGGTCAGCGCTGCCGTCCACATTGAGCGCCCCGGCGAGGTTGACCTGATTGCCCAGGGTGACTGCGGTATTGGTGTCCAGCGTGGTGCCGGCCGCTGCATTCAGCGCGCCGCTGCCGATCGCGGTGTTGCTGCCGAGGATCAGTTTGCCGGCGTTCAGCGCGGTGTTGCCGAAATAGGTGTTGGGGCCATTGAGAATCAGATCGGCGGGGCCGCTTTTGGTCAGGCCGCCGACACCGGAGACCACGCCGGCAAGGGTCAGCGCGTTGCTGCCGCCGATGGCGACGTTACCGCCGAGGTTGACGTTGTTGGCCAGGCTGGTCGCGGTGCTGGCGTCCAGCGTGGTGTTGTTGCCTGCGTTGAGCACGCCGGTGCCCAGGGCTGTGTTGGAGCCGACCACCAGTGTTCCGGCATTCAGCGACGTGGCACCGGTGTAGGTGTTGTTGCCGGTCAAGGTCAGTGTCGAAGAGCCGGTCTTGATCAGGTTGCTGGCGCCACTGATGACGCCGCCGAGGGTCAAGGGGTTGGCCCCGCCAGCGGTGAGGTTGGAGTTGAGCGCGATCGCGTTGTTCAGCGTCACGTTGGCGCTGCTGTTGAGGGTGGCGCCCGCGCCGCCCACGGTGAGGGTGCCGGAACCCAGCGCTGCACCATTGCCGACGGTCAGGCTCCCGGCATTGATGGCGGTGCCGCCGGTGAAGGTGTTGGCGCCGTTGAGCGTCAGGTTGGCGGTGCCGTTCTTGATCAACTGGTTGGCACCGCTGAGCACGCCGCCCAGGATCAGGCCGTTGCTGCCACCGATGGCCAGGTTGCCGTTGAGTGCAACGTTGTTGTTCAGGATGACAGATGTGTTGCTGTCCAGCGTCGCCGCGTTGACGACGTTCAGATCGCCGCTGCCCAGTGCCGCGCTGTTGCCGACGGTCAGCGTACCGGCATTGAGGTTGGTGCCGCCTGTGAAGGTGTTGGCACCGTTGAGAATCAGATTGGCGGCGCCGTTCTTGGTCAGCCCGCCGCTGCCACTGACGACGCCGCCCAGGGTCGTGTTGGCGTTGCCGGCCACGTTGAGATTCCCGCCAAGATTGACGGCGTTGGCCAGCGAAACCGAGGTGCTGGCGTCCAGGGTGGTGCCCGCGGCGGTGTTCAGCGCACCGGTGCCCAGCGCGGTGTTGGAGCCGACGATCAGCGTCCCGGCATTCAGCGTCGTGCCGCCGGAGAAAGTGTTGTTGCCGCTCAGGGTCAGGTTCGCGGTGCCGTTCTTGATCAGGTTGCCGGCGCCGCTGACGACGCCGCTCAGGCCCAGCGCCTGGGTCCCGCCGAGGCTCAGCCCTCCGGCCAGCGCGACGGCGTTGGCCAGCGTGACTGCCGTGGTCGCATCCAGCGTGGTGCCCGCCGCTGCGTTCAATGCGCCCGTGCCCAGCGCGGTATTGCTGCCGACGAACAAGCTACCGCCGTTGAGCGCGGTGGTACCGCTGTTGGTGTTGTTGCCGGTCAGGGTCAGGCTGGCAGCACCGCTCTTGGTGATCGCGCCGGTCCCCGAGACAATGCCGGCCAGGGTCAGGGCATTGCTGCCCAGCACGTTGAGCGCGCCGGTGATGCCCACGTTGTTGGCCAGGGTCACGTTGCCCGTGCTGTCCAGGCTGGTGCCGTTACTGGTGTTGAGCACCCCGGTGCTCAGGGCGCTGTTGTTGCCCACGCGCAGGGTGCCGGCGCTGAGGCTGGTGATCCCGGTGTAGTTGTTGATGCCGTTGAGGGTCAGGCTGCCGCTGCCGGTCTTGGTCAGGTTGGCCGCGCCGCTGATCACTCCGCCCAGGGTCAACGCACCGGTGCCGGTCGCGGTCAGGGTGCTGTTGAGCGTGATCGCGTTGGCCAGCGAAATCGGCGCCGTCGCCGAAATGCTCGAAGAGCCGCCGACGGTGATGCCACCGCTGCTGAACGCCTGATTGTTGCCCACCAGTACCACGCCACCGTTGAGTGTGGTGTTGCCGGAGTAAGTGTTGATGCCATTGAGGTTGAGCTGGCCGCTACCGATCTTGGTCAGGCCACCGGTGCCGGAAATCACACCGTTGAGGGTTGTACCGTTGATACCCTGCAGGGTCAGGCCACCCGCGCCAAGGTTGATCTGGTTGGCCAGGGTCAAACCGGCGTTGCTGGCCTGGAGAATCCCGCCATTGGAGGTCAGCACGCCGCTGCCGAAGGTGCCATTGTCATTGAACTGCGCCACACCGCCATTGAGCGTTGTCGAACCGCTGACCAGCGGCCCCTGCAAGGTCCAGGTACCACTGTTGAGGGTCAGGTTGTTGAAGTTGACGTAGGTGGCACTGGACGCCGTGCCGGTCCCGGTGGTCCCGCCACCCAGTCCGATGGGATTTTGCAGGATCAGCGTGTTGCTGCCGGCCGCACCGCCATCGACAGTCCCGGTGGGAGCGAAAGTCAGGTTGACCCCGATCAGGCCACCCAGGCCCGTGGTGACTTGCACGCCGTCACCGACGTTCACGCTCGAACCGGTGATCCCGTAGAAGGTGTTGGTGCTGCCCACCCCCAGGGACACACTGCCGGTGATGTTGCCGGCGTTGGTGAAGGTGTTGCCCGCAGCCGAGGTCTCGAACGCCACGCGGCCGAGGATCGTCCCGCTGGCGCTGTTGGTCATGTTGACCTGCGAGCCGCCATAGATACCGACCACGGGAGTATCGGCCTGGGTGATACCGCCGACCGACAGACCGGTGGAGGTGATGGTGCCATTGTTGGCGACGGTGGTGGTACCGGTCGCGGCGTTGTTCACCGCAAGCGCCAGGCCATCGATGCTGGTGAGGTTCAGGCCCAGCATCATGCCGGTGCCACGAATGATCCCGGTGGTGTTGTTGAGCACATTGACGACACTGCTGCCTCCGGTGCCGATGAACGCGCCGCCGCTCAATATGGACACCAGGCCCAGCAAGGCAGGGTCGATGGTGCCGGAGTTGTTGAGGGTGATGTTCACCCCGGTCAGGTTGAGCACCTTGCCACCCAGGGTCGCGTTCATCTGCGCCCCGGAGTTGACGTTGACCGTCAGGCCGTTCGTGGCGCTGGAGTAGTCATTGAGAAACAGCGGCAGGGTCGGCACACCGGTGCAGGTGATGGTGGAGCCAGCCGCCGAGCACGTCGCGTTGGCCTGGGGCACCGGTGCCCAGAACAACAGTCCGGCAATGCTCAGTTTTACGGCGAGAGAAAGGGGGGAAATGTTCCAAGCGGGGGCGACGCCAAACCGTGATTCCACGTCCTACTCCTTGCGTGGCTGAACATCATCCTTGAAGGGCGTACGACACGACGATCTCGTTCGACACGCGAATCAAGACTGTATCGGTCCTGACAAAAACCGATAGATTTCAGAGACACGCTAGTTCAAAGCGGCGGGACGGCGTTGAATAAATAGTGTTAATACTTTGGTGATAAGGACATGCAGAAAGCTATGTAACAAACACCACCCCCGTAGGAGCGCGCTTGCCCGCGACGGCGCCCGGTCAGGCACTGCATCATCGCCTGACACACCGCCATCGCGGGCAAGCGCGCTCCTACGGGGTGATGAGGCCTAGACCGAGAACGCCGCTACCATCCCGTTCAGATCCGTCGCCAGACGCGACAGGTCCTGGCTGGCGGCGCTGGTCTGGTTGGCGCCTGCCGAACTTTGCAGCGCCAGGTCACGGATGTTGGTGAGGTTGCGGTCCACTTCCCGGGCGACTTGCGCCTGCTCTTCCGAGGCGCTGGCGATCACGGTGTTGCGCTCGGTGATCAACGTGATGGCCGAGGCGATTTCATCCAGTGCCACCCCCGCCGATTGCGCCATCTCCAGCGTCGCGCGGGCACGGTCATTGCTGCCCTGCATCGCCGCCACTGCCTGATCGGTGCCCTGACGGATATCGCCCACCAGCAATTCGATTTCCTGGGTCGATGACTGGGTACGATGGGCCAGCGCCCGCACCTCGTCAGCCACCACCGCGAAACCACGTCCCGCCTCTCCCGCCCGCGCCGCCTCGATGGCAGCGTTGAGCGCCAGCAGGTTGGTCTGCTCGGCCACCGAACGAATCACGTCCAGCACCTTGCTGATGCCGTAGACCTTCTGCGCCAGGGTTTCCACCTGATCGCCCGTGCGGGTGACGTCCTGCGCCAGGTGATTGATCGAGGCCACGGTTTCCTGCACCTGATGGCGGCCGCGCTGGGCAACCCGCTCGGATTCGTCGGACGCCTGAGACGTCGCCACTGCGTTGCGCGCCACCTCCTCCACTGCCGCAGTCATCTGGTTCACGGCGGTGGCGGCCTGGTCGATTTCCAGGCTCTGCTGATGCAGGCCACGGGTGGAATCTTCGGTCACCGTGCTCAATTCCTCCGAGGCCGACGCCAACTGGTTCGAAGAGTCGGAAATCCGCAAGATGGTATTGCGCAGGCTCAACTGCATAGCCTTGAGCGCTTCAAGCAGGCGTGCCGGCTCATCGCGCCCTTGCACCTCGATCCGCGCGGTCAGGTCACCCGAGGCAATCACCTGAGCGATGCCCAACGCCTGGGCCAGCGGTTGCAGGATGCTGCGAATCAGCGCCCAGGCCAGCAGCAGGGTAATCACGGCGGTGAGCACGATCATGCCCATCACCCAGCCCTTGGCACTGCCGAACACCTGCAACGCCAGTTCACCGGCCTGGCTGGCACCCTGGCGGTTGAGGGCGGTCAGGTCGTTGAGCGCCTGGGTCATGGTGTCGGCGTACTGGTTCATTTCGCTGTTGATGACCACCAGCGCCTCGTCGAGCTGGTTCTGCCGGGACAATTCCATCACCCGGCTCTGGCGCTGCATGTAGGCCTGCTTGGCCACGGTGAAGCCATCGTAGAGCTGCCGCTCCCGGGGTGATTCGATCAATGCCTGATAGCGCTGCTCGGTGCTCTGCAGGCCAGCCTTGAGCTGGTCGATCTTGTTGTAGTTCTGCTGCAGCGACGACGCATTGCGATCGAGCATCAGGCGCAGTGTCAGGGTCCTGATCCGCATCAGGTCCTGGCCCATGGTGCCCAACTCCATCACGCTGGGGAGCCACTTGTTCTCCACCAGATCCGACTGTTTGCGCATGTTCGACATCTGCAACAAGGCAAATGCCCCCAACGCGAATACCAACAGCGCCAGCACCCCGAAGCCCAATGCAGCACGGGGTGCAATATTCATGTTTCTGACGCTCATAATGGGTCCCTTCCCAGATAAAACCCTGCACCGAAAATGTGCAGCCGGTTGTCGCCCCTGATATCGGCGGATATCTGAAAAACCTGTAGGACAATTCGACGACTGCGTGAGGAATTTGCAAACAGATGCGACAGCGCAGCACAGACCATCCAGACACCGCAGCCTATGCTTTGTATTCTGTCGCCATGTTCACCGAGAGCCCTGCCATGTTGACCATCAAACCCCGCGCCGAAGACGTCGAAGGCCAGCCGATCCTGCGCCCCCTGCCATCGGCCCAGTGCCGCAGCGTCGGACCCTTCGTGTTCTTCGACCACATGCTGGAAACCACTTACGCCCCCGGGACCGGGATGGACATTCGCCAGCACCCGCACATCGGCCTGTCGACCCTGACCTACCTGTTCGAGGGCCAGATCCAGCACAAGGACAGCCTGGGCAGCGATCAGCATGTAATGCCCGGCGAAGTCAGCTGGATGACGGCCGGCAGCGCCATCGCCCATATCGAGCGCACGCCCCAGGAGGTCCACGATGCGGGCTCGCGGCTGCATGGGCTGCAAGTCTGGTTGGCGTCGCCCAAAAGCCATGAACAAGGGCCGGGGCATTACAGCCATCACCCTGCGGCGACCCTGCCGGTCAGCGATGCCATGGGTATCTGCCTCCGGATGATTGCCGGCAACGGTTTTTGCCTGGAGTCGCCGGTGCCGGTGCTATCCCCCACGCTGTACGCCGAAATCCGGATGCAGACTGCGACCACGCTGCTGATCCCCGCCGAGCATGAGCAACGTGCGTTGTATGTGATCGAGGGTGAGGTGTTGCTGGATGGCGAGCCGGTGGAAGCGCGTTCGCTGGTGGTACTGGAGCCCGGGGAAGAGCCGACGCTGTGCGCCGAAAGCGAATGCCACGCCGTGCTGATTGGCGGCGCGCCGCTGGATGGGCCCAGGAGAATGAACTGGAATTTCGTGGCCAGCGACCCGGCGCTGATCGATCAGGCCCGGGCGAAGTGGGCAGCGGGCGATTGGCCGACGGTGCCGGGGGAAGTGGCGCGCATCGAATTGCCGGTGGGCAGGAAATAACGCCCGCTCTTCACGTCGAGCGCAGAACCTGTGGGAGCGGGCTCGCCCGCGAAGGCGGTTGCCTGTTCACCCTGATGGTGACGACAAGGACGCTATCGCGAGCAAGCTCACTCCTACAGGGCTCCGCGGTGTGCCACGGATACGGTGTTAACCGGCGAACACTTCATCCAGCAGGTTATGCATGGCGGTGAACGCGCGCTTGGACACAATCGGGTTGTACATCTGCACCCCAGGATTGTTCGCATGCGGGTCGGTGAACGAGTGGAACGCGCCGCCGTAGCTCAGCAGTTGCCAGTCGACATTGGCCGCGTTCATTTCGGCTTCGAAGGCTGGCAGTTGCTCTTTGGGCACCAATGGATCGGACGCGCCGTGCAGCACCAGCACCTTGCCCTGGATGTTTTTCGCATCGGCCGGGTTGGTGGTGTCCAGTGTGCCGTGGAACGACACTGCGGCTTTCAGAGGCGCGCCAGTGCGGGCCAGTTCCAGCGCGCAGCATCCGCCGAAGCAGAAACCGAATGCAGCCAGACGCCCCGTATCCACTGCCGCCAGCGATTGCGACTTCAGTTGATCCAGCGCCGCCAGCATGCGCTTGTTCAGCAGGCCACGGTCGTTCTTCAGCGGCATCATGGCAGCCAGCGCCTGATCGGCATTGGTCGGACGCACGCCCTGCCCGTACAGGTCAGCCAGAAACACCACATAACCCTTGCTCGCCACTTCCCTGGCGATCTGCTCGGCGTCTTCGCTGATGCCCATCCAGTTCGGCGCCATCACCAGGCCCGGAGCGGCCTTCGCGCCTTCGCCGAACACCAGGCGGCTCTCGTAGCTCTGGCCATCAACCTGATAAACCACGGACTGCACAGTAATGTTGCTCATTGCTGACTCCTGCTTTTGAGAATGTGGGGGAGATCAAATGACAAAACCCGCCGAAGCGGGTTTTGACGGGGTTCGATCTTAAACCGAGAGCTCGACCAACAACTTGTTCAAACGGCGCACGTATGCGGCCGGATCCTTCAAGCTGTCGCCAGCCGCCAGGGCCGCCTGGTCGAACAGGATGTGCGACAGTTCGCCGAAGCGCTCTTCGCTCTGTTCGTTGTCCAGTTTGCCGATCAGCGGGTGAGTCGGGTTGAATTCGAAGATCGGCTTGGAATCCGGAACCTTCTGGCCGCTGGCCTCCAGAATCTGACGCATCTGCAGGCCCAGGTCCTGCTCACCGATGGCCAGGATCGCTGGCGAGTCGGTCAGGCGGTGCGAGACTCGCACTTCGCTGACGGCATCACCCAGGGCGGCTTTCAGGCGCTCGATCAGGCCTTCCTTGTCCTTGGCGACCTCTTCCTGAGCCTTCTTGTCCTCTTCGGAATCCAGTTTGCCCAGGTCCAGGTCACCACGGGCCACGTCGACGAAGCCCTTGCCGTCGAAGTCGCTCAGGTAGCTCATCAGCCACTCGTCGATGCGGTCGGTCAGCAGCAGCACTTCGATGCCTTTCTTGCGGAAGACTTCCAGATGCGGGCTGTTCTTGACCTGCGCGTAGCTTTCGCCGGTGAGGTAGTAGATCTTGTCCTGACCTTCCTTGGCGCGCGCCAGGTAGTCGGCCAGGGAAACGCTCTGCTCGCCGCTCTCGTCGGAGGTCGAGGCGAAACGCAGCAGGCCTGCGATCTTCTCCTTGTTGGCGAAGTCTTCTGCCGGGCCTTCTTTCATCACCTGACCGAAGTTCTTCCAGAAGCCTTTGTATTCCTCAGGCTGGTTCTTCGCCAGTTTCTCCAGCATGTCCAGCACGCGCTTGGTCAGCGCCGATTTCATCGAGTCGATGATCGGGTCTTTCTGCAGGATCTCGCGGGAAACGTTCAGCGACAGGTCGTTGGAATCGACCACGCCCTTGATGAAACGCAGGTACAGCGGCAGGAACGATTCGGCCTGGTCCATGACGAACACGCGCTGGACGTACAGCTTCAGGCCGCGCGGCGCTTCACGCTGGTACAGGTCGAACGGGGCGCGGGCCGGTACGTA
This sequence comes from Pseudomonas sp. NPDC090203, assembly GCF_044746765.1. Taxonomy (NCBI): domain Bacteria; kingdom Pseudomonadati; phylum Pseudomonadota; class Gammaproteobacteria; order Pseudomonadales; family Pseudomonadaceae; genus Pseudomonas; species Pseudomonas sp. NPDC090203. The sequence continues at coordinate 69,945 of NZ_JBIVCV010000006.1, forward strand.
CAGCAGCGAGTTGTACTCCAGCTTGCCTTCGACCTTGTTGTGGCTCCAGCTCAGAGGGTTCTCGAAATCGTGGGCGATGTGCTTGTAGAACTCCTGGTATTCCTCGTCCTTCACTTCTGTGCGAGGACGGGTCCACAGGGCGCTGGCACGGTTGACGGTTTCCCATTCCTGCACCGGCGCAGGCTCGCCTTCGACAGCGATCTGCTCTTTGGGCAGTTCGATCGGCAGGGCGATGTGGTCGGAGTACTTCTTGATGATGTTGCGCAGACGGTAGCCGTCGGCGAATTCGTCTTCGCCTTTTTTCAGGTGCAGGACGATACGGGTGCCGCGGTCAGCCTTCTCGACGGTAGCGACTTCGAAGTCGCCCTCGCCTTTCGAGGACCAGTGCACGCCTTCGCTGGCGGGCAGGCTGGCACGACGGCTGAACACGTCCACTTTGTCGGCGACGATGAACGCCGAGTAGAAGCCCACGCCGAACTGACCGATCAGGTGCGAATCCTTCTTCTGGTCGCCCGTCAGGTTCTTCATGAAATCGGCCGTACCGGACTTGGCGATGGTGCCAAGGTGGGTAATGACGTCTTCGCGGCTCATGCCGATGCCGTTGTCCTCGAGGGTGACGGTTTGCGCGTCCTTGTCGAAGCTCACACGGATTTTCAGTTCGGCGCCGCCTTCAAGCAGCTCAGGCCGGGACAGCGCTTCGAAGCGCAGCTTGTCCACGGCGTCGGAGGCGTTGGAAATCAGCTCACGCAGGAAGATTTCCTTGTTCGAATACAGCGAATGGATCATGAGGTGCAGCAGCTGCTTTACCTCGGTCTGGAAGCCCAGGGTTTCCTTTTGAGTTTCCACACTCATGGTCATCAAACTCCAATCAGTCCACACAAACAGGGATAGCCGCCAAGCCGTGCGATAGAGAGGCTGGACGGCGGGTTGTCATCAAGGTGGGGGCTCGGCGATGGATTTCAAGGGCACACTGAACCTGAGGGCCGCATCTTCATGAACAATAAAGTCAGACTGTTTGTCAGAGGGTGCACATCTGTCACAGCGTAAACGTTTAACCTGCGATGACCATCGAACAGGCGTAACAGCTGCGAAACAACTATTTAAATATCTGCTGCGAAAATGGAACTAACACAATAACGGGGCGTTCGAAGGCACGTAGATGTTCAATAAGGAGAAACACCCCATGCGTAAGACTTTAGCCATTGCCCTCATGCTTTCTGCCACTTTGGGTCTCGCTGCGTGCGACAAGAAATCCGAGGATAAACAGCAGGATGCCAACAAGGCTGCCCAGCAGTCCCAGGAGTCGATGCAAAAGGCTCAAGACAAAGTGAACGACGCCGCCAAGGAAAGTCAGGAAGCTGCCCAGAAGAACGCCGAAGCCGCTCAAGAGCGCGCCAAAGAGGCCAACGAACAAGCGCCTGCGCCAACTAAGCAGTAAGTTCCAGAGTTTCAAAAAAATAAAGCCCGCATTAGCGGGCTTTATTTTTGTTCGGCGAAAAGATCAGGCCAGCGCTTCGCTGCGCTTGCCGATCACGCGGTCAATCACGAACGCGCCAAACAGGGTAATCAGCGACGGGATCAGCCACGCCAGCCCCTGATCGCTCAGCGGCAAGTGCGCCAGCACGTCAGGCAGATAGCCTTCCAGCCCTGCCCCCTTCACCGCATCGACCATGCCGAACACGAACGACACCAGCATCACCGGCGCGACGATGCGGCCCTGAACGTGCCAGAAGTCCTTGCAGAAGCTCAACGCCACCAGCGCGATGCACGGCGGGTAGATGGCAGTCAGTACCGGGATGGAGAAGTGGATCAGGTTGGTCAGGCCCAGGTTCGACACCAGCAGCGAGAAGCCGGCCAGAATCACCACCAGCGCCTTGTAGGACAGCGGCAGCAGACGGCTGAAGTATTCGGCGCAGGCGCAGGTCAGGCCCACTGCCGTCACCAGGCACGCCAGGGAAATCAGGATGGCCAGGAAGCCGCTGCCCAGGGTGCCAAAGGTGTGCTGCACGTAGGCATGCAGAACGGCCGCGCCGTTGCTGGCGTCTGCGGCGATCGCATGGCTGCCCGAACCCAGGCGGAACAGGCTGACATACACCAGCGCCAGGCCCACGCCCGCGATCAGGCCGGCAATGACGGCGTAACGGGTGATCAGCCGTGGCGACTCGACCCCACGGGAACGGATGGCGTTGACGATGACGATGCCAAACACCAGCGCACCGAGGGTGTCCATGGTCAGGTAGCCGTTGATGAAGCCCTGGGAGAACGGCGCCGCCACATAGGCAGGCTGCGCAGCGCCGATATCACCGGCTGGCAGGGCGAACGCGGCGATGCCCAGCACGGCCAGCGCGATGATCTTCAGCGGCGCAAGGAAACGGCCCACGGTGTCGAGCAGACGCCCCGGATACAGCGAGATCCAGAACACCAGCAGGAAATACACCAGGCTGTAGAGGAACAGCGCCATCGGGCTTTCGCCGGTGATCGGCGCAAGCCCCACTTCGAAGGACACGGTGGCGGTACGCGGCGTCGCGAACAGCGGGCCCACCGACAGGTAGCAGACGGCGGCCAGAACGGTGCCGGCGATTTTGCCGATGGGGCTGCTCAGGGCGTCCATGGCGCCACCGACCTTGGCCAGGGCCACGACCGTCACCACGGGCAGGCCGACCGCAGTCACCAGAAAGCCAAGCGCTGCCATCCACACATGCGGACCGGCCTGCAGGCCTACGATTGGGGGGAAGATGATATTGCCAGCACCAACGAACAACGCGAACGTCATGAAACCAAGCGCCAGGATGTCCTGGCCTTTCAACACTTTCATCAAGGAAACCACACTGCTGAACCGGAATTAAGAAGAGGATTTCCCAATGGGTGAGGGAAATGCTGCCCGTCCTTTTAGAACAGGCCCTGGGTGCGAAGTGGCCCCTTGTGGGGGTCGACGTCGCAAAATGGCGGGTAGCCTACCCTATTTGGCGCTCCAATACAGGGCGCCCCGACCGATGTCTGCACTTTCGTGTCGCATATCGGAAAGGTCTTACACCTCTCTGGCTCAACACACCCTGTGGGAGCGGGCTTGCCCGCGAATGCGACCTGTCAATCAACCTCGAGCCGTCTGATCTGACGCCTTCGCGGGCAAGCCCGCTCCCACAGGGTGGGTGACGCCTGGCCTGACGCCGTCGCGGGCAAGCGCGCTCCTACACATCAGAATGTGCTTCTCCGGAAAACACAAAGGCCACCCGAAGGTGGCCTTTGTCGATCAGTCAATGATCAGCAAGCGATGCTTACTTCTTCATTTCCCAACCGGTCAGCTCGGCCAGGGCCTTGCCGATGTCTGCCAGCGAACGCACGGTCTTCACGCCAGCGTCTTGCAGAGCAGCGAATTTCTCGTCAGCAGTGCCTTTGCCGCCGGAGATGATCGCGCCAGCATGGCCCATGCGCTTGCCCGGAGGAGCAGTCACACCAGCGATGTAGGAAACGACCGGCTTGGTCACGTTGGCCTTGATGTAGGCAGCAGCTTCTTCTTCGGCCGAACCACCGATCTCACCGATCATGACGATCGCTTCGGTCTGTGGGTCTTCCTGGAACAGCTTCAGGATGTCGATGAAGTTGGAGCCCGGGATCGGGTCACCACCGATACCGACGCAGGTGGACTGACCGAAACCGGCGTCAGTGGTCTGCTTCACAGCTTCGTAGGTCAGGGTGCCGGAACGCGACACGATACCGACCTTGCCTGGCAAGTGAATGTGACCTGGCATGATGCCGATCTTGCACTCGCCCGGAGTGATGACGCCTGGGCAGTTAGGGCCGATCAGGGTAACACCCAGCTCGTCGCACTTGACCTTGGCATCCAGCATGTCGAGGGTAGGAATACCTTCGGTGATGCAGATGATCAGCTTGATGCCGCCGAAAGCAGCTTCCAGGATCGAATCTTTGCAGAAAGGAGCCGGAACGTAGATCACGCTGGCGGTGGCGCCGGTTTGCTCTACTGCTTCGCGAACGGTGTTGAACACCGGCAGGTTCAGGTGAGTGGTGCCACCCTTGCCTGGAGTCACGCCGCCAACCATCTTGGTGCCGTAGGCGATGGCTTGTTCGGAGTGGAAAGTACCTTGCGAGCCGGTGAAGCCCTGGCAGATAACTTTGGTGTCTTTATTGATCAGGACGCTCATTATTTGCCCTCCGCAGCTTTGACAACTTGTTGAGCAGCGTCGGTCAAGCTGGTTGCAGCGATGATGTTCAAGCCGCTTTCCGCCAGTACTTTAGCGCCCAGGTCAGCGTTGTTGCCTTCCAGACGAACAACGACCGGGATTTTCACGCCGACTTCTTTCACGGCGCCGATGATGCCTTCGGCAATCATGTCGCAACGAACGATGCCGCCGAAGATGTTGACCAGTACTGCTGCGACGTTGCTGTCGGACAGGATGATCTTGAACGCTTCGGTCACGCGCTCTTTGGTAGCGCCACCACCTACGTCGAGGAAGTTGGCTGGCTTGCCGCCGTGCAGGTTGACGATGTCCATGGTACCCATGGCCAGGCCAGCACCGTTGACCATGCAGCCGATGTTGCCTTCCAGTGCCACGTAGTTCAGTTCGAACTTGGCAGCGTGGGCTTCACGTGGGTCATCTTGCGATGGGTCGTGGAAAGCCTTCAGCTTAGGCTGACGGTACATGGCGTTGGCGTCGATGTTGATCTTGGCGTCCAGGCAGTGCAGATCGCCGTCAGCCTTGATTACCAGCGGGTTCACTTCCAGCAGGGCCAGGTCGTGGTCCTGGAACAGCTTGCCCAGGCCAACGAAGATCTTGGCGAACTGAGCAACCTGCTTGCCTTCCAGACCCAGCTGGAATGCCAGGTCGCGACCCTGGAATGGCTGAGCGCCAACCAGTGGGTCGATAGTGGCCTTGAGAATCTTCTCAGGAGTTTCGTGAGCGATCTTCTCGATGTCCACGCCACCTTCGGTGGAGGCCATGAACACGATGCGACGGCTCGAGCGATCGACTACAGCGCCCAGATACAGCTCTTTGGCGATGTCAGTGCAGGATTCAACCAGGATCTTGGTAACCGGTTGACCGTTGGCATCAGTCTGGTAAGTGACCAGACGCTTGCCCAGCCACTGAGCGGCGAACGCAGCTGCGTCTTCCTTGCTCTTGACCAGTTTGACGCCGCCCGCTTTACCGCGACCACCTGCGTGAACCTGGGCTTTGACGACCCACTCGGTTCCGCCGATCTTGTCGCACGCTTCTGCTGCTGCTTCGGGGGTGTCTACTGCAAAGCCCTTGGATACTGGCAGGCCGTATTCAGCAAACAGCTGTTTACCCTGATACTCGTGAAGATTCATGCTTTTTACCGTCTTCGTTAGGTACTGCGCTTCGGTGCTGCTCGCTAAAGCGTGCCGCACCACCTGTGACCGCTTCCCCCGGAAGGCCCCGCCCCTGCACTCGGGGTGCCTGGTCGAAATCCGCCGGGAGTTCGAGTCCGACGGACCTTCCGCGGTAAGCCATGCGAACAGGGCTTACGACGGGCGGTCCGCCGTGGTTTTTTTCTTAGCGTTTTTTCTTGTTCTGGATGTGGATGGCGCCGCCATTCACAGCCAGAGCAGCTTCGTGCAGTGCTTCGGACAGGGTCGGGTGGGAGAAGACCATCATGCCGATGTCTTCGGCACTGGTGCCGAACTCCATGCCGATTGCACCCTGCTGAACCAGTTCCGCAGCGCCTGGGCCGATGACGTGTACACCCAGTACACGGTCGGTCTTGGCGTCAGCGATGACCTTGACGAAACCGCCGGTGTCGTTCGCCGCCATGGCACGGCCGCTGGCCGCGAACGGGAACTGACCCACGTTGACTTCAACGCCTTCGGCCTTCAGGGTCTGCTCGGTTTTACCGACCCACGCGATTTCCGGGTGAGTGTAGATAACCGAAGGGATCAGGTCATAGTTCATCTGGGTCTTGTGACCCTTGATGCGCTCGACCACCATGATGCCTTCTTCCGAGGCTTTGTGTGCCAGCATCAGACCACGGACCACGTCACCGATCGCATAGACACCAGGAACGCTGGTCTCGCACTGATCGTTGACGAAGATGAAGCCGCGCTCGTCGATATCGACGCCGCTGTCGGAGGCCAGCAGATCGGTCGTCACCGGACGGCGGCCGACGGCCACGATCAGGCGATCGAAGGTGATGTTCTGCTCACCGTCCTTGTCGGTGTAGTTCACGACAACTTCGTTGCCGTTGACTTTCGAGCCGGTGACGCGAGCGCCCAGCTTGATGTCCAGACCCTGCTTGGTGAAGGTCTTCTGAGCTTCTTTGGCAACGCCTTCGTCGGCGGCTGGCAGGAACTTCTCCAGCGCTTCCAGAACGGTGACCTTGGAGCCCAGGCGCGACCATACCGAACCCAGTTCCAGGCCGATGACGCCAGCGCCGATGACGCCCAGACGCTCAGGCACGGTCTGGAATTCCAGGGCGCCGGTGGAGTCGACGATGACGTTCTGGTCGACCGGAGCCGGCGGAATGTCGATCGGACGCGAGCCCGAAGCCAGGATGATGTTGTCGGCTTCGATGACTTCGGTGGTGCCGTCAGGCTTGGTCAGCTCGACTTTCTTGCCGGCCAGCAGCTTGCCGTGGCCTTGCAGGGAGGTCACGCCGTTGGCCTTGAACAGGCTGGCAACGCCGCCGGTCAGGCCTTTGACGATCTGGGACTTGCGACCGACCATGGCCGGTACGTCCATTTTCACGTCGCCGGAAATGGAGATGCCATGAACGTTGAACTGGTTCTTGGCTTCATAGAATTTCCAGGAGCTGTCCAGCAGCGCCTTGGACGGGATGCAGCCTACGTTCAGGCAGGTACCGCCGAGAGCCAGCTTGCCCTCTTTATCCTGATACTTCTCGATGCAGGCAGTCTTGAGACCAAGTTGCGCAGCCTTGATGGCGGCAACATAACCGCCAGGGCCTGCGCCAATCACTACCACGTCGAATTTCTGGGACATAACTAAGAGTTCCTCTCTAGCTGCAAGCATTAAGCTGCAAGCTGCAAGCTGATCTGCGGTGATCTGCAGATCAGACTCACGACTTATTCATTGGATACGAATTACTGGCCGCAAGCTGCACACCGGGCCGCTTCTGGCTTGAAGCTTGCGGCTTGCAACTTGCGGCTGCTTCATCAGATGTCCAGCAACAGACGAGCCGGATCTTCCAGCAGGTTCTTGATGGTCACCAGGAACGTCACAGCTTCTTTGCCGTCGATCAGGCGGTGATCGTAGGACAGCGCCAGGTACATCATCGGGCGGATGACAACCTGACCATTGATCGCCATCGGGCGCTGAATGATGTTGTGCATGCCCAGGATAGCGGCTTGTGGCGGGTTGACGATCGGGGTCGACATCATCGAACCGAAGGTACCACCGTTGGTGATGGTGAAGGTACCGCCAGTCATCTCGTCGATGGACAGTTTGCCGTCACGGGCTTTCTTGCCGAAGGTGGCGATGCCGCCTTCGATTTCAGCCAGGCTCATCTGCTCGGCGTTACGCAGGACCGGAACCACCAGGCCACGGTCGCTGGAGACGGCAACGCCGACGTCCGCATAGCCGTGGTAGACGATGTCGGAACCGTCGATCGACGCGTTGACAGCCGGGAAGCGTTTCAGCGCTTCGGTGGCAGCCTTGACGAAGAACGACATGAAGCCCAGGCGTACGCCGTTGTGGGACTTCTCGAACAGATCCTTGTACTTGGAACGCAGGGCCATGACTTCGGTCATGTCGACTTCGTTGAAAGTAGTCAGCATCGCCATGTTCGACTGGGCTTCGACCAGACGCTTGGCAACGGTGGCACGAACGCGAGTCATCGGTACGCGCTTCTCGGTGCGGTCGCCAGCAGCGAACACAGGAGCAGCGGCAGCCGGTGCAGCAGCAGGCTTGGCAGCAGGTGCGGCAGCCGGAGCGGATTTCTTCGCTTCGATGGCAGCAACGACGTCTTCCTTGGTGACGCGACCGTCTTTGCCAGTGCCTTTGACGCTGGACAGGTTGATACCGTTCTCTTCAGCCAGCTTGCGGGCAGCTGGAGCGCCGATGGCGTCTTCGTCGCTGGCAGCGGCAGCTGGAGCAGCTGCTGCTGGAGCGGCGGCCGGAGCAGCAGCGGCAGCAGGAGCAGCCGACGCGGTAGCGCCTGCGTCCAGGGTGGCGATCAGTTCGTTGGACAGGACGGTGTCGCCCTCGCCCTTGACGATGGATGCCAGCACACCGTCAGCTTCGGCCAGGACTTCGAGCACGACCTTGTCGGTTTCGATGTCGACCAGCAGCTCGTCACGCTTTACCGCTTCGCCCGGCTGTTTGTGCCATTTGGAAATGGTGCCGTCGGCAACGGATTCCGGGAAAGAGGGGGCTTTGATCTCAATAGCCATTATCTGTAATTCCTTAATTCGGTTTCTAGTGCGCGAAGGCGTTAAACAGTGAACGCGTCTTGCAGCAGTTTTTCCTGCTGTTCGGCGTGCATCGAAGCGTAGCCACAAGCAGGCGCTGCGGAAGCATCACGGCCGGCATACTCGAGAACGAGGTTGCGGTTGTGATTGCCAATGCTGCGGCGCAAGTGATGCTGGCTGCTGTACCAGGCGCCCTGGTTCATCGGCTCTTCCTGACACCAGACCACGTTGGTCAGGTTGGTGTAAGGCGCGATGGCCTCCATCAGGTCGTCTTCCGGGAACGGGTAGAGCTGCTCGATACGCACGATGGCGATATCTTCGCGGCCTTCGGCACGGCGTTTTTCCAGCAGGTCGTAGTAGACCTTGCCACTGCAGAGCACCAGACGGGTCACCTTGGCGGCATCGAGGGTATCGATTTCCGGGATGACAGTCTGGAACGAGCCTTCGGCCAGATCTTCCAGGGTCGAGATCGCCAGCTTGTGACGCAGCAGCGACTTGGGCGTCAGCACGACCAGCGGCTTGCGCAGCGGACGAATCACCTGACGGCGCAACAGATGGTAGATCTGGGCCGGGGTGGTCGGCATGCACACCTGGATGTTGTGCTCGGCGCACAGCTGCAGGTAACGCTCCAGACGAGCCGAGGAGTGCTCCGGACCCTGACCTTCGTAGCCGTGAGGCAACAACATGGTCAGACCGCACAGACGGCCCCACTTGTGCTCGCCGCTGGTGATGAACTGGTCGATCACGACCTGTGCACCGTTGGCGAAGTCACCGAACTGGGCTTCCCAGATCACCAGCGCGTTTGGCGAGGTGGTCGAGTAGCCGTATTCGAATGCCAGTACCGCTTCTTCCGACAGGAACGAGTCGTACAGGTCAAAGCGAGGCTGACCGGCATACAGGTTCTGCAGAGGCACGTAGGTGGTGGCATCTTTCTGGTTGTGCAGGACGGCGTGACGGTGCGAGAACGTACCGCGACCGACGTCTTGCCCGGTGATACGCACCGGATGACCTTCGAACGCCAGAGTGGCGTAGGCCATGGTCTCGGCGTAACCCCAGTTGATCGGCAGGCCACCGGCTTGCATCTTCTGGCGGTCTTCGTAGATCTTCTGGACCTGACGCTGAACCACGAAGCCTTCCGGCAGTTCCATCAGCTTGGCCGACAGTTCCTGCAGGGTCTTCAGATCGAAACGGGTGTCGTGACGCGCGGTCCAGGCGTGGCCCAGGTATGGACGCCAGTCGACGAACAGTTCCTTGTTGGGCTCTTTGACCAGGCTCTTCACAACGTGCATGCCGTTGTCGAGTGCGTTGCGGTACTCGTCGACCTTGGCCTGAGCGCCGGCGGCGTCGAGCACGCCCGATGCAGCCAGTGCGTCGGCATACAGCTCACGGGTGGTGCGCTGCTTGGCGATCTGCTGGTACATCAGCGGCTGGGTGCCACTTGGTTCGTCCGCTTCGTTGTGGCCGCGACGACGGTAGCAGACCAGGTCGATCACCACGTCACGCTTGAACTGCATGCGGTAGTCGATGGCCAGCTGGGTCACGAACATGACCGCTTCAGGGTCATCGCCGTTCACGTGCAGGATCGGCGCCTGGATCATCTTGGCAACGTCGGTGGCGTACTCGGTAGAACGCGAGTCCAGCGGGTTGCTGATGGTGAAGCCGACCTGGTTGTTGATCACGATGTGGATCGTGCCGCCAGTCTTGAAGCCGCGGGTCTGCGACATCTGGAAGGTTTCCAGGACCACGCCCTGACCTGCGAACGCAGCGTCACCGTGGATGGAAATCGGCAGTACTTTTTCGCCAGTGGCGTCGTTGCGGCGGTCTTGACGAGCGCGCACGGAACCTTCGACCACCGGGGAGACGATCTCCAGGTGCGACGGGTTGAACGCCATCGCCAGGTGAACTTCGCCACCTGCGGTCATCACGTTGGACGAGAAGCCCTGGTGGTACTTCACGTCACCGGAGCCCAGCTCGACCTTCTTCTTGCCTTCGAACTCGTCGAACAGCTCGCGCGGGTTCTTGCCGAAGGTGTTGACCAGGACGTTCAGACGGCCACGGTGGGCCATGCCGATCACGACTTCCTTGGTCCCGTAGGAACCGGAGCGCTGGATCAGCTCGTCGAGCATCGGGATCAGGCTTTCGCCGCCTTCCAGACCGAAACGCTTGGTGCCCGGGTACTTGGTGCCCAGGTACTTCTCCAGACCTTCTGCCGCGGTGACGCGCTCGAGCAGGTGGCTCTGAATCTCGGCAGGGTAAGCTGGACGGCCACGCACGCTTTCGAGGCGCTGCATGAACCAGTTGCGCTGGTTGGAATCGACGATGTGCGTGAACTCGGCGCCGATGGTGCGGCAATATGTCTTCTGCAAAGCGTCGACGATTTCGCGTAGGCTCGCCTCCTCCTTGCCGATGAACAGGTCGCCGGCACGGAATGTGGTATCGAGGTCAGCGTTGGTCAAACCGTAATGGTTGATCGACAGGTCAGCTGGCGCAGTACGCTTCCACAAGCCCAGAGGATCGAGTTGCGCACCCTGATGGCCGCGCATACGGAATGCCTGGATCAGTCGCAGCACTTCGACTTGCTTCTTCTCGTGTTCGCTGCTCACGCTACCGGCGGAGACCGGTTGAGCGCGGCGCTGGTTTTTGCCCAGCAACACGAAATGATCGCGAACCGTAGAGTGCGATACATCGGTGGCAGCGCCGCCATCGGCTGGCAGCGTCTGAAAGTAGGTGCGCCATTCTTCTGGCACAGCGTTAGGGTCGTGCAGGTAGAGCTCATAGAGCTCTTCCACATAGGCAGCGTTACCACCTGAAAGGTGGGCGCTGTTCCACATGCGCTGCATCACGCTTTCTTGCATGCTTGGTCACCCTCGGTTAGGGGACACCACCGGCGTGCACACCGTCGCAGGCTTGAACAGTCCATGCAGCGAATGTATCGAATCGCTGACTGTAGCAAGTCGCCAAGGATCACGCTGATAGCCCGGGTACCAGCCCGGATGCCCCTGCTGGTCTCATTTCTTCAAAATAAGAGCCGAAGCCGTACGGCCACTGCTCAGGTTAAAACTACGGCGCCGGTTGAAGCCTGCGCCGCAGCGTTTACGGGTACAACATTTACAGATACATCGGTGCTACAGGTGCAACGAACTCAGACACCACTGGTCAGCAGCATGTGTCGAACGTGACCGATGGCCTTGGTCGGGTTAAGGCCTTTCGGGCAAACGTTGACGCAGTTCATGATCCCGCGGCAGCGGAACACGCTGAACGGATCATCCAGTGCAGCCAGACGCTCCTGGGTCTTGTTGTCGCGACTGTCAGCCAGGAAACGATAGGCTTGCAGGATCGCGGCCGGACCCAGGAACTTGTCAGGGTTCCACCAGAAGGACGGGCAGCTCGTGGAGCAGCAAGCGCACAGGATGCACTCGTACAGACCGTCCAGCTTCTCACGCTCTTCCGGCGACTGCAGACGCTCGATGGCCGGAGCCGGCGTGTCGTTCTGCAGGAATGGCTTCACCTTCTCGTACTGCTTGTAGAAGATGCTCATATCGACGACCAGGTCACGAATAACAGGCAGGCCAGGCAGCGGACGCACCACCAGCTTGTTGTTCTTGACCACGGCGGACAGCGGCGTGATGCACGCCAGGCCGTTCTTGCCGTTGATGTTCATGCCGTCGGAACCACAGACGCCTTCACGGCAGGAACGACGATAGGAGAAGCCCTCGTCCTGTTCCTTGATCAGCGCCAGTACGTCCAGGACCATCAGATCCTTGCCACCGGTATCCACGTCGAACACCTGGGTTTTAGGCGCCGAGTCGGTATCGGGGTTGTAACGATAAACTTCGACTTTCAACATAGCAGCCACCCTTAGTAAGTCCGTACTTTTGGTTCGAACGCCGGAACGGTCTTCGGCGCAAAGTTGACTGCACGCTTGGCAACCCGCTTTTCACCCGGGTAGTACAGGGTATGGCACAGCCAGTTGACGTCGTCGCGGTCTTCGAAGTCTTCACGGGCGTGGGCGCCGCGGGACTCGGTACGGGTATCGGCCGCGATGGCGGTCGCTTCAGCGACTTCCAGCAGGTTCTGCAGCTCCAGCGCTTCGATACGCGCGGTGTTGAAGGCCTGGGACTTGTCGTTGATCTTCACGTTGGCGATACGTGCACGCAGTTGGGCCAGTTGCTCGATGCCCTTCTTCATGTATTCGCCGGTACGGAACACACCGAAGTAGTTCTGCATGCAGCTCTGCAGCTCGCGGCGCAGGGTGGCGACGTCTTCGCCATCGGCACGGGAGTTCAGGCTGTTCAGGCGGTTCAGTGCAACTTCGATGTCGGTGTCGCTGGCGTCGGCGTATTCGATACCGTCGGTCAGCGCTTTTTCCAGGTGCAGGCCGGCAGCGCGACCGAATACCACCAGGTCGAGCAGCGAGTTGCCGCCCAGGCGGTTGGCACCGTGAACCGATACGCACGCCACTTCACCGACTGCGAACAGGCCAGGAATGACCTGGTCGTTGCCTTCGGCGTCCATGGTCATGGCCTGGCCGTGGATGTTGGTGGCAACGCCGCCCATCATGTAGTGGCAGGTTGGAACCACAGGAACCGGAGCAACTACCGGGTCAACGTGTGCGAAGGTCTTGGACAGCTCGCAGATGCCTGGCAGGCGGCTGTGCAGCACTTCCTCGCCCAGGTGGTCGAGCTTGAGCATCACGTGGTCGCCGTTAGGGCCACAGCCGTTGCCGGCGATGATCTCTTTGACCATGGAACGTGCAACCACGTCACGACCTGCAAGGTCCTTGGCGTTCGGAGCATAACGCTCCATGAAACGCTCGCCGTGCTTGTTGATCAGGTAACCGCCTTCACCTCGGCAACCTTCGGTGACCAGTACACCTGCGCCGGCGATGCCGGTCGGGTGGAACTGCCACATTTCGATGTCCTGGACCGGAACGCCTGCACGCAGCGCCATGCCGATACCGTCACCGGTGTTGATCAGGGCGTTGGTGGTCGAGGCGTAGATACGGCCAGCACCGCCGGTGGCCAGGACAGTCGCCTTGGACTTGATGTACATGGTCTCGCCGGTTTCGATGCAGATCGCGATGACACCGACGAAGGCGCCTTCCGAGTTCTTCACCAGGTCGACAGCGTAGTACTCGTTCAGGAACGTGGTGCCCGCTTTCAGGTTGCCCTGATAGAGGGTGTGCAGCAGTGCGTGACCGGTACGGTCGGAGGCCGCGCAGGTGCGTGCAGCCTGACCGCCTTTGCCGAAGTCCTTGGACTGGCCACCGAACGGACGCTGGTAGATACGGCCGGTTTCGGTACGCGAGAACGGCAGACCCATGTGGTCCAGTTCGAAGACCGCGGCAGGACCTTCCTGACACATGTATTCGATAGCGTCCTGGTCACCGATGTAGTCGGAACCCTTGACGGTATCGTACATGTGCCAGCGCCAGTCGTCGTTCGGGTCGGCCGAAGCGATGGCGCAGGTGATGCCGCCCTGGGCGGATACGGTGTGCGAGCGGGTCGGGAAGACCTTGGTGACTACGGCGGTCTTGTGGCCGCCCTGAGCCAGCTGCAAGGCAGCGCGCATGCCCGCACCGCCGCCACCGATGATGATGGCGTCGAAGGAGATTGTATTAATGCTAGCCATGAATCAGATACCCCAAAGAATCTGCACACCCCAGACGAAGTACGCGAACATCGCAACGCCGCATACAGCCTGGAACAGGAAACGCACAGTCAGCGCGGACTTGCCGAAACTCATCGGAGTCAGGTAGTCGGTCGCGATGGTCCACATGCCGACCCAGGCGTGAGCGCCGAGGGCAACGAGGGCCAGCAGACTGAAGATGCGCATCCCTACGTGGGAGAACAGAGCGTGCCACGTGGCATAGTCGATGCCAGGGTGCACGACCAGGTACCCGATCAGGAAAATGAAATAAGCCGCGAGCACTACTGCGGAGACGCGCTGCGCCATCCAGTCGTAGAGGCCCGAACGAGACAGGTTCGTAACGCTGGTTACCATATCCAAACTCCCGCCAGAATGATCAGCACCACGGAGATGGCGATGATGATTTTCGAGCCCAGCTTTCCGCCTTCCAGCGTCTCACCGACACCCGTATCCATGATCAGGTGACGAACACCTGCCACAAGGTGATACAACAGGGCAGACAGAAGCCCCCATGCGATGAACTTGGCCAGCGGACTGGTCAAGGTCGCCTTCACATCGGCGAAGCCCTCTTCAGAACCCAGCGACTTGCTCAATGCCAGAAGCATGAAGAAGACGCCGACAAAGAGAATGATGCCGGAGATGCGATGAAGGATCGACGTGATCGCTGTGATGGGGAGTTTGATGGTCCTTAGGTCTAGGTTTACAGGTCGTTGGCTTTTCACGGCTTTTTTTCACACTGAAGAGCCCCTAACAATCAGGGCAAGTTGTTGGGAAGTGCACTGGTCAGGTACCCACTACCCAGGAAGTGACCAACCCCAGAAAACCGGGCCTGAAAGCCCCTGGCGGTCGGACGCCGAGTATAGACAGTTAGCCGCCTAATGACAACGCACCAGCCCTCCCCTAATGGCGGATTGCATTAGTGGAATAAAAGGCGTAAATGGCAGGTAATTTCGCGGAAAACCTCGGCTTAAAGCCTTCTGCCACAAGACTTTTGGCAAATTGACTTTAGAATTTATCTCACTATAGTGATGCGGGCCCTGCGTGGGGGGCCTGTCTGATGATTTGAAGCATAATTAGGAGGCCACATGGCTGACAAAAAAGCGCAGTTGATCATCGAGGGCGCTGCCCCCGTCGAGCTGCCCATTCTGACCGGCACAGTTGGTCCCGATGTAATCGACGTACGCGGCCTGACCGCCACCGGACGCTTCACATTCGACCCAGGCTTCATGTCGACCGCCTCTTGCGAATCCAAGATCACCTACATCGACGGTGATAACGGCATTCTGCTGCACCGTGGCTACCCGATCGAGCAACTGGCCGAGCAGTCCGACTACCTCGAAACCTGCTACCTGCTGCTCAACGGCGAACTGCCGACTGCCGAGCAGAAAGCCCAATTCGTCGTCACCGTGAAGAACCACACCATGGTGCACGAGCAGTTGAAGACCTTCTTCAACGGCTTCCGTCGTGATGCCCACCCGATGGCCGTCATGTGCGGCGTCGTCGGCGCCCTGTCGGCGTTCTACCACGACTCGCTGGACATCAATAACCCGCAGCACCGCGAAATCTCCGCGATCCGCCTGGTCGCCAAGATGCCGACCCTGGCCGCGATGGTCTACAAGTACTCCATGGGCCAGCCCATGATGTACCCGCGCAACGACCTGAGCTATGCGGAAAACTTCCTGCACATGATGTTCAACACGCCGTGCGAGATCAAACCGATCAGCCCGACGCTGGCCAAGGCCATGGACCGGATCTTCATCCTCCACGCCGACCACGAACAGAACGCCTCGACGTCCACCGTGCGCATGGCGGGCTCCTCGGGTGCCAACCCGTTCGCCTGTATCGCCGCCGGCATCGCTGCACTGTGGGGCCCTGCCCACGGCGGTGCGAACGAAGCCGAACTGACCATGCTCGATGAAATCGGCGATGTCTCGAACATCGACAAGTTCATCGCCAAGGCCAAGGACAAGAACGATCCGTTCAAGCTGATGGGCTTCGGTCACCGCGTCTACAAGAACCGCGACCCGCGCGCCACCGTGATGAAGCAGACCTGCGACGAAGTCCTGCGCGAGCTGGGCATCACCAACGACCCGCAGCTGGAACTGGCAATGCGCCTGGAAGAGATCGCCCTGACCGATCCGTACTTCATCGAGCGCTCGCTGTACCCGAACGTCGACTTCTACTCGGGCATCATCCTGAAGGCGATCGGCATTCCGACCAGCATGTTCACCGTGATCTTCGCCCTGGCGCGTACCGTCGGCTGGATCTCGCACTGGAAGGAAATGCTCTCCAGCCCGTACAAGATCGGCCGTCCACGCCAACTGTACACCGGCGAAAAAGCTCGCGACATCGTGCCACTGGCCGAACGCAAGTAAGCTTCGAACGCCACAAAAAAAGGCTGCCAGTGGCAGCCTTTTTTCATTCCCGCAGAAATTGTATCGGTCACCCGATCACTTCATCGCACGCTCTCTGAGCGCCTTGAGGGTGTTGAACGGCGCATCGACCACGAACTTGTTGGCCAGCCACGACGGCACGCTGCCACCTGGCTCGGTGTGCACCTGATAGGTCACTTCAGTCTCGTTCGGGCCCTTGGGCACCAGCTTCCAGAAGCCCTCCACCTGGGCGACGCGCACGAAGCCTTTCTCTTCAGGGATGTAGGTCGGCTGGCCCAGCAGGTTACGAGTCAGACTGCCATCAGTGCCTTCGACCGTGGTGATCTGCAGCACCGAATCACGGGGCGTCACCGGCCACGGGGTGTTGAACTGGGTGTAGGTCCAGGTCTTGTCGCCCTCATGCTTGAGCACCTTCTGCGACTTGCACTCGTGAACCCAGGCGCAGGCACCCGCCACATCCTCCTGCAGGCCGCGCAGCTTGGCGACACTGGCCTTGATGGTGGTCACGCCCTGATAGGCCTTGTACTGGGAGCCCGCGACGTCACTGAGAGAAACCTTGATGCCGTCCTCGTTCTTGGCGACCTTCCAGTCATCGGCCTGTGCAGCCCCGGCGACCAGTACAGTCAACCCAACTCCAAACGCAATCCGGTACAGCGAACCCATTGTCTTATTCCTTATTGTCTGCAGTTCAGGTGTCGTTTCAGATGCCTCGATCGGCTCCCCTCCTCGCCCATCAGGCGACGGAAGTGGCCTGCTCCCACCACCCGATCAAGCGAATCGCTTCCTCGGAACTGCTGCCACAGACTTCCGGGTCGGCGGCGAACCCGCCGCACACCGCTGGCCGGTCAGGCTGCCCGAAGATCAGGCAATACCTGTCATCCGAGAGCTGCACGCAGCGCACGCCGGCCGGCTTGCCCAAAGGCATGCCGGGAATCGGCGAGGATATCGAAGGCGCAATGCAGCATGCGCCACAGCCCGGACGGCAATCCATGGAAACATCCTCTTGAGAGGCAGTGAAAGTTGACAGGATCTTACCCGCTAAAACGCGCGTTTGAAAATGAAGGATTAAGGACCAGCCGACGCCAGGTCACTGCTTGAATTTGAAGTCCAGCGCCGCGCCGTCCACTTCCTTGCGCGCCTCGTTGCGAAGCTGCAACTCCATTTCATTGCTCAACAACCGACCCTGCAACTGGAAGTCCGAATCACTGCCAGCATCGGGGAACATCTTCGGCAACAGCGGTTTGCCCCCGCCAGGCGTGGACTTGGCCTTGTTGCCCGCAGTGATCACGTTAGGCGGCGGCGTCAGCTGCTTGACCATGTCAGGCGGCAAGCTCAGGTCCAGAGCAGCCTTGGGCAGCCTGGTTTCCTTGACTACCTGGGAGGCAGGCTTGGTCTTGCTGGCAACCGGCGCACGGTTGGCCACGGCGGCATTATCCGCTTTGACCTTGGCGGATTTGGCATTCGCACTTGGGGTTTTCTGCTCCACGGCCGCAGCCTTGGCCGGGGTGGTGATCTTCTTCGCGGGGTTGGGCTTGACCGGATCCGGCTTGCTCGCCGCGACCACAGGCACCACCCCGACATTGGGCGCAAGGTGATGGAACACGTCCGCCGGCTTCTCCGGGGCGGCAGGCTGCGGCGCAACAGCCGCGGCAGGCTCAGGCTTGACCTCAGGCGTGACAACGGGCGCTGCAGCAGGCGCGACAGGCGCGGCAGCGGTGACTTTGGGCGGTGGCGCAGGCGGTTTGTCAGCGTCACAGGCACTGAGCAATACCACCAACATCAATCCGGCACAGCGTAGTGAATTCATAAATCAAATGGCAGAAAAAAGGCAGGAGCCGATATGCTGGCTCTTTGCATGGCCGGTGACAAGTGAAGGACCTGTCAGCCGGCCTCTTGAGGGTGTGAAAAACGTTCAGCCTGCAGAGTTCACCAGGATTGACCGGCGTCCTGGCACAGCTGCTTGGCGAGCATGCCCAAGGTCATCAGCGCCCTCTCCGCTTCGCGGTTCCACGGCAACCCACAGTTTAGACGAATGCAGTGGTTGAACTGCTCTGTGTTGCTGAAAATCAGGCCCGGAGCCACACTGATGCCCTGCTCCAGTGCGCGCACATGCAGTTCCTGGGTGTTCACCCGCCCCGGCAGACTGATCCAGAGGATGAAACCACCGGCAGGCCGGCTGATCTGCGTGCCTTCAGGGAACATCTGCTGCACCCCCAACTGGAACGCGCTGACGTTCTTGCGATGCTCCTGGCGGATGTAGCGCAGATGCCGGTCATAGCCACCGTTCTCCAGGTAGGACGCCACCGCCATCTGCGTCACGCTGCACGCCGAATGGGTGCTGAAGGTCTGCAAACGCTGGATTTCCGCCTGATATTTGCCGGCAATCATCCAGCCGATGCGCACACCCGGGGACAGCGTCTTGGAAAAGCTCGAACAGTAGATGACCCGCCCCAGGCGATCGAAAGCCTTCAGCGCCTTGGTCTTGTTCTGCTCATACATCAATTCGCCGTAGATATCGTCTTCGATCACCTGAATGTCGAAGTCAGACGCCAGGCGCAGCAGCTGCTTCTGCCGGTCCTCGGGCATGGTACTGCCCAACGGATTACTCAGGCGCGAGGTCATGACCAGCGCCTTGATCGACCACTGGTTGGCAGCCAGCTGGAGTGCCTCAAGGCTGATGCCGGTGTTCGGATCGCTCGGGATCTCGATCACTTTCAGGCCCAGCAGGTCGGCCAACTGTAGCAAGCCGTAATACGTCGGCGATTCGGCGGCAATCAGGTCACCCGGACTGGTCAGCACCCGCAGCGACATCTGCAAGGCATCGACACAGCCGTGAGTGATCACCACTTCAGAGGGATCAACCACCACGCCTGCGTCGCGCATGCGGATCGCGACCTGGCGGCGCAGCGGCTCGAAGCCGGGGCTGAACATGTAGTTGAACGCCCGCGGGCTCTGGAATCGCGTGACCTTGGCCAACTGCTGATGCAGCGCGCGCAGCGGCAGGTAGTCGATGTGCGGGACGGCTGCGCCAAAGGCGAACACCCCTTCACGACGCGCTTCGACCAGCACCTGCTGGATAATGCTGGCGCGGGTGACCAGGCCGGGCCGCTCGACCCGAGCGATATCCGGGGTTGGCGCCGTCAGCGCGGGGGTCTGGTGAACGTAATAGCCGGACTGCGGACGTGCACGAATCAGCCCCTGGTCTTCGAGATTGGCGTAGGCCTGAAGCACCGTCGCATGGCTGACATTGAGCTGGGAGCTCATTTTTCGCACCGAAGGCACGCGCTCGCCTGGCTGGTATACACCCCGACGAATATCCTCAGCCAACTGCTGGGCGATACGTTGATACAGCAGAAGATTGGTCATTTCGCGTCCCTCGATTCCACTCTTTCACGGCCATTCTGAGCACAGGGCGGTGATCGACAGGAAAAGATCACCAGAACAGTTGATAAGTGTACGGGGACAGTTGATTCATCGGCTAGTCATACTTCAGTTTGATGAAAAATTTCATAAGGCATATACGCCAAACAACCGGCCTTTCGCGCACAAAAAAGCCCGGCTTTTCGAAAAAAGTCGGGCTTGATGAAAAATAAATGTCAGCGAGCGGCGCTCAGCTTGCCTTTTTCATCCGAAAACACGATTTCGACCCGACGATTTTGCGCCCGGCCACGCTCCGAGGTGTTCACGTCCACCGGAAACTGATCGCCGTAACCCTCGACCTGAATGCGTTCGTCCTCGATGCCCAGATCGGACAGCACGTCGGCCACCGATTGCGCGCGATCGCGAGACAGTTGCAGGTTTTCCTGGCTGTCGCCGGTGCTGTCGGTGTAACCCTCGATGCGCACCACGCGCTTGGGGTTGAACTGCAGGAACTGCACGACCTTGAGCACCGTGCGATTGGCCGAGCTTTTCAGTTCGGCACGACCGGTGTCGAACAGCATGTCACCCAGGGTCATGACCAGGCCCCGCTCGTTCTGCTGGGTCGACAGGCTGATGACCTGATCCTCCGCCCATTTGCCCTGCTGCTGGGCGCCGGCCAGCTTGGCTTCGCGCAATGCCAGTTGCAGGCGCTGGCGTTCAAGCTCAAGGCGGGCAAGCTTTTCCTGGTTGAGCAGCAACTGACTGTGCTCGGTGGCAATCGCACTGTAGCGACTGCTCAGATACGCGTAGTGACTCACATCATCACCACTGCCAATGTAGCTGGACAGCCGTTCGGCACGGCCCAGCAATTCACCGGCACGGATCACGTCCTTGGGCGCGCTGCGCAAGACGTTGGTGTCGTTCTTCACTTTCTGGAAATCGGCGCTGGCACCCTGCAACGCCTTCTCGCTGTTCTGATGGCCGGCGCAGCCGTACAGCCCGGCGCTGGTCAGCAACAGGCACACACTCAAGACCCGTGGAATACGATTCATTGTGCCGCCCCCAACTGCTTGCGCAGGCGTTCGAGGCGAGCGTTCACCTGGGCCAGTTGCTCGGCGCTTTTTTCGGTCAGCACGCGAGCCTCTGCCAGACGCGCGTCCAGTTCGGCCTGTTCGGCCTGCATGCGGGCGTCCTTGTAGGATTTGTCGGCCATGTCGGCCTGGGCCTGGGCCAGCTTGGACTGGGCGGTGGCCATGTCCGACTGATCGTCAGTGGCGCCGACCGCCGTAGCCTGGGCCACGGCCTGCTCGGTCAGTTTCAGTTGTTCGTTGGGAGCCGGATCGTTGGCGCAACCGAACAACGAAGCGAGCGCCATGGCGGCGAGTAAAGGTCTGGTTCTGAAAAGAAAGCTCAAAAAAACATTCCTACTGATGTGTGGCGCTGGTCGGCTGTTGCAGCTGGGCCTTCCATAGCTCCAGATTGCGGGTGACAGCTTCGTTCGAGCGACCGGAAGCTGCCAATTCTGTCATTTTTTTCGCCAGCTGTCCGCGCAACCAGGGGTCATTGCACGCCGAGTTGAACGACAGCGCCAGGTACAGCCCCGGCCTGTCCAGCGGCAGCGGTTGCGCCAGCAAATCCCTGGACATCCCCAAGGTCTGGGTCAACGCCATGCCGGCATATCGACCGGCCAGTACAAATTCGACCTGCCCCAGCATCAGCTTCTGAAAGGCCTGGGTCAGGTTCGGCTGCTTCTCAAGGGTCAGGTGATCCTTGATGGCGTTTTCAAACGCCGACGTCACACGGGTTTTCTCGGAAATGGCGCCAGGATGGCCTTGCAGATCGGCCAGGGAATTGAACGGCTGTGGCCGCCCGGCCCGGGTCCAGACCATGATCTCGTTTTGCGCGATGGGCGGATGAATGAAATCCAGAGACTCCAGTTCCGACGATTTCAACGGCGTGTCGGCGAGCAGGTCCATTCGCCCGGTGCGCACCTCTTCCAGGGCCTGACTGCGCTTGCCGGCGAACAGGAATTCCAGCTTGATGCCCATCTGCCCCGCCGCTTCCTTGAGCAGGTCGGCGTTGGCGCCCATCAGATGCGCAGGGTCTTGCGGATCGCGCCACATGTAGGGTGGCGCATCGGGGCTGCCGGTCACGACCAGGCGATCGCATTTGCCTGCCGCTACGGCCGCCATCGATGGCAACAAGAACAGACCGGCAAGCAGCGATGTCAGCGTGTGCCTGAGCGGCAACATGGTCACGTCCTTTTTTCAATTCAATAAAAAACCCGTTCACTCAAACTGAACGAAACACGGGGTATCAATGTTGCCGATGCCCAACGCTTTCGATCAGCCCGAAACGAACGGGTTCTCTTTATAAGTCAGGTGGCTGGATTAGACCAGCTTCTCCAACTCAGGCACTGCTTCGAACAGATCCGCCACCAGGCCGTAATCGGCCACCTGGAAGATCGGCGCTTCTTCGTCCTTGTTGATCGCAACGATCACTTTGGAGTCCTTCATGCCAGCCAAGTGCTGGATCGCGCCGGAGATACCGACCGCGATGTACAGCTGTGGCGCAACGATCTTGCCGGTCTGGCCGACCTGCATGTCGTTGGGCACGAAGCCTGCGTCCACCGCAGCGCGGGAGGCGCCGACGGCTGCGCCCAGCTTGTCGGCCAGGGCGTACAGGTGCTTGAAGTTGTCGCCGTTCTGCATGCCGCGACCGCCGGAGACGACGATCTTGGCAGCGGTCAGCTCAGGACGGTCGGACTTGGCCAGCTCTTCGCTGACGAAGGACGACTTGCCTGCATCGTGGGCCGCCGAAACAGCTTCGACAGCAGCCGAACCACCTTCAGCGGCAACGGCGTCGAAGCCGGTGGCGCGAACGGTGATGACCTTGACGGCCGCCGACGACTGTACAGTCGCAATGGCGTTACCGGCGTAGATCGGACGCTTGAAGGTGTCAGCCGATTCAACCGAAATGATTTCGGAGATCTGGTCAACGTCCAGCTGGGCCGCAACGCGCGGCAGGATGTTCTTGCCGTTGGAGGTGGCAGCGGCCAGTACGTGGCTGTAGCCCGAGGCCAGCTCGGCTACCAGTGGCGCTACGTTTTCCGGCAGTTGGTGCGCGTAGGCCGCGTTGTCGGCGACCAGTACCTTGGCGACGCCTGCGATTTTCGCGGCGGCTTCACCGACAGCGCCCACGTTCTGGCCAGCGACCAGGACGTGAATGTCGCCACCGATCTTGGCGGCAGCGGCAACGGTGTTCAGGGTGGCGGGAGCGATCACGCCGTTTTCGTGCTCAGCGATTACCAGGGTAGTCATTTAGATCACCTTCGCTTCGTTTTTCAGTTTCTCGACCAGTTCAGCAACCGACTTGACCTTGATGCCTGCGCTGCGAGCAGCCGGGGCTTCGACTTTCAGGGTCTTGTTGGTGGAGGACGTGGACACACCCAAAGCATCAGGGGTCAGCACTTCGAGAGGCTTCTTCTTGGCTTTCATGATGTTGGGCAGCGACGCGTAGCGTGGCTCGTTCAGGCGCAGGTCGGTGGTGACGATGGCCGGCAGGTTCAACGAAACGGTTTGCAGGCCGCCGTCGATTTCGCGGGTCACGGCAACCTTGTCGCCCGACACTTCGACCTTGGAGGCGAAGGTGCCTTGAGCGTAACCGCTCAGGGCCGCCAGCATCTGGCCGGTCTGGTTGTTGTCGCTGTCGATCGCCTGCTTGCCGAGAATGACCAGCTGAGGCTGCTCTTTATCGACAACGGCCTTGAGCGCCTTGGCCACAGCCAGGGAAGTCAGCTCTTCAGCGGATTCGACGAGGACAGCGCGGTCGGCACCCAGTGCCAGTGCGGTACGCAGTTGCTCCTGAGCGGTGGTCGGGCCGATGGTAACGACGACGATCTCGGTCGCCACGCCTTTCTCTTTCAGGCGAACGGCCTCTTCCACGGCGATTTCGCAGAAAGGGTTCATCGACATTTTGACGTTAGCGAGATCGACGCCGGAGTTGTCCGCTTTGACGCGAACCTTGACGTTGTAGTCGACCACTCGTTTGACAGCTACAAGAACCTTCATGGATTCCTCGTTACTCTCCGGTGAAAAGAAAATCGCCCGGCCCTGCCCGGCGATGGGTACACGTCAGTGTAAAGAACACCTTTGAAAACAGCGTATTCGTCGTTGCTTAAGGGTGAGTTCGGCAAAAAACAACCGCTCGACCCGCGCAATCCAAGCCAGCGCCCGACCATGCGTGTAAACTGCACACCGCCTGCATCGCCCCTGTAAACGGGTGATCGGGCGGGGTTGCAACACGGCACCCGCGCAGCTTTCAGAGGTATTCCATTGGCCAACGGCCAGCCTACGGCGAGCGCAAAACCGCCCGTATCTTGACCGGAACACCTATTCGGGTCAATACGACAAAAACGCCAGTCACAAGTCGTGTCCCTATGTTTTATCAGGGTTTCAGCCATTTCAAACAAACGTTTGTATTGGACCTGCAAGGTGGTGTAGATATAATGCGCCCCTTTGAGATGACACTTGGGTGACAACGCCCCCAGGTGCCAGTTTTTAGCTACCTATAAAAAAATACCGTTGAGCCTTGATCAGGAGAGAGTCAGTGGAACGCGAATTTATGGAGTTCGACGTCGTCATCGTCGGCGCCGGCCCTGCCGGTCTGTCCGCCGCATGCCGTCTGAAACAGAAGGCCGCCGAAGCTGGCCAGGAAATCAGCGTCTGCGTGGTGGAAAAAGGCTCCGAAGTCGGCGCCCACATCCTCTCCGGTGCAGTGTTCGAACCTCGCGCGCTGAACGAGCTGTTCCCTGACTGGAAAGAACTGGGCGCACCGCTCAACACGCCTGTCAAAGGCGACGACATCTATGTGCTGACCAGCAGCGAAGCCGGTACCAAGGTGCCGGGCATGTTCGTGCCCAAGACCATGCACAACGAAGGCAACTACATCATTTCCCTGGGCAACCTGTGCCGCTGGCTGGCCCAGCAGGCCGAGAACCTGGGCGTCGAGATCTACCCGGGCTTCGCCGCCCAGGAAGCGCTGATCGACGAGAATGGCGTGGTGCGCGGGATCGTCACCGGTGACATGGGCGTGGATCGCGAAGGCAATCCCAAAGACGGCATGTACACCCCCGGCATGGAACTGCGCGGCAAGTACACCCTGTTCGCCGAAGGCTGCCGTGGCCACATCGGCAAGCAGCTGATCAAGCGCTTCAACCTGGACAGCGAAGCCGACGCCCAGCATTACGGCATTGGCCTGAAGGAAATCTGGGAAATCGACCCGGCCAAGCATCAGCAAGGCCTGGTGGTGCACACCGCCGGCTGGCCGCTGGACGTGATGGGCACCGAGAACACCGGTGGCTCTTTCCTTTATCACCTGGAAAACAACCAGGTGGTGGTCGGCCTGATCGTCGACCTGTCCTACGCCAACCCGTACCTGTCGCCGTTCGACGAGTTCCAGCGCCTCAAGCATCACCCGGTCCTCAAGCAGTACCTGGAAGGCGGCAAGCGCGTCAGCTACGGCGCCCGTGCCATCTGCAAGGGTGGCCTGAACTCGCTGCCGAAGATGGTCTTCCCCGGCGGCGCGCTGATCGGCTGCGACCTGGGCACCCTGAACTTCGCCAAGATCAAGGGCAGCCACACTGCGATGAAATCCGGCATGCTGGCCGCTGACTCGGTGGCCGATGCGTTGCTGGCCGGCAGCGAAGGCGGCGATGCGCTGAACACTTATGTCGAGGCCTTCAAGGGCAGCTGGCTGCACGAAGAACTGTTCGCCAGCCGCAACTTCGGCGCGGCGATCCACAAGTTCGGCCCGGTGCTGGGCGGTGCGTTCAACTTCATCGACCAGAACCTGTTCGGCGGCAAGATTCCGTTCACCCTGCACGACAACAAGCCTGATTACGCGTGCATGAAGCTGGCAGCGGACTCGAAAAAGATCGATTACCCCAAGCCGGACGGCAAGCTGAGCTTCGACAAACTGAGTTCGGTGTTCATCTCGGGCACCAACCATGAAGAAGAGCAGCCGTGCCATCTCAAGCTCAAGGACCCGAGCATTCCGATCAACGTCAACCTGCCCAAGTACGACGAACCGGCGCAGCGCTACTGCCCGGCCGGTGTGTATGAGGTGGTGACCCAGGAAGACGGCGCCAAGCGCTTCCAGATCAACGCCCAGAACTGCGTGCACTGCAAGACCTGCGACATCAAGGACCCTTCGCAGAACATCACCTGGGTGACCCCGGAAGGTGCGGGCGGGCCGACGTATCCAAACATGTAAACCACATCCCTTGTAGGAGCGCGCTTGCCCGCGACGGCGTTCGGTCTGCAACCCCTGCGTTGACTGACACGACGCCATCGCGGGCAAGCGCGCTCCTACGGGAATGGTGGAATCCGGATGTGGCGTACACCCCGCATCACGAATGGCGGTGTTACGCAGAAATCCTCAGCAACACCCCCTCCTCCCCCGGGCTTCGGTCGAAGTACCGCTTGTACTCGCGGCTGAACTGCGATGTGCTCTGATACCCCACTCGATGCGCCACCTGCCCCACCGCCATGCCCTCGCCGATCAGCATCTGCTGCGCCTTCAAAAGCCTGAGGCGCTTGAGGTACTGCACCGGCGATAACAAGGTGGTGCGCTTGAAATGCTCGTGGAAGGTCGAGGCGCTCATGTTGGCGCAGCCGGCCAGCTCGTCCACGCTCAACGCCTCGTGGTAGTGATCACGCAGATGCTGCAGCGCCGCAGCGATCCTGGCGAAGTGCCCCTGCTGTTCGACCAGCGCCCGCAACACCCCCGCCTGCGGGCCACGCAGGGCGGCGTACAGCACCTCGCGCACCAGCGAAGGCCCCATGACCTGACGGTCCATCGGGTCGTGCAGGCAGCGCAACAGGCGCTCGACACTCTCACGCATCTGCGCATCCAGCTCGGCGGAGGTCATGGATTCCGGTGTCTGCGCCTTGACCGACGCATCCGCCGGCAATCCCATGGCTTGCACGAGGTCACCCAGCACGATCCGGTCAATCGACACCGACACGCCGTACAGCGGCTCCTCGGGGGTCGCGAAGGTTTCACACATGAACGGCACCGACAGCGCCTGCACCAGGTAATGCCCGGCGCCGTATTCGAAGGTGCGCGGCCCCAGGCGCGCGAGCTTGCTGCCCTGCGCCAGGATAATCAGGCTGGGTTCGTAGATCTGCGGGCTGCTGGCCACGTAGTAGCTCCACGAGAGCGTCTGCACGCCCGGCAATCCGGTGTCGAGAAAGCCCGGGGTGTGGGACAGCGGCTTGATGAGCGACACCAGGGTTTGGTTGGCATCGGAGCGGGAAGTCAAAAGCATGGGCAACCGGACAGAGGATTAGACACTGACATGATCGCAGATCTGCGGCCATGCGCATCCCTTGATCAGCAACCTTCGGAGGATTAGGCATGACTCACGTAGGAACCGACATGGCCGCACCCCGCCCTGCTGCGCAAAATGCATCGCCTCACCACTCAGCATTTTGCGAGGCTTCACATGTACACAGCTATCGGTTACGCCGCCCAGTCGGCCACGGCTCCCCTCGCCCCCATGACTTTCAACCGTCGCAGCCCGCGCCCGGACGACGTGGCCATCGAGATTCTGTACTGCGGTGTCTGCCACTCCGACATTCACCAGGCGCGCAACGAGTGGGGCATTGCGGTCTACCCGCTGATGCCGGGCCACGAAATCGTCGGCAAGGTCACTGAAGTCGGCGCCAACGTCAGCAAGCACAAAGTCGGCGATCTGGTCGGCGTCGGCTGCATGGTCGACTCCTGCCGCCATTGCGAAGCCTGCGCGGCGGACCTTGAGCAGTACTGCCTGGAAGGCCCGACCCTGACCTACGCCACCCCGGACCGCGTCGACGGTAGCAACACCATGGGCGGCTACTCCAACAGCATCGTGGTCAGCGAGCACTTCGTCGTGCGCATCCCCGAGAAACTCGACCTGGCCGCCGCTGCGCCGATTCTCTGCGCCGGCATCACTACCTACTCGCCACTCAAGCACTACGGCGTCAAGGCCGGTGACAAGGTCGGCGTGCTGGGCATGGGCGGCCTGGGCCACATGGGCATCAAGTTCGCCAAGGCAATGGGCGCGGAAGTGACGCTGTTCACCCGTTCGGCGAGCAAGGCTGAAGAAGCCCGCCGCCAGGGCGCTGACCACGTGATCGTGTCCACCGATGCCGAACAGATGAAAGCTGCCGCCGGGCACTTCGACTTCCTGCTCGACACCATCCCGGTGCAGCACGACCTGAACCCTTACCTGGAAACCCTGCGCTTCGATGGCGTGCACATCCTGGTGGGCCTGATCGAACCGATCGACCCGGCCGTCCACGCCGCCAACCTTGTGATGAAACGCCGGGTGCTGGCAGGTTCGCTGATCGGTGGCATCGCCGAGACTCAGGAAGTGCTGGATTTCTGTGCCGAACACGACATCAGCTGCGACATCGAAATGCTCGACATCAAGAACATCAACCAGGCGTACGAGCGCATGATTGCCGGTGATGTGAAGTACCGTTTCGTGATCGACATGGCGACGTTGAAGGCGTAAGCCTTCCTCTCGGTCGGGAACACTCTGACCCATTGATCGTTCCCACGCTCTGCGTGGGAATGCATCCCTGGACGCTCCGCGTCCCGATGACGCGGAGCGTCATTCACGGCGTTCCCACGCGGAGCGTGGGAACGATCATTGGTCATGTTTACCCGCCCAACTCCGCCGACAACCGCGCCGCCACCTCTTTGATCACCGGCACCAGATCGGCCATCTTCTCAAGCGGCATGTAAGGCACGGTACTGGCGATGCTGATCCCCGCCACAATCTGCTTGCCGGCATCGCGAATCGGCGCCGCCACACAGCGAATCGACGGTTCGTTGTCTTCCAGATCGAACGCATACCCGCCATTCACGTACTCGTGCATCCGCGCGCGCACCTGCTCCCAGGTCTGCTCCTGATGCGCCGGCCACTGAGGCTGCCTAGCCACCTCAGGCACACTGATGTCGTACAGCCTTCGCCATTCACTCTCAGGGCTGTCAAGCAGCAGCGCCTTGCCGATCCCGGTCCGCGCCAGCGGCATGCGGTGCCCGACCCGCGAGCGCATTTCCGGGCCGTTGCGGCCGGGATTCTTGTGCAGGTACAACACCTCGTCACCGTCCCGAATAGCCAGGTGCACGGTGTCGCCGGTCAGCGCCGACAACTCATCTAGAAATGGCTGCGCCAGCATGGCCAAGGGCAATTCTTCGCGGGCCTGGAAGCCCAGTTCGATCAGCTTGGGGCCCAGCAGATAACCCACCTGCGGCAGCACCCGCAGATAGCGCTCCTCCACCAGGCAACTGGCCAGGCGATGGGTCGTGCTGCGCGTGGTGCCGATCAGCCGGGCGATCTCCTTGAGATCCCGGGCACCGCTGGCCACGGCCTGAACCACACCCAAACCGCGCAGCAGGGTCTGCGTGCCGGTGGGTGCGGTCTCTTTACCGGTCGTGGTGTCTGAGGACTGTTGCATATCACGCCTTATCGAATCGGAAAGCTGGCGGCATTATCAATGCCAGCCAGGGTCCATGTCAGCCGTTACAGCTCGATGCGCTCGACCTTGCCCACCAGCAGGATGTAGGAAAGCGCCCCAAGCAGTGCCAGAACAGCGATGTAGGTGATGGCCGGTGCAAACGACGCACCGGACGCCAGAAAGCCGATGACGATGGGCGTGGCAATCGCCGCCAGGTTGCCGATCAGGTTGAAGGTGCCTCCCGTCAGGCCAAGCAAGCGTGCCGGCGCCAGGGTCGACACCAGCGACCAGGTGATCGACGCCAGGCCATTGCCGAAGAACGCCAGGGCCAGGAACATGATCACCAGCGGCGTGGATTCAACGTAGTTGGCGCCGATGATCGAGGTGGAAATCAGCAGCCCGGCAATGATCGGCAGCTTGCGGGCAAAGCCGACCGTGTGGCCGCGACGGATCAGCCAGTCGGAGAAGAATCCCGAACACAACACGCCGACGAAGGCCGCCAGAAACGGCAGCGAGGCCAGCAGACCGGACTTGATGAAATCCATGCCCCGGTATTTCACCAGATAGGTCGGGAACCAGGTCAGGAAGAACCACAGCGTCGAGTTCAGGCAGAACTGACCCAGGTAGATCCCCCACAGCTTGCGCTTGCTCAGGACGATGCCCAGGTCGCTCCAGTTGAACCCGGCTTTCTGCTTCGCGGTGTCGGTCTGGATATCCACCAGGCCGCCGCCCTCTTTGATCAGGTCGATCTCGCCCTGATTCACGCCTTTGAAATCCCGGGGCTCGCGATAGACCATGTACCAGATCACCGCCCACAGCACGCCCACAGCGCCGGTGGCGACGAATACCATGTGCCAGCCGAACGCGGTTTGCAGCCAGGCCAGCACCGGGGTCAGAAAGGCCAGGCCGACGAACTGGCCGGAGGTGTAGAAGCCCACCGCCGTTGCCCGTTCTTTTTCGGGGAACCAGGCGGTGACCACCCGGCTGTTGATCGGGTACGCCGGAGCTTCCAGCGCACCGACTGCCATGCGCAACACGAACAGGCCGATGAAACTGCCGACGAAGCCCAGGAAGATGGTCGCGACCGACCACAGGGCCAGGGCGACGGTGTAGAGAATGCGCGGCGGCACGCGATCCACCAGCCAGCCGCCGGGCAGCTGCATGGCGGCGTAGGTCCAGCCGAAAGCCGAAAAGATCAGGCCGACGTGCACCGGGTCGATGCCCAGTTCGCTGGTCAGTGCGGGCGCGGCGATGGACAGGTTGCTGCGGTCCAGGTAGTTGATGACCACCGTGATGAACAGCAGGACCATGATGAAATAGCGTTTGCGGGTCGGCGTGGCGGTGATCGCCCGCGCCTCTTGCAGCGTCTGTGTGCGCATGGGGAACGTGCCTCTTTTTATGTTTATTTGAGGTCAGGAATCGTGTGTCACCGGCCCCGTAGCAGCACGGCTTGCCGGCGGGGCGGAGTGTCAGGCGGTACATCTGTCACAGACACACCGCTCCCGCCGGCAAGCCGTGCTGCTACGGGGCGGGAGTGGTGTGGCTACTGAGTGGCAATCACCACTCGGCAAAACTGCCATCGGCATGGCGCCAGATCGGGTTGCGCCAGCGATGGCCGACCGCGGCGCGCTCCTTGACGTATTCCTCGTTGATCTCGATCCCCAGGCCCGGGCCGTTGGGGATCTTGACCATGCCCTTGTCGTAGTCGAACACCGCCGGATCCTTCACGTAGTCGAGCAGGTCATTGCTCTCGTTGTAATGGATGCCCAGGCTCTGCTCCTGGATGAAGGCGTTGTAACAGGCCGCATCCAGTTGCAGGCACGCGGCCAGGGCGATCGGGCCCAGCGGGCAATGCAGCGCCAGCGCCACGTCATAGGCCTCGGCCATGTTGGCGATCTTGCGGGTTTCGGTGATGCCGCCGGCGTGGGAGGCGTCCGGCTGGATGATGTCGACGTAGCCTTCGCTCAACACGCGCTTGAAGTCCCAGCGCGAGAACAGCCGCTCGCCCAGGGCAATCGGCGTGCTGGTCAGCGGCGCCAGCTCCTTGAGGGCTTCATAGTTCTCGCTGAGCACCGGCTCCTCGATGAACATCAGCTTGTACGGGTCCAGCTCCTTCATCAGCACCTTGGCCATGGGCTTGTGGACGCGCCCGTGGAAGTCCACGCCGATGCCCACGTTCGGCCCGACCGCATCACGCACGGCAGCGACGTTGGCCAGGGCCAGATCGACCTTCTCGAAGGTGTCGAGAAATTGCAGCTCTTCGGTGCCGTTCATCTTCACCGCCGTGAAGCCACGGCCGACCGCCTCCTTGGCAGCGCGCGCGGTGTCGGCCGGGCGATCGCCGCCGATCCACGAATACACACGAATCTTGTCCCGCACCTGGCCGCCGAGCAGATCGCTGACCGACACACCCAGCGCCTTGCCCTTGATGTCCCACAGCGCCTGGTCGATACCGGCCAGCGCACTCATGTGGATCGCGCCGCCACGGTAGAAACCACCTCGATAGAGCACGGTCCAGATGTCTTCGATATTGCGCGGATCCTTGCCGATCAGGTAATCGGACAATTCCTCAACGGCGGCCGCCACAGTGTGCGCACGCCCTTCCACCACAGGCTCGCCCCAGCCGGTGACGCCCTGGTCGGTTTCCACTTTCAAAAAGCACCAGCGCGGCGGAACGATGAAGGTCGTGAGTTTGGTGATTTTCATGTCAGTTCTCTCTTATTCGAAGACGGCAGTTCAAGACGCCCGTGGACGCCTGTGCAATTCATTGAGGGTTCGCGGGGCGGTTGCGGTTCCAGGCGGCCACGTAATCGCGGGCGCGCTCGGCGACGTCGTCGGCACTCATGCCCGGCTTGAACAGCCCCGAGCCAAGACCGAAACCGCGCACACCGGCATCCAGGAACACCTTCATGTTGTCCGGGGTGATGCCGCCGACCGGCAGCAGCACGGTGCCCGCAGGCAGCACCGCCAGCCAGGCCTTGACCACGGCGGGGCCCATCTGCTCGGCAGGGAACATCTTCAGCACATCGGCGCCTTCGGCCAGGGCGGCGAAGGCTTCGGTCGGCGTGGCCACGCCCGGCGACAGAAACAGGCCTTCGGCCTTGGCGGCGCGCAGCACTTCCGGATCGCTGTGGGGCATGACGATGACCTGGCCGCCCGCCTCCTTCACCTGACGCACCTGTTCAGGGGTGAGCACTGTGCCCGCGCCGATCAGGCAATCGGCGGGCAGGTTCTGACGCAGCAGACGGATGCTGTCGTACGGCTGCGGGGAATTGAGCGGCACTTCGATGACGCGAAATCCTGCCGTGTACAGGACTTCGCCGATGGCAATCGCTTCTTCGGGGCGCAGGCCACGCAGGATCGCGACCAGACCGTTTTGCGCCAGGGCTTGTTTGAGCATCTCAGTTCTCGACAGAAAGGGGCTGGCTCGGGGCCGCCGAATGGGAAGGAATAAGGCCTGCCTGCACCGCGACCTGCCACAGGCCACGCTCGGTAGCCTGCTCAGCCAGGGTCACCTGCGGGAAGCCGTTGGCCTTGAGCGCGCGCTGGTAGCGTTCCAGCAGCGCGCCGCTGCCAATCAGGATCACGCCTGGCAGGCTTGCGCCATCGCTGTTCAGCATCTGCGCCAGGGCGGCGATTTCATGGCCTATCAGCAGGCCCGACAGATAATCGGGCTGCGCCGTGCCAGCGAGCTCGCCAGTCAGGCCCAGGGTCCGGCAGCTGAAGATGGTCGACAAGGGGCCGGCGCTGCCGCTGGCCGATTGCGCCACGCTGACGCCACGGTCAAACGCAGCGGCATCGAAGTCGTCGCTGCGTTGCATGGTGCGTCCCAGGATGGTGTGGCTGGACAGCGCGGCATACACCTCGCCGGTCATGAAGGTATCGAAATGCACGATGCGCCCATCCACCGCCCTCACCCACTTCGAGTGGCTGCCGGGCAGGCCGATCAGCAGGGGGCGACGCGCCTCGTCGGCAGACAGCGCGCTGAGGATGCCGAGCACTTGGGTTTCTTCGCCGCGCATCACGTTGGGCAGCTCGGAGCGCTGGATCACCCCGGGAATGATGTGCACATCGGCATGGCGCAGGCTGCGCACCTGCACAAGACCCGCACTCAGGGCCGCAACGCTGGCGGGTGTCTGTTGGTAGGGGGCTTCGCGCCAGCCCTGGGCACTGCCGACCATGCCGCAGGCGATCACCGGCACGCCCGGCTGGGCGTCGAGCCAGTCGCCGCAGGCTTCGTCGAACGCCAGCTCAAAACCGTCGCTGCACATCTGCCCGGCCACCCAGCGTGGCGCCGACGGCAGCTGCATGATGCCCGCACTGAGCGAGCGTTGTTCCAGCACCCGGCCATTCTCGCCGAGCCGATACGCGCGAAGGGACGTCGTGCCCCAATCGAGCGCGATCAATTGCGCCTGCATGGCTTCACCTGATTGTTATTGAAGTGTGAATGCAGGGAGGACTATAAACCCGAAAAGCGGATTATCTCAATATGTAATTATCAATCCCATATTGTGGGATTTTACGTTTTGCGACAAACGTACGAGCGTAACGGGCGCCGTGACTGGTGCGCCGACAAATCCCTGGGGCATACTCGGCTCGTTGGTCCTCCCTGCACTGCCAACCCGCTGTCTGCCACCGTCTACACTCATCTACAAAAGGACCCGTCAGATGAAGCGTTTCCTCGTGCTCGACAGCTTTCGCGGCCTCTGTGCAGTCGCATTGATCATTCATCACTCGCACATTGAGCGCAGCATCACCGAACTGACGTTCTTCCGAAACGCCAGCCAGTTCGTGGGGTTTTTCTTCGCCCTGAGCGGGTTTCTGATCTATCGCCGCTATGTGGGCAACCTCGGCACACCCAGGCTGCTGGGCGAATTCGCCGTCACCCGGGCCTGCCGGGTGATGCCGCTGCACATCGCGGTGCTGCTGTTTTTCATCGGCTTCGAATGCCTGAAACTGGTGCTTGAACGCTATGGCCTGTCGCTCAATTATCCGGCCTTCAGCGGTGACCGCGCGCCGAGCGAGATTCTGCCCAATCTGCTGCTGATACAGGCCTGGTGGCCGACATTCAACGCACTTTCCTTCAATTACCCCTCGTGGTTCATCAGCGTCGAGTTCTGGATCTGGATGATCTTCGGGCTCCTGGTGTTCTGCGTGCCACAGATCGCCCGCAAGCTGTTTTCACTGCTATGCGTGCTGGCTTTTGTGGCGCTCTACAAGGATTTCAACCTGATCCCGCGCAATGTGCTGTGGGGTGTTTCCTGTTTCTTCGCAGGAGCGATTACCTATCGCCTGTACGTGAGATTGCACGACTCGGTGCCCAACGTGGGCCTGGCCAGCCTGCTGGAGGTGGGAGTGCTGGGGGCGATCTATTGGGTCATGACCGAGGGCGAGCAGCCCCTGACGATCGAGCTGGGGCTGCTGTTCTGTGCGGCCATCCTGATCTTCTCGTTCGAGTCCGGGCTGATCTCGCGGCTGCTGCGCCTGCGGCTGTTTCCGGCGCTGGGCAAGCTGTGGCTGTCGATTTACCTGACACACGCCGCAGTGATCTTCGTACTCGCCACCGGCCTTGCAGTGGCCGCCAAGTTCACCGGCTACAGCCTGCTGGTGGACCGCCCCGGCGAAACCACCGGCACCATGCTGCGCTACCTGAGCACCGGCAGCACGCTCAACGACAACCTGCTGATGGTGCTGGTGGTGGTGGCCGTGGTGGTGATTTCGATGCTCACCCACTGCTACATCGAAGCGCCGGGGATTCGGTTCGGCAAACACTGGAAACACGGCACCCTGTTCCGCCGCCGCAAGGACGATCCGCCGCAGGAGCAGGCGTGAGGTAATGCGCCAGGCGTGGGGCAGCGCCGGTTTCAAGGACGCCCCCGCCGGCAAGCCGTGCGCTCAGCCGTAAATTTTCAAATACCCCCAACACCCAAATTGGCCTCCTGGTCAATCATATGATTGGACGCTGGAAATTGCGTTGATGCCCACTACTATGGCAACCGTTGAAAGACGATCTCATCGCCACGGAGACATCAGCATGACCCAGCACGCCAATAACACGGTTCGTATTCATGCCGCCCATGGCCGCTCCGAGGAGCTGGGCGAATATCTGGCCACTGTCGTCAAGAATCTTCCGCTGCTGCCAGGTTGCGAAAGCAGTGTGCTCAACCGCGACGAGGATGATCGCGACCTGTGGATCATCGATGTGCGTTGGGAATCCTGCCAGGCAATGGGCGAGCACTTCTCGCAGCCCAGCAACGAGGTGTTGAACGGCCTGCTGAACAATCTGTTCATCCGCCATATCGACTTCCAGAGTGATTCAGAGCGCTGCAACCTGCCGGGCAACCGCTGACAGAGTTCATTTGGCGGTGATTCTTGAACATCCACTTTAAGCAGACCCCTTAATTGGCTGTTAACTAAACCAATCGTCAGAAAATCGGCCATCGGACGGCTGATTTCGCCCTTGAAGTGGCGAAGTCCAGAACCGCGATTATCCTTTGCGTCTTGCGGGCAAGTTCGTGCTATTTCCCCTCCAGATAGTAGCCAATTGCCTCAAAGACCCAAGAGGTAATGCAATCATGAGAATGATAAGTCTGAGTCTGATCGCTCTGGCGGTATCGGCAGGATATGTTCAATCCGTAGAAGCAGAACCCTTCGTCAGCAGTCAGGCCGATGCAAAAGGCTTCGTCGAAGATGCCAAGCTCGATGTGCTGTTGCGCAACTATTACTTCAACCGGGATGGTAAAAGCGGCGCCGGCGATCGACGTGACTGGTCTCAGGGCGCCTTGGCCAACTTCAGTTCCGGGTTCACGCCGGGCACCGTCGGTTTTGGTGTCGATGCCTATGGCTGGTACGGCCTGAAACTGGATGGCGGCGCCGGGCATTCGGGCACCGGTAATATTCCCGTGGACAGCAGCGGCAGTCCGGAAGATGAATTCGCAACAGCCGGCGGCGCAGTGAAGATGCGCATTTCCAAGACCGAACTCAAGTGGGGCACGATGCAGCCCACCGCACCGGTCTTTGCAGCGGGCGGCACGCGCCTGTTCCCGCAAACCGCCACCGGCTTCAGCCTGCAAAGCAGTGAAATCAAGGACCTGGACCTCGAAGCCGGACACTTCACCGCGGGTAACGGGCCGCAACACACCAGCTCAAGCGGTGAACTCTTTGCCAGTTACGCCAATGTCACCGCCAACAGTGTCGACTTTGTCGGCGGTAAATACGCCGTCAATGATGCGCTGACGTTCTCGTTATACGGTTCGGAGTTTGAAGACATCTGGCGTCAGTACTACGGCAATGCCAACTATGCGTGGGCCATGCCACACGACCAGTCGATGACGTTCGACTTCAATATCTATCGCACCAATGACGAAGGTCAGGCCAAGGCCGGCAACATCGATAACACCACCTGGTCGCTGGCCGCAGCCTACAACTTCATGGCTGGCCATACCTTTACCTTGGCCTATCAGAAAGTGCATGGCGACACGCCGTTCGATTATGTCGCGTTTGGCGATAACGGGCCGGGCACTACCGGTGATTCGATCTTCCTGGCCAACTCCATTCAATATTCGGACTTCAACGGGCCGGGGGAAAAATCCTGGCAGGCGCGCTATGACCTGGCAATGAGCGCCTATGGCATTCCCGGGCTCAGTTTCATGGCGCGTTATGCCAATGGCCGGGATATCGACGGGACCAAAATGGCCCTGGACAGCCCCTACCGCGCCTACGGTTATGGCGAGGACGGCAAGCACCACGAAACCAACCTGGAAGCCAAGTACGTGATCCAGAATGGCCCGGCCAAGAACCTGTCGTTCAGGATTCGTCAGGCGTGGCACCGCGGCAATGCCGATCAGGCCGAAGGGGATCAGGATGAGTTTCGCCTGATCGTCGACTACCCGATTTCGGTGCTATGAGGTAATTGGCCCCCTGATCTTTCCCCGGATTGGGAGTGTGACCACCGCAGCCCCAGGCATAGCGTGTAGGTCATCACTCCCAACGAACAGGATCGATCATGAAACCGATGAAACTGCTGGCCGCCGGTGTCGCTTGCGTGGCGTTCTCCCTGACTTTGACTGTGCCTGTCACGGCGATGGCACACGATGGCGAGCACGAGAAAGTCACTGTGCTGGAAACCCATCCGATGCTCAACGCACCGGGCAAGAAAGCGATGATGCTGACGGTCGATTACAAGCCGGGCCAAGTGTCCATTCCCCACAGCCACAGCGGCAGCGCCCTGGCCTATGTGCTGGAAGGCGAAGTGGTGTCGCGGGTCAATGACGGCAAGGCGATCACCTACAAGGTCGGCCAGAGCTGGTACGAGCCTGCAGGCTCCAAGCACTACGAGTCGCGCAATGCCAGCAAGACCAAGCCTGCGAAACTGCTGGTATTCATCCTGCTCGATGACAACGGCGAGATCCTCACGCCACTGCCCAAATAAGTTGCTGGCCGGGCCGGCGCCGCTCTAGGACGGCGCCATCGGTCTGGTCGGCTCGCCCGTTCATTCAATTTTTCCTGCCAAGTGTCGATAAGCCATCAGTAGAGCCCGAATAGCGGGCCGGACTCGATGAGCGAAAGGCACTGACATGTACAACATTTTTCTGCTGGTGGAACACGGCCGCGACCAGGGCGAAGTGAGCGTTCTGGGCTGGTTCGATGACGAGCGAGCGGCACAGGAAACCGCAGAAGCGATGGAGTGGAAAGCCTATCGCCAGGAAGTCAAACGGCAGAATCGCTGGTCCAGCGAACCCTTGCTGCCACCGGACCAGACGTCGCACCGGCGTTACTGGGTCAAGGGCATCGCCAAATTCACCCACACCCCGGCGCCACGCTCTTGGGCGTTGCACTGAGTGATCGTTCCCGTCGCTCTGCGTGGGAATGCCTTGTGTGAAGCTCCGCGTCACCGGACGCAAAGCATCCGGGGCTGCATGCCCACGCAGAGCATGGGCACGATCAGTTACGGGCGGGAAAAATCTCGGGTCGCAGGCAGCAAGCCACGAAACTTCACATGGCGCGCCCGCAGCGCAGGCTGCACATCGGCGTTGGGCAGGTAGCGCGCCTTGACCTCCAACCCGGCCTCGACGTCCACCCCCTGCCCGATGGCCAGAAAGCCCAGTTTCGCCGCGCCAATGCACGCGCTCGATTCGCTGCCGTGCAGGGTGTACACCTCGCGGTCCAGGATGTTGGCCAGCAGTTGCGCCCAGTATTCGCTGCGCGCCCCACCGCCGACCAAGGCGCAGGCGTTCACCGCAGCGCCGGCAGACAGCGCCGCATTCATCGCGTCCAGCAGCCCGAACCCGACCCCCTCAAGTACTGCATAACCCAGCATCGCAGGCGTGCTGTCGTGGCCCAGGCCCATGAAGCCGCCGCGCAAAGAGGGATCATTGTGCGGTGTGCGCTCGCCTGCCAGATACGGCAGGAACATCGGAGCGCTGACCGCCACCGGCTGCTCGATGGGCACGGCGCTGTGCACCAGGTCCAGTAGCGTCTGCTCATCGGGCTGCCCGAGCAGGCGCGTCACCCAGCGCAGGCAACTGGCACCGGCGAGCATCGCACCCATGGTGTACCAACGCCCCGGCAGCGCATGGCAGAAACTGTGCACCGCGCTTGGCGGATTGCCCGCCGCGTGATCGGTGATCGCCACGATGGCAGCGCTGGTGCCCAGGGTGACGAAGGCATCCCCTGCGTTGACCGCGCCGATGCCCACCGCCGACACCGGGTTGTCACCACCGCCCGCCGCCACCGGCAAACCCTTGGGTAAGCCCAGCGCCTGCGCAGCCTCGGTATTCAGGCGAGCGGACAACTGATCGGCCTCCAGCAGCCGAGGCATCTGTTTGAGGGTCAGGCCGCAGGCATGCAGCATCGGCTCGTGCCAGCGGCGTCGTGCCACGTCCAGCCACAGCGTACCGGCGGCATCGGACATGTCGCTGACGCGCTCGCCGGTCAGCAGCAGGCGCAGATAATCCTTGGGCGACAGCACGCAGTCGATCCGCGCGAAGACCTCGGGCTCGTGCTGCTGCAACCACAGCAGTTTCGGTGCGGTCAGCCCGGCCATGGCCAGGCTGCCAGTGACCTGGGCATAGCCCGGAAAATCCCGGTTCAAGCGATCGGCTTCGGCCACGGCTCGCGAATCGTCCCAGAGCACCGCCGGATACAGCACCTGATCGCGGGCATCGACCAGCACCGCGCCGTGCATCTGCCCCGACAACCCCACGCAGGCAATGCGCGCCCAGGCCTGAGGCTGGCTGGCACGCAAGGCCGCCAGGGCTTCCACGCACGCCTGCCACCAATGCTCGGGGTTCTGTTCCGACCAGCCCGGCTGCCGACGCGAAACGTTCAGCCGTGCCCCTGCCCGCCCCAGCACCTGACCTTTGGCATCGAGCAGAATGGCCTTGAGTTCCGAGGTGCCCAGGTCGATGCCCAGCGAGACAACTTGACTCATCTACGTTCAGTTCCTGTCAGCGCGAATGCTCAATGGCACCCGCATGAATTGCGAATTTTCAGGCTGGCAGGCAGGTGTTCCGACTGCCGCGGCCCATCAGGATGAGCGATGCGCTGCAACAGCAACTGCACCGCACGCTCACCCAGGGCCTGCACCGGCTGGGCGATGACGCTCAGGCGCGGCTGGAAGAAATCGGCCCAGTCGAAGTCATCGAAGCCCACCAGCGCCATCTGTTCAGGGACCTGGATCCTGGCGTCCCGCAGCGCATGCATGGCGCCGATGGTCATCAGGTTATTGGCCGCCATGATCGCAGTCGGTGGCGTGGCCAATGCCAGCAGCGACGAGGCTGCCCGGCGCGCCGACTCACTGTTGGATTCGCCGTTGACCAGCAGCGCCTGGTCGAAGGCGATCCCGGCATCCGCCAGCGCCAGCCGATACCCCTCGATGCGCTCCTCGGTAGTGCTCAGACCGCGATGCCCGGCGATCATGCCGATGCGTCGGTGGCCGTGACCGATCAGG
The DNA here is from genome assembly GCF_044746765.1 of Pseudomonas sp. NPDC090203. NCBI lineage: Bacteria > Pseudomonadati > Pseudomonadota > Gammaproteobacteria > Pseudomonadales > Pseudomonadaceae > Pseudomonas > Pseudomonas sp. NPDC090203. Next base: position 110,205 of record NZ_JBIVCV010000006.1, read on the forward strand.
TGCGCCACCAGTTCCCGGGTCGAGTGCCGGTTCTCCACCCCGACCTGATCGAAGCCTTGCGGCGCCAGCCGGTCCACCAGCACCGCAGGAATCGCATTGGCCTGCAGGTAGGCCAGTGCCGCCTGCTGTGGATCGCTGGACGGCGCCAGCAGAATCCCGTCCGCGCGCCGATGATGCAGCGCCTCGACCACGCGCAGTTCCTGGGCCGGATCATCGTGGGTGTCGACAAACAGCATCATGATGCCGTGGCGCGCGCACTCGGTTTCGATGGCGTGCACCGTCTCGCTGAAGTAGTGGTTGGACAGCGCCGAAATCGCCACGCCAATGGTATTGGTGCGCGAACGGGCCAGCGAGCGGGCCAGGGTGTTGGGAATGTAGCCCAGCTCCCTGACCGCCTGCTGCACCGCCACGACCGTTTCCGGGCTGACCTTGCGCGTACCGTTGAGCACATGGGACACCGTCGAAGTCGACACCCGCGCCCGCCGCGCCACGTCCTCCATCTTGACCACGGACGTCCCCTTTCTTAATGCTTGCTCGACCAGCCGCTGTAGGTGCCTATGTTGTCGCGGGTGATCAGTTTCGGCGTGAGTTGAGTCACCGCTTCAGCCGGCTTCTTGTCATTGAGCAGGTCGTTGCCGATCACCACCGCCTGCTGAGCCATGGCCCATGGGTCCTGGCTGGCCGAAGCCTGGATCTGGGTGTCGGACTTGAGCGCGTGCTCGATGTCCGGCGCACCGTCCACCGAGGTGATGACGATGCCGCTGCGCTTGAGCTGCTTGGCCGCCAGATCGCTGCCGATGGCTTGCGGGTCGTTGATCGCGAACAGGCCGTCGATTTTCGGGAAGCGCGTCAGGTAGCCCTGCATGGCATTCAGGCCGCCGTCGCGGGAGCCTTTGGCGTCTTGGTCGTCGGAGAGGATCTTGATGTCAGGCGCGGCGGCGAAGGCGGCCTTGCAACCGGTGACGCGGTCGGTCACGGCAGTCACTTGCGGGCCGTTCTCGATGATGACGTTGCCCTTGCCCGAAAGCTTGTCGACGATGAACTGGCAGGCCAGCTTGCCAGCCTCGACGTTGTCGGTCTGCACCGTGGCATCGACCTTGGCGGCGTTGACGTCTACGGCCACGACCTTGATGCCGGCCTTCTGCGCTTTCATCACAGCCGAGGCAATGGCGTTCGGGTCCACGGCGTTGATCAGGATCAGATCGACGCCGGCAGCGATGAAGTTGTCGATCTGCGAGAACTGCTTGCTCAGGTCATAGTCGGCAGACACCGAGGTGACCTTGACGTTGGGGTTGATCTCCTGGGCCTTGGCCTTGGCGCCGTCGGCCAGGGTGACGAAATACGGATTGCCCAGCGACCCCAGGGTGATGCCCACCGATTTCAGCTCGCGGGCCTCGACGCCCTGGGCGAGAAACGCGGCCAGGCACAGGGAAACGACAGCAGGAAATTTGCGTTTGAAGTTCATGTTTTCTCTCTTGTGATTGTTGTTGAAACGCATTTTTTGAACCCTGGGACAAGCTGGGTTACGTCCGCGCCCCCGACTGGCGATAACGGTCCAGCGCCACCGCCCCGATGATCACGATGCCCTTGATGATGTACTGCCAGATATCCGAGACGCCCAGCAGCACCAGGCCGTTGGTCAGCACCGCGATAATCAGCGCGCCGATAAGCGTGCCGCCGATAGTGCCGACGCCACCGGTGAAACTGGTACCGCCCAGGATCACCGCCGCGATGGCGTCCAGCTCGTAGGACTGCCCCAGTTGCAGGCCGTTGGCAGCGAACAGCCGCGATGCACTCATCACCGCTCCCAGGCCTGCCAGTGCGCCGGACAGCGCGTAGACGAACAGCAGCACCTTCCACACCTTGATCCCGGAAAGCCGCGCCGCTTCAGGGTTGCCGCCCACCGAGTAGATCTGCACGCCCATCACCGTGCGGCGCAGGATGAACCAGGAGATGACGATGACAGCGATGGCGATAATCACCAGCCACGGCACGCCCAGCAGCGAATCGTTGCCGATGAAGGCGAACGGCAGGTCTGGGTTGAACACGGTCTTGTCGTCGGCCAGCAAACGGGCCAGGCCCCGCATGGCGGTCAGCGCGCCCAGGGTCACGATGAACGGCGGCAGGCGCATGAAGGCGATCAGGCCGCCATTGACCAGGCCCAGCAGCAGGCCGAATCCGACGCCTGCGACGATTCCCAGCATGCCGAACTGCGGCGACAGCGAGACCTGCAATGCAACCACCGCCGAGGCGGCCAGAATCGCGCCCACCGACAGGTCGATACCCGCCGTGAGAATCACGAAGGTCATGCCCGCAGCGAGCACCACGTTGACCGACGCCTGCTGGGTAATGATCGACAGGTTCTGCCAGGTCATGAAGCTATCGGTCATCAGGGCAAAGCCCACCAGCAGCAACAGCAGCACCGGCAGCATCCCTAAGGTGCGCATCAGTTCACGGGCACGTTCGCGCTTGCTGATGGCGGCCACGCTTGGCGAGTTTTCCAGGGTCAGACTCATGGGCTGGCCTCCTTTGTTTTTGTTATCGAGGGTTAAGAATTTTGTAGGAGCGCGCTTGCCCGCGACCGCGGTGTGTCAGGGCATGGGGTGTTCGATGACACACCGCCATCGCGGGCAAGCGGGCTCCTACAGGTGTTCGGCGAACAATCATGGGCGTTCGGGGTGGACATGCCGGGCTGTTCAAACATGTTCGGCCACCTGCTCACCCCCAGTCGCCAGATCAATGATCCGCTCCTGGGAAATCACCTGCCCTGACGCTCCGCCCACCTCCGCCACCAACTGCCCCTCGCGCATGACCAGCACCCGATCGCAGGTGCCGATGATTTCCGGCAGTTCGCTGGAGATCACCACGATCCCCACACCGGCCTTGGCCAGCTCATTGATGATGCGGTAGATCTCGGATTTCGAGCCGATGTCCACGCCGCGAGTCGGCTCATCGAGGATCAGCACATGGGGTTTGACCTCCAGCAGCCGCGCCAGCAAGACCTTCTGCTGGTTGCCCCCGGACAGCGCCCCGACGTTGACCTTGCCCGACGCCACGCGAATCGACAGTGAACGGATCGCCTCCACCGCCCGCTGCGCGCCGCGCCCGCGATCCAGCACGCCGCCAGCATGGGCGTCGGGCACGCAGGCACAGACGTTGATGTTGTCGCGCACGCTCATGTCCAGAAACAGGCCCTGGGCCTTCCGGTCCTCGGTGAGATAGACCACGCCGGCCTTGATCGCATCGGTGGGCGTGCGCAGATCGCCGACCGCTTTCCCGGCGATTTCCAGCGTGCCTGAAGTGCGCGGATCGGCGGCAAAGATCAGCCGCGCCAGTTCCGTGCGACCGGCCCCGACTAACCCTGCGATGCCCAGCACCTCGCCGGCGTGCAGGTCGAAACTGCACGGTTTCACGCGTTTGCCATCGGCCATGTCGCGCACCCGCATTACCACCTCGCCGGGATCGTACGGGGCGTGCTCCTTCTTGTAGAAACCGGAAAGATCGCGGCCCACCATCATCTTCACCAGCGTCTCGGCGGACAGCCCGTCGCGCTGCAACATGCCGACGTATTCACCGTCGCGCAGTACCGACACCCGGTCCGACAACTCGTAGATTTCCGCCATGCGATGGCTGATGTAGATGATCGCCAGGCCCTGGTCGCGCAACTGCTTGATGAGCGCGAACAAGCGGTCGGTCTCGCGGGAAGACAGGGGCGTGGTCGGCTCATCCATCACCAGGATCTTCGCCTTGGCGTGCAGTGCCCGGGCAATTTCCACCAGTTGCCGCTCGGCAATGGACAGCACGCTGACCTTGGTCGATGGCTTGAAATCGGCGCCAAGGCGAGCGAGCACTTCGACGCAACCCTCCTCCATGGCCTTGCGGTCGATGCTCCAGCCGCGCCGCAGCTCACGGCCCAGGTAAATGTTCTCGGCGACGCTGAGGTTCGGGCACAGGCTCAGCTCCTGATAGATCACCGCGATGCCGCGTTCTTTGGCGGTCAATGGATCGAAGGCGGCCAGCGGTTGACCGTCGATGCGAATCTCGCTACCGGCATCGGCCTGATAGGCGCCGGAAAGGATTTTCATCAAGGTCGATTTGCCCGCGCCGTTTTCGCCCATCAACGCATGGACTTCGCCGGCATAGACCTTCAGCGCCACGTTTTTCAGCACGCGCAGGCCATTGAAGGTCTTGGAAATGGCAGACATTTCCAGTACGGGTACGGGATTTTCCTGGAGGACGGCGCTCATGGTCGAGCACCCGGAACGAGGGAATTGGCGGCAGCGCGCACAGCAAAAACACGCGGCGACAGAGCAGGCAAGCTGTTCATGCGAATCTCCGAGGTTTCTTGTTCTTGTTTTTTCGTGTCGCTGGCTGGCCACTTGGTTGTCGGCGGCCCAGCGGACTTGATTTGAAACACTCTAGACCAGCTGAAACGATTCACGCAAGCGCTTGCTTTTCACCCCTGAAAAAAAACGCCTTGCTCACGGATCGATCATTCGTGAGCAAGACGTTTCAGGTGTCAGGTGGAATCAGGGTTTGACAACGTGCCAGACGTTCTTGACGCCATCACCGGTAGCATCACCGGCTTTCTTGTCCTTGACCCAGGTGTACAGCGGCTTGCCCTTGTAGGCCCACTGCTTGCTGCCGTCGTCACGGGTCACGACGGTGTAGCCACCTTCGTCCTTGGCTCCGGCACCGGCCATCAGCGGCGGCCAGTTGGTGGCGCAATCGCCGTTACACATCGACTTGCCGCCGCTGTCTTTGTCGAAGGTGTAGAGGGTCATGCCCTTGTGGTCGGTGAGCACTTCGCCTTTGTCGGTCTTGCCGGTCATGGCAGGCGCCGCGGCAAACGCCAGGCTCGATGCGCAGGTCAAGGCAACGGCGGCGGTGAGGATGAATTTCTTCAGCATGGTGAACTCCTTGATGTTGTTCTTGATTGGGGGAGCAATGCCAGAAACCTCCCAGGCTCCCGCTGCCGATTGATGCGGCAGTCCTAGGTAAACGTTTGGGCGGGGTGTTTATTCCACCCTGCTGAAGAATATTTTTTCAGGCCCGCATCCTGTGTCTACGCCTTGGCAATCTCGGGCGTCAGGATCCACTCCGCGCTGTCGTTCCACACATCCATTCGGGTGATCTTGCCGTCACGCACTTCGAAGCGATCCAGGTAGCGATTACCGGAGAAACTGCGGCCGTCCGGCCACTCGCCGTACAACGTGCCGTTGGAATACACCACGGTGTGATCGCCGCGGTCCATCCAGTCGAAGTTGCCCAGGGCTTTCTTCACCCAGGCGTAACGCGCGCCGTTGAAGCCGGTAATGGTCTGCGGGTCGGGCATGGCGCGGCCACCGGTGAAAGTAATCTTCACGTCATCACTCATGAAGGTCGCGGCACGTACCGGATCCGGGGCCATGGACGCTTCCAGAAAATTGCTAACAATCTGAACATCTTTGTTCGCTTCCGACATCTTCCACTCTCCTGCTTCATCGATGGACGTTGATAGGCCGAATGCCTCCACGTGGTGCAAGGCGCCTTGTTTTGGAGCGTATAACCGGGGCAGACCCCGCGCCAGACAAGGATTTCAGGCGGCCTTGAACTGGCATCCTACTTGCTAGCAATAAATTTACAAGTGCTAGCAATCAGGAGAATCACCCATGTCATTCCGGCTTCCAAACGTGCAGCGTCTGTTGTTCCCCGTGGCTGCGGCTTTCTCCCTGCAACTGGCCCTGTCGGCCAGCGCCCAGGCTGCTGAACCACCGATCAAGGTCGGCCTGGTGGCGGCGCTTTCGGGCCAATCGGCCAAATCCGGTGAAGCCTTGACCCGTGGCCTGACCATGGCCATCGACGAGGTCAATGCCAAGGGTGGTGTGCTGGGGCGGCCGCTGGAACTGGTGCGCCGGGACGATGAAAGCAACCCGTCCAAAGGCATGCTGGCGGCCCGTGAGCTGATCCAGCGCGAGAAGGTCACGGTGCTGTTCGGTGGCCTGGACACTCCGGTGTCGCTGGCCATCGTGCCGCTGGCCAACCAGATGAAAGTGCCGTTCATGGGCATCTGGGCAGCCGGCACCAAGATCACCGAGAACGGCGCGGCGGACAACTACGTGTTTCGCGTCTCGGCGGTCGATGAGCTGGTGGACGAAGCACTGGTCAAGTACGGCGCGAGCCAGGGCATGAAGAAGCCAGGCATGATCCTGATCAACAACCCCTGGGGCGAATCCAACGAGGCGGGCTTCAAGCGTGCCCTGGAAAAACGCGGCCTGGAGAACGCCGGGGTCGAGCGCATTCAGGACAGTGACCTGGACGTGGTGCCGCAACTGACGCGCCTGAAGAATGCCGGTGCCGACACCCTGTTGATGGTCGGTAACGTCGGCCCGTCGGCGCAGGTGGTCAAATCCCTCGACCGCATGGGCTGGGACGTCCCGGTGGTTTCGCACTGGGGCCCGGCGGGCGGACGTTTCGGAGAGCTGGCAGGTCCTGGCGCGTCGCGCGTGCACTTCATCCAGACCTACGTGTTCACCGATCACAACAACCCCAAAGGCGACGCCCTGCTCGCTTCGCTGAAGACCGCCTACCCGCAGATCAAGACCCTGGCCGATGTCACCCCTGCAGTGGGTATCGCCAACGCCTACGACGCCTTGCACCTGAGCGCGCTGGCCATCGCCAAGGCCGGCAACACCGAGGGCCGCGCGGTGCGTGACGGCTTCTACGGGATCACCGACTACGACGGCCTGATCAAAGACTACAAACAGCCCTTCACGGCGCAGAAACACGATGCCCTGGGGCCTGACGACTACGTGTTCACCCAGTTCGTCGGCGATCAGATCGTGCCGCTGAACGCCAAACCCTGACCCGCCTGACCGAGCTGTTTTCACGCCTTAAGGAATCACGCCATGTTCACCGCCGCCATCGTTACCGGCCTCGGACTGGGCAGCATGTACGCGCTGCTGGCCCTGGGATTTCACCTGACTTACGTGGTCTCGCGCACCGTCAATTTCGCCCAGGGCAGTGCCATGATGGTCGGCGCGGTGCTGGGTTACACGCTGTGCATCACCTGGGGCCTGTCGCTCTGGCTGGCGCTGCCCCTGACGCTGCTGCTCAGCGCGATCTACGGCCTGGCCATCGAACGCTGGCTGGTGCGGCCTTTTCATAGCCGCGGCTCCCAGGCCTGGCTGATGGCGACGGTGGCGGGCGGGATTCTGGTGGACAACCTGGCGCTGTTCACCTTCGGCAAGGAGCCACGGCAGTTCGAAAGCAGCCTGGTCAGCCTCAAGGTCGAGTTGTTCGGCAACGGCGTCGGAGCCTTGCAACTGTTGATCCCGCTGGTGGGCGCGGCGATTGCCCTGGCCCTGCTGGTGGTGCGTCGCTACACCCGGCTGGGGAAGGTGCTGGAGGCCTGCGTGCAGAATCCCCGTGCGGCGATGCTGATGGGCATCAACGTCAACCGGGTGGTGGCCATCGCCTTCGCGATCTCTACCGTTTTCGCCGCCGTCGCGGGGCTGCTGATCGCGCCGCTGTTCAGCGTCAACGCCGAGATGGGCATGTTGTTCGGGCTCAAGGCCTTTGCGGTGGCGATTCTCGGCGGGATTTCCAGCGCGGGCGGCGTGTTCGGTGCAGGGCTGCTGTTCGGCCTGACCGAGGCGCTGATAACGCTGTATTTCGGCTCGGCCTTCACCCAGATCTTTACCTTCGCGCTAGTCATTCTGGCCCTGGCGATTCGTCCCAACGGGCTGTTCGGCAAACAGGCACTGGTGAAAGTATGAAAGACCCGAAAACCCTGCTCGCCCCCGCTTCCATCGCACTGCTGGCGATTGCCAGCGTGGTGGCCGTGTTCATGCTCGACAGCTATTCGCTGCTGGTCTTCACCCTCTGCGCACTGGCTGCAGTGGTGGGTGTCGGCCTCAACGTGCTGATCGGTCTCAGTGGCCAGATTTCCTTCGGTCACATCGCCTTCTACGCCATCGGTGCGTACATTTCGGCACTGATGACCCTGGCCGGCCTGCCTCTGTGGCTGGCAGTGCCCGCGGCCGGTGTGGTGGCGGGTGCCGTTGGCGCCTTGCTGGCGATTCCTGCGCTGCGCGTCTCGGGGCCGTATCTGGCGATGATCACCATCGCCTTTTCGTTCGTGGTGCATCACAGCCTGATCGAGTGGCGTGACGTCACAGGTGGCTCCAATGGCTTGATGGGCATTCCGCTGCCTGACTTCGCCGGGCTCGATCCCTCGATCCTGCTGGCGCTGATTGCCACGGCGCTGATGATCGGCGCACTGGCGTTCTACCGGCGCCTGCATCACAGCGGCTGGGGCAAGGCCATGCGCGCGGTCAAGGCGTCGGAGATCGCCGCGCGTTCGCTGGGCTTCAACCCGGTGGTCAGCAAAACCCTGGCCTTCGCCCTGTCGGCACTGCTCACTGGGCTGGCCGGTGCCTTGCTCGCGCCATTGCTGATGTTCATCAACCCCGAGTCGTTTCCGTTTTCGCAGTCGATCCTGTTCGTGCTCGCGGTGATCGTCGGTGGCAGCGGCACGCTGTTCGGCCCGGTGCTGGGCGCGCTGCTGATCGTGCTGGTACCCGAGTTGCTGTCGGGTTTCGCCGAATACCGCCTGCTGATTTTCTCGGTACTGCTGCTGGTGGTGTTGTGGATTGCCCCCAACGGCTTGCTCGGCGCCCTCGCCCGCCGCTGGGTCAAGCCGACGCCGCTGACGCCACCGGTCCGGATCGACCACGGTCGCATCGCCCGGCACCTTGGCCAGCGCAAGAACCGCGACGGCCTGCACATTCGCGATATCGGCATTCGCTTCGGCGGCGTGCAGGCCGCGCAACAGGTCAGCCTGCACGCACCGGCTGGCAGCATCACCAGCATCATCGGTCCCAACGGCGCGGGGAAAACCACCGTGCTGAACATGATCAGCGGCTTCTACGCCCCCGACAGCGGAGAGATCGACCTCGATCAACCGCTGGCCGGGCTGCCCGCCTGGAAAACCGCACGGGCCGGCATCGCCCGCACCTACCAGACCACCCAGCTGTTCGGCGAAATGTCAGTGCTGGATAACGTGCTGGTGGCGATGCAGCAAGGCCGGCTGGGCCAGATCTTCAGCCACCCAGGCGCTGCGCAAAAGGCGCTGGCCCTCGACCTGCTGGCACTGGTCGGTTACCGGGGTGCGGTCAATATTCCCGCCGAAGACCTGCCCCACGTCGACCGCCGCCTGGTGGAAATCGCCCGGGCACTGGCCACCGCGCCCGCCGTATTGCTGCTCGATGAGCCGGCTGCGGGCCTGAGCCGCCGCGATACCGATGCACTGGCCGTGCTGTTGCGACAACTGGCGCAGTTTGGCCTGACGGTGATTCTGGTGGAGCACGACATGGCGCTGGTCATGGCGGTGTCCGAACGCCTGCTAGTGCTCGACGCCGGCAAGCCGATCACCGTGGGCACACCGGCCCAGGTGCAGCAGGACGAACGGGTGATCGCGGCCTATCTGGGTGGCACCGAGTATGAGGCCACGCCAAGGGGTGAGGCCTGGAACGGCAGCCGCGATGCGCGCCTGTACGTGAAGGATCTGGTGATTGATTACGGCGCAGCGCCGGTGGTCAACAAGGTCAACCTGGTGGTCAATCCCGGTGAGCTGGTCGCCATCCTGGGTGCCAACGGCGCGGGCAAATCCAGCATCCTGCAATGCCTGGCCGGCCTGCACCGCGCCTCGGGCGGTAGCGTCCTGCTGGACAACGAAAACATCGAGCAGGCCAGCGCCAGCACTATCGCAGGCCAGGGCCTGGCGCTGGTGCCCGAAGGCCGGCAGGTGTTCCCTTACTTGAGTGTGCGCGACAACCTGCTGCTGGGCAGTTATTCACGGCGCGACGCGGTGGACGCGGATGCGGAAATCGAAGCGATCCTGCACCGTTTCCCGCGCCTGCGGGACCGTATCGACAGCCCTGCCGGCCTGCTGTCCGGCGGCGAACAGCAAATGGTGGCGGTGGGTCGCGGCCTGATGGCCAAGCCGAAAATCCTGCTCCTGGACGAACCATCGCTAGGCCTCTCCCCTTCGATGATCGGCGAGTTGTACGACGCACTGGCCGCCCTGCGCGACGAGGGCGTGACCCTGTTGCTGGTGGACCAGATGGCCAACCTCGCGCTGCAGGTCGCCGACCGCGCTTATGTGCTGGAGACCGGCCAGGTGATCAAGTCCGGCACCGCCGCCGAGCTGCGTGAGGATGGCGAACTGGCGGCGGCCTATCTGGGCGAAGGAGCCTGCGCATGAGCACCTTGATGATCAGCAACGCCCGGGTGGGCAATGACCCGACACCGACCACGCTGTACGTGGAAAACGGGCGCTTCGTTCATGCCTTGAGCCGGGACTCTAGCCTGGGTGAACACCTTGATCTTGAAGGCCGGCTGCTGCTGCCCGGCCTGATCGAAACCCATATTCATCTGGACAAGGCGTGCATCATGCAGCGCTGCCAGTTGCAGGCCGGGACCCTGGCCGAAGCCGTGCAACAGACCCGCGCCGCCAAGGCCGAATTCACCGAAGAGGACGTCTACCTGCGCGGCGCCACGGTGCTGGACAAGGCGATCATGCAGGGCACCAGCTACATGCGCACCCACGTCGAACTCGACCCGCAGATCGGCCTGATCGGGTTCGCCGCCATCAAGCGCCTGCAAGCGGATTACGCGTGGGCCATCACCCTGGAAATCTGCGTGTTTCCCCAGGAGGGTCTGCTCAACAATCCGGGCACCGAGGCGCTGCTGCGCCACGGTCTGGAAAACGGTGCGACGGTGCTGGGTGGCTGCCCTTACACCGACAGCGATCCGCTGGGGCAGATCGAGCGGCTGTTCGAGCTGGCGGTGGAGTACGACTGTGACCTGGATTTGCACCTGGATTTCGACCTCAACCCGCAGGGCATGACCATCGACCACGTCGCCCGTTGTACCGAGCGCCATGGCTGGGGTGGCCGGGTGACGGTCGGCCACGCTACCAAGCTGTCGGCGTTGCCGATGGAGGATCTGATGTCGCTGGGGGTGCGGCTGGCGGAAGTCGGGGTGCAGGTGACGTGCCTGCCCAGCACCGATCTGTTCCTGACCGGTCGCGAGCATTTCCACAACAAGCCCCGAGGGCTGGCGCCGCTGGCTCACCTGCATGGCTGTGGGGTGACCTGTTCGCTGTCGACCAATAACATCGGCAATCCGTTCACGCCGTACGGTGATGCTTCGCTGGTTCGGCAGGCTAATCTGTTTGCCAATGTCAGTCAGTTGGGGACGGGGCCTGAGTTGTTGCAGTGTCTGGCCTGGGTGTCGAGCGAATCGGCGCGGCTGTTGCGGCTGACGGACTATGGGTTGGATGCTGGGTGCCAGGCCGATTTCATCGTGTTCGATGCGCCCTCGCCTGCGGCGGTGATCGCTGAAATCAGCGCGCCGTTGATGGGGTACAAGCGGGGGATACGGACGTTTGAGCGGCCGCAGGGGCGGTTGTTGAGGACGCGTTGAATGATCGTTCCCACGCTCCGCGTGGTAACGGGTGGGTCTGACGCTCCGCGTCTTTGGGTGACGCTGGGATTGTGCGTATATCCGTTTTGGCGGTGGTCTCTGATTAGGGTTTCGCCCCTTACGGGCGACCTACTTTCTTTCGGGAAAGTAGGCAAACCATTTGCTCCTGGCTGGGGTCCTCCTTCGTCGGACTTCCCTCGACTCCGGCGTCGTTCCGGGGGCACGCCATGATGGGCCATCCATGGCCCGCACGGCTTTCGCGGCATCCCTGCCGCTCATCCCCCTACACGACACCTGCGCTCGGCCTGGCGCCTTTACGTCGCGTTCGGCGGTGTCTGGGCCATCGCGCACCAAGATCAAAATCAAACGCACGACTCAGTCCCGTAGCAGCACGGCTTGCCGGCGGGAGCGATCTCAAGGACGCCGTCGCGGGCAAGCGCGCTCCTACAAGACCGGCGCAGGTCATCCGTAGCAGTCCGGCTTGCCGGCGTCGGCGTCCTCAAAATCGCCCCCGCCGGCAAGCCGTGCTGCTACGGGTTTGGGGTATGGCAAAAAAATGAAATTCACCCCAACCCTGTAGGAGCGCGCTTGCCCGCGATGGCGTTCTCACGATCGCCGACGCCGGCAAGCCGAACTGCTACGGTTCCTCAGTCGCTGAGCGCCTGTTTGAGGTTGAACTCGGCCGGTGGTTCGGCGCCCAGTGCCAGTTGGCCTTCCAGCTCGTCCAGGTGTTCGATCATCACGGCCACGGCTTTTTCGTGGTCGCCTTCTTCCAGCGCGGTGATGATCTGCTGGTGTTCGTCCGACGCGCAGGACGGCACGTCGTTGCGCTGGTAGAGGGCGACGATCAAAGAGCTGCGCACCATGAGGTTACCGAGGATGTCGCTCAGCACGGTGTTGCCGCAGATCGCGCCGAGCATCAGGTGGAACTCGCTGAGTTCACGCACGATGGCGCGGCGGTCGGTGTCGTTGGTGGCCTTGCGCTCGTTGCTCATGTGGGTGGCGATGCGCTGGCGCTGCTTGCGCATGATGGCCGGCGTGATGGACTCCACGATCGCCCGCTCGATGGCCCGCCGCGCACTGAAAATGTCCCGCGCTTCCTTGGCCGTCGGTTGCGACACCATCGCCCCGCGATTGGCCTCGATGGTCACCACTTTCTGCAACGCCAGGCGCTGGATCGCTGCCTGGACATGGTTGCGGTTGGCTTGCAGGGTTTCGACGATCTGCGCTTCGATCAGCCGCGTGCCGGGCGGCAGGCGGTGCTGGGCAATGGCCTTGTACAGCGCATCGACGATACGCTGCACTTCAAGCTGTTTGGCGGTGACAGTGCTCAAGCCCATCCATTCCTCGTTCGTGCAGAAGACCTTCTGCCACACGCGCAGCAGTGGCGAGCGGGCAACGGCCGGCATTATCCGCCAGCGCCCCGGACTCGGCAAACCCGGCGTGCATGGCGCCCGGCTTATCCGGCCAGACCAAACGCCACACCTTCGCCGCGAGGATCGTGCATGGCATGACGAACACCGTCGCACTCGATGCTGATGATCCCCGCATGCCCGGTCATGGGGCTGTGCGGCGCGATCATTTCCACCTCGTGCCCAAGCTCGGCAAGGCCAACCGCCGCATCAGGGCTGATGTCGCCTTCGAGCTTGAGGTTATCGGTGCTGTCGAAAAAGCTGCGGCCCAGGAGAAAGCGCGGCGTGCCCAAGGCGCGGTCGATGGGTTGGCGGTAGTCGATCAATTGAGTCGCCAGCACCATCTGCGTCTGCGGCTGGCCGTCGCCGCCCTGGGTGCCGAAGAAGAAGCGCCGACCGTCGTCCGCCAGATAGCAGGACGGGTTGAGCGTATGCGCGGGGCGCTTGCCCGGTGCCCAGCCATTGACGTGCCGGGGGTCGACGTTGAAACCGGCGGCGCGGTTCTGCCACAGCACACCGGTGTCGCCCAGAATGCAGCCCGAGCCGAAGTCATGGAACAGGCTCTGGATCAGACAGGCTGTACGCCCCTGCTCATCGGTCGCCGCCATCCAGATGGTATCGGCCGGACGGCCCGGCTCGTTCCACGAAGCGGCGCGTTCATCATCGATCGCAGCGGCATACTGGGCGAGGTTTTCATCGGACAGGCTGGCCGCGAAATCCCAGTCAGTAAAACCCGGATCACACAGCTGTGCATTGCGTCGCAGCAACCCCTGCTTGATCGCTTCGACCAACAGGTGATAGTACGCGGCGCTGCCATTGGCGACATCGGCCAGGGGTTTGTGCTGCAGCGATCCCATGGCCTGCAAGGTGTACAAACCTTGACTGGGCGGCGCGACATTGAACAGTCGGCCCTGACGATAACGCACCGACACCGGCGCCACCTCCGGCGCCTGTGTCGCCCGCAGATCGGCGGTGGTCAGCCCGCAACCCAGGCGCGCAAAGGTTTCGCCGAATGCACTGGCCAACTCGCCCCGGTAGAAATCCTCGACACCGTGGCGAGCCAGATGCCGCAGCGTGTTCGCCAGCGCAGGCTGGCGCAACACATCGCCCTCGCGCATCCAGCGCCCGTCGGTGCGGCACAGCCGATGCAGATCGGGCAATTGCTCGATCAACGGCTGGCGCAGGGTCTGCCAGAACAGTTGGGATTGCGAGACAGGCACACCTTCGTCCGCCATCACGGCGGCGTCTGTCAACAAGTCGGCCCAACCGAAGCGCGAGCCCCACTCGTGACGACTGATATTGGCAGCAGTCTGCCAACTGGCCAGCGCCCCTGCAGTGCTAGCCACCGAACTTGGCCCGCGCAAGGTAATGCTGCCTGCCTCGGGCAAGCGCATTCCTGCCTGACCGATCCCCACGATGGTGCGCACCTGGCGATCATGGATCATCCACAGGGCATCGCCACCGATGCCGGTCATGTGCGGAAAAACTGCGCTGAGCATGGCGCTGGCGGCCAGCATCGCATCAATGGCCGTACCCCCAGCCTCCAGAACACGCCGCCCGGCAGCACTGGCTTCAGCGTGGGGAGTGGCGATGACGGCACGGCGAGAAGTCGCGATCATGAGCGAGGGTCCTTTTGCATATTGCTAGCTATTTAGTTTTCTGTAGCTAGCAAAGCAAGAGGTGTGCCGTTGGGCTTTCGGCAATTGGGCAACACCCATTGCCTATGGGCAGGCAGAGGATCTGTACAGGTTCAAGTCAGGATTTCGAGCCCATGTTTCTGCACGATGGTCAGCAGTTTCAGAGCCATGCCTCCTGGCCGTTTTGCCCCCGCCTCCCACTGCTTGACCGTTGAGGTGCTGGTGTTGAGATAGCGAGCAAACACAGGCTGACTCACGCGGCTGCGCTCGCGAATTTCCTTGATCTGCGCCGGTTCGATTTCAGCAGGAACCGCAGCGATGCAATCCTCATCGAACTCGCGCATCGTCGCCTTGCCAATCGCGCCGATTTCAAATAGTGCGGTCGCTGACTCGTGCACAGACTCCAGTGCCTGACTTTTAAATTTTTTCGCCATTACAAATCTCCATGAAGTCCTGACGTTCCACCAACAGCTGGATCTGTGCAGGGCTCAGACTCTCGTAGACTTTGGCCAGCCGTCTGAATGTCGCCAACTCGCTTTTGTTGATGTTACTGAGGCCCTGCTTGGCAAAAAGGAACTGATAGACCCAATAACAACGACCTCTCGCCAATATGATCGAACGATGACGATTCTGGTTGAGTCTTTTTTTCCATACCCCACCGCCAAGGTCGTCGGCTTGTCCCATCAGCACTTCCTGTATTGCTTCACAGAGATCAGCATCGGTGATCAGCGCCTTGGTCGCCGTCGAAGCAAATCCCTTCGTTTTGAATACCCTGTTCAGCATGAGCCAGCCCGTCGACATTAGTTAATCTACCACTAGGTGGTATACCACTCAATGCCCTGCAGGTCCCTTCCTGACCAGCGACAGGCAAGGCTGATTTATTCCGCGCATTTCGTAGGAAACGGATCGGTGAGCATTCATCGCCCCCTGGAGGACTTCTCTCAAACCCAACTGATCATTAAAGTCATGGCTCCCGCCGCCGATAACCTTCTTTTCCCCGTCACGGATGATTTACATGTTCCGCCCTCTGCTTTCCGGTATTGGCCTGCTGGCCATTGCCTGCGCCACCCAGGCCCAGGCCGTCTCCACTCCCGAACAACTGCTGACCGAGTTCTCCCGCTGCGACGCGAGCTTCTTCGAGGGCCTGCGCGATGCGCGTTTGCCGGCCGGTACGATTCGCCTGGGTGATTACGGCAAGGTCAAGGCACCGACTGTGATGAACCCCTTGCAGGAAGGTGGCAACTACCAGGCGTTCGAGAACCCGCTGATGGTCAACGGCGTGCGCATGGTGGGTTATTACAATCAGGCGCAGACCATCAAGGACGCCGGCAATTTCCTGTTCTGGGGATTCGTGGCCGACGGCACGCCAACTGAAGTGGCCGCCAGACTCAAGCCGCTGATCGTCGACAACTCGCGCTTCGTGCCGATGGGCAAGACTTTCACTCGCGCCGAGATCCGCCGGATCGGCGACCCTATCAACCAGTGGCGTACCGAAGGCCTGACCGGCCCGGGCGTGGCGACGCCGTTCGGATTCGTCGACCGGGTGTTGATGGTCGACAACGGCGACACCACCCCACCGCTGGGCGGGCACACCACCGTGTTCTGCTCGTTGCAGGGCACCGTCACCGCGCCGCTGTTGCAGGTGTATCGCCCTGACCTCAACGCCCATCTGCTGGACTGACAAGGATGTTTCTGATGAATGCTCGTTTCACCGCTCTGATCGCCTGCACGGCTCTTCTGGCAGGCTGCGCCGGGATGCAGAAACCGGTCAACCCGAACCTTGCGCACTGCCGCGCGCAGCTTCAGGCCTCCAAGGCCACCAACTACCCGCTGGTGTTGCAGGAAGGCGATCTGTGCCTTGAGAAAAACACCCTGTCCAACCCGATGCAGAGCCTGATCTACCTGGTGCAGGCCGATGCCTACGGCAATCTCAATCGCTACCCCGAGGCCATCGTGGCCAAGGAAAAGTCGATGCAACTGTCGGTCAAGCCCTCCCCTCGGGAATACCTTGACCTGAGCTACATGTATCGCAAGGCCGGCAACCCGAAAAAGGCGTTGCAACTGGTTCAGTACAACCTGGACAACAACCTGGGCGAAGCCGGCAAGGGCAATGGTTTCAACATGCCGACCTATTACCACCTGGGCCTGGCGCTGAACGACCTTGGCATGTATCGCGAAGCCGCCGAATCCTTCAGCACCGGGCTGCAACGCCAGCGGGATTTCGCCTGGGCGTACTATGCGCGTGGCGTTGCCTATGACCACCTGAACGACAAGGACGACGCCAGGGCCGACTTCACGACCTTCGCCAAGATCGTCGACAAGAAGTACGTAGAGGCAGAGCAGCGCACGAAGCTGGCCGAATACCAGATCGCACTGCCCTGAACGAAGGCGCAAGGCAGGCCCGGCGGGTCTGCCCTGCTGCTGTGGATTCGCCGGCCAATTCTGGCGCTAGGCACACTCTTTCGCGACTTTCCCGACCCCTGCGCCCAGCAGGCTGCGCTCATAGACGAATACCTTGCCGCCGCTGTTGGCCTTGTAGGCTTCGATCACGTTGTCCGCCGTGACTGAACTCGACATCACGATCTTGTAATGCCGCTGGGCCTGCGACAGCACCGGGCTCAACGAACGGCTTTGCAGCTTGGGCACCACGCAGGCGGTGTACTGTTCGGGCGTCTTGCTGGTTTCCAGCGTCAGCGTCGGCTCGTTTGGCGCAGACGCGCAACCGGCAAGCACAAGGGCACAAACCGCAGAGAAGGCGGAGGAAGTCAAAAGTCGCATGGGCGATATCCTGTGGACGGCCTGCCGATGGGCAGTGGCCTCGATATCGCCATTTTCCGGTTCTACCCGCAAAACAGAACTTTTGATTGTTGATGCTCACTATTACCGGCCGCGATAGTACCGGCTCATCACGCTGGACAGATCAGAGCTGTCGGCCACTGGATCTTGTCTTGGCAGGTGCTTCCCCTGCGTTAGCGAAAGACAATTGCGCTCTCATCTGCGCCACGAAACTGGATAACTCCCGGGACGATTCGAACCTCGAACGGGGAATGCCCCTGGCCGCCACGTTGAACCCGGTCGAGCGATCGAGCAGTTCGATGGAAACCTCACCACGCGAATCGATGGAGCACTTGCACTGGAGCGGCAGGAAGCTGCGCTCGATGATGTGGCGCAACTCAAGTTCAGACAGGGCCATGGACAAAACTCCTTGTAATTATGGTTAACGGGTATCCAGGGGCACTGCTGTGCCGGGACACCCCCATTGGTTGTAGCAGAGGTTCGTTGAATCAGCCGTATTTACGATGTCCGAATGTAACAGGACCTCGCTTCTGCCCCCAGGGCGTAGCAGCACGGCTTGCCGGCGGGCTGGCGCGCAGCGGCAGTAAACCCTGTGGACGCGGTCTGTCTGACACGACGCAGGTGTCTGATTCTACTGCTGCTACGCAGCAGCCCGCCGGCAAGCCGTGCTGCTACGGGTTCGGTGCTGGATGGAGTCTTCTCAGAAATCGAAACTCATCTGATCCAGGCTCTGCAGGTTGATCGTGCCGGGCAACACGAACGGCAGGATCGCGTCGGCAATCGGTTGCAGCTGGCGAGTGATGTAGTGGTCGTAGTCGATCGGGGCGCTACGGGCTTCCAGGGGTTCGGGACCAGCGACAGTGATGACGTAGCTGATCCAGCCGCGGTTCTGGTATTGCAGCGGGCGACCTTGCTGGCGGTTGTAATCGTCGGCGATGCGGGCAGCACGCACGTGGGGCGGGACGTTGTGTTCGTATTCGTCCAGCGAACGGCGCAGGCGCTTGCGGTAGATGAGCTGCTCATCCAGTTCCCCCGCCAGCGTGCGGCGCACATAATCGCGCAGGTATTCCTGAAACGGGCGACGCTGGAAGATGCGCAGGTACAGCTCTTTCTGGAACACCTGGGCCAGCGGCGACCAGTCGGTGCGTACGGTTTCCAGGCCCTTGTAGACCATCTCGTCTTCACCGTCGGCGCGGGTCACCAGGCCTGCGTAGCGCTTCTTGCTGCCCTCCTCTGCGCCACGGATGGTCGGCATCAGGAAGCGTTTGAAGTGGGTTTCGAATTGCAGTTCCAGCGCGCTTTCAAGGCCGAACTCGTTGTGCAGATGCTCGCGCCACCAGTCGTTCACGCCCTTGACCAGCGCCTTGCCGATCCGCGCCGCTTCCTCTTGCTCGTGGGGGCGCTTGAGCCATACGAAGGTGGAGTCGGTATCGCCATAGATCACCTCATAACCCTGGGCTTCGATCAGTTGGCGGGTCTGGCGCATGATCTGGTGGCCGCGCAGGGTGATCGACGACGCCAGGCGCGTATCGAAGAAGCGGCAACCGCTGGAACCGAGCACACCGTAGAAGGCGTTCATGATGATTTTCAGGGCCTGGGACAGCGGTGCGTTGCGTTCGCGCTTGGCGGCTTCGCGCCCCTCGGCGACGCGGGAAACGATGGACGGCAGGCAGTGCCGGGTGCGGGAAAAGCGCGCCCCGCGAAAGCCTTCGACCGAGTCCTGGTCGTCGGGGTGTTTCAGGCCTTCGATCAAGCCCACCGGGTCGATCAGGAAGCTGCGGATGATCGACGGGTAAAGGCTCTTGTAGTCAAGCACCAGCACCGATTCATACAGCCCCGGACGCGAGTCCATGACGAACCCGCCTGGGCTGGCCTCGGGCATGCGTTCACCAAGGTTGGGAGCCACGAAGCCCTGGCGGTGCATCAGCGGCATGTACAGATGCTCGAAAGCCGCCACCGAACCACCATTGCGATCAGCCGGCAGGCCGGTGACCGTGGCACGCTCGAGCAGAAAGGTAAGCAGCTCGGTCTTCTCGAAAATCCGCGTGACCAGTTCGCAGTCCTTGAGGTTATAGCGAGCCAGCGCCGGCTTGTCCTCGGCGAACATGCGGTTGATTTCGTCCATGCGCTGGTACGGGGTGCTGATGGCCTTGCCTTCGCCGAGCAGAGTCTGGGCGACGTTTTCCAGGCTGAACGAGGGGAAGCTCCAGGTGGCGGAGCGCAATGCCTCGATGCCATCGATGATCAGCCGTCCGGCGGCCGAGGCAAAGAAGTGATTGTTGCCCGC
Source organism: Pseudomonas sp. NPDC090203 (assembly GCF_044746765.1). Lineage (NCBI taxonomy): Bacteria > Pseudomonadati > Pseudomonadota > Gammaproteobacteria > Pseudomonadales > Pseudomonadaceae > Pseudomonas > Pseudomonas sp. NPDC090203. The sequence goes on from NZ_JBIVCV010000006.1 coordinate 129,806, forward strand.
CCCGTGTTCGCGCCAGCCCATCACCTCGCCGTCGCGCCCCAGCCGCAACGGCACGTTCAGACGCCGGGAGTGTTCGTGCAAAACCCGCAGGTCGAACTGCACCAGGTTCCAGCCGATGATCGCGTCAGGGTCGTGGCGTGCCATCCAGGCATTCAAGCTTTCCAGCAGCGCTGCGCGGGTGTCGCAGTAATCGAAGGTGAAGTCCACCTGCGCAGCATCGCCATTGGCCGGGCCGAGCATGTACACCTGACGCTCGCCGCACCCTTCCAGGGCGATGGAGTACAACTCGCCGCGCTCGGTGGTTTCGATGTCCAGAGACACCAGTTTCAAGCGTGGGCGATAGTCGGGAGCGGGCCGCATCTGCGCATCAACCAGCAGGCCGCTGGCATCGGGCGTGCCGCTGAACTCCACCGGCGCGGTGATGAAGCGCTCCATCAGGTAGCGCTCGGGCGGACGCACGTCGGCTTCGTAGACATCGACGCTGGCCCGACGCAGCTCCTTCTCAAGGTTCATCAACTGGCGATGCTGGCCGGTGTAGAGCCCGAGCACCGGTCGATGGCGGAAGTCGCAGAGTTCCAGCGGCTTGAGCTGGACATTGCTTTCCTGGCGCAACACCACCTCGGCCCGCTCGCGATGCTGCGCAGGAATGAACGCCACGGACGTCTGCAACGGCAGGCGCACGCGGCGCGGGCCGCTGTCAGTCGCCAACCAGAATTCGACCTGGGTGCCCGCGTCGGTGTCGCGCCAATGCCGGGTCAGGACGAAGCCCTGCTCTAGTTCCACCTGTACAACCTCGAAAACCTGCTTTCAGGAAGTGGATTCTACGGGGATCGGCGGGCAAACGCGCGCCGGTTTGGCTTTCCCGGAGGCGGATGCGGTGGAACGATGCCCCGTCACAGGGTTCACAGCAAAAGCGTTCACACCTCTGAGGGATCCAGCATGCTCGTCCGACGCACCACCCTGGCGGCCGCCGTCGCCACTTCACTCTTCTGCTCACTGGCCCTTGCGGCCGACCTGCCCGCCGACCAGCTCCTGAACAAGGCCCAAGCCGAACAGAAAGCCTATCTGGCCACGGTCAAACAACTGGTGGACATCGACACCGGCACTGGACAGGCCCCTGGCCTGAAGACGGTCAGCGCAGTGCTGGTCGATCGCCTCAAGGCGCTGGGCGCAAGCGTTCAGACCACACCGGCCACGCCATCTGCGGGCGACAACATTGTCGGCACCCTTAGAGGCAGCGGCTCGAAAAGCTTTCTGCTGATGATTCACTACGACACAGTTTTCGGCCCGGGGACCGCTGCCAAACGGCCGTTCCGGGTGGACGCCGAACGCGCCTACGGCCCTGGCGTGGCCGATGCCAAGGGCGGCGTGGCCATGGTTCTGCATTCGCTGAAACTGCTCAAGGATCAGAACTTCAAGGACTTCGGCACCATCACCGTGCTGTTCAACCCGGATGAAGAAACCGGCTCGGCAGGCTCGAAGAAACTCATCGCCGAGCTTGCGCGCGAGCATGACTATGTCTTCTCCTACGAGCCACCGGACAAGGATGCGGTGACCGTCGCCACCAACGGCATCAATGGCGTGTTCGTCGACGTCAAGGGCAAGTCGTCCCATGCGGGCTCGGCGCCTGAAGCGGGTCGCAACGCGGCGATGGAACTGGCCCATCAACTGGTCCAGCTCAAGGACCTGGGCGATCCGGCCAAGGGCACGACCGTGAACTGGACCCTGATAAAGGGTGGAGAAAAACGCAACATCATTCCTGCCAGCGCGGCAGCCGAAGGTGACATGCGCTATTCGGACCCGAGCGAGTCGGACCGGGTGTTGGCCGATGGGCAGCGGATCATCAAGGACAAGCTGATCGACGGCACCGATGTGACCTTCCGGTTGGACAAGGGCCGGCCGCTATTGGTCAAGAACCCGGGCAGCGAAGACCTGGCGAAAACCGCCCAGGCGCTGTACGGCAAGATCGGCCGCACCATCGAACCGATCGCCATGCGCTTCGGCACCGACGCCGGTTACGCCTACGTCCCCGACAGTCAGAAACCAGCGGTGCTTGAAACCATGGGCGTGGTCGGCGCCGGCTTGCACGCCGATGACGAATATTCCGAGCTTTCCAGCATCGCACCCCGCCTTTACCTGACCGTGGCAATGATCATGCAGTTGTCCAGCGCAAAATGACCCTGTAGCAGTCCGGCTTGCCGGCGTGGCGTACCCAAGACCGCCCCGCCGGCAAGCCGTGCTGCTACGGTGCTGGGGTGATACACAGATCCCGTGAACAACCCAAATCCCGTAGCAGCCGGGCTTGCCCGCGGGGGCGTACTCAAGACCGCTATCGCCGGCAAGCCGGACTGCTACGGGTTGTGTGGCGAGCATGATTTCGGGTCAATAACCCACCCCCAACACCCCCGACACAGCGGCGACGATCTGCTCGACGTCCGACTCTTCGATGATCAACGGCGGCAGCAGGCGGATGGTCTGGCCGCGGGTGACGTTCAGAAGTACGCCGTATTCATGGGCGGCGATGTGGGTCAGGTCGCGGATGGGGCGGGCCAGTTCGATGCCGATCATCAGGCCCAAGCCGCGAATCTGCACCACGTCCGGATGCCCCGCCAGGGTTTCGCGCAGACGCGCCAACAGTCGCTCTCCCTGGGTTGCGGCATTCTCCAGCAGGCCTTGCTGCGCAACGATGTCCAGCACCGTGCAGCCAACGCGACAGGCCAGCGGGTTGCCGCCGAAAGTGCTGCCGTGGCTGCCCGGGGTGAACAAGCGCGCCACCGCGGTCGTGGCCAGGCACGCGCCAATGGGAATGCCGTTGCCCAGTGCCTTGGCCAGGGTGACCACGTCCGGCACGATACCTTCGTGCTGAAAGGCGAACCAGTGTCCGGTGCGGCCTATGCCGGTCTGGATTTCGTCGAGGATCATCAGCCAGGCGTTATTGCTGCAATGAGCACGCAGCGCCTTGAGATACCCCGGCGGTGGCAGCATCACGCCGCCCTCCCCCTGAATCGGCTCCAGCATCACCGCGACGATGCGTTCGCCGTACACCCTGCTCGCCTGGCGCACCGCTTCAATATCCCCGAAAGGCACTTTGACGAATTCCCCGGAGAACGGCTGAAACCCCAGGCGCACCGAACCGCTGTCACTGGCCGACAACGTGCCCAGCGTGCGGCCATGGAAGGCGTTTTCCATGACCAGTATCAGCGGCTGTTCGATGCCTTTGGCCCAGCCATGCAAACGCGCCAGCTTGAGTGCGGTTTCGTTGGCCTCGGCCCCGGAATTGTTGAAGAACACCTGCTCCAGCCCCGCCAGGCGGGTCAGCTTCGCAGCCAGGCGCTGTTGCCAGTCGATCCGGTAATGGTTGGAAGTGTGCAGGAGCAACCCGGCCTGCTCGCTGATTGCCGTCACCAGCTGCGGATGGCTGTGCCCGACGTTGGTCACGGCCACGCCCGCCATGGCGTCCAGGTACTGGCGACCGGTCTCGTCCCAGAGGCGCGCGCCTTCTCCTCTGGCAAAGCTCAGGGGCAGCGGTTTGTAGGTGTTCATCAGGCAGGCGGCGGTCATCTCGATTGCTCCATCACAGTGGGTGACGTCAGTATCGTTAGCCCGATATGCTGTATAAAGATGGCATTTCTTGAGTGACTTTAAAGCTGGAGTGGCTAATGGATGTGTTCCAGGCAATGACGGTATTCGTGAAGGTGGTGGAAAGCGGCAGCCTGACCGCCGCCGCTCGGCAGTGCGAAATGTCGACGACCATGGTCGGCAATCACCTCAAGGCGCTGGAGCAGCGACTGGGCGTGAGCCTTTTGCAGCGTACGACCCGTCGCCAGAACCTGACGGAATTCGGCACGCAGTACTACCGCCGCTGCCTCGACGTACTGGCGCTGGTCAACGATTCCGAGCGCATGGCCGAACACATCCAGACCCAGCCCAGCGGCACGTTGCGCATCACTGCTCCTCCAGCTTTTGGTGCCGAGCGCCTGTCGCCGATGCTCAAGGATTTCATGGACCAGTACCCCCAGATCAAGGTCGAGGTGGTGCTGAGCAACCAGTTGATGGACCTGATCGAGCACGGCTTCGACGCCGCGATTCGCTTGGGGATGCCCGAATCTTCTGCGCTGATCGCCCGCCCCTTGCGGGATTACACCCTGACCATCTGCGCCTCGCGCGATTACCTGGAGCGCCGTGGCACGCCGCTGAAGGCTGCGCACTTGTGCGAGCACAATTGCCTGGCGTTCGCCTACCCGGCCGGGGACGACTGGCGGGCCACCGACAAGCTGTGGAAACTCACGGGGCCTGAAGGAGTGATCGAGATTCCGGTGGCAGGCTCGATGATCGTCAACAGCTCGCCCGCCTTGCGCCAGGCGGCACTGGCGGGCATGGGCATCGCGATGTTGCCGGACGTGCTGATCAGCGAGGACTTGCAGGCGGGCAAGCTGATACCCCTGCTGCAGGCTTACCGCCCGCCTAGCCGGCCCATGTGGCTGATGTACGCCCAGGACCGCTATCGGCTGCCCAAGGTCCGGCATTTCGTGGACAGCGTGCTGGCGACATGGGGCAAATGATGCTCAATCCCGCTCAGCCACCGCGATCAGATCCATCTCGACCGTCGCATTCTTGGGCAACTGATACACCCCCACCGAACTGCGGGTATGGGCGCCCGCCTCGCCGAACACGAAAAACAGCACCTCGGACGCGCCGTCGGCCACTTCGCTGTGCTGGGTGAAACTGTCGGTGCACTGCACGTACATCGTCATGCGCAGCACCCGTACGATCCGATCCAGGCTGCCGACGCTGCGCTGCAACAGTGCAATGGCCCGCAGCGCGCTGATCCTGGCGCCCTGTTGCACAGCTTCCAGCGTCACATCACCACCGGCGCGCCCGGTCACCACCACCCTGTCGCCGACCCGGGGGATCTGCCCGCTGATGTAGATCTGATCCTCATGGCGCACCAACGGCACGTAGTTGCCACCGATCTTGATCTCGCCGTCGAAGTCATGACCGGACTGGGCGCACAGCTGTTTGAAGCGAGCATCACACGACATTGTCAGCCTCTGTTGTTCGAAGAATGGGTGAGCTGGATCATAAACCCTGGTCGCACCGTTTGAGAGTTCCGCAATTCTCAATTGATGACAGACATGTCGGGTATCGACAGACAGAAATGGTCCCCGAGCCCCCTGCCCCGTAGAGTCATTCCAACGCTAATCAAATGAGTCGAGGTTGGAAATGTCACGCGCCATCAAATTTCATCGCTTCGGCAAAGCCGATGTGCTCAGTTGCGAGGAGCAGCCTGACCGTTTGCCCGGTCCACAGGAAGTGCTGGTTCGTGCCGAAGCCATCGGCATCAGCTGGGACGATGTGTTGTGGCGCCAGAACCTGGCCCTGGCCAAGGTGCAATTGCCAGCCGGTATCGGCAGCGAAATGGCCGGTATCGTCGAGGCCGTGGGCGCCGACGTCACCGATCTGCAAGTGGGTGACAAGGTCGCCAGCTTCAAGGCCATGAGCGCCAACGACTACCCGGTCTGCGGCGATCACGTGCTGGTGCCGCGCAACGCCCTGACCCGCTATCCCGATGCATTGACGCCGGTCGAAGCCAGCGTTCATTACACGCCGATGCTGCTGGCCTACTTCGCCCTCGTCGATCTGGCGCGGGTGCAGGCCGGGCAGACGGTGCTGGTCACCGACGCGGCCTACAGCCCAGGTATCGCTTTCGTACAACTGGGCAAGGCGCTGGGCCTAAGGGTTATCGCGGCGACTGAACATGCCGAGGACCGCGAATACCTGTTGGCCAATGGTGCCGAGCGGGTGATCGTGACCGAAGAGGACGACATTTGCCTGCGCATCGACGCGTTGACCAAGGGCAAGGGCATCGAAGCGGTGTTCGACGGCTACGGTGGCATGCACATGTCGCGGCTCGGTGACGTGCTGGCGCCCCGTGGCAGCCTGGTGCTGTATGGCCTGCGCGGCGGCAACACCACGCCCTTCCCGGCGATGCAGGCCTTTCGCAAGAACATGCGCTTCTTCGTGCACTGCCTGGAGAATTTCACCGGCAAACCGGAACTGGGCATCGCCCAGGACAGCGAGGCCATGAAGCGCGCCCTGGACACGATCAACGAGCTGACCGTCAAAGGCCTGCTCAAGCCGGACATCCATCGCACCTGGCCCTTCGAGCAGTTCGGCAAGGCGCACAACCACCTGGACGAAGATCCGGTGCGCGGTCGGGTGGTGCTGCGGGTACGCTGAGGCGTCCTGCGCAGGCTGCGCCCTCCCAACATCCTGCAACAGTTCGCGCCCGGTGCCTTCATTGACCGGGCGTTTTCGTTCGGTAACGTGATCCCTGGACTTTTCACGCGGCCGTGCTTTCCGCGCGCCGCCATTACGTCAAGGAATGACGACATGACCAGCACCTCAAGCAATCCCCCTCTGCACCTGAACTGGATGGCGCACACCCCCGGGCTGGAAAGCCTGCGGGTCGATGAGCTGATTTTGCCAGGCACCCACAACTCAGGCAGCGACAAGCAATCACCCAACCTGGGCGTCCTTCAGGAGTTCGCGCAGGACGTCCCGCCCCACGAACAGCTGCGCCACGGCATCAGGGTGCTCGACCTGCGCGTCAGGTTCTACTCCTCTTATCCCGAAGGCGACGCCAGGCGCTTCCAGGTCTTTCACCTGACCTCATCGGGCAGGACGGTGGCTGTCGATATCCTGCAGCGTACGCGGGAGTATTTCGCCGAACTGGAACAGGACGGGAGCAAGGCTCGGGAAATCGTCATTCTGGATTTTCATCAGTTCGACAAGTTCACAGCGCAAGCCCATGAAGAGCTGCAAGCCTTGATCTATACCGGGCTGGGCTCCAGGCGGCTGCCCTACGCCTTGCGCGGACAGACCCTTGCACAGCTCTGGAACGAACACCCGGGCAAGAACGTGGTCGTGGCCTATAACCACGGATCGGCCAGTCATGAATTGTGGCCGGGCGTCAAGCAGTGCTGGCCGGGGGAAAACCTGTTCAACACCAACACACTCAAAGCGTTTGTCGACAGGATTGGCAAGGAGAGCAAGCGCGACTTCGAGCTCAAGGCCGTGCAGTGCGCCAAGTACTCGCTGCCCTTCCACGCCCCTACGGACTTGAGCAACAAGATCGATGAGTGGTTCAAGTCGGTGGATGAAAACAGCTACATCCAGAACTTTTTCATCATCAACACTGACTGGTCGTTGCGCAGCAATATCGTCGCCAACTGCCGGCACGCCAACCAGATCCGCAGCGCGCTCAAAAAGACTGACCCGGACGGCCGACTGCAACCCAGCCGCCGCCCGATCAGCAGCGTGTGATCAAACCCTGCCGGGCGATGCGCGTCAGGTGTCCAATCACCGACTCGGCGCGCTCGGCGCTGGGTGCCTGAATGACGGCCAGGTCGAACTGGTCGTTTGCGAACCGGTCGAGGGGCGCGTTGGCTTCGATGAATTTGATGAGAAATGCGTGGGGGCCGTTCTGACGACGGGGCCAGCCGTCCAGATAACGCAAGAGCGTCGGCTGGTGGGAACCGCCCAGGAGAATCTTCGGATTGCGACGAACGAATTGGCCGGCGATGGGTGCCAGACGAATGAGAGGGCGCGGGTTGGCGTGGCTGCTCATGGTGTAGTTTCTCTGCCTCAATGTTCCGCCGGGCAGGTGAGAGGCAACACCGAACCAGCGCTTTAGCGGTATTTCGATGGCGTTTTCACGACATCAGGCGCCCCGCAAGTAGCTGTTTAAATCGGCGCATGAGCGGCATCCTAGAGAAGCCGCAGGGGAATTGTCAATTCTGGATGTAGGCAATACTGGGAATTGATACCTGTAGCAGCACGGCTTGCCGGCGGGGGCGATCTCAATGACGCCCCCGCCGGCAAGCCGTGCTGCTACAGGTGGAACTTGCTGCTTACTTCGCGGCAATCAACCGATCCAGCGAAACCCGGCCTGCCCCTTCGAACAGCACCGCAACCGCCGCACCCAGGAGTGCCAGGCCGAACTCGTAACCGTTGTTGGCCATGAACAGACCGTTGTGGATGTGCACCGAAAGGATCGCCACCACCAGCATCACGATCAGCACCACCGCCGCAGGGCGCACCAGCAGGCCCAGGAACAATGCCAGGCCACCGAAGAACTCGGCGCTACCCGACAGCAACGCCATCAGGTAACCCGGATTCAGACCCAGGCTCGCCATGTACTGGCCGGTGCCTTCCAGGCCGTAACCGCCAAACATGCCGAACAATTTCTGGCTGCCGTGAGCCATGAAGATGATGCCCACAAGGATGCGCAGGACAGTGATGCCGTAGCCGGCGTTGGTGTTGAACAGCGATTTGATTTGAGCGTTCATGGCGTTTAATTCCATTTGGTAAGAAGAAGTGGCGCCATCATAATCGAATCATCAAATATGAAAATCGCAAAAATCCCACCATAAACATCGAATTAATCGATCAGTCTCTGGAAGCCACTTTACGTTGTGAAGGACTCTCCAGCGAACTGCGCTCCTGGTCATACGCCAGATAGTATTTGTTCACACTATTAACGTAGCTCACCACGCCCATCCCCACCTGTTCCATCGCCACGCGCTCGACCTGGAAGAACCACTGGTTGGGGTTCAGCCCCTGGCGCTTGGCCTGGGTGCGCATCGCCTGCACCCGCTCCGGGCCCAGGTTGTAGGCCGCGAGGGTGAACGCCATGCGCTCGCGTTCGTTGATCCTGGGGCTTGAAAAGAACTTGCGGCGAATCATTGCCAGGTATTTGCTGGCCGCCTGCACGTTGCCGTCCACATCACGGATGTTGCCCACCCCAACCCGCTGGGCTGCCGATGGCGTGATCTGCAACAGGCCCGTGGCACCGCTGCCGCCCTTGGCGCCCGGATTGAGCTGGGATTCCTTGAACGCCAGGGCGGCCAGGTCCAGCCAGTCCATCTTCTGTGCGTCGGCGTGGCGTTGCAGGGTCGGGCGCAGTTTTTCCAGGCGCTGGCGATCCTCCCGAGCCAAGGGGTAGTGCACACGATAAAGGTCCTTGTAGGCCTTCTGGAACGCGACATCCTGGTTGGCCGGCGCCTGCCAGGTTTCCAGGAAACGGTCCACCGTGGCGTGCAGCATCACCGCGTCCTTGCGCACGAACCACTGCATGTCGCCGTTGCTCAGGGCCACCGAACGGTCGACCCGCAGCTTGGGCATCACCTTGGCCCAGCGCTCGGCAATCGGTTGTTCGACCACCGTCAGGTGATAGATACCGGCCTGAACCATTTCCAGCACATCCTCCACCGCCAGGCTCGGATCGACCCATTCGACCTTCACCGGCGCCAGCTTGTGCAATGCCAGTTTCTGGTTCAATTGCACCACCGCCTGGTTGGCAGCGCTGCCGGAGGTCAGCATCAGGGTGCGCCCGGACAATTGCTCGGGGCGCTTGAAACTGCGCTCGCCGCGCACCCCCACCAGCACCAGCGGCACACCGCTGACCACCGCATTGGTGGGGTCGACATACTTGGCCGCGCTGGCGTCGAGCAACTCGCCGGGAGCGACCAGATCGCCTTCGCCACGCTGCAGGGCGGCGAGCAACTGGTCCTTGGCCTTGGGAATCAGCTTGAGGGAGACCTTCTGGCCATCACGGGCGTGGCCATTGAGATACTTTTCGAAGGCTTGCAGGCGACGGTATTCGACACCGATGGCCTCGCCCTGCACTTCGCCGGAACTGTTGCGGCTCTGATTGACCAGCACCCTCAGCACCTTGCTGCTGCGGATCGCGGACAGGTCACGAACCTGCGATTTCTTGATGACCACCGGCGGCCCGGCAGTGTGTTGCGTCGCATCGGCGAGAGACGGCACCAAAAACAGGCACAGCAACGTGAGCATGGGGGCTCGAATCATTGAAGCTCCGGAAAAATGCCGAAAAACGGACTTGAAGCCTGTGACGGACAGCCGCGCGAGCTGCGCAAGGCGCAACGGCCTGCGACGTCACAGGGAATTAAAATTGTTAAGCAGTTGAACCCGCTTGTTTTTTTATCGCTTCAAACGCTCTGGTATTCTTCTGGGCCTAGGCCAAGGGTGAAACCATGCAATTAATCGACATCGGCGTCAATCTGACCAACTCAAGCTTCGCTTCAAAGGAACGGGAGGTACTCGACCGCGCCTACGCCGCTGGCGTGGGTCAATTGATCCTCACGGGAACCGATGTCGAAGGCAGCGAACAAGCCTTGCAAATGTGCCGCCAACTGGATGAAAGCGGTGTGCGATTGTTCAGCACCGCCGGGGTGCACCCCCACTCGGCGAGCGCTTGGACAAGCGAAACCGAGAAAGAGTTGCATGCCCTGCTCAAAGAAAATGCCGTGCGTGCGGTGGGCGAATGCGGGCTGGACTTCAACCGCGACTTCTCCCCTCGTCCACAGCAGGAAAAGGCCCTGCACGCCCAACTGGCCATGGCGGTTGCCCTGAAAATGCCGGTGTTCCTCCACGAGCGGGAAGCCGACGAACGGCTGCTGGCCATTCTGCGTGAATACCGTGACCACCTGCCGGCTGCCGTGGTGCACTGCTTCACCGGCGAAAAACGCGCGCTGTTCAGCTATCTGGACATGGACCTGCACATCGGCATCACCGGCTGGATCTGCGACGAGCGCCGCGGCACACATCTGCACCCGCTGGTGCGCGAAATCCCCCGTGGCCGGCTGATGCTGGAAAGTGACGCGCCGTACCTGTTGCCGCGCAGCCTCCGGCCCAAGCCGAAGAACGGCCGTAACGAGCCGGCGTATCTTCCGGAAGTGTTGCGGGAAGTGGCATTGCACCGGGGTGAAACCGCGCAGGATGTTGCAGCCCACACCACCGCGTGCGCCCAGGCGTTCTTTGGATTGCCGCAGCTCGCAGGCTGATGCCTCACCGATGCCAGTGACTTGCAGCTTCCTCTGTGGGAGCGGGCTTGCCCGCGAAAGCGTTCGTCCCGACAATGCCATATCGGCGCGCCACCGCTTTCGCGAGCAAGCTCGCTCCCACAGGTACGGTGGCGTGACAGGCAACGTGCCTCATCTCGCTCATTGATCCAGATCAACCTCTGACCCCAGCCGATTGCACACACTAATGGCACCTTGCCTTACCCCGTGCAATCACAGAAGAGCTTCTCATGAGCCGCTGGCTGAGCAACATTTCGCTTAAATACAAATTCTGGGCGGTGAACGCGGTCGCCTTTCTCACCACTCTGCTGCTGGTGCTGTACGCCGTGAACCTGGAGCAACACAGCCGCGCCGAGGATGCCCGGCAGGCGGTGCAGGTCCGGGCACAATGGCAGGCTGCATGGCCCGCCGGACAAGCGCTTCCAGACATTCGCCCGATTGCCGCACCTCCCTCCTTCAACCAGGTCCTGACCGAGCACCTCGGCCAGTACGCTCTTGCGGTGTTCGTGCTGATGCTGGCCATGCTCGGTGCCTCCCAACTGTTGATCCGTTTCCTGCTGACCCACCTCAACACCCTCAAGGACGTAATGCTGCACGTCGAACACAGCGGCGACCTGTGCGCCCGGGTGCCGCTGGCCGGTGATGACGAAGTCGGGCAGATGGCCAAGGCGTTCAACGCCATGCAGGCCGGGTATCAGCGCGTCGTCGGCACCGTCGCGCAATCGGCAGCGCGGCTGGACCAGGGTGCCGTGCACCTGGCTTCAGGCATGAGCGATGTGCGCGAAGGCATGCTCGGCCAGCAGAGCGAGACCGACCAGGTCGCCACGGCCATCAACCAAATGACCGCTACCGTCTACCACATCGCCCAACACGCCAGCGCCACCCGCGATCAGTCGCAAAGCGCGGATGCGCTGGCCGGTAGCGGCAAGGCGGTGGTGGACCGGGTGCAACTGTCCATCGCCGGGCTGTCCAGTGGCGTGCAGCAGACCGCCGGTATGATCCAGCGCCTGGCCGAGGACAGCCAGAAGATCAACGGCGTGGTCAACGTGATCCACAGCATCGCCGAGCAGACCAACCTGCTGGCCCTGAACGCGGCCATCGAAGCGGCCCGCGCCGGGGAGATGGGGCGCGGCTTTGCGGTGGTCGCCGATGAAGTGCGCAACCTGGCCAGGCGCGTCCAGACCTCAACCGACGAGATCACCACCATGGTTTCAGCCCTACAGGCAGGCACCCGCGATGCGGTGGACTTCATGCAGGAAAGCTCGCACAAGGCCGACGATTGCGTGGCCCATGCGCGAGAAGCGGGGCAAGCACTCACGGCCATCACCGAGGCCGTGGCGCAGATGCGCGAGAGCAATACGCAGATCGCCGTCGCCGCCCAGCAGCAGAGTCAGGTGGCCGAAGAGATGAACCGCGCGGTGGTGAGCATCCGCGACGTGACCGAGCGTACCGTGCGCCAGACGGTGGATTCGGCCAGCACCAGTGATGAACTGGCGACATTGGCGGGTGAGTTGAATACGGTGATTGGGACCCTCAGGTGCAATTGACCCAATGACGGATCTGCACCCTATCTCAGCGTCGTTCAATCGGCCCGTAGCAGTCCGGCTTGCCGGCGTCGGCGATTTTGGGGGCGCCGACGCCGGCAAGCCGGACTGCTACGGGATGGTGGTGTGTTCTAGATTTTGATTTTGCTTTTCATGCGCGGTGGTGCAGGCGACACAGGGCGCGACGTCAAGGCGCCAGGCCGAGCGTAGGTGTCGTGGAGGGGGATGAGCGGCAGGAAGCCGCGAAAGCCGTGCGGGCCATGGATGGCCCATCATGGCGTGCCCCCGGAACGGCGCCGGAGTCGAGGGAAGTCCGAAGGACCCCAGCCAGGAGCAAATGGTTTGCCTACTTTCCCGAAAGAAAGTAGGTCGCCCGTAAGGGGCGAAACCCTAAAGTCCAACCAGCGCGATAACGGATATACACACAACCCCAGCGTCGCCGAAAGACGCGGAGCGTCAAACAAGCCGTTACCACGCAAAGCGTGGGAACGATCAAACACGATCAAAAATCCCCGTAGCAGCACGGCTTGCCGGCGGGAGCGATCTTGAAAACGCCCCGCCGGCAAGCCGGACTGCTACGGTCGGTGGTCAATCAACCCTTACCAACGGAAGGCAACGGTCCCCATGACAGTACGCTCTTCACCCCAGTAGCAACGACCGGCGTTGTTACACCCGCTGACGTATTCCTTGTCGAACAGGTTCTTGGCGTTCACGTCCACCGACCAGTGCTTGTCGATGTCGTACCCGACCAGCGCATCGACCAGCGTCACATCGCCCGTCTTCAACTTGCCGTACAGCGTCGGCGAGGTGTACGCGAAGGTGTTGTCGAAGTAACGCACACCACCGCCCACACGGAACCCGCTCAACGGACCATCGAGGAAGCGATAGGTCGCCCAGCCCGACGCCTGGTTACGCGGAATGCCGGTCAACTGATGATCTTCGAACAACGAACCCGGCGCGTCCTTGGTCACCCGTGCATCGGTGTAGGTGTACGACGCCATCAGGCTGAGATTCTTGGTGATGTCGCTGTTGGCCTCAAGCTCGATCCCCTTGGACTCGCTCTCCCCGACCTGCTGGCTGAAACCGTTGGAGCCGGCCACCACATCGTGTGTCTTGGTCAACTGGAAGACCGCCGCGCTGAAGGTGGTGTTCCAGCCTTTGGGCTCGTACTTCACACCCGCTTCGTACTGATGGCTCAGGATCGGATCGAGCAATTCACCGTTCGGCTGCGACGACTGCTGCACCGGGGTGAACGCAGTCGAGTAGCTGATGTAAGGCGAGATGCCGTTGTCGAACTGGTACATCAGGCCGGTCTGCCAGCTGAAACGATGATCCCAGCCATCCAGATCGGTGGCCGGCACCGCTGCGCTGCCTGCGCGAGCGGCGCTCGCACGGTTGCGGTATTCGCTGTGGACCCAGTCCTGACGACCGCCCAAGAGGAAGATCCAGTTGTCGTACTTGCTCTGCAACTGGCCGTAGGCACCGTACATGTGCTGGTCGAGCTGGGAGTTCTGCACGTACTGCGTGGTGCGCGGCTGAACCGGCGAGAACACCGGATTGAACACGTTGTAGGTGCCGCCCAGGCCTGCGTTCCAGTCCTGATTGAAGGAGGTGCGGTCGTAGCTGGCGCCCAGCAGCACGGTGTTTTCCAGTGCGCCGCTGGTGAAGTGGCCTTCGAACTGGTTGTCCACCGAGTAGGTCACGGACTTGTTGTCGCGGTCGTATGCGGTGCTGCTCAGCGTGGTGCCAAAACCTGCGTTGTTCAGGTTGTTCGGCCAGGTTTCGTGACGGTTCAGACGCGATTCCATGTAGCGCGAGTTCTGGCGGAACTGCCAGTTCTCGTTCAACTGATGGCTGAACTCGTAACCCAGGGTCCAGGTTTCGCGCTCGAAGTCATCCCAGGCGGGGTTGCCGTTGAACTGCGACTTGCCGATCTTGCCGTTGGGGTTGTTCAAAAGCGTGCCCGCCGCCGGATAGCCCAGCAGCAGCTTGGTGCGGTCGCGCTGGTAGGACGACAGCAATGTCAGCGCAGTGTCTTCGTCGAAGTTGAAGGTCATCGACGGCGCGATGTACAGGCGATCATCCGGCACCGAGTCGACCTGAGTGTCGGCGTTGCGGCCGAGCATCACGATGCGGCCCAGGATGCGGTTGTCGTCGGTCAGCGGGCCGGATACGTCCAGGCCCAGTTGGCGACGGTTATTGCTGCCATAGCTGAACTTGGCCTCGCCCTGTGCGGTTTCAGTCGGGCGTTTGCTGACCAGGTTGACCAGGCCGCCCGGGGCGTTTTCGCCGTACAGGATCGAGCTTGGGCCGCGGAACACTTCGGTGCGTTCCAGGCCATAGGGCTCGGTGGTGGTGTCGTAGCGGTTGCCTTGCAGACGCAGGCCGTCCTTGAGCAGGCCGTAACCGTAGTCGGTGGCGTTGAAGCCACGAATGGAGAACAGGTCGCCCGCCAGACCGTCACCCACAGCGAATGGCGGCGCGAAAATACCCGGCACGTAGCCCAGCACGTCGGTCAGGGTCTGCGAAGCCTGATCCTGCATGCGCTGACGTGTCACGACGGATACAGAGCGCGGTGTTTCCGATAATGGAGTGCTGGTCTTGGTGCCTGCGGTGCTGTTCTTGGCCTGGTAGCCGGTTTCATTCTCTACCGCTATGGCTTCCCCGGAAACGAGCGAATTCTGCAGTTGAATGGTGTTGCCTTTTGCCGGCTTGACCGGGGCATCCTCGGCCCAGGCCATACCGTGGCAGGCGACCGTTGCAACCAGCGCCGCCAAGGCTTTCACCTTGAATTGATTGTTGTTGTAGCTACCCATCCTTACTCCCCCTCCCTTTGAATATCGCGGGCCCCAAGCCCCTGAATCTTGACCGGAAATGTCAAAAAAGCGTGAAAATGTAGCAAAGAATTATTCTCATTACCATTAGTATTACGTGTAACAGCGAAATGCCATCCCTGCCCCGGGGGCTGACACATCGCTGATACATTCGGGAGGGGTTCTAGCGAGTTGCAGCAGCGACTGCAGCGCCGAAGATCTCGGCAATCTGGTCGATCTGGGCAGCAGTGACGATCAGGGGCGGCAGGAAACGGATGACGCTGGAGTGGCGGCCACCCACTTCGATGATCAGGCCGCGCTTGAGGCACTCACGCTGGATTTTCGAAGCCAGTTCACCGTTCTGCGGGAAGCGACCCAAGGCATCGGTGCGCCCTTCGAGGTTGACCATCTCCACCCCGAGCATCAGGCCCATGCCGCGCACATCGCCCATCTGCGGATAGTCCTTCTGCAACCCGCGCAGATGCCCGGTCAGACGCTCGCCCATTGCCGCAGCATGCTGATCCAGTTGCTGCTCGCGCACGATACGCAAGGTGGTGGAGCCCGCGACCATCGCCAACTGGTTGCCACGGAAGGTCCCGGCGTGGGAGCCCGGTTTCCAGACGTCCAGCGACTTGTTGTAGACCACCACCGCCATCGGCTGGCTGCCACCGATGGCCTTGGACAGCACCAGCACGTCGGGGATGATGTCGGCGTGCTGGAAGGCGAATGGCTTGCCGGTGCGGGCGACGCCACACTGGATTTCGTCGAGGATCATCGGCACCCCGGCCTCGCGGGTGATGCGCCGCACCTCACGCAACCAGTTGGCCGAGGCCGGCACCACGCCGCCCTCGCCCTGCAGGGTTTCCAGAATCATCCCGGCCGGTTTCAACACGCCACTTTCGGGGTCCGTCAGCTGGTTTTCGATGTAATGCAGGCCGATGCGTTCGCCCGCCTCGCCACCCACGCCGAACGGGCAACGGTAGTCGTACGGGAACGGCAGAAACTGCGCGTTCGAAGCCATGCCGTCCAGATACGCCTTGGGTCCCAGATTGCCCATCAGCCCCAGCGCGCCCTGGGTCATGCCGTGGTAAGCGCCGTGGAAGGCCATCAGGTTGCTGCGACCGGTGGCGGTGCGCACCAGTTTCAGCGCCGCTTCCACCGCGTCGGTGCCCGCCGGGCCGCAGAACTGGATGCGCGCATCCCTGGCGAACTCCGCCGGCAACAGGGCGAACAGTTCATTGATGAAGTCGTCCTTGGCTTCGGTCATCAGGTCCAGGGTGTGCAGCGGGCGTTGACCATCGAGGAGGCTGCGCATTGCCTGCACCACCTCCGGGTGGTTGTGCCCCAGCGCCAGGGTGCCGGCACCGGCCAGGCAGTCGATGAACCAGCGTCCTTCGCTGTCCTGCACATGAATGCCCTGGGCGCGCTTGAGCTCCAGCGGAATGCGCCGCGGATAGCTGCGGGCGTTGGACTCCACCGCCGCCTGACGCTCCAGCCGCGGGGTCGGCGCGAACTGGTAGTTCGCATTGACCAGCGCTGCGTCTGGCCCGCTTTCAGCGTTGATCGGCGTCACGTTGTGTTGGCTATGCATATTCCTGCTCCTGGAAATCATGTGATTGAGGACGCTCGTTGACCTGCGCGAGGGCCTCGGCAAGCTGGGTGATGAACTGCTGATCACGGACAATCGAAAGGTGGTCGGCGTCGATCCAGGCCGAAACCTGCATGCGAGCACCCATGCCCTGCTCCAGAAGAGCCGGTGCGTTATCGTTATTTTCCGGGGAACGCTCGGCCCACCAGGCGTAGACCGGCACGCTCTGGCGGTGGATTGCCCGGCATTGATTGGCCAGCGTGCGCATGTGCCGCTCGACGCCCAGCAACTGTTGCCAGTGCTCATCGCCTTCGCTGTCCGCATCGCTGTCCGGCGCTCTGTTTTCCGGCACAGGTGGACGCGGCTGCCCTGCCCCCGGCACGTAGCCGTCGATCAGACCGACGAACTCCACACGCTTGCCCAGACGGGTCAACAGGCGGGCCATTTCCAGCACCATGGTGCCGCCCATCGACCAGCCGACCAGGCGATAGGTCCCGCCCGGTTGCTGCTCCAGCAGCGCCTTGACGTAATCCCGGGCCATCTGCTCGATGGAGGAATCGCGCCAGTTGCCGTCCAGCACCTGACGGTTCTGGATGCCCCACACGTCCCACTGCGCGGACAGCCGACGAGCCAGGGCGTAATAGCCCACCACCGTGCCGCTGACCGGGTGCACGCAGAACACCGGCGGCTTGTCGCCGGGGCCGCTGGTCAGGCGGATCAGCGGGTTGGGCGCGCCGTTGTTGCTCGATGGCTTGGCGCTTGCCGGCGACTCTGGCTGTGCCACCGGCAGTGATTCCAGCAGTTGAACCAAGGCCAAGCGATAAGCGTTTTGCAGGCGTTCGATGGTCTGGCGCTGGTAGCGCTGGCCGCTGAAACGGAAAGTCAGCCCCAACTGCCCGGCGTACACCTGGCCGTTGATTTCCAGCTCGCGATTGAGCGCCGTGGCCGGGTCGATCAAGGCGCCGAAAGACACCTTCGACGGCGCGAAACGACCGTCGCCCAGATCCTGATCGAACTGCCCCAGGTAGTTGAACACCACCTTGGGCTCCGGCAGCGCGGCCAGTTTTTCACGCACCGGCTCATTGCCCAGATAACGCAGCAGACCGAAGCCCAGGCCCTTGTCCGGCAGGCCACGCACCAGGGCGCGAACCTGTTCCAGCGTCTGGCGAATACTGCTCGCGGCCTTGACCCGTACCGGGAACAGGCTGGTGAACCAGCCTACGGTGCGGCCTACGTCCAGCGCCTCGGACAACGCTTCGCGGCCATGACCTTCAAGGGCCACAAGGTTGTCGCTGCGACCGGTCCAGCCTTCGAGCGTCTGGGCCAATGCCGCCAGCAGGATTTCATCGATTCGCGCATCCAGCGCCGCCGGAGCTTCGCGCAACAGGCGGCGGGTCGAGTCGGCATCGAGCAGCAATTCACACTGTTCGAGATCCTGCTGAGTCGCACGCCCCTGAGCGTTGTCCACCGGCCACAGGGTATCGTCCTGACCGACCTGCGCGAGCCACTGCCCAGCCTCGGCTTCACGTTCAGGACTCAGTGCTGCCTGCTGCAAGTGGCGCGCCCAGCGCTGGTAGCTGCTGGCTTTCGGGCCCAGATTGACGACGCTGTTCGACGCCAGTTGCGCGTAGGCACGGGCCAGGTCCTCCAGCAACACACGCCAGGACACACCGTCCACCACCAGGTGGTGCGCGACCAGCAGCAGGCGCTGCTCACTGGCATTCGGCATCTGCGCCAGTACCAGCCGCAGCAAGGGGCCGTCCTGCAGGTCGAGGCTGCGCTGGGCCTGCTCGCACAGGGCGGTCAGCTCGTTGTCATCGGCGACGTCACGCACCCACAGGCTGTCGCTGACCGGTGTTTCCCGGTAAGCCTGCTGCCAGCGGTTGTCGGTCAACTGCCGGAAGCTCAGGTTGAGGCCATCGTGATGACGCAGCACCGCCTCCAGCGCACGGGCCAACAGAGGCGCCTCGACCGGGCGCTTAACCTCCAGCAGCAGCGCCTGGTTGAAGTGCGCACGGTTGACCATCGGCTGCTCGAAGAAATGCGCCTGGATCGGCGTCAACGGCAGCTCGCCGGTTGGTGTTTCATCGACCAGCACTTTACCAGTGGCCTCGACCAGGGTCAGGCGCAGGGCCAGGTCCTTGAGCCGTGGGTGGCTGAACACGTCCTTGGGCAGCAGTTTCAAGCCAACCTGACGCAGACGGGTAATCACCGCCAGCGACTGGATCGAGTCACCGCCCAGCTCGAAGAAACTGTCCTGACGGCTGACGCTTTCGACACCCAACAGCTGCTGCCAGACTTTTGCCAAGTGCTCTTCGCGCTCGCCCTGAGGCGCTTCGAAGCTGTGGCTGCTGACGTGCGGATTGGGCAGCGCGTTGCGGTCGAGCTTGCCGTTGGGCAACTGCGGCAGGCGCTCCATGCAGACGATGTAGTGCGGCACCATGTATTCCGGCAGCGTGAGGCTCAGTTGCTGCTTGATCTGCTCTTCGTTCAGATCGTTGCCGCCGACGTACCCAAGAAGCTGCTTGCCGTTCGCCCCGTCACGCACGATGACCAAGGCTTCACGTACACCTTCACAACCCTTGAGGGCCGCCTCGATTTCACCGGCCTCGATGCGGAAGCCGCGAATCTTGATCTGGTGGTCGATGCGGCCCAGGTATTCCAGCAAGCCCTGACTGTTCAGGCGCACGCGGTCGCCGCTGCGATAGATGCGCTCGCCGGCCCGGAACGGGTGCGGCAGGAAGCGTTCGGCGGTGGCGCCCGGACGGTCCAGATAACCCCGCGCCACCGCGCCGCCCAGATAGAGTTCGCCAGCGATGCCTTGAGGCAGCGGGTTCAGATCCGCGTCCATCACGTAGCCCTGACGATCCCCCACCAGATCACCGATTGGCGCATAGGCGGTGGTGAAGTCGGCGGTCTCGGCGGACGCCAGCCACAGGGTCGGGGTGACCACGGTTTCGGTCGGGCCGTAGCCGTTGATGATCCACAACGGCTGCAGGTTGCGGATAACGTCGTGCAGCATTTCGCGGCTGAAGGCTTCCCCGGCAAAGCAGTAGGTTTTCACGCCCGGTCCCTTGCCCTGCAAGCCGGCCCAGTCGGACAACTGCCGCAGGTAGCTTGGCGGGAAGGACGCGACGGTGATGCCTTCGCGGATCAGCGTGTCGTAAGTCTGTTCGACGCTCCACAGTTCCTGATCGCGCAGCACCACGCGGGCGCCGTAACACATCGGCATCATCCAGCCTTCGTGGGCACCGTCGAAGCTGATCGACAGGAAGTGGAACTTGCGGTCCTCGGCGGTGAAGCGATAACGCTCGCCGATGGTCTGGATATGCATCGAGATGTCGCCGTGGGCGATGGCGGCGCCCTTCGGCTTGCCGGTCGAACCCGAGGTGTAGATCAGGTACGCCAGTTGCTGAGGATGAATCTTCACCTCTGGCGCGGTTTCGGGCTCATCCGAGACATCCAGCTGATCCAGATTGAGCAGCGGCACATCACCCACCGGCACGCGATCCAGTGCGGCATCGTGGGAAATCAGCAGCTTCACGCCGCCGTCTTCGAGCATGTAGCGCAGGCGCTCGGTCGGGTAATCCGGGTCCAGCGGGATGTAGGCGCCGCCAGCTTTCAGCACCGCCATGAACGACAGCCAAAGATCGACCCCGCGCTCCATGGCAATCGCCACGCGAACTTCGGTGCCGATGCCGCGAGCGCGCAGGGCGTGGGCAAGCTGATTGGCACGGCGGTCGAACTCGGCGAAGGTCAGGCGCTGTTCGCCATGGACCAGGGCGATGGAATCGGGGCGCAAGCGGGCGTGATCGGCAATCAGCTCGTGAATCGGGCGCTCGACATACGGCGAGAACGGCGGCGTGTTCCACCGATCCAGCGCCACCAGGTCCGACTCGCCCAGCAAGGGCAGGTCGCCGATGGCGGTGTGCGGTTGCGCGCAAACCGCGTTCAACACTGTCAGCAGTTGGCCGTACAGGCGCTCGACGGTCGAGGCGTCGAACAGGTCAGTGGCGTAATCCAGGTAGCCGCTGATGCGCCCGTCCTGATGCTCGAAGGTGCCGAGCACCAGGTCGAACTGCGCACCCTTGATGTCCCATTGCTGCGCTTCGATGCTCAGGCCGTCGAATTGCAGCAGCGACATGTCCGGTTGCTGCTGGTGGTTGTAGCTGACCTGGAACAACGGGTTGACGCTCAGGCTGCGCGCCGGTTGCAAGGCTTCCACCAGTTGCTCGAACGGCAGGTCCTGGTGGGCATGGGCGCCGAGCAGGTTGTCTTTCACCTGCGCCAGCAACCGGGCGAACGGCAGATCACCGCTGACCTGGGCACGCAGCACCAGGGTGTTGACGAAGAAGCCGATCAGCCCCTGAGTCTGCACCTCGGCACGGCCCGCCACCGGCACGCCGATGCGCAGGTCACGCTGACCGCTGAGGCGATACAACAGAGTGTCGAACGAGGCCAGGAACAGCATGAACAGCGTGGCATCCTGGGCCCGGGCCGTGTGTCGCAGTCTGTCGGCCAGATCCTGCGGCAACACAAAGGCATGCCGCCCGCCCTTGCCATCGCGCTCGGCAGGCCGCGAGCGGTCAGCCGGCAGCTCCAGCACCGGATGCTCGTTGCCCAGCGCTTCACGCCACCAGCTCAACTGCCGTTCGCGCTCGGGCCCGCTGAGCACCTCGCGCTGCCAGCTGGCGTAGTCGGCGTACTGCACGTTCAGGTCAGGCAATTGGGGTTGCTGGCCTTCAGCAAAGCCGCGGTACAGACGGGCGAAATCTTCGAGCATGACCTGCACCGACCAGCCATCGGAGATGATGTGGTGCATGCACAGCAGCAGGCGCCACTGATCCTGGCCGATTCGCACCAACGCCACGCGCCACGGCGCCTGAGGGGCATCGAGATCGAACGGCTGGTTCATGAAGCCGTGGGCCAGTTCGGCCAAGTCGCCCTCCATCGCCGCACTGTCGCGCAGGTCATGCCGGGCGATGTTCACGCCGGCCAACGGCAGGATGCGCTGCAACGGCACGCCCGCCTCGCCGGGCTGGAAGCAGGTGCGCAGGCTTTCATGGCGGGCTGCCAGGGCGTCGAAGCTGTGTTGCAGCGCATCGATGTCCAGCGCACCGCTCAGGTTCAGCACACAGGGCAAGTTGTAAGCGGCGCTTTCCGGCTCCAGTTGCGCCAGGAACCACAGGCGCTGCTGGGCGAAGGATTGCGGGGCGAAGGCAGCTTCACCCCGAGGCAACAAGGCTGGCAATGCCGCCCGTTCGGCGCGGGTGCTCAGGTAGTGCGCAAGGTCTGCCAGCACCGCCGAATCGAACAGCGCGCGCAGCGGCAGTTCCAGCTTGAGCTCGCGACGGATCTGCGCCACCAGTTGAATGCCCAACAGCGAATGACCGCCCAGTTCGAAGAAATTGTCCTGTCGGCCAACCTGCTTCACACCCAGCAGATCCTGCCAGAGTTCGGCCAGCGTACTTTCCACACCGGCCAGCGGCGCTTCGAAGGCTCGTTGCTGCACCTGTGGCTCTGGCAGGGCCTTGCGGTCCAGTTTGCCGTTGGCCGACAGCGGGAATTTCTCCAGCGTCACCAGGTGCGCCGGGACCATGTAGTCCGGCAGGCGTTGTTTGAGTTGAGCACGCAGTTGCTCTTCGTCGAATGCTTCGGCGACGACGTAGCCCACCAGTTGCATGCCAGTGGACAGTTGACGTGCAACCACCACCGCTTCGCTGATCGCTGGATGATCCAGCAGCGCCGATTCGATCTCGCCGATTTCCACCCGCAGGCCGCGCAGCTTGATCTGGTGATCGAGACGGCCCAGATATTCCACCGCGCCGTCGGCACGCCAGCGCGCCAGGTCACCGGTGCGGTACAGGCGCTTGCCCTTGCCGAATGGGCTGGCGACAAAACGTTCAGCCGTCAGGCCCGGACGTAGATGGTAACCACGGGCCAGACCGTCGCCGCCAATGTACAACTCGCCCGGTACGCCAATAGGTTGCGGGTTGAGGCGGCTGTCTAGGATGTGGACTTGCAGGTTGGCAATCGGACGGCCGATGGGCACCGAAGCGCCGGGTTCGTTGCGGCACGTCCAGTGGGTGACGTCGATGGCGGCTTCGGTGGGGCCGTAGAGGTTGAACAGGCCTGCGTTGGGCAGGCGCTGCAGGGTTTCCCGCGCCAGATCGGCAGGCAAGGCTTCGCCGGAGCAGACGATGCGTTTCAAAGACACGCAGCCATCAAGATCGTCCTGCGCCATGAACGCCGCCAGCATCGACGGCACGAAGTGCAGCGTGGTGATCTGATGATCTGCAATCAAGGCAGTCAGCAGCGCAGGGTCGCGATGATCGCCAGGTTGGGCCATGACCAGACGCGCGCCGACCATCAGAGGCCAGAAGAACTCCCACACCGAGACGTCGAAGCTGAATGGGGTCTTTTGCAGGACGGCGTCGGTTGCGCCAAGTTGATAAGCCTCCTGCATCCACGCCAGGCGGTTGAACAGCGCCGCATGGGTGTTACCCGCGCCTTTGGGCTTACCAGTCGAGCCCGAGGTGTAGATCATGTAGGCCAGTTGCTCGGGATGAATCTCCACAACCGGCGAGGTAACTGGCTGACCACTGACATCCAGACGATCCAGATTCAGCACCTGCACGCCTTCCATCACCGCCAAGTCATCGATGACCGCGTCATGGCTCAGCACCAGACCAACGCCTGCGTCTTCCAGCATGTAACGCAGACGATCCGCCGGGTATTCCGGATCCAGCGGCACGTAAGCAGCGCCGGCCTTCACCACCGCATACAGCGCGACCACCATTTCAATCGAACGCAAAGCGGCAACGCCCACCAGCGACTCGCGACCTACACCTTGAGCTCGCAGGCAATGAGCGAGTTGGTTGGCCCGCTGATCCAGCTCCAGATAGGTCAGCGCCTGTTCACCAAAGCGCAGAGCTTCACGATCAGGATGCGCCTGAGCCAAGCGCTCAAACTGCCGATGCACGACGAACTCGTCAGTCGCCCAGTCCCGCGCGGTTTCATTGACCAAAGCCAACTGCGCCCGGTCCTGCAAGTCCAGCAATTCAAAATCACCAATCGCCGCATCCGGCTGCTCCAACAACTGCGCAAACAACTGCACAAAACGCTGATGCAGGCGCTCGACCGTGCCGTGATCGAACAGATCCGTGGCGTAATTCCACGACCCACCCAAACCACCATCGGCGTCTTCATGGGTGTTGAGCGCCAGGTCGAACTGGCTGCTGCCGTCGTCCAGCGGCAGCACGTCGGCCACCAGCCCCGGCAAGCCGGACAGCGGTTCGAAATCGCGCTGCTGGTGGTCGTAGGCCACCTGGAACAACGGGTTGTGGCTGAGACTGCGCTGCGGCTGCAAGGCTTCCACCAGTTGTTCGAACGGCAGGTCCTGATGGGCCTGGGCACCCAGCGTCGCGGCGTTGGCCTGTTCCAGCACCTGACGGAATGTCAGCTCGGCAGACACCTGGGCACGCAGCACCTGGGTGCTGACGAAGAAGCCGATCAGGCCTTCCACCTCCAGACGGGAACGCCCGGCAATCGGTACGCCGACGCGCAGATCACTCTGGCCGCTGAGGCGATGCAACAGCACCTGATACGCCGACAGAATCGTCATGAACGGGGTCACGCCCTGTTGCCTGGCAAAAATGCGCAGACGCTGACTGAAGGCCTCGTCGAAGTCGAACAGCAGGCGGTCGCCGTTATAGCTTTGCTGCGCAGGACGCGGCCGGTCGCTCGGCAATTCCAGCACCGGGTGCTCGTCGCCCAGTTGTTCGCGCCAGTAATCGAGCTGCCGCTCGCCCTCGCCCGCCGCCAGCCATTCACGCTGCCAGGCGGCGAAATCGGCGTACTGCACCGGCAACGGCGCCAACTGCGGCGCGCGGTTTTTCAAGGCGGCGCGATACAACTCGCTGAACTCCTGCAACAACACCCGCACCGACCAACCGTCGGAGATCATGTGGTGCAGGCACAGCAGCAGGCGCTGCTCATCGGCCGCCACCCGCACCAGCGCCACACGCCAGACCGGGCTTTGCGACAGGTCGAACGGACGCTTGACGAACTCCTGCGCCAGCGCCTTGAAAGCCGCCTCAGGATTGGCTTCCTGACTGATGTCCAGACGCTCGATCTGCACCGCGCCCGCCGCATCGATCTGCTGCAACGGCAGGCCTTCGCCCGCCATGAATCGCGTGCGCAACACCTCGTGCCGTGCGGTCAGGCCGTCGAACGCCAATTGCAGGGCCGCTTCATTCACCTCGCCGCGCAGACGCATCGCGCCCGGCAGGTTGTAGGTGTGGCCGCCCGGCTGCAACTGGTCGAGGAACCACAACCGCTGTTGCGAGAACGACTGCACCGCCTGGCTGGCGTTGCGCTTGGTGAGTTCCAACTGCTTGCCCGGCTGCTCCAGTTGCTCGATGCGCAGGGCGAAATCCGCCAGCCGCGGTGCTTCGAACAACAGCCGCAATGGCACGCTCAGTTCATGTTCATGACGCAGGCGCGAGATCAGTTGCATCGCCAGCAGCGAATGGCCGCCCAGCTCGAAGAAGTGATCATTACGCCCTACCGCATCAATGCCCAGCAGTGGCTGCCAGAGGGCTGCCAGTTGCTGTTCGATCTGGCTTTGCGGCGCCTGGTAATCGCTGGAAGCGAGTTGCGGAGCCGGTAATGCGTTGCGGTCCAGCTTGCCGTTGGGCAGTTGTGGCAGGCGCGCCATGCAGATGATGTGAGCCGGGACCATGTACTCGGGCAGGGTCAACTTGAGTTGCTGCTTGATCTGCTCTTCGTTCAGATCGTTGCCCCCGACGTACCCAAGAAGCTGCTTGCCGTTCGCCCCGTCACGCACGATGACCAAGGCTTCACGTACACCTTCACAACCCTTGAGGGCCGCCTCGATTTCACCGGCCTCGATGCGGAAGCCGCGAATCTTGATCTGGTGGTCGATGCGGCCCAGGTATTCCAGCAGGCCCTGGCTGTTCAAGCGCACGCGGTCGCCACTGCGATAGATGCGCTCGCCGGCCCGGAACGGGTGCGGCAGGAAGCGTTCAGCGGTGGCGCCCGGACGGTCCAGATAGCCCCGCGCCACGGCGCCACCCAGGTACAGTTCGCCAGCGATGCCTCGAGGCAGCGGGTTCAGATCCGCGTCCATCACGTAGCCCTGGCGGTCCCCCACCAGATCACCGATTGGCGCATAGGCCGTGGTGAAATCGGCGGTCTCGGCGGACGCCAGCCACAGCGTCGGGGTGACCACGGTTTCAGTCGGGCCGTAGCCGTTGATGATCCACAGCGGCTGCAGGTTGCGTATCACGTCATGCAGCATCTCGCGGCTGAAGGCTTCCCCGGCGAAGCAGTAGGTTTTCACCCCCGGCCCCTTGCCTTTCAAGCCGGCCCAGTCGGACAACTGGCGCAGGTAGCTCGGCGGGAACGAAGCGACGGTAATGCCTTCGCGGATCAGGGTGTCGTAAGTCTGCTCGACGCTCCACAGCTCCTGATCCCGCAGCACCACCCGAGCGCCATAACACATCGGCATCATCCAGCCTTCGTGGGCGCCGTCGAAGCTGATCGACAGGAAGTGGAATTTCCGGTCCTCGGCAGTGAAGCGATAGCGCTCGCCGATGGTCTGGATGTGCATCGAGATGTCGCCGTGGGCGATGGCGGCACCCTTCGGCTTGCCGGTCGAACCCGAGGTGTAGATCAGGTACGCCAGTTGCTGAGGATGAATCGTCACCTCGGGCGCGGTTTCGGGCTCAGCCGAGACATCCAACTGATCCAGATTGAGCAGCGGCACATCACCCACGGGCACGCGATCCAGCGCGGCATCGTGGGAAATCAGCAGCTTCACACCGCCGTCTTCGAGCATGTAGCGCAGGCGCTCGGTCGGGTAATCCGGGTCCAGCGGGATGTAGGCGCCACCGGCCTTCAACACCGCCATGAACGACAACCACAAATCCACACCGCGCTCCATGGCAATCGCCACCCGAACTTCGGTGCCGATGCCGCGAGCGCGCAAGGCGTGGGCCAACTGGTTGGCGCGGCGGTCGAACTCGGCGAAGGTCAGGCGCTGTTCGCCGTGGACCAAAGCGATAGAATCGGGACGCAAGCGTGCGTGATCGGCGATCAGTTCGTGAATCGGACGCTCGACGTAAGGAGAGAACGGTGGCTGGTTCCAGCCGTGCATCTCCTTCACGTCATCTAGGGTGAGCATCGACAGGTCGCCGATGCGCGCTTCAGGGAAGCGGCAAATGCCGTCGAGCAGGGTCTGGAAATGGCCGCACAGGCGTTCGACCTGCCCGGCGCTGAACACGTTGCTGTGGTAGTTCACATGGATGTGCGCGCGCTCGCCCGCCACCACCGCCAGGCTCAGCGGGTAGTGGGTCTTGTCGCTGAGCTCGACCGCACCCAACTCGATGCCGCCGGCTTGCTTGTCGCGCAGCACGGCGTCCACCGGGTAGTTCTCGAATACCACCAGGCTATCGAACAGATCGCGGCCCGCATGCCCGGCGTAGCGCTGGGCCTCGAACAACGGCGTGTGTTCGTGCTCACGCAGTTCGAGGTTGTGCTGTTGCAGCTCATTGAGCCAGTCACCGACCGTCTGCTGCGCCTGGGGTGCCTGCACCAGCGGCAAGGTGTTGATGAACAGCCCGAGCATGCGCTCGATGCCCGGCACCTGGGCCGAGCGGCCAGACACCGTGGCGCCGAAGGCCACGCGCTGCTGACCGGTGTAGCGCTGCAACAGCAGCACCCAGACCGCTTGAATCAGGGTATTGGCGGTCACGCGCTGGCGGCGGGCGGCCGTGCCTAGCAGCTCGCTGTCCAGATGCATAGTCTTGACCAGCACCTGGGTCGGCAGCGGCTCGCCATTGCTCGAAGTCGGTGCGGTCAGGGCCGTGGCCATCAGCGTCGGTTGTTCGAAACCGGCCAGATGGGTCTGCCAGAACCGCGCGCTGTGTTCGGCGTCGCGGCTGTTGAGCCACTGCACGTAATCGCCGTAGTGCCCGGCAGGCTGAGGCGCGGCATCGGACATCGCCGCCTGGATCACCTCGCCCAGCACCGCCGCGCTGCTCCAGCCATCGAGCAGGATGTGGTGGAAGGTCCAGACCAGTTTCCACAGGGTCTCGCTCTGGCGCACCAGCAGCACGCGCATCAGCGGCGCGTTCTGCAGGTTGAACGGGGTTTCTCGCTCGGCGGCCAGCACTTCGCCGAGTGCTTCGGTGCGCCCACGCAGGTCCAGTTCGCGGACCTCAAGCTGCGCATCGCGACGGATCAGTTGCACCGGCTGCTGGCTGCCGCTCAGGCGCAGGAACGAGGCGCGCAGAATCGGATGACGCTGCACCGCTGCCGCCCAGGCCGACTTGAATCGCGCCAGAGGCAGGTGATCGACATCCAGCGCCACCTGGTTGATGTACAGGTCGCGGGCATCGTCAGCGGACTGCACGTCGCTCAGTTCGCTGTGGAACAACAGGCCCTGCTGCATCGGCGTCAGCGGGTACAGTTGCTCGACGTCGCGGGCGGCGACCGGCAGTGCGTCCAGTTGCGCCTGGGTCAATTCAAGCGCCGGGAAGTCCGAGGGCGTGACCGCCGAGTGGCTGCGGCAATGCTCGATGACCTCGTCCAACGCTGTCGAGTAGGCGTCGAGCAGGTGTTGGATCGACGCTGCTTCGTGACGTTCGCCGCTGTAGCTGCAGGTTAGGCTGAACTGGCCGTCGCGCACCTGGGCATCGATGGACAATTCGCAGCCCAGCGGCGCATCGGCGGCACGTTGGGCACCGCTGCCTTCAGCGGACAGGCGGAACAGCCCGCTGCTGTCCTGCACGCGGCCCATGTAGTTGAACAGCACGCAGCCTTCCAGCGACGGCAACGCCTCGCCGCGCAGATGGCGCAGCAGGCCGTAGCCCAGGCCGCCATTGGGTACCGCGCGCAGGGTTTGTTTGGTGTGTTTGAGCGCTGCATCGAGACTCTCGTGGGCCTGCAGGCTGACCGGGTACAGGCTGGTGAACCAGCCCAGAGTACGGGCCGGGTCGATGCCGTCGAACAGGTCCTCGCGGCCATGGCCTTCCAGCGCGATCAAGGCGCGGGGCTGGCCACTCCACCGGGCAAGGGCGCGGGTCAGCGCGGTCAGCAGCAGGTCGTTGATCTGGGTGCGATAGGCTGCAGGGGCCTGGTTGAGCAGCGCCTGGGTGCGAACGGCGTCGAGTTGCAGGTGCTGATGTTGCACGACGCTTTGCTGCGCCTTGCCCTGGGGGTTGGCACACGGCAGTTGCGGCGCAGGCGGCAGGTTACGCCAGTAATCGGCTTCGGCCAGCAGCGCATCGCTGTAGGCGAAATCCAGCAGGCGATTGGCCCAGCGCTGGAACGACAGGCCCTTCTCGCCCAGATCGATGGTCAAGCCCGCCTGGGCCTGGACGTAGGCGTTGTGCAGGTCTTCGAGCAGCAGGCGCCACGACACGCCGTCCACCACCAGGTGATGCACCACCAGCAGCAGACGCTCGCCGCCTTCTGCCAGTTTGAACTGCACGGCGCGCAGCAGCGGGCCGTCGCTCAAGCGCAGGCTGGCCTGGGCTTCATCGCAGATTTCAGCGAGCTGCCGGGCCCCGACCTCACGCTGCCAGAGCAGGCGTGCGGCGTCCTCCTCGGCGCGATAACGCTGTTGCCAGTGGCCGTTGTCCTGCTGGACGAAGCCCATGCGCAGCGCGTCGTGATGATTGATCAGCGCCTGTAGCGCGTGGCCCAGCGCCGCAGGATCCAACGCCTCGGACGGGGTCAGCAACAACGACTGGTTCCAGTGGCTGCGGTTGCCCATGGGCTGCTCGAAGAACCAGTGCTGGATCGGCGTCAGCGGGATGTCGCGGTTGAATTCGATGCGCGAGAGCGCGGCGGCTTCGCTGTGGTTGACCACCTGGGCCACCTGCGCCAGCTCGGCGATGGTCTGGCGTTCGAACATCTGCCTTGGCGACAGCCCGATCCCGCGTTTCTTTGCGCGGGAAACGATCTGCAGGCTGAGAATCGAATCACCGCCCAGTTCGAAGAAATTGTCTTGTCGGCCAACCTGCTTCACGCCCAGCAGATCCTGCCAGAGTTCGGCCAGTGTACTTTCCACACCGGCCAGCGGCGCTTCGAACGCCCGCTGCTGCACCTGCGGCTCTGGCAGGGCCTTGCGGTCCAGTTTGCCGTTGGCCGACAGCGGGAATTTCTCCAGCGTCACCAGGTGCGCCGGGACCATGTAGTCCGGCAGGCGTTGTTTGAGCTGGGTGCGTAGTTGCTCCTCGTCGAAAGCTTCGGCGACGACATAACCCACCAGTTGCATGCCGTTGGCCAGTTGCCGGGCCACGACCACCGCTTCGCTGATCGCAGGATGATCCAGCAGTGCCGATTCGATCTCGCCGATTTCCACACGCAGGCCGCGCAGCTTGATCTGGTGATCGAGACGACCCAGATATTCCACCGCGCCATCGGCACGCCAGCGCGCCAGGTCACCGGTGCGGTACAGGCGCTGGCCCTTGCCGAACGGGCTGGCGACGAAGCGCTCAGCCGTCAGGCCAGGACGTAGATGGTAACCACGGGCCAGACCGTCGCCGCCGATGTACAACTCGCCCGGTACGCCGATAGGTTGCGGGTTGAGGCGGCTGTCGAGGATGTGGACTTGCAGGTTGGCAATCGGACGACCGATGGGCACCGAGGCGCCCGGTTCGCTGCGGCAGGTCCAGTGGGTGACGTCGATGGCGGCTTCGGTGGGGCCGTAGAGGTTGAACAGGCCTGCGTTGGGTAGACGCTGTAGGGTGTCCCGGGCCAAGTCCGCAGGCAAGGCTTCGCCGGAGCAGACGATGCGTTTCAGCGAAGTGCAGTTGGACAGATCGTCCTGGGCCATGAACGCGGCGAGCATCGACGGGACGAAATGCAGCGTGGTGATTTGATGATCTGCAATCAAGGCAGTCAGCAACACAGGGTCGCGATGATCGCCAGGTTGGGCCACGACCAGACGCGCGCCGACCATCAGAGGCCAGAAGAACTCCCAGACCGAGACGTCGAAGCTGAATGGAGTTTTCTGCAGGACGGCATCGGTTTCATCGAGTAGATAAGCCTCCTGCATCCACGCCAGGCGGTTGAACAATGCAGCATGAGTGTTGCCCGCGCCCTTTGGCTTACCGGTCGAGCCGGAGGTGTAGATCATGTAGGCCAGTTGCTCAGGGTGAATCTCAACCACCGGCGAGGTAACAGGCTGATCGACAAGTGACAGCCGATCCAGATTCAATACCTGCACGCCTTCCATTGCCGGCAAGTCATCAATCACCGCGTCATGGCTCAATACCAGGCCAACGCCAGCGTCTTCGAGCATGTAGCGCAAACGATCTGCCGGGTATTCAGGGTCCAGCGGCACATAAGCAGCGCCCGCCTTCACCACCGCATACAGCGCAACCACCATTTCAATCGAGCGCAAGGCAGCCACGCCCACCAGCGACTCACGCCCCACACCTTGAGCGCGCAAGTAATGAGCGAGTTGGTTGGCCCGCTGATCCAGTTGAGCGTAGGTCACCGCCTGCTCACCAAAGCACAGAGCTTCACGATCAGGATGCAACTGAGCCAGGCGCTCAAACTGCCGATGCACGACGAACTCGTCAGTCACCCAACTCCGCGCCGTGTCATTGACCAAAGCCAGTTGCGCCCGGTCCTGCAGATCCAGCAATTCAAAATCACCAATCGCCGCATCCGGCTGCTCCAGCAACTGAGCGAACAGCTGCACGAAACGCTGATGCAGGCGCTCGACCGTGCCGTGGTCGAACAGATCCGTGGCGTAATTCCAGTTGCCCGCCAGTTCACCCGCCGCGTTCTCCCAGGTGTGCAACGCCAGGTCGAACTGGGCGCTGCCGCTGTCCAGCGGCATCAGGGTCGCGCTCAGGCCAGGCATCAGTTGCAGCGCCTCGTCCTGGCGCTGCTGATGGTTGTACAGCACCTGGAACAGAGGGTTGTGACTCAGGCTGCGCTCGGGCGCCAGGGCATCGACCAGCTGTTCGAACGGCAGGTCCTGATTGGCCTGGGCGCCTTGGGAGGCGTGGCGAACGTTATCGATGATGCGGTTGAAACTGGCGTCGGCCGTGACGTCGCCGCGCAGGATCTGGGTGTTGACGAAGAAGCCGATCAGCCCTTCGGTTTCCGCCCGCTGACGTCCGGCGATGGGTACGCCGATGCGCAGGTCATTCTGGCCACTCAGGCGCTGCAGCAGCACCTGATAGGCCGCCAGCATCACGGTAAACAGGGTCACACCGCGCTGCCTGGCCAGCTCGCGCATGCGGGTTGAAAGCGTTGCGTCGAAGCTGAACGGCAGGCGCGCACCGCGGAAGCTCTGCCGTGCCGGGCGCGGACGGTCGGCGGGCAGTTCCAGCACCGGCGGTTCATCGCCCAGTTGCTGTTTCCAGTACTCCAGCTGACGATCAGCCTCACCCGCTTCCAGGCAAGCGCGCTGCCACAGGGCGACATCGGCGTAGCTTAGCGGGAGCTGCGGCAAGGCTTGATCCTCGCCTTCAAGGGCTGCGCGGTAGGCCTGGACGAAATCCAGCAAAAGCACCTGGATCGACCAGCCATCGGCGATGATGTGGTGCAGGCAGACCAGCAACACATGCTCGTCTGCCGCGCGCTCAACCAGCGCCACGCGCCACAGCGGGCCCTGCGCCAGATCGAACGGGCGACGGGCGAACTCATCGGACAGCGCCTTGAGTTCGTCCTCGCTGGCCGCGTTCAGGCGCTCGAACGGCAACGCCTGTTGTACCAGCACCAACTGCTGCGGCGTGCCGTCCTCGGCGGTGTCGAACACCGTACGCAGGCTGGCGTGACGCTGGGCCACGCCTTCGAAGGCCGATTGCACGGCTGCAATGTTCAATTCGCCCTTCAGACGCAGCGCACCCGGCAGGTAATAGGTGCTGTTGCCAGGCTCCAGTTGCTCAAGGAACCACAGGCGCTGCTGGGAAAAGGACGTCGGACTGCGCTCGCCCGCCACGCCGGATGGAATCGGCAGCGCCGACGCATCCAGCCCCTGTTCGCGCAGCTTGCCCAGAAACACCCGGCGCTGTGCCGCACCCAGGCTGAGAAAGCGCGTGGCCAGGGCCAGCAGCTTGCTTTGCGAAGTCATGCTCGGTTGCGACATCAGTTGCTTTCCTCCAGCTCATTCATGAACTCGTCCAGGGCATCTAGCCCCTCGAGCGTCAGGGTCTGCCCCTGCAAGGTGTCGATCAGGGCCGCCTGTGCGGCGACGGTGGTGGCTTCGAAGGCCTGCGCCAGCGGAATGCTCACCCCCAGGCGCTCGCGAATGCGCGACAACAGCCG
The DNA here is from genome assembly GCF_044746765.1 of Pseudomonas sp. NPDC090203. Taxonomy (NCBI): domain Bacteria; kingdom Pseudomonadati; phylum Pseudomonadota; class Gammaproteobacteria; order Pseudomonadales; family Pseudomonadaceae; genus Pseudomonas; species Pseudomonas sp. NPDC090203. The sequence goes on from NZ_JBIVCV010000006.1 coordinate 162,957, forward strand.
TGTCGCCAGCAGCGAGTGCCCGCCCAGTTCAAAGAAGTTGTCGTCGCGCCCTACCCGCTCGATTTTCAGCAGGCCCTGCCAGAGTTCGGCGAGCACCTGCTCGCGCTCGCCCCGGGGCGCCTCGAAGTGGCGTTCCTGCACGCTCGGCGCTGGCAGGGCCTTGCGATCCAGCTTGCCGTTGGCGTTGCGCGGCAGGCGGTCGAGCAGCATCACGTGGGCCGGCACCATGAACGCCGGAAGCTCCAGGGCGAGCGCAGTTTTCAGGACATCCACAGACAAGCTGTGCGAGGCCTGCGCGACCACGTACGCCACCAGTTGCGGGCCATGGGCCGTCGGTTGCGCACTGACCACCGCGTCATGGACGGCGGGTTGGGCCAGCAGCACGGTTTCGATTTCACCCAGCTCGATGCGCTGGCCGCGGATCTTCACCTGGAAGTCCGCCCGGCCGACGTACTCCAGCGCGCCTTCGGCGTTCCAGCGCACCAGGTCACCGCTGCGGTACAGGCGCGCACCGGCCTCACCGAATGGGTCGGGCAGGAAGCGCTCGGCGGTCAGGCCTGGGCGCGCCGCATAACCGCGACCGACCCCGACGCCGCCGATGTACAGCTCGCCCACCACGCCCGGCGCTGCCAGTTGCAGGCTGGAATCGAGCACGTACAGCCGGTTGTTGTCGGTCGCCCGGCCAATTGGCATGTTCGACCTGGCAGGCGGGGCCGCCGTCAGCGTGTGCAGCGCCACGTCATCGGCGCACTCGGCCGGGCCATAGGCATTGATCAGCGGCACGTCGGGGTAGCGTGCGAACCAGCGCGAGGCTAGGTCCACCGTCAGCGCTTCGCCAGTCGGCAGCAACCAGCGCAAGGCATCCAGCTTGTGCGGGGCCACCGCGAGCATGCCGTCGATCACCGCAGGCACGCACTCCAGAACGGTGACCTGATTGGCGACCACTTCCTCCAGCAAACGCTGGGGATCGTGAACCACCGCATCCGGCAGAATTTCCACTCGCCCACCGAACAGTGGTGCGGTAAGGAACTGCCACACCGAGATGTCGAAGCCGGTGGCGGCGGTCTGGGCGATCACATCGCCCTCGGCCAGGCGCAGGTACGGCAGCTTGGACATCTGGTTGTTGAGCATGCCGCGCTGGTTGACCATCACCCCTTTCGGCTCACCGGTGGAACCGGAGGTGTAGATCACATAGGCCAGTTGTTCGGCGCTGGAGTAGCGACCGGGGTTGCTCTCGACGGTGCCTGCCAGCAGGTCCTCGAGAATCAGCAGCCGTGGCTTGACCTCGGCCAGCTCGACAATGGCCCGGGCTTGCGCCAGGCAGTCGCGGGGCGTTAGCAAAACCTGCGCTCTGCTGCTCACCAGCATCCGCGCACTGCGCCCGGCCGGATGACGGTCGTCCAGTGCCAGATAGGCAGCACCGGCCTTGAACGCGCCGATGATCATGCTCAGCAACGCCAGGCCACGGGGTGCGTACAGCGCCACCACGTCGTCGCCCTGAACATTCGCAGCGATCAGGCCGTGGCCGATGCGGTTGGCCTCACGGTTGAGTTCGCTGTAGCTCAGGCTCTGGCCTTGGCAACGCGCAACTTCCAGCGATGGATGGGCCTGCACCCGGGACTCGAAACGCTCCAGATAACTGATGCCGTACCAGTGTTTTTCCACCGGCCCCTGCCCCTGTTGCAAGAGCTGCTCGCGCTCGGCCTGCTCCAGCAGCTGCAAGTGGCTGAGGGTCTGCTGGGGGTTGTCGATCAGTTGCGCCAGCAGGCGACGGAAATGCCCCACCAGGGTGGTCATGTCGTGGTCGTGGAAGTGACGGGTGTCATAGGTCAGTTGCAGTTGCAGCGATTCGCCCGGCAGTAGCACCACGGTCAACGGGTAGTTGGTGTGGGTGCGGTTGGCCAGGGGGTTGATCCGGTATTCGTTCACGGCCTGCTGAACCTCTGCGCCCAACGGAACGTTTTCAAAGACGAACAGGCTGTCGAACAGCGGCTGGCCACGCGGGGTGTCGGCCAGCAGCTGGATGTCAGCCAGGGACAGGTGCTCGTGCTGACGCATTTCGGCGTTCTGCGCCTGCAAGGCGTTGAGCAGCTCCAGCGCCGGCGCGCCCGCACCCGGACGCTTGAGGCGCAGGGGCAAGGTATTGATGAACAGGCCCAGTGCGCCTTCGATGCCTTCCAGCTCGGTGGGACGACCGGCGACGGTGACGCCGAACAGCACCTCGTCACGGTCAGCGTGCTGCATCAGCAACAGCGCCCAGGCGGCCTGCACGAAAGTGTTGGCGGTCAGGCGATGCTGGCGGGCCTGATCGGCCAGTTTCGAGGTTTGTTCGACGCCCAACGCCAACGTGACGTCGCGCATCTGCGGCTCACCGTGCGGGCTGTGGCGGTACGGCAGCGGCGTGACATCGGTGAACCCGGCCAGCGCCTGGCGCCAGTAGTCACGGCTGACCATTTCGTCCTGCTCGGCCAGCCAGGCGAGGAAGTCGCGGTACGGTCGCGCGGCCGGCAAGCTGACGTGACGCCCCTCCAAGTGTGCACGGTAATGAGCGAAGAACTCGGTGAGCATCAGGCCACGGCACCAGGCGTCGATCAGCGCATGGTGGTGGCTCTGGACGATGCGGAAATCCGCCTCGCCAAACTTCACCAGGCGCAAACGCAAGAGCGGCGCGCGGGCGAAGTCGAACCCCTGTTCGCGCTCGGCGGCGAGGACCTCCTCAAGCTCCGCTTCGGCCGCCTCGCGGGACAGGTGACTGAGATCGATCAACTGCGCAGGCGACGGCACGCGGCGCATCACCACCTGGCGCTGTACGCCGCTCTCCAGGCCATGGAACGCCGTGCGCAGGGCCGGATGGCGCTGCACCACTTGCTGCCAGGCGAACTTGAAGGCGTCGAAATCGACGTGGCTGCCGACTTCGTACTGGTCCTGCATCAGGTAGATGCCGTTGCCCTGCTCCAGCAGGCTGTGCAGCAGAATCCCCTGTTGCATGGGTGCCAGCGGCAGGATGTCCTCAATGTCCCGCGACGGGATTTCGAGGGCGTCCAGTTGGGCCTGATTGAGCCCCGCCAGCGGGAAGTCCGACGGGGTGAGCCCGGCGTTGTGCTCGTCGCTGCAATGGGCGATCAGTTGCAGCAGTTGCTCGCGGTACAGCGCCACCAGTTGCTCGATGGTCTCGCGGCTGAAGCGCTGACGGCTGAATGTCCAGTCCAGGTGCAACTGGCCGTCCCGCACCTGGCCATCCACCGCCAGGGCATTGGCCAGCGGACCTTTTGGATCACGCAGGTTGCCAGGCGCCTGGCCCGACAGGGAGAACAACGCGCCTTCGGTATCGTCGAAGCGGCCGAGGTAGTTGAAGGTCACGCCCTGCCCCACCAGTTCGGGCAGCTCGGCCTTCGACAAGTAACGCAGCACGCCGTAGCCCAGGCCTTTATCTGGCACCGCTCGCACGGTTTCCTTGACGGCTTTGAGCGTGGCAATGGCGTCATCGCAGGCGTCCAGCGCCACCGGATACAGACTGGTGAACCAGCCCACGCTGCGGCTCAGGTCCAAGGCACCGCTTGAGTCTTCACGGCCGTGGCCTTCCAGACTGATGACATGCCGACGGCGCCCGCTCCATAGCCACAAGGCCTGGGACAGCGCCGCCAGCAGCAGGTCGTCGATACGCGTGCGATAGGCCGCCGGAGCTTCGCTGAGCAAACGGCGGGTGTCCTGTGCATCGAGGGTCAGGCTGAGGGTTTCGCCATCGCCGACCAGGCTTTGAATGGAGGCATCCCCCGGCAGACAGGCTTCATCGACCTGCAGCGCCTGCCAGTACGGCAGTTGCGCGGCCAACTCGGTACTCTGGGCCAGGTTCTGCAGTGACTGCGACCAGGCCTGGAAGCTGGCGGTCTTTTCAGCCAGCGCTACAGGTTGCCCTGCCACGAGACGGCTGTAGGCGTGCTGCAAATCTTCAAGCAACACCCGCCACGACACGCCGTCCACGGCCAGGTGATGGATCGCCAGCAACAGGCGACCTTCGCCAGAAGGCAGGCGCGCATGCACCACCCGTAGCAACGGGCCGGTTTCGATGTTCAGGCTGCGCTGGGCTTCATCGCTGAGCGAGGCCAGGTCTTGTGCGCGGGTGAGTTCGCAGGTCCAGAGCACGCGCTCGGCGCTTTCGCTGTCGCGATAGCGCTGCAACCACTGCCCGTCGCTGCCCTGATGGAAGCTCAGGCGCAGGCTGTCGTGCTGGGCCAGCAACAGGGCTAGCGCCTGGTGCAACAGCGCGACGTCCAGTGCTTGCGGCAGATTCAGCAACAGCGACTGGTTCCAGTGCGCACGCTCACTGACCGACAGCGCAAAGAAGCGCGCCTGAATCGGCGTCAGGGCGAAGTCACGGGGGGCCACAGGCGCGGCAGCCGGGATTGCGGCAGGCTTGGCCTCGGACACCACGGCCACTTGCGCAAGTTCGGCGATGGTCTGCTTTTCGAACAGTTGCTTGGGCGTCAGGCGAATGCCCTGACGGCGAGCCCGGGCGATGATCTGCAAGCTCAGGATCGAGTCGCCGCCGAGGGTGAAGAAGTTGTCGTGACGCCCCACGGCCTCGACGTTCAGCGCTTTTTGCCAAAGCTCGGCCAAGGTCGCTTCGACGCCGTCATGGGGCGCTTCAAAGCTTTGCGAAACCAGCTGCGGCGTCGGCAAGGCCGCGTGATCGAGCTTACCGTTGGCGGTGACCGGGAAGGCCTCAAGGGTCAACACGTGGCTGGGGACCATGTAGTCCGGCAGGCTCTCGGCCAACTGCGCACGCAGCGCCTCGCCATCGACCTGCTCGCCCTTGCCGACCAACGCATAGGCGATCAACTGGCCGCGATCATCCACCCGCACATGGGCGTCACGCAGGCCATCGAGGGTGCGCAGGCGCTGGGCGATTTCACCCAAGGCCACGCGATAGCCGCGGACCTTGACCTGATCGTCGGCGCGGCCGAGGAACTGGATCTGCCCGTTGGCCAGCAGGCGCGCGCGGTCACCGCTGCGATACAGGCGAGCGCCCGAACCATTTGGATCGGGAATGAACACCGCAGCCGTCAGCGCCGGGCGGTCATGATAGCCACGGCCCAGGCCTGGCCCGCCGATGTACAGCTCGCCGACGTCGCCCTGCACCACTGGTTCAAGCTGGTCGTTTAGCACCAATGCCACGGCGTTTGGCAGCGGACGGCCGATGGGCGCGGACTGCGCGGTGGGCGTGGCGTCAGGCAGTTCATTGCTGAGCACGCCGACGGTGGTTTCAGTCGGGCCGTAGTGGTTGATCACCCGGCAGGCAGGCTTGAGGCGCTTGACCTGGGCCACCAGCTCCCAGGGCAGTGCATCACCCCCCAGAATCAGAACCTGTTCCGGCAACACGTCCGCGGCGTTGGCCGCTTGCAGCAGGCCGCTCAGGTGAGTCGGCACGATCTTCAGCACGCCCACCTTGTGCTCGCTCATGTAGGCGGCGAAGCGGTCGGCGTCGTTGGTGCGCTCGGGGCTGATGAGGTGCAGCGTGCGCGCCGAACACAGGGCGCCGAACAGCACGGTGTGGCCCAGGTCGGCGCCGACTGTGGAGACCATCGCCATGCTTGCCTGGGCGTCGAATTCAACGCGCTTGAGCAGGCCCTGCACGTAGTCGGCCAGTGCGCCGTGGCTGATGACCACACCTTTTGGCGTGCCGCTGGTGCCTGAGGTGTAGATCAGGTACGCGGCCTGTTCGGAATGAATCTGCACCTGCGGCGCCACGGCCGGATGAGCGCGCCAGACAGCGTCCGCGTCCACCGCGATCACTTCGCCCTGGTAATCGGCCGGGGCCGGCGCATCGCTTACCACCCAGCGCGCACCGCTGTCGGCCAGCACGAACGCCTGGCGCTCGGCGGGCCATTTCGGGTCCAGCGGCACGTAGGCAGCGCCGGCCTTGACGATGGCCAGCAGACCAACAACGAACTCCACCGAGCGCTCCAGAAGCACCCCGACGCGGCTCTCGGCAGCGACACCCGCCTCACGCAGGTACTGCGCCAGGCGGTTGGCCCGGGCGTCGACCTCGGCAAAATCAACCCGTTGCGTTTCATGCTGCAGGGCAGTCGTGTTCGGCTGTGCCTTGACGCTGGCGTTCCACAGTTGCAGCACGTCAGTGGCGGGGAACGACACGGCTTCGGCGTCCAGCCGTGACGGCACGGCCGACACCTGCAGATCGCTCAGGCGCCCCTCGGGGCGAGCCACCACTTGCGTGCAGATGCGCAGCAGGTCGGCAGCGAAACCGGCGATGCGCGGCTCGTCGAACAGGTCGCAGGCATAGGTGAACACCGCCTGGATGCCGTCGGCGCTGTCGGTGATGTCCAGGCCCAGGTCGAAGTGCGCCGAGAAGTCGTCGAGTTGGTTGACGTCCATGCGCACGTCGCCCATGTCCACGTTCTGCGGCAGCACGAACTGCTGGGTGAATTTCACCTGGCACAGCGGGTTGTGGCTGAGGTTGCGGCTCACGCCCAGCGCCTCCACCAGTTGCTCGAACGGCAGGTCCTGATGGTTCTGCGCGCCCAGTGCGCTGTGCTTGACCGCCGCGACCAGCGCGCTGAACGACTGCTGTGGCAGGACTTCGGTGCGCAGCACCAGGGTGTTGACGAACAGGCCGATCAGGCCCTCGGCTTCGGTGCAGGTACGCCCGGCCACCGGCACGCCGACGCGCAGGTCGGTCTGGCTGCTGTAGCGCTGCAACAGGGTCTTGTAGGCCGCCAGCATGACCATGAACAGCGTGGCGCCGTGACCCGCCGCCAGATCCCGCAGCCCTTGGCTCAGCGTGCTGTCGAAGGCGATGGCATAACGTGCGCCGCGATGACTTTGCTGCGCCGCACGCGGGCGGTCGGCAGGCAGGTCGAGCACCGGCTGGGTGTCGCCCAGGCGCTCGCGCCAGTACTTGAGTTGACGCTCACGCTCGCCAGCGGCCAGACGCTCACGCTGCCAGGCGGCGAAGTCGGCGTACTGGATCGGCAACTCCGGCAATGCGGGCGTGCGGTTTTGTGCGTGGGCGCGGTAGAGCGCGGCGAAGTCCTTGAGGATGACCTGCACCGACCAGCCGTCAGCGATGATGTGATGCAGCACCAGCACCAGTTGTTGCTGGTCGGCGGCCAGACGCACGTTGAGCACGCGCCACAGGGGACCGGTCTGCAAATCCATCGGCTGCTCGACCGCAGCCTTGGCCAGCTCGCCCAGGGCCTCGACCGGCTGGGCATGCAGACTCAAATCGTGACGCTCGATGATGACCGGCTGCGGTGCATGAATGCGCTGCACCAGCATCTCGTTGGCGTCGATGGCAAAGGTGGTGCGCAGGCTCTCATGGCGTGCCGCCAGATCGTCGAAGCTGCGCTGCAGGGCGAGGTCGTCCACCGCGCCGTTCAGGCTCAACTGCCCGCACAGGTGATAGGCGCTGCTGTCCGGTTCCAGTTGCGCGAGGAACCACAGCCGTTGCTGGGCGAAGGACTGCTCCGGCGCAGGATCACGCGGGATGCGTGCCACGGCCTGTGGACCTTCGCTGCTGCGGGACTGGCTTGCGACATGGGCGCTGAACTGGCCCAGGGTCGGGTGCTCGAACAGGTGCGCCGGTTCCAGCTTCAGGCCCAGCTCGCGGTTGAGCCGCGACAGTATCTGGACCACGCCCACCGAGTCGCCGCCACGGGCGAAGAAGTGGTCGTGTGGGGTGAGGTCCTGCTTGCCCAGCACTTCACGCCAGGCGGCCAGCACACCGGGCAGAACCGGCTGGGCGTCGGCAGGGCCTTGCTCGCCGGCGGTGTCGAGCAGACGGCCGTCCTGCCAGAGGGCGAAGCTGTCCAGGCTGCCGTTCTGCCAACCGGCCCGGCAGGCCGAACGCTGCAACTTGCCGCTGGTGGTGCGCGGCAAGGCGCCCGGCTCCAGCAGCACGATGACTTTTGGCGCCACCAGGAAGAGTTCGGACACCGCATCGCGCACCGCTTCGCAGATCATCTGCGGCTTCATCAGGCGGCGCACGTTGCGGCTGATTTCCAGGGCCAGCCCCACCCCTTCGGCGCCCTGCTCGTCGGTCACCGGGAAGGCGGCGATGCGCCCGCGACGCAGCAGCTCGACGCTTTTTTCCAGCGACTGTTCGATGTCCTGCGGGTAGAGGTTCTGGCCGTTGAGGATAATCAGGTCCTTCAAGCGGCCACTGATGAACAGCTCGCCGGCACTGGCAATCCCCAGGTCACCGCTGCGCAGCCAGCGCTGGCCGTCGTGCTGAACGAAGGTCTGGGCAGTGGCCTCGGGGTTCTGCCAATAGCCTTCGGCAACGCTTGGGCCGGCGATCCAGATTTCACCCACCTGCCCTTGCGGCAACACCTGTTGGGTGGCCGGATCGACGATGCGCAGGTCATGATCGTCACGGCACCAGCCGCAACCCGGCAGGCGGCTGGTGGCGTTCCCGTTGGCGAACAGCGCTTCGGCAGAGTCCCCCGGCGCCAGTTGATTGCCATCGAAACGCTTGATGCCGAACGGCTTGTCACGCATGGCCGCAGCGACGAACAGCGTGGCTTCGGCCAGGCCATAGCTGGGGGTCAAGGCGCGACGGTCGAAACCGGCGGCGGCGAAATGCTCGCTGAAGGCGTCCAGGGTCGCGATGCGGATCGGCTCGGAACCGGAAAACGCCAGGCTCCAGTTGTCGAGCTTGAGGTTCTTCACGGCGTTCGGCTTGATCCGCTCGACGCACAGGCGATAGGCGAAATCCGGGCCGCCGGAGAAGGTGCCGCCGTACTGGCTCATGACTTCCAGCCAGCGCGCCGGGCGACCAAGGAAATAATTGGGCGACATCAGGTTCAGGGTGCCGCCGTAATACAGCGGCAGCAGCAGGCCGCACATCAGGCCCATATCGTGGTACAGCGGCAGCCAGCTGACCCAGCTCTCGGTGGCGGCATCGGTAACAAAGTGCCGGGCCATGGCCACTTCGTTGGCCATCAGGTTGTTGTGCGAGACCATCACGCCCTTGGGCGCGCTGGTGGAACCGGAGGTGTATTGCAGGAACGCCAGCGACGAGGTGTCGATCAGCGAGGGCTGGAACGATGCCTGCCAGCCGTGGACCTCTTCGATGGCGACAAAACGCCCGCCCGCCGGCATGAAGGGTTGCAGCAGGTGCTCGAATTTATCCAGGTCTTCGCGACGCCCCAGCACCACGCCAGGGGCGGCGTCCTGCAGGATGCCGGTCAGGCGATCCAGGTGCGTCTGGCGGTTGTACTCGGGCGCGAACGCCGGAACCGCGATGACACCGGCATGCAGGCAGCCCAGGAACGCTGCCGCGTAGTCGGCACCGGTGGGCAGGATCAGCACGCAGCGCTCGCCACCCTGGACGCCCAGGTGATGCTGCAGCAATCCGGCAATGGATCGCGCCTGCAAGTCCAGCTCGGCGTAGCTGGTCAGCAGCGGTTCATGGTCTTCGGAAACGATGTGTCGAAGGGCAATCCGGTCCGGCTGGCTCTGCGCATAAAGGCCCACCAGTTCGGGAAAATGCGCGGCCTGATCTCGTATGGATTTCATTCTTTCACCTATTTGTTTCGGCAAGGCTCAACCCACAGACAGCCTCTCGGGCCGCCCGCAACGTTGTGAGAAAAGAGTGGGTGGCCGACCAGCAGCCACCGTGACGACGGGTGTGGCGGGCGCGGATCAGCGCGCCAGTTTCAACGCCACGCGCTCGTGGGCGCTCGCCGGTCGGCTGGCGCAGGACTGTTCATGTCCGTCGAAAATCGACTCGACCACTTCCTGGGAACGCACCGCAAGCACCGACAGCAGAGTGTCACTCAGGCCGTGGCTGTCTTCGCAGCAGCCCTGGAGAAAAATGCCTGCGTCGCTGCCGGCGGTCAGTGGCAGGCGATAATTGCGGTCAACGCCTGCGCCCTGAATGTGGTCCTGCACGCCTGCCAGCAACTCCAGGTGGTAGTCACGGCGGTAACCGGTGGCCAGCACCACGATGTCGAAGGACTCGCTGTGCATCTGGTCATGGGGAGCGTCGCGCAGGAACAGCTCGATGCCGGCGGCACTGACTTCGGCGTGGGCCACTTCGCGGTTGGTCAGCAGGCGATGACGCTGCTCGCCGCGCACCTTCTGGTGATAGAGGCGCTGGAAGATGGTCTCGATCAGGTCGTTGTCGACCACCGAATAGTTGGTGTTGCGGAACTCCGCGAACAGCGCGTCGCGGCGCTCCTCGCTGTGGTTGAAGATGGTGTCGGTGAACGACGGGTTGAAGATCTGGTTGACGAAGGGGCTGTCGTCGGACGGCTTGAGCGCGCTGCCGCGAATCACCAGGCTGGCCTCGACGTTGTCGAAACGGCTGGCCAGGTCTTCGAAGATTTCCGCCGCGCTCTGGCCGCCGCCCACCACCGCCACCCGCACCGGGCCCGGGCGGTTGGTCAGCAGTTTTTCGATGCCGCCACGGTAGCCGGCCGAGTGCAGTACGCGCGGATCGCTCAGGCCATCGAATGCCGCTGGCGCCTGGGGGATGCCGCCGATACCGAACACCAGGTTGCGCGCCCGGCGCCGGGAAATGCCACCGCTCGGCCCACGGGACAGCACGTCCACTGCGACAAATCGGCCGTCCTGGAAATGCGGTTCGACCGAGATCACTTCCTCGCCGTAGTGCGCCTGCTCGGCAAAGTGCGAGGCGGCCCAGCTCAGGTAGTCGGTGTACTCCTCGCGCGTCGGGAAGAAGGTCTTGAGGTTGATGAAATCCTGCAGGCGCCCGCGCTCTTTCAGGTAATTCACGAAGGTGAAACGGCTGGCCGGGTTGCGCTGGGTGACCAGATCCTTGAGGAAGGAAATCTGCATGGTTGAGCCGTCGATCAGCATGCCTTCGTGCCAGTTGAACGCTGGCTTCTTCTCCAGGAAACACACCTTGGGCGCAAGACCGGTGCGCAGCGCATGCTCCTGAGTGGCGATGGCCAGTGCCAGGTTGGACGGGCCGAATCCTATGCCGATGTAGTCGTAGACGAGTTCCATGCTTCCCTCTCGTTTGGAGCGATGCGCCCTCAGGTGGAGCCTTGCGTGACCCAGGTCACAGCGGCATTCGGGCAGTGAGTGCGCATCAAGAATGAGTAAGACTGATTATCATTACAAAGACGCCTGAGCCTTCAGGCTGTTTAGTCCCTTGCGATGAAAAACTTACAAAGCATTTACGTTTTGCATCCGGTAGGCGCCGCCGATCTCGTGCACCGCATCGCGGCTGGCGTTTTCCCGGCGATCACCCTGCAATTCGCTGAGCTGGCCGGACTCCATCTTCACCAGCCGGTCGGCCAGGTCGAAGTACTGGTCGTCGTGGCTGATCGCGAATACAGTAATGCCAGCCTGTTTGAACATCGGCAGCAGCTCGCGGTAGAAGAAGCGGCGAAACAGCGGATCCTGGTCAGCGGCCCACTCGTCCAGCAGCAGGATGTCGCGCTTCTCCAGCAGCGCCAGCAACAGCGCCAGACGCTTGCGCTGGCCCTGGGAGAAACGGGTGTCGAGCAAGTGCCCGTCGCCGATCTGCACCTTGTGTTTCATGTGCAGTTGCTCAAGCCAATGCTCGATGTGCGGCGCGTCGGCGTTCTCGCCCTTCTCCCCCAGCAACTGCGAGAACAGGTGAAAATCGGTGAACACGCTGGCGAACAGGTGACGGTAGGCGAGCCAGTCGTCGGCGCCGATCGCCTGGCCATCAATCAGGATCACCCCGGCCGAAGGGCGATACAGCCCGCTGAGCAGGCGCGCCAGGCTGGACTTGCCGCTGCCGTTGCCGCCCATCAGGAACACCGTTTCGCCACGACGCAGGGTCAGGTTGACCGGCCCGACGTCGAAGCCAGGCTCGTCGCCCTGAGGCGGGTAGTGATATTCCACGTCACGCAATTCCAGGGTCTGCCAGTGGCCGGCGATGTGACTCGGGGCGACTTCGAAACTATCGTGGTGCTCGGCCAACGCCAGCGACTCGACCTTGTCCAGCGCCACGCGCCCGGAGACCTGGGCCGGAATCGCCGCCACCGCCAGCACCAGCGGCGTGCGCATGAACAGCACGGTCAGCGCGTAGGTCGCTGCCACTTCGGTCGGCGCCCAGCCCAGGCCGTTGGCCAGGTAGAACGCCAGGCCAATGGTGCCCAGCACCATGATGTTCGCCCAGTTGCTGGCCAGGCCGTGGTAGCGGTCGGCCAGGGTGAAATGCTCGCGGTAGCGCAGTGCGGCGGCGTCGAAGGTTTCTTCGTACAGACGTCGGGCGCGGTCGCGGTTGAGGGTCAGCTCCTTGCGCCCGTCGATCACGCCCTGATAGCTCTGGTACAGCTTGTCTTCGGACTCACGCAGCGCCCGGATGTGCGCATTGAGCTTGCCCACCAGCAGCCAGCCAACGCCCAGGGTGAAGGCCATCCAGCACAGGGTGGTGACGAACAGCGAAGGCGAAAGCCAGGCCAGGTAACTGAACGCCGCGACGCTCAACACCGTGCCGTAGATCAGGTCCGGCAACTGCACGAAAGCCATGGTCACCGCGCGGATGTCGCTGGACAGACTGGCAAAGATCTTCGCCCCGCCGATGGACTCGATGCGTTCGATGTTGGTGTCCAGCAGGCGCTTGACCATCACCCGGCGCAGGCCGTAGACAAAACGATGCCCCAGCGCCGTCAGTGACAGCGAGGCACCGGACGCCAGCGCCAGCAACACCGCCAGCATCAGGCCGAACTGCCACAGCGCGGTGCCCAGACCGTCGTGGGTGCTGATCATGCGCTGGTTCACGAAGGCGATCACGCCCACGCTCAGCAGGCCACTGCTGATGCTCAGCAACAACACCATCGCAAGGGGCCAGCGGTATTGCTGGAAGACCAGACGAACTAATTTCATGGATGACTCCGGGCAGTAAAGGCAAAGGCAAAGGCAAAGGCAAAGGCAGAAAAAGTGAAACCCACGCTCAGATCTCGCCCAGCCGCGAACGGCAATGGGATAGCGTGTCACGCAGGAGGAAATTGACCATGGTGGGCGAAGTGCCGATGACCTTGGCCACGTCGCGCTGGGTGTAACCCTGGATCTGGCTGAGGTTGAACACGATGCGCATGCGCTTGGGCAGCTCGTTGAGGGCGCCGACCAGTTGGCTGACCGATTCGCGCCCCGCCAGCACCCGCTCCGGCGAGACGTCGAAGCGTTGCTGCTCGTCGAGTTCGGCTTCGACACCGTGGTTGCGCTCGAGACGCTGACGGCGCAGGCGGTCGATGGCCAGGTTACGCACCACACGGAACATGTAGCGCGCAGGCTCGATGGACGCCAGGTCGCTTTCGAGCATTTTCACGAAGGCATCCTGCACCACGTCTTCGGCGCGGGCACGACAGCCGAGGAATTTTGCAGCCAGGCGCAACAGCCCTTCCCGATGGGTGTTGTAGGTGCCCATCAAAGCATCGAGATGAGGATCGATCGCCACACAGCCCCCGCCAGGTCCGGTCGCGCGAAGCCTGACTGGCTGGCTCATTGCAGGACGAAATTCCATGTTTTTCGACATCCCCGGATACAAAGGAACGCGAAGAATAACGCAAACGATTCTCATTGCAATGTAAGAAAATTTACCGTCTTGTGAAACTTTCGTTATAACGGCGTGGTCGTTTTGTTGTCCGACGAGTGGCGGCCAGATGATGGCCAAATAGACTCAAGTTACTGATTTTTAAACGTTTTTATGGTTATTAAAGATTGTCGGACGAAGGGATTATTCAGGCTAGACGAGCATTTTTGCCTGTCAAAAAAATGTTTCATGGACGATACATTTCGATTTGAAGCTGAGACTTGCGTCGCAGATTTTGGTCTGACAGGCCTGACCCGACTTCCCGCACAGGATTTGCCATGGGCCGCCACGCTGCAACGCCGCCGCAAGACATCCGCATCGAGCGCGAACTAAGCCCGCGCGCGGTACTCACCGGCGCCCTGCTGGGTATCCTGCTGACCCCCTCGAACGTCTACGCGGGCTTGAAGATCGGCTGGTCGTTCAACATGTCGATCATCGCGCTGCTGGTGGGCTTTGGCCTGTGGCAGAGCCTGGCGCGGCGCAACGGCAAGCTGCCGGCCTGGACGCTGCATGAAAGCAACATCAACCAGACCGTGGCTTCGGCTGCCGCGTCGATCATTTCCGGGGGATTGGTGGCGCCGATTCCCGCCTACACCTTGCTCACCGGCCAGCAACTGGACCCGGTGCCGATGATGGCCTGGGTGTTTTCCGTGAGTTTTCTGGGCATCTGGATCGCGTGGTACCTGCGCCCTTCCCTGCTCAACGATCACGGTCTGAAATTTCCCGAGGGCATGGCAACGCTGGAAACCCTGCAGCACATCTACCGCCACGGTCACGAAGCGGTGGTGCGAATCAAGGTGTTGTTTGGCGCGGCGTTGTTGTCGGGGCTGGTGAAGTGGGTCGATGGCTTCATCTGGGCCATCCCGCGCTGGGCGCCGACGGCGCAACTGGAGCGGCTGACCTTCACCCTCGATCCGTCGCTGTTGCTGGTGGGTTTTGGCGGGATCATCGGCATTCGCGTCGGGCTGACGCTGCTGTTCGGCGCGCTGCTGGCCTGGGGTGGGTTGGCGCCCTGGCTGATCGCTCACGGCTGGCTGCTGCTTGCGCCTGATGCCAGCGGGCCGCAGTTCGCCAGGCTGGTGGAGTGGTTGTTGTGGCCCGGTGTGAGCCTGATGGTGTGTTCGACGCTCACCGCTCTGGCGGTGCGATTATTCAGGGCGCCGAGGCGTGTGTCGGCCAGCGACACGCCTAAGGCCAAGGCGCCTTTCTCGGCTGGTCCCGCGCTGGGGCTGCTGTTGTCCATTGCGCTGGTGGTGGGCTTGCAAGCGGCGCTGTTCGGAATCGATCTGCGGATGGCGTTGCTGAGCATTCCGCTGGCGATCTGTCTTGCGGTGGTGGCGGCGCGGGTGGTGGGTGCCACTGGAATCGCGCCCATTGGCGCCATCGGCAAGCTGTCGCAACTGACCTTCGGGCTGATCGCGCCCGGTCAGGTGCCGATCAACCTGATGAGCGCCAACACCGCAGGCGGCGCGGCCGGTCAGTCCACGGACCTGATGAACGATTTCAAGGTGGGCCTGGCGATTGGCGCAACGCCGAAGAAACAGGTAGTGGCGCAGTGCATCGGGATCTTCATCGGCAGCGTGGTGGGGGTGCTGGTGTACATGGCGCTGATTCCCGATCCGCAGCACATGCTGCTGACCGAGCAATGGCCGGCCCCAGCCGTTGCCACCTGGAAGGCCGTGGCGCAAACCCTGACCCATGGGCTGGAATCGCTGTCGCCAGAGATTCGCTGGGCGATTTTCCTGGGCGCCGTGTCCGGGGGGCTGTTGGGTGCGCTGGACAGCTTGCTGCCGCAACGTTTCGCGCGCTGGCTGCCGAGCACGGCGGCACTGGGGCTGGCGTTCGTGTTACCCGCGTCAACCTCGCTGATGATGGGGCTTGGCGCCGTGCTGACCTGGATCGTCAGTCGCCGCTGGCCCAGCCTCACCGAGCGCTTCGCAATCACCGCCGCAGCCGGGTTGATTGCCGGGGAAAGCATCGTCGGGGTGGGTGCGTCGTTCTGGGAGATGTTCAGGAGTTTTTGAGGGATTTGCAATCGCCACAGCCTCGTAGCAGCACGGCCGGGCGGCGTTCCGCTTGCCGGCGTCAGCGATTTTGCGGGCGCCGTCGCGGGCAAGCGCGCTCCTACAGGTTGGGGGTGTCTGAGGGATCTGGAATCGCCTCGAAACCGTAGCAGGCGCCGGCCGCTTGAAAGCGTGGAACTATCGATTGTATCGATAACCAACATACGCAAGATCGCCGTTCATTTTGCCGGCGCAGTTCAGGATCATGGCAACCTCGAAAACCCGAACAAGGATTGCCCCCGATGTCCATCAACATGACCATTCTGCTGATGCTGATTGTTTCCTTCTCCATTGCATTGGCAGGTGTCGGGCAGTTCTGAAATCGTGTCCCTCAGCGCAGCGGCATCAGCCCGCCTCGTTCCACGGCCTTGCTCGAGGCGCCGGAGCGCAACCAGGCGAGCAGCGCCGCGGCCTCGGCCGGGTGCGGACTGCCTTTGACAAGGCCTGCCGAGTAGAGCTTCATCTGCTGGAGCGCGTCGGGAATCAGGCCGACGACCTCGATGCCGCTCACCGATTTCAACTCGCTCATCTGCTGCAGCCCAATCTGCGCCTCTCCCCTGGCCACGGTTTCACCGGCCGAATTCCCCTCCACCAGTCTGTTCTTGAAATCCTCGGGCAACTGCATGTGCGGGAACAGCCAGTGGGTCAGGTACATGCCGCTGGCATTGTTCGAATACGCCACTGACGGCGCACTCACCAGGGTTTCGCGAAACGCTGCCTGGCTGCCGATATCCGGCCTGGCGCTGCCTGCGCGCACGGCTACGGCAATGAAGGATTTGCCGAAATCGATCCGCGACGCGCTGTCCACTCGCCCCTGGGCCACCAGGGTGTCCATGGTCGAACGGGCGCTGAGCACCACATCCGCCGCCTGGGCCGCCGCCAGTTCGGCACCGGTGGATTGACGCGACGCCTCGGAGAACTGCACCACCGCAAGCTTCGTCCCGCTGACGGTTTCATATTCGGTGACCAGGCTCTGCACGGCGGCGGTGATGGCATCGGCACTGAACAGCGTCAGGGTGACGGACGGCGTTTTTGCAGCTGACTTTGCAGATGTCTTTGCAGGCGCTGCGGCTTGAGTCTGGCTGCAGCACAGCAACGAAAGGCCCAGCACCAGGGCCGTCAATGAACGTCTCACAGAGGGTGCTTCCTCGGGGGTAAAGGGTCGAACGCTAACCCAGACCTGCCCCATCGAGCATTAACCCAGGTTAAGAAAAGTTTAGTTTGCCCTATGGCGGTCCAGTTTTGGGTACCGATGACCGTACAATGGCCGGTCATCCCAACCGGAGCACCCCATGAACCGAGCGTTGGTCATCGAGGATGACGAGGTCACCGCCCAGGGCATCATCGCCGAACTCGCCGCCCACGGCTTCACCACCCAATGGGCCGACAATGGCCGCGAGGGCCTGTCGCTGGCCATTGCCGGCGGTCACGACGTCATTACCCTGGACCGCATGCTGCCGGACTTCGACGGCCTGACGATCGTCAGCACCCTGCGCCAGCTCAATATCCAGACACCGGTGCTGATGATCAGTGCGCTGTCCGACGTCGACGAGCGCGTGCGCGGGCTGCGCTCCGGGGGTGACGATTACCTGACCAAACCGTTTTCCATGGTCGAGATGGTGGCGCGCCTCGAAGTGCTGTTGCGCAACCCCGCCGCCACCGGCGCCGATCATTGCCTGTGCCTGGGCAATCTCAAGCTTGAGCTGATCGACCAGCGCCTGACTTGCGACGGCACCCCCATCGCCCTGCTGCCCACCGAATTCAAGCTGTTGACCTACCTGCTGCGCAACGCCGGGCAACTGGTCACCCGCACCATGCTGTTCCAGGAAGTCTGGGGCTATCACTTCGATCCGGGCACCAACATCATCGAGGTGCACATCGGGCGCTTGCGCAAGAAGATCGAAGGCCTTGCCACGCCGGTGATCCAGACCGTACGGGGAGCGGGCTATGTTCTGGTCGAAAAGGCCTGACCGCTGGCGCTCCAGCAACAGCCGGCTGATCGGCCTGTACGCGCTGTTCTTCGTGGCCTGGGGTGCGATGTTCACCGGCGTGCTGTATTGGGAAATCTCCCAGTACCTGGGCAAGGTCGCCGAACGCACGCTGATGCAGCGGGCCCATTACTACCAGAAGATCGACGACGCCTCGCTGGTCGGTGAACTGGCCGCCAGCGAAGCCTACGCCGTGACCGGCATCGACGCCTACGGCTTGTTCGAGGCGGACGGCACGCACATCGCGGGCGACCTGCTAAAGCTGCGCTCCAGCCTGCCCGACGATGGGCGGGTGCACTATCTGGAGCGCGGCCTGAGCATTGCCCAGCCCGATGAACAGACCCGCAGCAGCCATGCCTTGCGGGTGAATCGACCGGACGGTCGGATCCTGATTCTGGCCCGCGACGGCGGCTCGATTTCAGCCGTTGGCGGGATCATCGGCCAGGCGTTGTTCTGGGGTCTGTCGCTGACGCTGATTCCCGGTCTGATCGGCTGGCGACTGTTGCGCCGCAGGCCCTTGCGCCGGGTCGAACGCTTGCAGCGCAGTACCGAACGCATCGTCTCGGGCAACCTGCGCGAACGCCTGCCGCTGTCGACCCGCCGCGACGAACTGGACATGCTCGCCAACGCAGTGAACATCATGCTCGAACACATCGAGCAACTGATGCATGAGGTCAAAAGCGTGTGCGACGGCATCGCCCATGACTTGCGCACCCCGCTCACGCGCCTGCGCACGCGGCTGTACCAACTCCAGCAACTGCCTCTGGAAACCGGCCACAGCCACACGTTGAACCTGGCACTGGAAGAAAGCGAGTCGATCATGCTGCGTTTCCAGGGCCTGCTGCGCATCTCGGAGCTGGAGGACACTCGTCGCCGGGG
The DNA here is from genome assembly GCF_044746765.1 of Pseudomonas sp. NPDC090203. Taxonomy (NCBI): domain Bacteria; kingdom Pseudomonadati; phylum Pseudomonadota; class Gammaproteobacteria; order Pseudomonadales; family Pseudomonadaceae; genus Pseudomonas; species Pseudomonas sp. NPDC090203. The sequence continues at coordinate 181,442 of NZ_JBIVCV010000006.1, forward strand.
CGCCTTCCAGACGCTCGCCGCCGATGAACTGCTGCGTCAGGCCCATGAGTTCTACGAGCCCATGGCCCATGACAAGGGCCAGGTCCTGCTGCTGCAATTGGCGGCTGATGTCGCGCCGTTGCAAGGCGACGCGGCGCTACTGTTCGAAGCCCTGGTGAACCTGCTGGATAACGCGATCAAGTTCACGCCCCAGGGCGGGACCATCCTGCTGGGATGCCGTCAGGAGGCAGACCGGGTGCTGATCGAGGTCAGCGACAACGGGCCCGGCATTGCGCCCAGCGAGCGCAGCAGCGTGACCCGCAGGCTTTACCGGGGCGACACTTCGCGCCAGACACCGGGGCATGGCCTTGGCCTGTCGCTGGTCACGGCCGTGGCCCGGCTGCATGGCTTCAACCTGAGCATCGAGGATGGCGAAGGCGGCCAAGGCACTCGGGTGCTGATCGATTGCCCGATGCATGGCACTGCGGGGGCGCCAACATAAACATTTCTTAACTTCGCTTCATTTGAGGCCCTGGCGCGCTGCCACTAGTTTGGCGGCCCTTCTGTCCAGCCAAGGCCCCTATTCCGTGAAGCATCCGATCCTGCGGCTCAGCCTGTTTCTCGTCTGTTCGCACCTGACCTGCGCCTTTGCGGCGCCCATTCCGGCAGGCCCGTCCGGCGCGATGATCCCGGCGCCGCCGCAACTCACCGCCAAGGCCTGGGTGCTGATGGACGCCGCCAGCGGCAATGTGATCGCCAGCGAAGAGCCGGACGAGCGCCTGCCCCCTGCGAGCCTGACCAAGCTGATGACGGTGTACGTCGCCACCCGGCAGATGCAGGCCGGCGGGCTCAAGGCCGATGACCTGGTGACCGTCAGCGAGAACGCCTGGCACACCGGAGGCTCGCGTATGTTCCTGGTTCCCGGCAGCCAGGTCTCGGTCCACGACTTGCTCAAGGGCGTGGTCATCGACTCGGGCAATGACGCGGCGGTGGCGCTCTCGGAGCACATCGCCGGCAGCGAAGACAGCTTCGCCGGGCTGATGAACAACACCGCGCAGAAACTGGGCCTGAACAACACTCACTTCATGAACCCTACGGGCCTGCCAGCCGAGGGGCATTATTCGTCAGCCGATGACATGGCCAGACTGGCCCGGGCAATCATCAACGACGAGACCGCCTACTACGAGCTGTACGCCCACAAGCACTTCACCTGGAACGGCATCAAGCAGCCCAACCGCAACCTGCTGCTGTGGCGCGACAACACGGTCGATGGCTTGAAAACCGGGCACACCGAGGCGGCCGGCTACTGCATGGTGACCTCCGCGATACGCGATGGCCGACGCCTGATTACCGCCACCTTCGGCTCCACCAGCATCGCCAACCGGGCGGCCGATGCGGAAAAACTGCTGACCTACGGCTACCGCTTCTACGACACCCAGACCTACCAGAAAGCCGGGCAGACGCTGACCACGCCCATGGTCTGGAAAGCCGACAGCCGCACCCTGCAGGTCGGCCTGCTGGATGACGTCAGCCTGACGCTGCCCAAGAACCCGCACCGCAAGACCGAAACCCGGCTGCACATCGACACACCGCTGGTGGCGCCGATCGCCGTGGGTGACGTGGTGGGCAGCTACGCGCTGTACGAAGGCGAGACCAAACTCGCCGAACGGCCGCTCATCGCACTGCAAGCCACCGAACCCGGCTCGCTGCTGAGCCGGGCCTGGGACTCGTTGCGGCTGTTCGTGGGGAATCTGTTTGGGGAGTGGTCCCAGGCCACGTGAGCATGACGCCCGAATGTCGTGGGTGTTCACGGGATTTCGGTTCGCCTCGGACCCGTAGCAGCACGGCTTGCCGGCGGGAGCGTCGTGTCAGGCGATACATCGGTGGCTGATCCACCGCCCCCGCCGGCAAGCCGTGCTGCTACGGGATTTGCGTCAGGTTTTGTCACTCATGAAACGCCGCCACCGTCTCCTTGCTGCCGACAAAAAAACTGTCCGCCACGATGCGCAGCGGTTGCAGGTCCAGATCACTCTGGCGGTCCGCGATCAACTGCGCAAAATGCCGGTACATCGCCGGGTATTCGCCGTCCTCCGACACCCGCTGCGCTACACCGTCGAGGCTGACCTGGGCACCGCCCGAATCCAGCCTCAGCGTGCCTTCCTCGCATTGCAGCTCGATGCGCCACAGCTCGTTGTCGCTGTGATCGAAATCGAATTCGGCGAGTACCTCCACCAGCCCGGCGCCACGAATCTTCAGGTCCGCAGCAATGGGCGACTGGCAATTGTCCGGCACGCTCAGCGCAGCAGACTCGACGAACAGCGAGCCCGGCAGCAAATCCGTGACGATGGACAGCGCATTGATGCCCGGATCGAACACCCCCAGCCCGCCCGCCTGCCAGATCCAGGTCTGCCCGGGGTGCCATTTGCGCACCTGCTCTTTCCACTCCACGCGCACCTGCTTGAGGGTCTTGCCCACGAGCCAGTCTTTGGCAGTCTGCACCCCCGGCGCGAAACGCGAATGCCAGGCGAACAGGCCCGTCACACCGGCGGTTTCCACGTCATCGACCAACGCCATGGCTTCGCCCAGGGTCGAGCACGGCGGTTTCTCCACCAGCACGTGCTTGCCGGCATCCAGCGCCTGCTGCACCAGGGCAAAGCGCCCTTGTGGCGGGGTGCAGAAGGCAATCGCATCCACCTGCGGCCCTGTGCCGAGCAACTCGGCCAGCGAGCTGAAATTGGCAACGTCCGGGCACGGCTGGCCCAACGTGGCAACCGCCACCAGCTCGAACTGCGGGTTGGCGAGGATCGCCGGAACGTGCTGGTCCTGCGCGATCTTGCCGTAGCCCACCAGCCCTAAACGAATCGGATGCATCGATGACTCCTGTGATGTTGTCGTTGTTTTGTACAGAACCCGCTTCTAAGCGAATCAGTGAACTGGCGCCGTGACGTCCTGCTGGTATTCCCGTGGCGTGCAGCCGAACTCCCGGCGAAAAACCGTGTGCAGGTATTGCGCGGACTTGAAGCCGCAGTGCTGCGCGATGTCGGCGATGGCCGAGTCGGTTTTCTCAAGCCGGGCCGCCGCTGCCGCCAGTTTGAAGCGCAGGATTTCATCGTGCACGCTGCAACCGCGCGCCTTGCGAAAGTGCGACTCCAGCGATGACCGTGAAATGCCGACGTACCCCGCCACCTGCGCGGTCTTGATGCCCTGGCACGCGTACTGGCGAATGAAGTGCAGCGCCTGCATCACGTAAGGGTTGCCCAGCGGTTGGTGCAGACTGGACGCCTGCACGTTGATCGCCTCGGGCGGCACCAGGATCTGGCTGGTGGTCGAGGGCACGCCGTGCAGCATCTGATGCAGCAACCGCGCGGCGGTGCGGCCCATGCTCTGGGTGCCCTGGATCACCGAGCTGAGAGGCACGCGGGTCAGGGTGCGGGTCAAGGGATCGTTGTCGATACCGATCAGCGCCACTTGCTCGGGCACCGCGATCCCGGCGGTCAGGCAAGCCTGCAACAACTGTCGGGCGCGGGCGTCGCTGACCGCGATGATGCCGATCGGCTTGGGCAGGCTGCGCAGCCAGGCGATCTGCTGCTCCACGGCGCTGTCCCAGAGCGGCGCGCTGGTGCCCAGGCCGCGATAGATTTCACCGTGCAAACCGTCGCGCTTGAGCAGGCGGCGAAAGGCCCGCTCGCGCTCCTGGGCCCAGCGGTTGCTGTGGGATTCGGGCAGGCTGAAACAGGCGAAACGGGTCAAACCGGCTTCGATCAGATGCTCGTACGCCAGCTTGATCAGGGCGAAGTTGTCCGTCGCCACGTAGGGAATGTTCTTCGGGTAGGCGTCCGGGTCTTCATAAGAGCCGCCCACCGCCACCACCGGCAGTTTGCTCGCAGCCAGCGCTTCACCGATCAGCGGGTCGTCGAAGTCGGCAATGATGCCGTCGCCCTGCCAGCGCTCGATGCCCTTGAGGCGGCAGAGAAAGTCCTCCTCCAGGAACAGGTCCCAGGACGCGCGGGTGCTGCTCAGGTAATTGCCGATGCCGGTGATGATGCCGCGGTCGTAGATTTTGCCGCCATTGAACAACAAGGCGATGCGGTGAACGGGCGGGACGGTTTTCATTGTTTTCCCCGGGCCTGTCTCGAACAGATGGCACAGACTAGGCCTGCGCAGGCGGAATCTCAATACTCAAAATCGAACACCGGGTTGGTGATTTTCGTAATCGGAAGGCCTGGGGCCGTTGCTAGTATCGGGTCAATCGCAGCTCGAACCAGAACAACAAGGAACCTGATGATGCCCTGCTTCCCCCAGATTGACCGCATTCGCTACGAAGGCCCGGACAGCGAATCGCCCCTCGCCTTCCGCCACTACGACGCCGACAGAAAAGTGCTTGGCAAACCGATGCGCGAGCACCTGCGCATGGCCGCCTGCTACTGGCACACCTTCGTCTGGCCGGGTGCCGACATGTTCGGCGTCGGCACCTTCAAGCGGCCCTGGAGCAAACCCGGTGATGCGATGGAGCTGGCGCGGTTCAAGGCAGAGGCCGCATTCGAGTTCTTCTCCAAGCTGGGCATCGACTATTACAGCTTCCACGACACCGACGTCGCCCCCGAAGGCGCAAGCCTGAAAGAGTACAGCCGCAACTTCGCGCAGATGGTTGATGAGCTTGAGCGGCATCAGGAACAGAGCGGCATCCGCCTGTTGTGGGGCACCGCCAACTGCTTCAGCAATCCGCGTTTCGCGGCAGGTGCGGCGAGCAACCCCGATCCGGAAATCTTCGCCTGCGCCGCCACCCAGGTGTTCAGCGCGATGAACGCCACGCAACGGCTCAAAGGCGCGAACTACGTGCTGTGGGGCGGCCGCGAAGGCTATGAAACCTTGCTCAACACCGACCTCAAGCGCGAGCGCGAACAACTGGGGCGCTTCATGCGCATGGTGGTCGAGCACAAGCACAAGATCGGCTTCAAGGGAGACCTGCTGATCGAACCCAAGCCGCAGGAGCCCACCAAGCACCAGTACGATTACGACAGCGCCACGGTGTTTGGCTTCCTGCATCAGTACGGGCTGGAGAAGGAGATCAAGGTCAATATCGAGGCCAACCACGCGACCCTCGCAGGCCACAGTTTCCATCACGAAATCGCCACGGCGGCGTCGCTGGGCATCTTCGGCAGCATCGACGCCAACCGCGGCGATCCGCAGAACGGCTGGGACACCGACCAGTTCCCCAACAGCGTCGAAGAGCTGACCCTGGCCACCTATGAAATCCTCAAGGCAGGCGGCTTCAAGAGCGGCGGCTTCAACTTCGACTCCAAGGTACGTCGCCAGAGCCTGGACGAAATCGACCTGTTCTACGGCCACGTGGCTGCCATGGATGTGCTCGCGCTGGCCCTGGAACGCGCCGCCGCGATGATCGAGAACGACGTGCTGCAACAGTTCAAGACCCAACGCTATGCCGGGTGGGACAAGCCCTTCGGCCAGGCTGTGTTGTCCGGTGATTACAGCCTCGAATCCCTGGCCCAGCACGCGCTGGCCCATGACCTCGACCCGCAGGCGGTCAGTGGGCGGCAGGAGATGCTGGAGGGGGTGGTGAACCGGTTTATTTTCCCTCGATAAACGAGTCCCGTAGGAGCGCGCTTGCCCGCGAATGCGATCTGCCTGTGACATTCAGGGTGGCCGACACCACGCTGTCGCGGGCAAGCGCGCTCCTACAGCATGTGCAGCGAGGGGACGGTGACAATCTCGCGACAATTCTCTGCACCGCATCGCCAGCGAACTCTCTACAGTTTTACCGGCAATACGTTTCACGCTCAGGAAGTGCCTCTAAACAAAAATAAAAGGACGCACCACAATGAAAAACCTGAAACTCACCCTCCTGGCCAGTGCTCTGGCGCTTCTCAGCCTGCCGGTCATGGCCGATTCGGCCCATCCGAAAATCGGCTTCTCCATCGATGACCTGCGCCTTGAACGCTGGTCACGCGACCGCGATTATTTCGTCGCCGCCGCTGAAAAGATGGACGCCAAGGTCTTCGTGCAGTCGGCCGACGCCAACGAGCAGAAGCAGATTTCCCAGATCGAAAACCTCATTTCCCGTGGCGTGGACGTGATAGTCATCGTGCCGTTCAACGCCACCGTGCTGACCAACGCCGTGGCCGAGGCCAAGAAGGCCGGGATCAAGGTGGTGTCCTATGACCGGCTGATTCTCAACGCCGACATCGACGCTTACATCTCCTTCGATAACGAGAAGGTCGGCGAAATGCAGGCCGCTGGCGTGTTGAAGGCTCAGCCAAAAGGCAACTTTTTCCTGCTCGGTGGCGCGCCGACCGACAACAACGCCAAGGTGCTGCGCGAGGGGCAGATGAAAGTGCTGCAGCCGGCCATCGACAAGGGTGACGTGAAGATCGTCGGCCAGCAGTGGGTCAAGGAATGGAACCCGACCGAGGCGCTGAGCATCGTCGAGAACGCCCTGACCAAGAACAACAACAAGATCGACGGCATCGTTGCCTCCAACGACGCAACCGCCGGTGGCGCGATCCAGGCCCTGGCTGCGCAGAAGCTCGCTGGCAAGGTGCCGATCTCGGGCCAGGACGCCGACCTTGCCGCGGTCAAGCGCGTGCTCGACGGCACTCAAACCATGACCGTCTACAAACCGCTGAAACTCATCGCCTCCGAAGCCGCCAAGCTGTCGGTGCAACTGGCTCGCAACGAAAAACCGGCATTCAGCTCGCAGTACGACAACGGCACGAAAAAGGTCGACACCATCCTCCTGACCCCAACGCCGTTGACCAAGGACAATATCGATCTGCTGGAGAAGGACGGGTTCTACACCAAGGCGCAACTGGCCGGGCAATAGTCACAGGCTCAATCACGTCCCGTAGCAACACGGCTTGCCGGCGGGAGCGGTGTGTCAGTGACGTAAAAGTCCATTGATCCACCGCGCCCGCCGGCAAGCCGTGCTGCTACGCACCTGCGTACTCTGGAACCTGCGCCATGTCCGACTACCTGCTGCAAATGAATGGCATCGTCAAAACCTTTGGCGGTGTCAAAGCCCTGAACGGCATCGACATCAAGGTCCGCCCCGGTGAATGCGTCGGCCTGTGCGGCGAGAACGGTGCGGGCAAATCGACGCTGATGAAAGTGTTGTCAGCGGTCTACCCCCACGGCACCTGGGAAGGCGAAATCCTCTGGGACGGCCAGCCGCTCAAGGCCCAGTCCATCAGCGAAACCGAAGCGGCCGGCATCGTCATCATTCACCAGGAACTGACCCTGGTGCCTGACCTGTCGGTGGCTGAAAACATCTTCATGGGCCACGAGCTGACCCTGCCCGGCGGGCGCATGAACTACCCGGCGATGATCCACCGCGCCGAAGCCCTGATGCGCGAGCTCAAGGTGCCGGACATGAACGTCTCGCTGCCGGTCTCGCAATACGGTGGCGGTTATCAGCAACTGGTGGAAATCGCCAAGGCGCTGAACAAACAGGCCCGTTTGTTGATCCTCGACGAGCCCTCTTCGGCCCTGACCCGCTCGGAAATCGAGGTGCTGCTGGACATCATCAAAGGCCTCAAGGCCAAGGGCGTGGCCTGCGTCTACATCTCGCACAAACTCGATGAAGTGGCGGCGGTCTGCGACACCATTTCAGTGATCCGCGACGGCAAGCACATCGCGACCACGGCCATGGCCGACATGGACATCCCGAAAATCATCACCCAGATGGTTGGCCGCGAGATGAGCAACCTCTACCCCACCGAGCCCCATGCCGTGGGCGAGGTGATGTTCGAGGCGCGCAACGTCACCTGCTACGACGTCGACAACCCGACCCGCAAGCGCGTGGACGACATCTCGTTCTCGCTCAAGCGCGGGGAAATCCTCGGCATCGCCGGGCTGGTCGGCGCCGGGCGCACGGAGCTGGTGTCGGCACTGTTCGGCTCCTATCCGGGCCGCTACCAGGCCGAAGTGCTGCTGGAGGGCAAGCGCATCGACAGCCGCACGCCGCTCAAATCCATTCGTGCCGGGCTGTGCATGGTCCCCGAGGATCGCAAGCGCCAGGGGATCATTCCGGATCTGGGCGTGGGCCAGAACATCACCCTTGCGGTGCTCGACAGTTTCTCGCACATGACTCGCATCGACGCCGAAGCCGAGCTCGGCAGCATCGACAAGGAAATCGCCCGCATGCACCTGAAAACCGCGAGCCCCTTCCTGCCGATTACCAGCCTTTCGGGGGGCAACCAGCAAAAAGCGGTGCTGGCGAAAATGCTCCTGACCAAACCCCGGGTACTGATCCTCGACGAGCCCACCCGCGGCGTGGACGTGGGGGCCAAGTACGAGATCTACAAACTGATGGGCGCGCTGGCCGCCAACGGCGTGTCGATCATCATGGTGTCCTCGGAGCTGGCCGAAGTGCTGGGTGTCTCCGACCGGGTGCTGGTGATCGGCGAAGGCCAGTTGCGTGGCGACTTCATCAACAAGGACCTGACCCAGGAGCAGATCCTCGCCGCCGCGCTCACCGCTCCTGCCGGCCATAACAATAACGAACGGCCAACTGCCGAGAGAACGCTGTAAATGAATCAGGTCAAACAATTGTTCACCCGCTACAAGATGCTCGCGCTGGTCATCGCCATCGCCCTGATCTGGCTGTTCTTCAGCTGGCAGACCGAAGGCGGCTTCCTCACCCCGCGCAACCTGTCCAACCTGCTGCGGCAGATGTCCATCACCGGGATTCTGGCCTGCGGCATGGTGCTGGTCATCATCAGTGGCGAGATCGATCTGTCGGTGGGTTCACTGCTCGGGTTGCTGGGTGGACTGGCGGCGATTCTCGACGTGGTCTATCACCTGTCACTGCCCCTGAACCTGGCCATCGTGGCGCTGTGCGGGCTGCTGATCGGCCTGGCCAACGGCAGCATGACCGCCTACCTGCGCATCCCCTCCTTCATCGTCGGCCTGGGCGGCATGCTGGCGTTTCGCGGGATCCTGCTGGGCATCACCGGCGGCACCACCATTGCGCCGGTTTCGCCGCAACTGGTGTACATCGGCCAGGGCTACCTGCCGCCGCTGGTGGGCGTGTCCCTGGGTGTTCTGCTGTTCGCCCTGACGCTGTTCCTTACCTGGCGCCAGCGCCGCAACCGGGCGCTGCACGGCCTGGCGGCACATTCTCTGGTGCGCGATGTTCTACGGGTCATCGCCATTGGCGCGGTGCTGGCCGGTTTCGTCTACACCCTCAACAGCTACGATGGCATTCCGGTGCCGGTGCTGTTGCTGCTGGTGCTGCTGGGCGTTTTCAGCTACATCACCAGCCAGACCGTGTTTGGCCGCCGCATCTATTCGGTGGGCAGCAACATGGAAGCCACGCGGCTGTCCGGGATCAACGTGCAGGCGGTGAAACTGTGGATCTTCGGCATCATGGGCGTGATGTGCGCCCTGGCCGGGCTGGTCAACACTGCCCGCCTGGCCGCCGGCTCGCCGTCGGCGGGCAACATGGGCGAACTCGACGCCATCGCCGCCTGCTTCATCGGCGGCACCTCCATGCGCGGCGGCTCGGGCACCGTCTACGGCGCACTGCTCGGCGCGCTGGTCATCACCAGCCTGGACAACGGCATGTCGATGCTCGACGTCGACAGCTACTGGCAGATGATCGTCAAGGGCAGCATCCTGGTGCTGGCGGTGTGGGTCGATGTGAGTACGCGCACCGGACGCCGGTAAGAGCCCGCCCCCACCAACCCTGCTTGCCTGCACACCACGCCCTCGTAGCAGCACGGCTTGCCGGCGGGGGCGTAGTGTCAGGCAACACATCGCTGACTGATCCACCGCTCCCGCCGGCAAGCCGTGCTGCTACGGAAATCGCGTGCAACCAGCTAGGCTATGCAGCAATCCCCCGCCGGAATCATCCATGCGCCGCCACCTGCTCGCCCTGCTCCTGACCTGCCTCACCGCGAGCGCCCACGCCGACCCGACCTCCTGCCCCTCCGGCGAAAAACTCATCTGCCTCAACGGCTGCTTCTGCCTGCCCGACATCGGCCAGGTGCTGGGCAGCGGCATGCCCACCGACGTCACCCAGATCGCCGGCCCGGCCCTTGCCCTGTGGCTGACCCAGTCCCGCGCCGAAGCCGCCAACGGCCTGACCCAGCCGATCCCCGAAGGCATTCGCGAAAAACTGCTGCGCTGGTACCCGCCCAGCGTACTCGACGCCGCGCTCTACAAGGTCGGCAACGACGGCGAACTCAGCGCCGCTCGCACCATGCTGCAAAACCCCGACATCGGCGCCGTCACCCTGATCGACATCATCGTCTTCCGCACCGCCCAGGATGCCGAAAACAACGTCTCCCTCTGGGCCCACGAACTCAAGCACGTGCAGCAATACCAGGAATGGGGCGTCAACGGCTTCGCCCAGCGCTATACCCAGGACTTCAACGAGGTCGAAGCACCGGCGTATGAGATACAGACCAAGGTGGGGCGGGTGATGCGGGGGCTTGATCCTTGATTGCTGTCAAGCGCTGCTCTCGACATACGACGCGACAACCTGCCCGCTGTACTGAGTATATGTGGGTGTAAGATAGGTGCCGTCCCAGCCCCACCAACCGAGGCGCCCATGACCGAAATATCCTTGAACCTGCCGGAAGATCTGTCTGACTCCCTCACCGCATTGGCCAAGAACCACGGACAGAGTGCGAGCTACCTCGCCCTGGATATCCTGCGCGAATACATCGAGTACGAAACGACGCTGGCCAGTCAGATCGAACTGGCAGTTAAAGAGGCCGATGACGGAAAGTCCGCCACCTATGAACAGGTAGCCGCTGTCCGCGCACGACGCAGGAACTGACGGAAAGCTGCTGGGAACGATCAAGGGTCGCTCGCCCCCCTCACATGTGTCTGCCCAATGATGGATCGGACCGACCGTCAGAACTGACCGTCGGCTCCTTCCGCCCTCACCGCCCCTCCAGCAGCTCCCCTGCCTTGTCCAGCAAACCCAGCGGATCGTCGGTCTTGTGGATGTCCACCGAGAGCAACTGGCGGAATTTGCGGGCGCCGGGGAAGCCGGTGCCCAGGCCCAGGACGTGGCGGGTGATGTGGTGCATGGCGCCGCCGTCGCGCAGGTGGGCTTCGACGTAGGGGCGTAGCTGCGCCAAGGCCTGGGCGCGGGTGATCTGGGGGGAGGTGCTGCCGAACAGTTCGCGGTCGACTTCGGCCAGCACGTAGGGGTTGTGGTACGCCTCGCGGCCGAGCATCACGCCGTCGAAGGTTTGCAAGTGCTCACGGCATTGTTCAAGGGTCTTGATGCCGCCGTTGAGGATGAATTCCAGATCGGGGAAATCCTGTTTCAGGCGTGCGGCGACGTCGTAGCGCAGCGGCGGGATCTCGCGGTTTTCCTTCGGCGACAGGCCTTCGAGGATGGCAATCCGCGCATGCACGGTGAAGCTGGTGCAACCGGCTTCGCGTACGGTGCCGACGAATTCGCAGAGCTGTTCGTAGCTGTCACGGCCATTGATGCCGATGCGGTGCTTGACCGTGACCGGGATCGACACGGCGTCGCGCATGGCCTTGACGCAGTCGGCCACCAGTTGCGGATGGCCCATCAATACCGCGCCGATCATGTTGTTCTGCACCCGGTCGCTTGGGCAGCCGACGTTGAGGTTGACCTCGTCATACCCCGCCGCCTCTGCCAGCCGCGCGCTGGCGGCCAGGTCCGCCGGGTTGCTGCCGCCCAGTTGCAGCGCCAGCGGATGTTCGCTCTGGTCATGGCGCAGGAACCGCTCGCTGTCGCCGTGCAGCAAGGCGCCGGTGGTGACCATTTCTGTGTACAGCAAGGCATTTTTCGACAGCAGCCGCAGGAAGAACCGGCAATGGCGGTCAGTCCAGTCCATCATCGGGGCAACGGAAAAACGCCGGGAAGGCTCAAAGGTCTGGATTGCAGCAACAGGGGCGGTGGTCGGCAACATGGGGGCGATCGGACAAGCGTAATGGCCGCACAGTTTACCAGTTCGCAGGGCCTGGCGGGCGGGCATAAAAAAACCCGCCGAAGCGGGTCGTTTTTCAGTTCAACACCATTCCAACATCCTGTCGGCAGCGCTCCGCGCCATGGCTGATCGTCCTGATCTTCGAAGCGCATCCTTGGCTTCAGTTGATGGATCCAATGTACCGCTCCATTGTTACAGTTCATAGAGCGAGTTCGCGTCAGCGCGTGTAAGCCATTGACTACGGCGTTGGTACACCAGTGACGCGAGAGTCCGGTTCCAGCCGCCGGGAACCACTGGCCGGATACAGGCTCCAACCTGTCTGGATCGAGTATCCGCCCTCCTCGGCAATCAAAACTCATCAACCCTGGCTGATCCGTTCACGATCGTGTTTCGCAGGGCGCGTGGCTGAACGGGCAAGTCTGCTGTTTGCGCAAACGCAGGCCTCTGAATCAGCCTCCTTGATGCGGTTTATACCCTTGAGTGACTGGCGGTGCTCGGGTAATGTCATCAGACCCACAGGACAGAGCACGCTCATGACTTCCAAGCTGGAACAACTCAAAAAGATCACCACCGTGGTTGCCGATACCGGCGATTTCGCTGCCATCGAAAAGCTCAAGCCGGTCGATGCCACCACCAACCCTTCCCTGCTGCTCAAGGCTGCGTCCAGCGACAGCAATGCCGAGCGCCTGAAGGAAGCCTTCAGCGGCGCCAAGGGCGACATCGGCCTTGCCAGCGACCGTTTCGCCGTGGCCATCGGCCAGGAAATCCTCAAGGTGGTGCCGGGCCGTGTTTCCACCGAAGTGGACGCGCGCATCTCCTTCGACACCAACGCCTGCATCGAACGCGCCGAGCGCCTGGTTGACCTGTACGACAAGGCCGGCATCGGCCGCGACCGTATCCTGATCAAGCTGGCCTCTACCTGGGAAGGCATTCGTGCCGCCGAGCAGCTGGAAAAGAAAGGCATTCAGTGCAACCTGACCCTGCTGTTCTCCTTCGCCCAGGCGCAGGCTTGTGCCGACGCGGGCGTATTCCTGATCTCGCCGTTCGTGGGCCGGATCTATGACTGGTACAAGAAGGCCGAAGGCAAGGATTACGTCGGCGCCGAAGACCCGGGCGTGAAGTCCGTGACCCGCATCTACAACTACTACAAGGCCAATGACTACAAGACCGTGGTCATGGGTGCCAGCTTCCGTAACCTGGGCCAGATCGAAGAACTGGCCGGGTGCGACCGCCTGACCATCAGCCCTGACCTGCTGCAGAAGCTGTCGGAAGACACCGGCACGCTGGTGCAGAAGCTCAAGCCAGGCAACCCGGGCGAGCCACGTCAGACCCTGAACGAAACCCAGTTCCGCTGGGCTTCGAACGAGGACGCGATGGCGACCGAGAAACTGGCCGAAGGTATCCGCCAGTTCGCGCGCGACCAGGAGAAGCTTGAGGCATTGCTGCGCGCCAAGGCGTGACCTGCAGGCCCTGAAGCACAAAGAGGGCAGCTCCTTCGGGGGCTGCCCTTTTTTATGGCTTGCTGGTCTGTCTGAGGGCTTGCTACGTCCCTGTGGGAGCGGGCTTGCCCGCGAAGGCGGTGGGTCAGGAAACTCCGATGCGTCAGACAGGACGCATTCGCGGGCGAGCCCGCTCCCACAGGAATAACTTTGTGGCCGGGATCGTCGTTACTGCCGGATTCGGTTCAGGCTTCGGGCTTACTGGTGTTCCAACGCATTGACCAGATCGCGGAATGCCTCGCGATTGGAATCGTTGAGCCCCATCAGGATCTTGTGGGCTTCCAGCACCTTGGCCTTGACCACGTCCTCGCACTGGTCCTGCGATGGCAGGTCACACAGCGACTCGGGACGGGGAATCGGTCGGCCAACGATGTTGAACACCTGATCGAAGCCCATCGACTGCAACAGGCGCGTGATGTCTTCGTGGGTGGTCACGACAGTCGGCAACAGCCCCGCTTTCTGACGGGACAGAATGGAAAGCTTGGCCAGCAGGCCAAGGGTTGTGCTGTCAATGCTGCGGGTCTCGGTCAGATCGATCACCACGGTCGAAAAATTCATCGAGGTGAAGATCCGCTCAATCGTCGCATCCAACGCCGAGCATAGCGTCAGGCGCACTTCACCCACGAATTTCAGGACAAAGGTGCCATCTTGCTCGGCAAACTGGATTCTACCGGTACTCATCAAAGGTTCCTGCTCAACACCAACAAGGCGATATCATCCGGCATCTCCCCGAGTGTGGCCAATCCAAACTTATCACGCAGGCCATCCAGGCTGCCGCCCGCCGACTTGACCAGTTCGGGCAAGTTGGCTTCTTTCTCTTTGAGTGTATCACCTGGCAACAGGTCCAGAATGCCATCAGACAATAACGTCAGACTAAAGGACTCAGGCAGGTCCAGCACGTGGTCCGTGTACGTTGCCTCGTTGAACAGCCCGACCGGCAGGCCGCGGCCTTCCAGATAGCGGGTTTCGGCCGGGGTGTACAGCACCGGCAACGGCAGGTGCCCGCCCACGCTGTAGGTCAGCTTGCCGGATTGTTCGTCGATCACGCCGCCGACCATCGTCACGTGCTTGCCCAGCTTGCAGCTGATGAGGCCACGGTTGATGTGGCCCAGCACGTCCGAAGGCTTGAATTCGGGCAACATGCCGCCACGCTTGGACTCGAACAGCAGCCGCGTGGTCATGAACTTGAGCAGCACGGTGATGAACGCCGACGACGCACCATGACCCGACACATCCGCCAGATAGAACGCCACGCGGCGCTCGTCGACGCGGAAGTAGTCGACGAAATCCCCCGACAGGTAAAGCGAGGGGATGATCTCGTGTTCGAACTCGAACGAGTCGATGGCCCAGGGGCTGGTCGGCAGCATGTTCATCTGCACCTGACGACCGGCGTCCTGGTCTTCCTGAAGAAGATGCAGGCTGGCTTCCAGTTCGCGGTTGGCGGTCTCGAGTTTCTGCCGGTACAGCTTGTTTTCCTGCAGCAGCCGCGCACGGTCCAGCGCACGGCGAACCGAGTGCTCGAGCACTGCCAGGTCTTCGAGGGGCTTGATCAGGTAGTCGGCCGCACCCAGGCGCAACGCCTCGACGGCATCGCTCATGACGCCTGCACCGGACACCACGATTACCGGGGTTTCCGGGGCAAGGCTGGTCACCTGACGTATCAGCTCCAGACCGCCCACCTGAGGCATGCGCAGGTCGCAGATCAGCAGATCAGGCTTTTTTTGCTCGAAGGTCTGTAGACCCTGCAGCGCATTGCTGGCTTGCAGGACGCTGAACCCACTGTCTTCCAAATAGGCCGCGAGACTCGCGCGCACTACTTCGTCGTCATCGATAATCAGCAGCGTGGCACTGGTTTTTTGCATGTGGGCAAACGGCGCCAGATCAGGTTGGCGTACGCGGTCGGAGGTTGTCAGGCCGTGTACTGGATTCGCTTCTAGCCTCTCTGGAAACGGTAGCGGACTTTTGGTCAAACGCTTCACTTGTCAGAGGTGCCCTTCAAGGCGCAGACGGTACTCCCATCCGCCGGGCGTTTCAAGCGTGCTCCAGTGGTCGGTGGGCGTCTTTACATCGCAAATCGCCCGGAGTTATAAGAACCGCTAAATCAGCAACAAAAACGAAGGATGAGCCCATGGGCCAGATTGATCGTGACTATGCCGAGAAACGAGACTACATCCGCATGCGCGTCGACGCGGACATCAGCCTGATCTACGCCGGCCAGATCATCCCCGCCGTTTGCGTGGATTTATCCAGCACTGGCATGCAGATACAGGCGCCGCGCTCGTTTCGGGTGGGTGACAGGATCAGCGTGCGAATCGAATCCGACCACGCTGCGCTCAAGGGCCTGCAAGCCGATACCGAGGTGGTGTGGGTGGCCGATGTCGAAGGTGACGAACAGAAACTGGGGCTGACCATCCTCACCATGAAGTGATGGCACATCGGAACCAGATCACAGTTTCAGCAAATTCCCAGAAGAAAAAAAGGCGGCCCGAAGGTCGCCTTTTTTTGTATCGCAATGATGCGTGGACCAATCAGAAGTCGTCGACGACGTGGCCGTCCTTGACCTTGAATTCGCGGTTCTGCAGATAGGCATTACGGATGAAGATGTACTTGTCGCCGTTGATCAGCTTCTCGGCCGACAACAGGCTTGCACGGGTATCGACCACACTCACGCCAAATGCAGTGTTACGGGTCGGCACGTGATCGATGTAGCGGTACGGCTGGGTGTAGGTGTCCGGGTACTTGGCGAGCCCGTCACGCACGGTGCTTGGGCCCAGCAGCGGCAGCATCACGAACGGGCCGCTCGGCACGCCCCACTTGCCCAGGGTCTGGCCGAAGTCTTCGTCGTTGCGTTGCAGGCCCATCTTGGTGCCCACGTCGAAGAAGCCCAGCAGGCCGAAGGTGGTGTTGAGGATCAGGCGCGCGGTATCGACGCCGGCCGCCTCAGGCTTGGCCTGCAGCACGTCGTTGGCGAAGTTGGTCACCTCGCCGACGTTGCGGAACATGTTGTGGATGCCGTCCTGCAGAAACTGCGGGGTGATGAACTGGTAACCCTGGGCGATCGGCTTGAGCGCGTAGGTATCGACGGTGTCGTTGAAGCGGAAGATCGGGCGGTTGACGCTTTCCCATGGATCTTCGTCGGCTGCCTGAGCGGCCATCGGCACCACGGCCAGGCCGGTCCACAAACAGGTTAACGCCAGACGATTGATAAAGCCTGCACCGGTCACGGGCATAGCTGAGACTCCCAGTCAAAAGTGATGAAGCGGGCGCTACGCCCCCGAACCAAAGGCGAGAGTATAAAGCCTTCTGTAACGTTTTACGTCGCTGAAAACCGACACATTTGCACAGGCGTCAAAACATCCGCTGACAAAGTCACGATCCCGTCATCTCTCTGTCATGCAAATCCCTTAGCGTCATTGCCATTTGAGAGGGAATTCCATGCTCGCCCCGGTCGCCGCGCCCGCCCCATCGTTCACCGCCGTGCTGTTCGGCCTGAGTGGTTGCCTCGTCGATTTCGGCGCACAGGCGCGGACATTGCGCGACCAGGACGGCATCACCCTGCTCTCCCACGACGCCAAGGCTTTTGCCGCGCCGACACCGGGGGCCCTCAGTGCCCTGAAGAACCTCAAGCTGCAAGGCGTGCCCTGCGCCTGGATCGAAGAATACCCCGCCAGCATCGCCGAACAACTGGCCGCGCCCCTCAAGGATCTGATCCAGCCGACTCCAGGACCGAACAATCACTGGCCAGCGCCGGACGCCTGCTGGCAGGCGCTGATGAGCCTCAACGTGGCGCAGATCGACGGCTGCGTGATGGTCAGCGGCGATCCGCGTCTGGTCATGTCCGGGCTCAACGCAGGGTTGTGGACAGTGGGCATCGCCTCCACCGGCCCGTTGTGCGGACTGTCACCGGCGCAATGGGAGGCGTTGAGCGATCTGGAACGCGAGCGCCTGCGCGGCCGGGCAACGCTGGAGTTGTATGCCGCCGGCGCGCATTCGGTGATCGATCATCTGGGCGAGCTGGATTCGTGCCTGGCCGACATCACGCTGCGCCGGCAGAAGTCGGAAAAGCCCTGAGTCGCGTGCGACTGCCACCATGCAAGGTGGCGCCGACTGGATTAGTCTTAAGACGTCAAGGACCTTTGCCAAGGCATCGTTGTCCATGCTGAGACTATTCGAGAAGGAAGCACGCTATGCCCGCCCGCGAACTGCAAGAACAACTGGACACCCTGCGCGAGCAACTGGATCAGAACCCACCGCTGACTGAAGCAGAACGCGAAGACCTGCACGCCTTGATGGCCCAGATCCAGGCCGAGATCGCCGTGGAAACCGCCACCCAGGACAACAGCCTGGCCGACGGCGTGAACCTGGCCGTGGAACGATTCGAAGTCGATCACCCGACCATCGCCGGCACGTTGCGCAACATTGTGCAAACGTTGGGCAATATCGGGATTTGATCCGTAAACACCGCTCCACCACCCTGCCCTGATCGTTCCCACGTTCCGCGTGGGAATGATCATCCTGCCGGGCCGGATCCGCGACCCTTGCCCCACCACCCCGTAGGAGCGCGCTTGCCCGCGATGGCGGTGTGTCATGCGACGCAAGGTTGAATGACCCTGCGCAATCGCGGGCAAGCGCGCTCCTACGCGATCGTGGGCAAATTCTACTGGCGCGCCAGGCGCCCATTCTCAAGCGTCAGCTTCTCGGTGCTGCGGTACGGGTTGATGTCCAGCCCGCCACGGCGCACATAACGCGCATACACGGTCAGTTTCTCCGGCTTCAACAGGCGTTGCAGGTCCATGAAGATCCGCTCCACGCACTGCTCGTGGAAATCCGAGTGCTGGCGGAAACTGACGATGTAGGCCAGAAAGCTTGCATGATCCAGCGCTGCACCACGGTATTCCACCGCCACGGTGCCCCAGTCAGGCTGGCTGGTGACCGGGCAGTTGGACTTGAGCAGATGGCTGTGCAGCGCTTCTTCGACCACGCGCGACTCGTCACTACGCAACAGCTCCGGCTGTGGCCGGTCGTAGCTGGAAATGCTCACGGCCAGCTCGTCGACGCACACGCCCGGCACCGCCACGATGCCGTCCGCCTCGATGTCCTTGAGCGAACGAACCCGCACGCCCACCGGCTTGCCCGCCGCTGCCGACAGATCTTTCTCCAGCACCGCGACCAGTTCATCACTGGAAGCGAACGGCGTCTGGTTCAACGAATTCAGGTACAGCTTGAACGACTTGGATTCGATGATATTCGGCGAATCGGCGGGGATGCAGAACTCGCCAATGGCCACCACAGGCTTGCCCGACGGCAGCAGCCAGGACAGCTCGTAGCAATTCCAGAAATCGACGCCCTGATACGGCAGCGTCTCTGCGGTCAGCCCCAGTTCGGCCCACTTGGCAGTGCGCGGGATCGGGAACAGCAGAGACGGCGTGTAGGTGGAAATGTATTCACTGGACTTGCCCAGCGGCGAGTGTTCGGCTGCGGGATGCATGGCGGGACCTGAAAACGGATATGAATGGCTGATCGAAAAATCCTGACCGCCAAGTCTATAGGTTTTGTCCCGCGCTTTCAGCGCCTGATTGTCGCTGACTCATTTGTCGATAGCGATCTTGCCGACCATTCCGGCCTGATAGTGGCCGGGAATGTTGCAGGCGAACTCAAGGTCGGTGGCCTTGGTGAAGGTCCAGGTCAGCTCGGCGGTCTTGCCCGGTTCCACCAGCACGCTGTTGGGATCGTCATGTTTCATGCCGTGCTCGCCGTGATCCATGCCCGGCATCGCGTCATGCTTCATGCCGGTGGACGTCAACATGCCACTGGCGACCATCTTGAGCATTTCCTGCTGGTGGGCCGCGTGCATCGCGGCATCGCCCAGGTTGAACTCGTGCAGCAGGTTGCCCTTGTTGACCAGCACGAAATGCACGGTTTCGCCTTCCTTGACGGTCAGCGCCTTGGGTTCGAAATACATGTCGCCCAGGGTCAGCTCGACCGTGCGGGTGGCCTGGTCGGCCTTCGCGGCATGGCCGAAATCGAAATGCGCCCCGGGGGAGGCCAGCGACGACAGGCTCACACCCAACAACACGGCTGCAGCGGTCAAACGAGCGAACATGAATCTCTCCAGTCAACGACAATCGATGACCTTAAGATAGGCCCGGGCCACTGGCAATCAGCTGACCGCAAGATTACAACTTTGTAAGCTTCGCCGCGGCCTGCCCCGCTCGCGCTATAAAGCGCCCTTGCCCCACGTGATCACGAACCTTGAGCCACCCATGAAACTACTGATCGTCGAAGATCAAGCCAAGACCGGCCAGTACCTGCGCCAGGGGCTGTGCGAAGCCGGCTTCAACACCGAACTGGTCGCCGATGGCATCACCGGCCAGCACCTGGCGCTGAGCGGCGACTACGCCCTGCTGATCCTGGACGTGATGCTGCCCGGTCGCGATGGCTGGCAGATCCTGCAAGCGGTGCGCAGCGCAGGGCTGGACACCCCGGTGCTGTTTCTGACCGCCCGCGACGCCGTCGAAGACCGCGTGCGCGGGCTGGAACTGGGCGCCGACGATTACCTGATCAAGCCCTTTGCCTTCTCCGAACTGCTGGCCCGGGTGCGCAGCCTGTTGCGGCGCGGCAGCAGCACCAGCCAGGAAACCCATCTGCAACTGGCAGACCTGCGTCTGGACCTGCTGCGGCGCAGGGTCGAGCGCAATGGCCAGCGCATCGATCTCACCGCCAAGGAGTTCGCCCTGCTGGAACTGATGCTGCGCCGTCAGGGCGAAGTGCTGCCCAAGTCGCTGATTGCCTCGCAGGTCTGGGACATGAATTTCGACAGCGACACCAACGTGATCGAGGTCGCCATTCGCCGCCTGCGCCTGAAAGTCGACGATGAATACCCCAACAAACTGATCCACACCGTGCGCGGCATGGGGTATGTGCTTGAAGAGCGCAGTCTCTGATGTTCAGGCGCATCTCACTGGGCAACCGTCTGGCATTGCTGTTCGCCGCCTGCACCGCCGTGGTCTCGCTGACTGCCGGCGTGCTGTTCAGCCAGGCCAGCCAAAGCCACTTCATCGAACTGGATCGGCAGTTGCTCGACAGCAAGTTGCCGGGCTTGCGCGCTGCCATGGCCGGGGCCAGCAGCGTCGATCAACTGAATGAGCACAAGCCCGCGCTGCTCGGCGAACTCGCCCACTCGCCGGGCCTGGCGTTGCGGGTGCACGGCCCCAACGGCGACGTCTGGTTCGACAGCCTGCCGCAGACCATGACCAGCCACAGCCTTGGCACAGGGCTGCATACCCTGAGCGACAACGGCGTTTCCTACCGCGCCTACAGCCTTGACCTGCAGCCCGGTCAGCCCGATTCGCCGCAGCTGACATTGTTGCTGGACATTACCCATCACCAGCATTTTCTTGAGCGCATGCAACGGCTGATCTGGCTCACGGTCGGGCTCTCGGCGCTGGCCACCGCGCTATTGGGCGCCTGGGCGGCACGCAGCGGTTTGCGCCCCTTGCGGCAAATGACCGAGGTGGCCGCCAGCGTGTCTGCCAGCTCCCTGACCACTCGCCTGCCCCAGACCGACATGCCGCCGGAGCTGGCCGAGTTGAGCCAGGCGTTCAACGCCATGCTGATCCGCCTCGACGATGCCTTTCAGCGGCTGTCGGCGTTTTCGGCCGACATCGCCCACGAACTGCGCACGCCCCTGTCGAACCTGTTGACCCACACCCAGGTGACCCTCACCCGTCCGCGCGATCTTGAGCAGTACCGCGAGGCGCTGCTGGGCAATCTGGAGGAGCTGCAAGGGATGGCGCAGATGGTCAACGACATGCTGTACCTGGCCAAGGCCGAACACGGGTTGTTGAACCCCCATCGCGAACGCCTGCAACTGGCGGAGGAAATCGACGCACTGCTGGAATTCTTTTTGCCCTTGGCCGAAGACGCGCAGGTGCACCTGAGCCGCGAGGGCGAGGCCAGCCTGTTGGGTGACCGCCCCATGCTGCGGCGCGCCCTGTCCAACCTGCTGGACAACGCGCTGCGCTTCGCCCCGCCCCAGGGCCGAGTGTCGGTGCGGCTGGATTCGGACGCTGCCCAAGTGCGGATCAGCATCGCAAACACCGGCCCGACGATTCCCGCCGAGACCCTGCCGCGCCTGTTCGACCGCTTCTACCGGGCCGACCCCGCGCGCCACGAGAGCACCGAGCACGCGGGCCTGGGGCTGGCCATCACCCAGTCGATCATCAAGGCCCATGGCGGCACAATCCGCTGCGAGTCGGGCGAGGGGCTGACGCGATTTTCAATTGATCTGCCCAACGGCGTCGTTTGACCGGGCATCCGCCGGACATTGATCCAGATCAATAAAACCCGCCCGGGCACTCCCTAAACTGCCGGCACCGCCAGCCTTTTCGGGAATGCCCGCATGCTCGACGACCTTCGTTGGGATTCTGAACTCCTCCGCCGCTATGACCTGACAGGGCCGCGTTACACGTCCTACCCCACTGCGGTGCAATTCCATAACCAGATCGGCGGTTTCGACCTGCTTCACGCACTGCGCGAAAGCCGCAAGCAATCGCGGCCATTGTCGCTCTATGTGCACGTGCCGTTCTGCGCCAACATTTGTTACTACTGCGCCTGCAACAAGGTCATCACCAAGGACCGCGGCCGCTCCCAGCAATACCTGCAACGGTTGCAGCAGGAGATCCGCATGATCGCCTGCCACCTCGACGGCCAGCAGAAGGTCGAGCAACTGCACCTGGGCGGCGGCACGCCGACCTTCCTCAGCCATGTGGAACTGCGCCAGTTGATGGCCCACCTGCGCCAGCACTTCAATTTGCTCGATGACCACTCTGGCGACTATGGCATCGAGATCGATCCTCGCGAAGCGGACTGGTCGACCATGGGCCTGTTGCGCGAACTGGGCTTCAACCGCGTCAGCCTCGGCGTGCAGGACCTCGACCCGCTGGTGCAGCGGGCGATCAACCGCCTGCAAAGCCTGTCCGAGACTCGCGCCATTGTCGAAGCCGCACGCACGCTGCAATTTCGTTCGGTGAACATTGACCTGATCTATGGCCTGCCGCTGCAAACCCCGGAAGGTTTCGCCCGCACCGTGGACGAGGTGATCGCCCTGCAACCGGATCGCCTGTCGGTGTTCAACTACGCGCACCTGCCCGAACGCTTCATGCCCCAGCGGCGCATCGACACCGCGCAATTACCCAGCGCCGAACACAAGCTGGACATGCTCCAGCGCACCATCGACCAACTGACATCAGCCGGCTACCGCTACATCGGCATGGACCACTTCGCCCTGCCCGACGATGACCTGGCCATCGCCCAGGAGGAAGGCACGCTGCAACGCAATTTCCAGGGCTACACCACCCATGGCCACTGCGACCTGATTGGCCTGGGCGTGTCGGCCATCAGCCAGATCGGCGACCTGTACGCGCAGAACACCAGTGACCTGGCCGAGTACCAGAACCTGCTGGCAGGCGATCAACTGGCAATCCACCGGGGCCTGGTGTGCAACGCCGACGATCACATTCGCCGCGCAGTGATTGCCCAGTTGATCTGCCACTTCAATCTCGACTTCGCCTCCATCGAGCAGGCCTTCGGTATCGACTTTCGCCACTACTTCAATGCTGTGTGGCCACAACTGCTGGGCATGGCCAGCGACGGGCTGATCCATCTGGACACCCGGGGCATCCAGGTGCAACCCGCAGGTCGCTTGCTGGTGCGCTCTGTCTGCATGGTGTTCGATGCCTACCTGAGCCAGCAAAACCGTCAGAGATTTTCGAGAGTGATATAGGAAATTTCTGTATCCGCAGTGGGAACCACGTTCGCGCCATGGAGGGCATGTGCTAGCCGGGGGATTGGCACGTGGGATACCCTTACGATTCAAGTGTGTTTCTTCACAAGGAATTTTTCCGATGTCTGAGCCAGTCAAAACCCGCGCTCATACCCAGGCTCACTGCAAGGATTGCAGTCTGGCGCCATTGTGCCTCCCGCTATCGCTGAACCTTGAGGACATGGATGCGCTGGACGAAATCGTCAAACGCGGCCGCCCGTTGAAAAAAGGCGAGTTCCTGTTCCGCCAGGGCGACGGCTTCGATTCGGTCTATGCGGTGCGCTCCGGCGCCCTGAAAACCTTCAGCCTGAGCGACAGTGGCGAAGAGCAACTCACAGGCTTTCATCTGCCCAGCGAACTGGTCGGTTTGTCCGGAATGGACGCCGAGGCGTATCCGGTGTCGGCCCAGGCGCTGGAGACGACATCGGTCTGCGAAATCCCCTTTGATCATCTGGACGAACTCTCGGTGCAATTGCCGCAGTTGCGCCGCCAGTTGATGCGGGTCATGAGCCGGGAGATCCGCGACGATCAGCAAATGATGCTGCTGTTGTCGAAAAAGACTGCCGACGAGCGCATCGCGACCTTTCTGGTCAACCTCTCGGCGCGCTTCCGGGCCCGGGGTTTCTCGGCCAATCAGTTCCGCTTGAGCATGTCGCGTAATGAAATCGGCAACTATCTGGGCCTGGCCGTGGAAACGGTTTCCCGGGTGTTCACCCGCTTCCAGCAGAACCAGTTGATCGCCGCCGAGGGCAAGGAAATCCACATTCTTGACCCTATTGCGCTGTGCGCGCTGGCGGGCGGCTCGCTGGAAAGCTGATGGCGATTCATCCCGGGCGGGCTTAAACTGGCACCTTTGTGCCAACCGTCTGCCCGGGACTTTTATGATTTACGACGAATTCAGCTTCAAATCCCTGATCCGCCCTGTGGTGGACTTTCCCAAGCCCGGCGTCATCTTTCGTGACATCACTCCGCTGTTCCAGTCGCCCAAGGCTCTGCGCCTGGTAATCGACAGCTTCGTGCAACGCTACATCGACTCGGACTTCACCCACGTCGGCGCCATGGACGCGCGGGGCTTTCTGGTGGGTTCCATCGTGGCCTATGAGCTGAACAAGCCACTGGTGCTGTTCCGCAAACAAGGCAAGCTGCCAGCGGACGTGCTGGCCGAAGGTTATCAGACCGAATACGGCGAAGCCTTTCTGGAAGTGCACGCCGACAGCCTGTGCGACGGCGACTCGGTGGTGATGTTCGATGACCTGATCGCCACCGGCGGCACGCTGATCGCTGCGGCCAGCCTGATCCGCCGCATGGGCGCCAAGGTTCACGAAGCAGCCGCGATCATCGACCTGCCGGAACTGGGCGGCTCGCAGCGCCTGCAAGACATGGAAATCCCGACTTTCTGCCTGACGCAGTTTGCGTTGACCGATAAGTAACAACGCCAAGCCCGAACCACGCCCGTATTGCGTCATCCGTCCCGTAGCAGCACGGCTTGCCGGCGGGAGCGCCCTCAAGATCGCTCCCGCCGGCAAGCCGTGCTGCTACGGGTGCATCGCCTCTGTAGGAGCGCGCTTGCCCGCGACGGCGGTGTATCTGTCAGAGCTGGATCGGTTTGCGCCCCGCAAACGAATGCGCCAGCGTCCCGCCGTCCACCAACTCAAGCTCGCCACCCAGCGGCACGCCGTGGGCGATGCGGGAGGTGACCATGCCTTTGTTGGCCAGCAACTGGGCGATGTAATGGGCGGTGGCCTCGCCTTCGACCGTCGGGTTGGTGGCCAGGATGACTTCGCTGAACGTGCCCTGCTCTTCGATGCGCGCCACCAGTTGCGGAATGCCGATGGCTTCCGGGCCCAGGCCGTCGAGGGGCGACAGGTGCCCCTTGAGCACGAAGTAACGTCCGCGAAAGCCCGTCTGCTCGACGGCGTACACATCCATCGGCCCTTCCACCACGCACAGCAGCGTGTCATCGCGGCGCGGGTCCGAGCATTGCGGGCAGAGTTCGTCTTCGGTGAGCGTGCGGCACTGCTTGCAGTGCCCGACCCCTTCCATCGCCTGCTTCAACGCCTGCGCCAGGCGCGAACCGCCACTGCGATCACGCTCGAGCAGCTGCAAGGCCATGCGCTGGGCGGTTTTCTGACCCACGCCCGGCAGAATGCGCAGGGAATCGATCAACTGGCGAATCAGAGGGCTGAAGCTCATTGAAGAAAAATCTCACAAAAACACGAGACGCGGTTTATACCCGCGCCTCCGGACAGCGTCAAATCACTTAGGACACCTTGACCACCAGCTTGCCGAAGTTCTTCCCTTCCAGCAGACCGATGAACGCATCAGGCGCGTGTTCCAGGCCTTCGACCACGTCTTCACGGAACTTGACCTTGCCGTCCTTCACCAGCGGCACCATGGCCTGCATGAATTCGTCCAGGCGATGGTAGTACTCCTCATAGACGATAAAGCCCTGGATCCGCGCACGTTTGGTCAGCAAAGTGCGCATCAGCAGCGGTAGCTGGTTCGGGCCATCGGACTGACCTTGAGCGTTGTACTGGGCGATCACGCCGCACAGGGGAATCCGCGCATGCTGGTTGAGCAGCGGGATCACCGCCTCGAAAACCTTGCCGCCCACCAGTTCGAAATAAATGTCGATGCCACTGGGGCAGGCTTCGCCCAGTTGCTCGGCGAAATGTGGGCTGCGGTGGTCGATGCAGTCGTCGAAACCCAGCTCATCGATCACGTAGCGGCACTTGTCGATCCCGCCTGCGATGCCCACCACCCGCAGGCCATGCAGCTTGGCGACCTGGCCGACCACCGAACCCACCGCGCCGGACGCTGCGGCCACCACCAGGGTTTCACCGGCCTTGGGCTGGCCGATGTGCATCAGGCCCATGTAGGCGGTGATGCCCGGCATGCCCAGCACACCGACGGCCATCGACGGGCTGGGCAGGTCCTTGGGTACCGGCAAGAGTTGCTTGCCGTCGGAGATGCTGTGGGTCTGCCAGCCGGTCTGCCCGACCACCAGGTCGCCCACCTTGAATGCCGGGTTGAGCGACTGCTCGACCACACTCACCGCCCCGCCTTCCATGACCGCGTTGAGCTCCACGGGCGCGGCATAGGATGGCGCATCGCTCATTCGCCCGCGCATGTAGGGGTCGAGGGACAGGTAGAGGGTGCGCAGTTGAATCTGGCCGTCCTGCAGGTCAGGCAATGCCTCGCGCTCAAGACGAAAATTCTCGGGCACCGGCGCCCCCTGCGGGCGGGAGGCCAGGACGATGCGTTGGTTGAGGATCAGTTCTTGCGACATGAGGCGCGGCTCCTTGAATGGCTATAGAAAGCAGACCGTGGCGGTCAGGAGGGGTTCGGTTGGATCTGCAGGCCGATATGACACATATCATAAACCCTGCGCCCGCCTGTAGGAGCGCGCTTGCCCGCGACGGCGGTGTGTCAGCCATCCATGTGTCTCTGACCTGACGCCGTCGCGGGCAAGCGCGCTCCTACAGGTAATGGGAACGCCACGAAATCGGTAATTACCACAAACAAAAATGCCAGGCACTGGGCCTGGCATTTGGTGACGCACTTGTCGCCGGATCAGAACGGCAGCTTCATGCCTGGCGGCAGTTGCATGCCGGCGGTCATGCTGGCGGTCTTTTCCTGGCTGGCGGCTTCGATCTTGCGCACGGCGTCGTTGACGGCGGCGGCGATCAGGTCTTCCAGGATTTCCTTGTCTTCCTGCATCAGGCTGTCGTCCAGGCTCACGCGCTTGACGTCATGACGACCGGTCATCACCACGCTCACCAGACCTGCGCCCGACTGGCCGGTCACTTCGGCATTGGCCAGTTCTTCCTGCATCTTGGCCATTTTTTCCTGCATTTGCTGGGCCTGCTTCATCAGGCCAGCCATGCCACCTTTCATCATGGGAATTCTCCTCGAAAGTCGTTGGGGTCTTTGCGTGGCGCCAAATCAGCTTAGCGCCTCGCGGTCGTTAAAGGGTTCAGGCCGCCGGACTGTCCACCGGGACAATCGTATCCTCACGGATGCTGGCACCGAACTGTTGCAAAATCTGCTGGATGAACGGATCGCCATGAATCGACGCCTCGGCGTCACGCTGACGATCGGCACGCCTGCGCGCAGCCGCCTGGGCCGGGGTTTCCTGCAATGGCTTGATCAGCTCGATACTCAGGTTGATCGTGCGCTGGTGATACTGGTTCAACGCATCGTTCAGGCGGCGCTGTTGCGTGGAGTTGAACAAGGCGCTGTGGGCCGGGTCCAGATGCAGCAGCCAGTTGTCGCCATCGACGGAGATCAGCGTGCAATTCGCGGCGATGCTCCCGGTCATGCCCGATACCGGCAGTTTCGGGAACAGCTCCAGCCACTCGGCAGCCAGGCCGGTCGCGGGCTCCGCCGCTGGCAGCAACTCCGGCTCCTTCTCCACCGCTTCGACGGTGTCATGGGCCAGGTCATCCAGATAGGCGAACGACGCGGGGTCGATGTCCACGTCCGGTTCGTAATAGTCGTCGTCCGGTGGCGGCTCGTCATCGCGGTCCATGGGCGCAGGCACGTAGGCCACGGCGTCGGGCACGTGTTCGAGCATGGCCGGCGTCACCACTTCGGCCGCGGCCTGCACCTGCTCGGGCGACTCCACTTCCGGCGCGTCCGGCACGGGGCTGGCCGGTGCGGGGGCAGGCATCGGCGTCAGGTCAGGCTGCTCGGCCACGGTGTCGAGCACCGGCTCGGGGATGTCTTCGGCGACCTGCGCCGCAACCGGCTCGGGCTCAGCAGCAGGCGCGCGCTCATTCCAGGGCAGGTCGAGGTCTTCGACAGGCTTGGCGGCGGGCGCAGGCACAGGCGCGGGGGGTTCGATGACCGTCGCAGGCTGCTCGGCAACCGGCGCCGGCATGTAAGCCGGTGCAGGCGCGGGCGTGGACGAGACCGGTGCAGCAGGGGCCACCGCTGCCTGGGAATCAGCCGTGGCCGGGCTGATCCCCACTGGCTTTAACGGCTGTCGCGGCGCGTTCTCGGCATAGGCCGGGCGGAACGCCAGCATCCGCAGCAGGACCATTTCGAAACCGCCGCGAGGGTCCGGCGCCAAGGGCAGGTCACGACGACCGATCAGGCCCATCTGGTAATAGAACTGCACATCTTCGGCAGGCAGCGCCTGGGCCAGGGCCAGCACTCGCTCGCGGTCGCCATGGCCGTTGTCGACGCCATCCGGCAGCGCCTGGGCGATGGCCACGCGGTGCAGCACGTTGAGGATTTCCGACAGCACGCCGCTCCAGTCCGGGCCCTGCTCGGCCAGGTGACGCACGGCTTCGAGCAGGCTGCGGGCGTCGCCATCGATCAGCGCGGTGAGTACGTCATACACCTGCCCGTGATCGAGGGTGCCGAGCATGGCGCGCACGTCGGCGGCCAGCACCCGGCCCTCACCGAAGGCAATCGCCTGGTCGGTCAGGCTCATGGCATCGCGCATCGAGCCGTCGGCTGCACGGCCCAGCAGCCACAGGGCGTCGTCTTCGAACGGAATGTTTTCGGCGCCCAGGACGTGGGTCAGGTGCTCGACCACACGCTCCGGCGTCATGTTTTTCAGGGAGAACTGCAGGCAGCGCGACAGGATGGTCGCGGGCAGCTTCTGCGGGTCGGTGGTCGCCAGGATGAACTTGACGTACGGCGGCGGCTCTTCCAGCGTCTTGAGCAAGGCGTTGAAGGAGTGGCTGGAGAGCATGTGCACTTCGTCGATCAGGTAGACCTTGAAGCGACCGCGGCTTGGCGCGTACTGCACGTTGTCCAGCAGCTCGCGGGTGTCTTCGACCTTGGTGCGGCTGGCGGCGTCGATTTCGATCAGGTCGACGAAACGCCCCTCGTCGATCTCCCGGCACACCGAACATTCGCCGCACGGCGAGGAGGTGATGCCGGTTTCGCAGTTCAGGCACTTGGCGATGATCCGCGCGATGGTGGTCTTGCCGACCCCGCGCGTGCCGGTGAACAGATAGGCATGGTGCAGGCGCTGGCTGTCCAGCGCGTTGATCAAGGCCTTGAGCACATGGGTCTGGCCGACCATTTCGCGGAACGAGCGCGGACGCCATTTACGTGCAAGAACCTGATAACTCATTGAAAACCGTCGCGACTGGGTTGCGGAAGACCGCTAATGCTAGCGGAGCGGGGGCAAAATTGCATCCGGGACGATTTGCCCGCGCGCATTTAAATCATCTGGCGCTAAACTGCCACCGATGCCAAACCGCCATGTCATGGACACACTGAGGGATCCTATGCGTCTGTTGGCACTGAGCGCCTTGCTGTTGATGAGCGGGCCCCTTCGCGCCGAGCCTGTGCCGCTGCGGTTCGCCGTCGCCGATTCCTGGTCGATGCCCATGGCGCAGGTGGTGAACCATCAGGCGACAGGCGGGATCATGGTCGACATCATGCGCAGCCTGGCCAGCCACGCCGGGCAGCCCGCGCAGTTTCGGGTGCTGTCGATCAACCGCGTGCAGCGGGCGCTTGAGCAAGGCCAGATCGATGTGCGCTGCTACACCGCACAATCCTGGATGCCCACCCTATCCGGGGACGTGACCTGGAGCCTGCCGCTGCTGGTGCAGCGCGACCTCTTGATCAGCACTCCTGACAACGCCTCGCCGGCGGACCCCGCCCAACTGCACAATGAAGTGGTCGGGACCGTGCTGGGCTACGCCTACCCTACCCTGCAACCGGCGTTCGACACTCGCAGACTGCTGCGCGAAGACGCACGCAGCGAAGACCAGGTGCTGCAAAAGCTGCTGATCGGCCGCTATCACTACGCGGTCGCCAACCAGTGGTCACTGGACTGGTTCAACCGCAACCTGCCCCAGGAGCAGAAATTGCGCAGCGTCGCGGTCATCGACGAGCAGCCGGTGGGCTGCATAGTACGCAATGACAGCAACGTCCCGGCGCAGCTTTTGATGAGGGTATTGTTGCGCATGCGCATGTCCGGAGAAATCGACCGCATCACGGCGCGCTACAACACCGTGACCGGCCTGCCCCCAAGCCCGTAGCTCCCAGCCCGTAGCAGCACGGCTTGCCGGCGGGAGCGATCCAGAGGCCACCATCACACCCAGGCATCCAACTCCCAACCGCTCTGGACCGCCCCATTCAAGCTGTAGCATTAACGTCACATTGCGGGATTAGGCTCCCTCGACATACTTGGTAACACATTTATGCCAGCGAGCAGGAGCCGTGATGAGCGACAAAGAACAAGACCCGTCCAAGCCGTCCGCCAGCCTTGATTCATCGGATTCTCCGTCTGACACCAGCCGTCGCCGATTCCTCGGCGGCGTGGCCGTGCTCGGCGCTGGCGCCGCAGTCAGCAGTGTGGTGGCCGCCAGTGAAACCGGCACCGACGGCAAGGCCAGCGCCCTGGAAACTGCGCTGACGGGACCTGCGCTGGACAAGGCCCTGCAGGACAACATCAAGAACATCGTGGTGATCTACGCCGAAAACCGCAGCTTCAACAACCTGTTCGCCAACTTTCCCGGCATTGAAAAACCCTTGTCGGCGGTCAAGCCCGAAGACTACCGCCAGCGCGACCGTGACGGCAAAGTCCTGGAGAGCCTGCCGTCCTGCTGGGGCGGCGTGTGCCAGATTGGCCCGCAAAGTATCGACGGCGTGACCTATGCCACCGGCGTGCAATACCAGGAAAACCTGCCCAACGCCCCTTACGCGCTCAAAGGCCCGAGCGGCGAGGACCTGCCCCTGAGCGTGGTCACCCGTGACCTGTGGCACGTGTTCTATCAGAACCAGATGCAGATCAACGGCGGCAAGAATGACAGCTTCGTGGCCTGGGCCGATTCCGGCAGCCTGACCATGGGCCATTACAGCCAGACACAATATTCCCTGCGCCTGTGGGACGTCGCCCGGGAGTTCGTACTCTGCGACAACTTCTTCCAGGGCGCTTTCGGCGGCTCCTTCCTCAATCACCAGTACCTGATTTCGGCCAGGGCGCCCTTCTATCCGGATGCGGCCAACTCCCCTGCGAAATCGCAGATCGCCACGCTGGAAAGCAGCGATCCGCTGGATTACCGCCTCAAACCTCTGGAAAAATCCCCGGCCAGCGCCATGACCGGCCCTCCCCAGTTCGGCCCCAGCCTGCTGACCCCCGATGGCTACGCGGTCAACACCATGGCCCCGCCCTACTGGCCGACCTGGCTGCGGGACAAGGAAAAACCTGAATACTCGCAGCCAAACCTGGCCAACGTGCTGGTGCCTCAGACCCACGATCACATCGGCGACAAACTGTCGAAGAAGAGCGTCGATTGGGCCTGGTACGCCGGCGCCTGGCAGGTCACGCTGGATGAGTACAAGGATTCGGCAGGCATCCCCAAGATCCCCAACTTCCAGTACCACCACCAGCCATTCAACTACTTCAAGAACCAGGGCCCGGACCATCCGCAGGAGCGCGCGAAACGCCTGCGCGATGGTGGCCTGGGCGACGAGTCGGCCACCAACAGATTCCTGGCGGACGCCGAGGCCGGGAAGCTGCCCGCCGTGACCTTCTACAAGCCTCAGGGCAACCTCAACCTGCACGCAGGCTACGCCGATGTCGCCTCGGGCGATCGCCACATCGACCGCGCGATTAAAGTGCTGCGCAACAGCCCGCAATGGAAAAACATGGTCGTGGTCGTCACCTTTGACGAAAACGGCGGCTGGTGGGACCACGTGGCGCCACCCAAAGGCGACCGTTGGGGGCCTGGCACGCGAATTCCGGCCATCGTCATTTCGCCGTTCGCGCGCAAGGGCACGGTCGATCACACGGTGTACGACACCGCCTCGATCCTGCGCTTGATCACCCGGGTGCATGGCCTCGAAACGCTGGACGGGCTCAAGGAGCGGGACGACGCCATGGTGGCACGCGGACAGGCGCCGATGGGCGACCTGACCAACGCGCTGCGCTTTCCGGCCTGACCGGCTGAACGTCTGACAGACGCCCAGGTTGCAGAACGTTGCCGAGACGTTCTGCAACGCTTCACTCGTTGACCCATCGCACTCATGGGTATTCCTTGCACACGTCAATCAACGTGCAAGGAAGCACCGCCATGAACGCAACACCACCTCGCTACACCCCGCAATACCGCATCGCCACCCACTGGCTGGTCGTGCACTGTTCAGCCACCGCCCCCAGCCAGGACATCGGCGCGCGGGAAATCACTCAATGGCATATCCAGCGCGGCTTCGACACGCTGGGCTATCACTACGTCATCCGCCGCGATGGCTCGCTGGAAACAGGCCGACCGGAAAACGCCATCGGCGCGCACGTCAAAGGCCACAACGCAAAATCTGTCGGCGTTTGCCTGGTCGGCGGTGTGAACCGATCAGGCCAACCGGAGAACAACTTCACCGACAGGCAATTCGCGACCTTGCGCCGATTGCTCGATCAGCTTCAGTCCCGTTACCCGAAGGCCCGCGTTCTCGGCCATCGGGATTTGTCGCCGGACCTGAACGGCGACGGCAAGATCACCCCCGACGAATTCATCAAGGCCTGCCCGTCGTTTGACGTCTCAGCGTGGTTGAACACCCGCTGAGCGCCTGCGGCGAGGGTTGCTGCCGGGTCACTTCCGGCAGCTCTCGACCACACACATTCGCGAAAAATGACTGCTGATCTGTGCATGTACAGCCCTGATTCGCCTGCTTAGAGTGACCAGGTCCTACAGCACAATCAGGAGAGTGCCATGCCACAGACGCTGAACTTCCAGCAGGTCGATGTTTTTTCCACTGCCCCGACCCAAGGCAATCCCCTTGCCGTGGTCATCGGCGCCGACGGGTTGAGTGATGCGCAAATGGCCGCCTTCGCCCGCTGGACCAACCTCAGCGAAACCACCTTCCTGCTGCGTCCCACGCACCCCGAGGCGGACTACCGGGTGCGCATTTTCACCACCACCCGCGAACTGCCGTTTGCCGGGCACCCGACATTGGGCAGTTGCTTCGTGTGGCTGGACAGCGGCGGCCAGTCCAAGGCTGAAGAAGTGGTTCAGGAATGCGGCGCGGGTCTGGTCCGCATCCGTCGCGACGGCGCTCGGCTGGCGTTTGCGGCCCCGGCCTTGTTGCGCAGCGGCGCCGTGGAAGATGAGGTCCTGGACACCATCGCCGCCGGCTTGAAGATCCAGCGCAGCCAGATTGTTGCCAGCCAGTGGGCCGACAACGGGCCGGGGTGGGTGGCCGTAATGCTCGACAGCCGCGAAGAACTGCTGGCCATCCGCCCCGACTATCCGGCGCTCAAGGGGCTGAACGTCGGCATTGTCGCGCGCTGGACCGGGCCGGGTGCCGAGGCTGACTTCGAAGTGCGCGCGCTGACCGGCGACCTGGGCGCTGAAGATCCGGTCACCGGCAGCCTCAACGCGAGCCTGGCGCAATGGCTGATCCCGGCGGGCCTCGCACCGCGCACCTACAGCGCCCGGCAGGGCACGGTGCTGGGCCATAAAGGCCAGGTGGGCGTGGAGCAGATCGGCGAGCAGATCTGGGTCAGTGGCCAGGTGCAGAAGTGTGTTGCGGGGAATGTAACGCTGTAGCCTGCGTATCGGAAGCCGACAGATGCCGGCTTCCGGTCGATGTACGCGAGGGATGTCAGGCCACCGCATCAACCTTGTGCTCTCCACTGCCCAAGACCTCATCGGCCTCCCTGGGCAGGCGGGTGGTGAGAATCGCCAGCCCCACCGCCACCACCGCGATCGCCAGATAGACGCCGACGAACGAGCCAGTGAAACTGGCCAGCAGCCCCGCGCACAGGTTGCCGAGCATCCCGCCCACCCCTTGGGTGATATTGGCGACGCCAAACACCGCTACCGATACCGCTGCGCTGCCGGCCATCTTCGAGACGTAGGCCGGGATCAGGCCGAAGATCGGATAAAACGCCAGCGCGAACAGGATCGCCGCCACCAGCGGCCAAGGTCCGACCGGATGCAGGACAAAGATCAAGGCGGCCGCACACACGCTGACGTACACCAGCAGCATGGCGACGCGCAGGCCGATGCGGTCCGACAGCCAGCCCACGGCCAATCCTGCGAACATGCCGACGAAGCCCATGCTGGCCCAGATCTGCGCCGTGTAAGTCACGTCGAAATCCAGTTGCGTGCGCAGGTAGGAAGACAGGTAGTTCTGGAACGGAAAAGTGGAAAAGCCCAGCAACATCGTCATCGCCCAGATCTTCAGCACCCAGGGCTGGGTCAAGGCGCTCTTGCCGACCTTCATTTCGGCGTTCGAGGCCGCATGGGTGCCGCGGGAATGGCTGAACAAGCGTGCGCGGAAGAATACCAGCATCACGCCCAGCGCAATCAGCACCGTGAGAAAGCCCACCAGCCCCCACACGGTGCGCCATTCGCCCTGTGGCGCGAACATGGGCACCAGCAGGCTGTTGATGAACACGCCATAACTGGTCCCGCTGGAGACCAGCCCCATCGCCATGCCGCGATACTTGTAGGCTACCGTGCGGGCGATCACGTCCACCATCGGCACGAACACCGTGGCGGCAGTGCCGGCCAGCACTGTCAGCAGCGCGCCGATCAGCACGATGTTGTGCGCCATGGGGATCAGCAGCAGCGCCGCCGCACAGACGATGCCCGAACCGAACACCACCCAGCCACCGCCGACCCGTGGGGTGATCCACGCGGCGAACAATGCACTGGCCAGAAAGCCCAGTTGGGCGCAGGCCGTGATGGTGCCCACGTAGGAAATGTCGAAACCCAGGCTTGCGCGCATGTCCGGCACCAACTGTGCGAACAGGTAGATCCCGAAGCCGTAAGTGGCCGCCACCAACCCGGTGAGCAGCAACACAATCAGAGCATTGATTCGCATCGTCAGCGTCCTTTCCTGGGGGCAAGAAATCGGTCGGTTTGTTCAGATAACGGCTCGGGGTTGCGCGGCCTCGATCAGCTCGGCGGCCAGGTCCTTGGCCACCAGGAATACGCTGTCGTCGTTCTCTAGGGCGCCTGTCAGAAAAGCCCCTTCCAGTAGCAGGAAAAGGCGCCTGACCAGTGTCTGCGGATTGGCCAGGCCGGCGTTTTGCGCCAGGTCCAGCAGGTGCTGTTTCACCCCGCGCTTGTGGCGATCCACTGCCTGACGCACCGGATGAGAACGGTCCGGAAATTCGGCGGCGGAATTCACGTAAGGGCAGCCGCGCAAGCCGCCTTCGAACAGCCATTGCCGATGCAGATCGAACAGCGACAGCAGCTTCTCGGCAGGCGAATCGGCGGCGGCCAGCGACTGCAGGACCGCCGCGTTCCAACGCTCGTTACGCTCATCCAGGTAGGCCACCACCAGTTCGTCCTTGGAGGCGAAGTGGGCGTAGAGCGTCATCTTCGAAACCCCCGCGAACTCAGCAACCGCAGCGATGCCGGTGGCGTTGATGCCATCACGAAAAAATAGCGCCGATGCCGCTTCGATCAAGCGTTGATGGGTGAGGCTGGCGTTGTGATTAGCTGGCATAGGTTACCTGTGCGGATGAACTGTACTGACCGGTAAGGATAGTCAAACATTCGCAATCAGCCAGCGCGGCAGTGATCGCACGACGAATGGTTGCGTATAGCGCGATGGCTGGCCGACGGCGACGATCTCAAGTACGCCCCCGCGGGCAAGCCCGGCTGCTACGGGATAGGGGCCGTTCACGAAATCTGCGGACGACTACGCCCCGTAGCAGCACGGCTTGCCGGCGGGGGCGTATTCGGGATCGCCGACGCCGGCAAGCCGGACTGCTACGGGGATTTGGGGTTCGAAAGGTCAGGGTCCGGCCGCTGAACCGTAGCAGTACGGCTTGCCGGCGTGGCGGTCTCAAGGGAGACCGCAACGGATCAGCAGCGCAGCCTATCGACAGGGAAACGCATTCTTCAGCGCAGAAACCACCAGCACCGATTCATTCAGGTGCAGGGCCTCCGGGTGCTCCTCCAGCGACTGCACCACGATGCGCATCGACTGGATCATGGGAATGCCGCCCTCCGGCACGCACACCAACTTCGGCGCGCCACCGGCCTCATGGACGATGTCCAGGGTGTCGATGGTCGCCTGCAACACGCCCACGCAATGGCCGATCCCGGTGGGGTTCCTGGCCACCCCGCCGCTCATGCTGTTGATGCCATCCTGGCATTCGAGCAACAACTTGTTGCCATCAGCCATGGCGGGCACACCACAGCCAAGCAGCCATAACCCCATCAGCGCGCCGAGCGACTTGACCATCACCGCAACCACAACTCCTTCACGGAATGATCGGCCGCCTTGCGCACCACAAGGCTCGCGCGCTCCCGTGTGGGCAGGATATTTTCCAGCAGGTTGGGACGGTTGATGTCGCGCCAGATCTTGCGCGCCGCGTCCGGGGATTTCTCCGGTGGCAAGTCGGCCAGTTCACGGAAATAGGCACCACGGGCACGGAATGCAGTGCGTTGCAGCATCAGGAAGCGCTCGACATACCAGCGCTCGATGTCGCCTTCGTCGGCATCCAGATAAATCGAAAAATCGAAGAAGTCCGACACGATGGTGCCCGGCTTCTGGCCGTCGTTGCCTTCGGTCTGCAGCACATTCAGGCCTTCGAAGATCAGGATGTCCGGCTGGCTGACCTTGAGAAACTTGTCCGGAACGATGTCATAGCTGATGTGCGAATACACCGGCGCGCTGATCTCCGGGGTACCGGCCTTGAGTTCCGAGAGAAACTTGACCATGCGCTTGCGATCGTAGCTTTCCGGAAAGCCTTTGCGGTGCATGATGCCTTCGGCGTCGAGCCGCGCGTTGGGGTGCAGGAAGCCGTCGGTGGTCACCAGATCGACCCGAGGGTGATCGGGCCAGCGCGCCATCAGCGCCTGCAACACCCGGGCAAAGGTGCTCTTGCCCACCGCCACGCTGCCGGCCACCGCCACCACGTAGGTCTGTTTCTTGGCCGGACGCCCCAGGAAGGTGTCCTTGATGCTGGCCAGGTTGCGCGCCGCACTCACATGCAGATTGATCAGGCGCGACAGGGGGAGATAGATGTTGACGACATCTTCCAGGGAAATATCTTCGTTCACGCCCCGCAACGCCGCCAGGTCTTCTTCGGACAGAGTCAACGGCGTGCTGGCACGCAGCGCCGCCCACTCTTTGCTGGTCATTACGAGATAGTCATCAGGCGCCATCTATAGCCTTCCAATCCAGTGTCGGTATCGACAATGGTGCGAAGACTATCGTATTGACCCCAAAACCGGGCAGATTTCTTTGATTTACCACGCATTATTGGCGTGATCGGCAGAATCGGCCGTTCGCGAAAAACGCCGGAAAGCGGTGTAAAGCTCGCAAATAAATGGAACTCCTGATCGCCCTCTAGTGACGAATAGCCATCATTCGCCATCATCACCAGGAGGCCACCCCCATGCGGCTAGAATCCAACGCCATTCGACTGTTGATCAGCCTCGCCGACGAGGCCCTGTGCAGAGTCAATCCGCTGGATTTCACCGCGCTCCTGTACCTGCGCGATCAGGGGTTTGCCGACGTCAGCATCAAGGACGGTTGCGTGGTCGCGGTGCGGACCCTGCTCGGCAAACAGTTCGCCGAAGACCGCAGCGCCATGCGCTGAACGACAAGATCGGCGACAGCCAGGCCGCTCACGCCAGTACAGTTTCCGGACAACGCCTACAAACCCGATAGCCCAAGCCTACATATCCAGCACCCTGCATCCGGCGATCATGAGTCCTGATAGTGACTTCCTGTTTCTATCGCTCAACGCGGGATGGGTGCACAACGCCGGCCCTCCACGCTTTTCATACCGCCCTGAAAACCGGATGGCCCTGCCCCATGACCGTAAAGCTTGAATTCCTGACCACCGACCCCGAGGCCATGCAACTCGCCGTCCGCTACTGGGCGATGAGCGAAAGCGGCGATTTTCTGGAAAAGGTGATCGATCTGGTGCCCTTCCGCCACATCACCAACAGCGGCGCGCTGGCCGCCCACGTTCGTGAACTGTGCACGGCCTACGACGAAAACCTGCGCTGCCCCCACTGCGACGAAGGCCTTGAAGTCAAAAGCCGCTCCTGCGCCAAGAAGTATCCGCAAAAATCCTATAGGCCTTGTGGCGATTGCCAGAAGCTCCAGGCGGCCCGGGAACAGGCACAAAAAGCCGAAGCCGCCGCCAGGCTCGAGACTCACCTCGCGGCCTACATCAACCGACTGCCATCGCACCCCATCGACTATGCCCACCTGGGCGATGACCTGGCCCTGCTGACCGTCGCCCTGGATTTCGCCATCAGCCCCCGCCTGGGCGCCGAAGCCTTTACGGTCAGCGACTGCCAGGCGCTGGCGCCGATGGACCTGCGCCTGTTCATCGACAAACTCAGAGCCGCCGCAGTACTGCGCGAAGACCCGCGCCGAGCGACGCCGGGCACCTACTTCATGCAGGACGATGTGCTGACGGTACGCACCCACTACGTCGCCTACGCGCTGACACCGGACATCCACTTCGGGCTCGACGACGAAGCCAGAAGCATCCTGCTGACCCGGGAGTTCTGCGACAGCGCCGCGCTGTTCAGCCTCTGGCTCGACTTCGCCACGGCCGACTCGATGCGCTATCTGCTGGACCAGTGCAAAGCCTTCGACCACGAACTCGATGACCGGCAACTCAAGGAAATCCGCAGCAGCCTGCGTGGCGCCCTGGAAACTCACAGCATTTCGCAGATCTGGTTCGTGATCTGGAAAAACATCAAGGACGCCGCCGCCCTCGCCAAGCTCGTTTACTACACCGACGAGCGCGCGGCAGCGACGATTCCCGGAAAGATCCGACGCACCCTTGAGAAGGTCGAGAAGGAAAAAACCGTCATCAGCAAATGGAAACGCCCCGACCAGCAGCCATCCGGAACCTTGGGCATGCTCTTCAACGAACTGTTCGGAATCGACGAAGACACGCCGGGGAGCCAGGTGCTCGCGCAACTTATCGCCGCGCAGCCGCAAAGCGAGGAAACCGATGCGGTAGCGCCCGATCCCGAACCGGTACGGCGCCTGCTGTACGAAGCACTGATGAACGACTCCGGCCCGGAAATGCTCACCCACTTCGCCGAGTTGATTCGCGAGGGTCATCCGGTGGGCGCGGTGGTGTCGAAGATGTTGGGGGAGGATGCGACGGTGTGATGGCAATCGGCGAGTCCGACACTGATCCGGCTGCAAAACCGGTTTCTGCCACTGTATCGCCCGCCCCTGCCGGTCTAGCCTGAGAGGATCGTCCCTCCCCGCCGCCACGAGCCGCTACTCAATGAACCCGCCCCGCCTTCCACTGTTCGACGCCCCCTCGATTGAAACCACCGCCCGGGACGCGGCGGCGTTCAGTGGCCTGGGTAATCTGGCACCTTCGGGCATGGCGGTGAACATCGCGTTCATAGGCAACGAGTCCTTTGACGAACGGGTTGCGGCGGTCGCGGGCTTGCATGGCGCAGGCTTTCGGCCCAGGCCCATCATCTCGGCACGGCGCCTGATATCGCCCGAGGTGTTGCGCAGCTATCTAACCCGGTCCATCGAAGTCGGGAGAGTTGACGGGATATTTC
The DNA here is from genome assembly GCF_044746765.1 of Pseudomonas sp. NPDC090203. NCBI lineage: Bacteria > Pseudomonadati > Pseudomonadota > Gammaproteobacteria > Pseudomonadales > Pseudomonadaceae > Pseudomonas > Pseudomonas sp. NPDC090203. The sequence continues at coordinate 221,166 of NZ_JBIVCV010000006.1, forward strand.
TGGTGGGTGGCGATCCGGCAACCTCCGCCGGGCCATTCACCGACTCGCTGCAAGTGATCGAAGGCGGCTATCTGGACGGGCTGGGGCTGCAAAGCGTCGGCATCGCGGGCTACCCCGAGGGGCACCCCAAGATCGCCGATGAAGTGCTGTGGCATTACCTCAAACGCAAGACTGACGCCTTGGCCAGCCGAGGTTTCAAGCTTGAAATCACCACCCAGCTTTCGTTCGACGTCCAGGCAGTGATGAACTGGATCAGACAGGTCCGGGACGCCGGGATCGATGCCCCGATCCGCATCGGCATTCCCGCACCCGCGACCATGGCCGGCGTCCTCAATTTCGCCCGACAGTGCCGCGTCGGCACCTCGGCGCAGTTGCTCAAGCACTACGGCTGGCAATTGACTTCGTTGATGAGCCCACAAGGGCCGGACCGGTTTATCGATGCCCTGATCGAGGGAATCGACCCGGCGGAACTGGAGACGCTGCGTTTGCACCTGTTTCCCATTGGCAACCCGACGCACGTCTTGCAGTGGCTGGAACGTAGCAAACAACGATTGAGCTGATACTTACATTCTTTGACACACTCCAAAGCCCCGCCAGCACGGGTCATCGACCTCTGCAGCGGCTCTTTTGTATCCAGATACGCTTTACTCAGCCTTTACCCACCCTAGACCTCCCTTTACACGAATCCGGTGTTTGATACGTCCATGGCGATTCCAAACCTTTCGCCAAAGGAGACACCATGATTTCGAAGATGACCCAAGCCCTTGTCCTGACCGGCACCCTGATTGCTGCAGGCGCAGCCAACGCAAGCGATCGCAACGTGATCGTGCCCGTCATCGCAGGCGCCGCCATCGGCGCAGTCGTGGCCACGGTGGCCAGCAACTCCCACCACCATCACCGCCCGGCGCGCTACTACGCCCCACCGCCGCCGCCGCGTTACGTGCCGCGCTACCAGCCCGTGTACTACGCGCCGCCACCGCCACCGGTTGTGTACCGCCGGTTTGAACCGCCACTGCCCCATGGGTATTACGACGGTGGATGGCGTCGGGGGCATGATCGTGGGTGGGATCATCGTCGGGATTGGCGTTGGTGATTGTTGAATGACGAACACCCCACAGCGCGCTCACCATTGGGTGGTGGGCGGCTTTTCCCTTTAACGAGCGCAGCGAGACTCTAGGACACCGATACTACTTTCAGCTAGTGAACTAAAGAAGGGAACTCATTGAGAAAGGTGTCCTTTGCCCGAATTCCCGCCGGCACGCTGTTGGCCTTCTGATCCTGCTCTAATTGAACAAACGCCAGCGTGCGGTTTCCTTTGGTTGCGATCCCTACGAACCAGCCATATCCGCGAGACTCGTCACTCACACCATTGGCGTTGCGAGGAAAAGCGGTACCGGTTTTACCGCGGATTTCCCAACCATCGGGACGTGCATCAATCAGAGATATGCGGGAGGTCAGATCGAACGCCCGCTCACTGACCGGGAGTTCACGCTTCGCCAGTCTTTCCTGAAAACGGAGCTGTTCTAGCGGTGAAATTTTAAGTGAAGAAGAGATCCAGGCTCTATCAAGCCCATTCGATTTTCCAGGATCTCCGGAGAGATCAGCGTTGCCGAATCCGAAAGCACGAGCGTAGTGCTCAACTCGAGCTGTTCCCAACCCGTGGGTGATGCGCTGGGAATACCAGATGACAGAGTATTTGAGCCAGCGCTCAGGATTAGTGGGCTGAAGCCAATTAGCGCCACCCCAATCTGGATCTCCAGACTTGTAGTTGAGCACAGGGCTGTATTCATCTTGAAGGAAGCCGGAATCAAATCCCATCAGACTGATTGCCAGCTTGAAGGTAGAAGCGGGTGAGACACGGGTCGAACAGTCCCCCTGCTGATAGAGAATAGTGGAAGTATTTGCGTTACTCACCAAGGTACAAATCTGGCCAGCGTCAGCAGCACCGACCAAGGAGAACCCGAACCCAGTGGTGATGACTAGCGTCCATACCCGCATACTCCCTCCAACATCCTAGTCGCACGCCCTTGAGGTTTGAACATGAACGGCGATAACTCACTATTGAAACGACCTTATGCTCTACAGCAGCATCATCAGAACTATCCCACTTGATACGCCACACGCTTTCATTCGCTACTGCCCATACAGGAATTCACGGTACGGAAACTCGGAAAAGTAGTAACGCTAGACCGGGAATCATTCACAACTCTGCCGCCTCTTCCGAGCTTTTACATAGAGGGAGGCCGCCGCCGAAAAAAGCATTACCCCTCCTGCGACGGAGACAATGATGGGGGCAGCAGTAACGATAGCAGGGGCACTAACAACACCAATGGTTACCCCTAATGCGGTCAATCCGGTAGGAGCGGCAACTGTTGCACCAGTCATCGTCGCAGCTGCCAGCAGTTTGCCGGCTTTTGCCGCACTGTCAGCGCGATCAGCGATCCGATCTCGATTCTCGTCAAGCTTCTTTACCAGAGCCGCCGCAGCTCCGGTCACTGCCTTGACCTTCCCCATACCCAACTCCCTGTCCATACCATGCACTAACCTGATAGTAGCCTATCGCCACAATAACTTCCGAGGAATTGGTTCACACGGTTCTGCAAAAACGCCACTTCTCAGGCATCAGTGAAGAAAGGGTGTGGCGAAACGGAGGACATGGGAGATGAAGATTTCGCTGCGCGAAAAACCCAGCACAGTGCACCATCTTGGCGTACCAGAACGCTGTCACATTTCAATATTTTTTGTCGAGAAAGCCTTGAGATTTCAAGACCCTGAAATGGAGGCAACCCCACCAGCCACACCCCGGCACACAATGTTCCCGCTGTGGCTGCTGCCTTCCGGCTCTGACCAGGTGGCATGCAAGCATGCTCGGTAATCGTTGCGGGCCTTATGGGTCAAGGGTTTCAGGCTGATAAGGGTGCAAGATACCTACCGTGCGGACGTGCCGCACGAACGCGAAATGCACTGGGGTGTGACCAGAATTGTTCCACTCGGTTGTTCCACTCTGGTGTTCCACTCATGGCCTATATCGTCCGTCGCCAAGCCGTCTATTACCTGAACTTGAGGCTACCCAAGCACCTGTTTCCCAACCGGTCCACTCTTCGTTTATGCCTCAACGTCAGAGAGCGCCAATCGGCGTTATTTCTGGCAGTTTCGCTTGCCGAGCAAGTACAGCGGCACTTGGGCGAGCACCCTCTCACATCGCCCCAAACGCTCCGAGGGCTGTGCTCACAGTGGCGGGATGCTGCCCCTGCCCCGGTGATTCGACTAACCTCAAAAGCGGTTCCAGGCGCCGCTACGGTGCAGACGAAAGGCGGCCCCACACTGTCTTACCTCGCCAAGCTCTACATAGATGAAGGGAAGCGTGGCGGCACATGGCGGGAGGTCAGTACAGCAGACGTCGAACGCTCGCTGTCTGACTTCTTCGAGCTGATGGGCGACATGGCTGCCGATGCGTTCGATCTGCAACAGGCTCGCACATTGAAAGAACGACTGAGCCGCTGTCCGCAGTACTTTGGCCTGCGTCCCGAATTCAAAGGCAAGTCTCTGAAGGAGGTGGTTGCCTCCAGCGGCACCTATAAAACAATCACGGCTGTCACGGTGAACAACCGCCTACGCAAGATCACCGCCTTCATGGGCTGGTGCAAAGCAAATGGCTACATATCAGAGAATGCTCTCGCCGGAATGAAGGTGATGACAGGATCCGCCAAGGAAGCACGGCTGTCATTCGAACATCAGGATCTGGCTGCCTTGCTGAACACGGAGGCGCTGCGGCTCGAAGCACGCAAACATCCTTGGCGGTACTGGCTGCCATTCCTAGGGCGGGCCACCGGCGCTCGCTTGGAGGAACTCTGCCAGTTGCGGGTAGATGACTTCATTGACCAACAAGGCACCCCGTGCATCCGCATCGATGATACTCGCGAAGGCCAGAATCTGAAGAACTCAAGCAGTCGCCGCATTCTTCCGCTACACCCTGCCCTGATCGCCATGGGGCTGCTAGGCCATGTGGAATCTGTTCGCATAACCGGAGCAGATCGTCTTTTCCCTGACCTAGAGGCCGTGCGGGGGAAACTGGGGCACGCGCCGTCCAAGTGGTTCGGGCGGTATAAAACGAAGATGGGCGTCACCGACGCAAGGAAAACCTTCCACAGCTTCCGCCACACGCTCATTGACGACCTGCGAGATGCTGGGGTGCAAGACTCGCTAATCAAGCGAATCGTCGGCCATGAAGACGGATCCGTGACCTTCAGTGTCTACGGCAGCAGAAGTCCACTCAAGGCAATGGAGCAAGCGCTTCGACACATTGCAATGTAGTAGCAAGCCCCGTAACCCAAGGAGAGCACCGTGGTTGTTGAATGTAATACCGATATCTGACTACCAAACCGACAAACTTGCGATTGACGGCATCACCGCCAAACAAGAGGCAGAAGGCCAGTTCTGCCTGAACGATGTTATGCGGCGAGCGTAAGGAAAATACTCGTGAGTGGCTGAGCACGAAGAGTGCTCAAGAGCTGATCGGTAAATTAGAAATGCAATTGACGGGAAAAGCCGTCAATAAGGTTGCGGGGAGATACGGCGGCACCTACGCCGTGAAGCAATTGGTTTAATCCTATGCGATGTGGAGTGGTCCATCTACGGAGGGGAAGATGACAGCATCAGCACGAAAGAATCATAAGTGTGATGCTATTAAAGCCTTGATCACCGATTACACCGATGCACTTTTCCTCAGATTTGAGGAAAAGTACTTTCCTTCGCTCTGGCAATCACGGAAACGATTCTGTGGGAGGGCATTGACGCTCGTATGTAGGCTGGAGCTATCGGCAATCTGACAGGTAGGCGTCCGGCTGCTGTGATATGAGAAATCCGCATACTGGCTTGTCCCGCTGTGATACCGCCATCCTGCTCATCATCAAGACCGAAACACCACTGACCATGAGCAGCTAAGAGATTTCAACGCTGACAGGGGAAGACCACAAGAATGTCATGGCCGACATCCGCAAGATGCTTGGAGCCCTAGGTGATGTCGGCTGACTTTTCAGCCGACATGAAAGTGCCAATGCCACGAGGCGGTTTTCGCAAGGAGAAGGTATTCAACCTTCCGCGTGATCTGACTGAAACACTGATTACCGGCTATAACGCTCCGCTCCGTCTTGTAGTCGTTCGCCGCCTGCGTGAGCAGGAAGATGCGAACGCTAAGCCAGTTCCGACCTTGACCGACGCAGCAACTCTTCGTGGTCTGCTACTTGGGCATACCGAGCAAGTATTGAAACTGGAGCACCGTATCGCGGAAGACCCACCGAAAGTTGAGTTTTACCATGATGTGGCAGTTTCTGTAGGCACACAGTCTGTACAAGACGTTGCGAAAGAGTTCGGCATGGGCTCTATTAAGTCCTACAAGTTACTACGAGACGAGAAGAGTTGATGGGCCACCCCAACCAGAACATTCCTTACCAGAAGCACCTGAATACAGGCAACTTTGAAATTGAAGTCAGTGAGTGGAAGGCTCAAGAGATTGTGAACATCAAGCTGAAGCCAAGTTCATATATGAAGTATGCCTAACCATCTGCGAGATATAGCACGGTGCGAGACTGAAAGCTGGCACAATTAGCGGTAAGGTAAAGACAAGTGTGTAATCCCATGCGGTTATAACGCGTCCCCAGAGCGCTTGCATAAACCATTGAAGACGATAACAACAAAATCAAGGCGAAGGTGCGGCATAGCGAGAAGAACGCTATCGTGCGCCTTGTACGCTCTTTTGAGAGTGCAGCCGGAGCAACTTTATTCTTTCCGAAACTAAGTTATTCCCTATATTCGGTAGACCGCACATACAGCAAGCACTCTATTGTAAGATTTATGTATCACACTGCCCAGAAAGCGAAAAACTTGAATTACATCTTGACTCCCGCCACAAAAACCCTGTACGATTCGCTCCGCCAGCCGATCACTGGCCTTCGCAACACCTTCGCTACAAACCAACAACTACCTCACCGACTCAAGGCCATAGCGGCTGCGTAGTACGTATTCCAGTGCATACGCATTAGTCATCATTAGAGCTCTAGGTGGATTACCGGAATGCACTGAGGAGTTGAACATCAAACGACACATGGAAGAATATCATAAGCAAGGTCACACGCATCAAACCCATCTACACTGCAATCGCCGCACCAGGTGCGGGCAAGACAGAATCGCTACTATGCAAACTCCCCGCGTTAATAAGTTTAGGTAAGCGATTCATCCTTGCATTACCCACACTCATGCTGAGCGATGAAATCGCGCATCGTGCAACGCTCAAGGGAATCTCGTGTCAATCAATTGACCACCGCTCCGGTGAAACTGTAGTCAGTGCTTTGGAGACATCGTTAGCAGACAAGGCAGATGCACTGATCATTTGTACCCAGGAAGCAATACGCCGAGTCAAACCACATTTACTCCACGATTGGAGTCTGGTGCTAGATGAGGTTCCAAAGGTAGTGGACTATCCAGACTACTCACTTAAGCCAGTAGAGTTGAACCGCATCCTAGAGTACACAAAGGACAACTCTGGCCAGTTGCAAATCATTGAAGATCGGAAGAGCACTCTGATAGAACAAATTAATACACATCGCGGTGATGCGAGAGGCGTTGATTGTTCGACATTAGGAAAATCAGCAGCTCATGTCTTCCGCTTGCTGATTTCAGATGTCCAAGTTTTCATCGACAAGCCCATGCCCGACGGCAAACGTCATGTGCGTGCAGTCGAGGAGTTTACAGATTGGTGGGACATATTCTCTTCAGCGTCTGAAGCTCATGTACTTGCGGCAAGCATCAAAAACAGCGAGTTCGAGATCTTCGCACAGGTACATGGTTTCCAATTTAAAGACTCAGAGTTTACTCCAGACTGGCGCCCAGACAGCGGCAATGTAACCATCTACCCAGTCGTACCGAAAGGCCAGAAGTTCAGCTGGCGAATGATGACCGAGGTTCACGAAGATTCGCGCCTTATCGATATCCTCCTTGCAAATGTGTTGAAGTGTGTAGGTAGCACCCCCCTTCTGTTTGCAAACAAGTGGGCAAGATTCCAGAACGTTCCCGGCACTCTATACGTCCCCAAGGACTGTCGAGGCCTGAACCGATACATCCACGCGACAGAAGCGGTCACCTTATTCGGAGGAAATCCTAGCCCATCCGATGGGAAGGGGTTAGAGTACTTGGAGGAAAAGTACGGCGTAAGCTTTGAAGAGTCATTTGTTACAAGCCGACTCTTGGAGCCAACGTTACAGGCGGTGGCACGCACAGCTATTCGCTGCCGCCACAACACCGAGCGTCTCAGATTTTATGTGCAAGATTACCGTGTTGTCGAATACCTACAATCGACATATTTCCAGGATGCAACGATCGACTGGTCCCTCGCTAATAACGCTCCGTTCAGACGAGACGGCAGAAAGCTGGACGTCACTACTGAAGCAGAGGTTCAACGCTTGATATCAATGAACATCTCAACCCTTCAGATCCACAAAGAAACGGGAGTATCAAGACAGAAGATAGCCCAGATGAAGGATGCTCTCCAAGCGGCTTGACTCCTCCAGAATAGGTGTAAACTATCCTAAAAGACTTCTTAGGAAAGGTTACACCGCCTGCCCAGCTAAAATCCAAGCCGCGAGGCAAGATAATATTTCATGCGGCAATGTAGAGGAGAGCGCAGTCAAGCCCTCCTCGCTTTTGATCTTAACTGTAAAGGCCACCTTGCAGATTATTACTCGTGACGGTACGTCACATACAAACTGCATGGTTAAGATCAAAAGCATGTAGGGCTTTCTGCCCTCTGCCCCACCTATAATAAAGTGTCTCTTGACACAGTTTACACCTTGCAAGTACAGAGAAAGAGGAGCAACAAAGCTCCTCCACACTTTGATCCACCTTGGCAGGATTACATTGTGGCCTCAGCCACGGTAATGCCTGAAGGATAGCGTTGAACCATGCTGGACCGTGCGTGATGGGCACCAGAACACACTATAAGCTTCACCAGCAGCAGGGCACCCCACCTCCCCCTGAATGTGGATAAGAGTCATCCGTGCTCACGAGCACAGGTGATATTACTCAAAAGAGGGTTAACCGTGACGAACCGTCACCAGTCGCTCCTACCCGTCGCGCAACGCGAGTAAGAAGGCGTAGATGACCTATGCAACATGATGAACTCACGCTACTAGTCAATAAGGAAACATAATGCGGATGACGCAGAACAAGCGGCGAGTCCTAGAGGCTGCCGGGCACATCAATGCTGAAGACAATCTTTACCCACCTCACAACGCTGCGACCATCCATTGGATTCTGCGGGATGATCTTGGGTACGGTGACTTTGACCTAGCCAATCTAACCCGAACCCTGAAATCCCTTACCGCTCAGGGATTAGTAGACAGCTCGAAGGGACCGATCGATATGTCTGGCGGCCACGGCTTTGTTGAGCGATGGTTTGAGCAGCAGAGAATCAAGTACTGGCCCGCTGACCTTGACCTTGCTGCAATGTGAGTGCAGTACAAGCTCACCCCAGAAGACTACGATCTGAGATTCCACAACTTTTTCCAGCGAAGCTCTGGCCTACCAGAGCTCAACATGGAAGAGTTCCGAGCGTACAAGGCACGGAGAGCAGCAGTCTCCGCGTGACTGTCGAGAACATACCTGGACAGCCAACCCGCTCGGACGCCTCTGAATCACCCTTCGTTATTCTAATGACCATCAGCCTTGAACATGCGGGGGTACACCACCCTCATGAGGCCATCGAAGTCCGAATCCAGGAACGCTGGATGCACGACACAGGCAAGAATGCGAGATCGCATCGCGGCCATGTCGACCAAAGTGATCCAACCGCGCTCTATCAAACTCGATACGGCTCGATCTACTCGCTCGGGTCTCACCGTTAGAAATTCAGGCAATTGGTCGAGGTAGATTTTCACGGTGCGATCAACGTCCATTCGGACCAAGAGCAGCAGCATTACCGCTACCTTGTCCTCGTCCAGCGCTGTCATCGCTGCCATCACTTCGAAGGCATACCTGGGGACACGCACCGCCTGATCGCTGGACGCGTATAGGTCAACCATCTGCCAGCTCTCGTCCATGAAGCTTGAGAAAGGGCTGCACCTGATTGCCAGGCATTTCGCCTCGTACAAAATCAGGATTTACAAGGCAGGTTAGAGAACCACCTGGTGGCTCGGGACTTGCCTCTACAGAAAGGATCAGGTCGGCAGATGCGAGGTCGTTAATAGCCTGCTCGACCTCCTGTACCAGGATTTTGCACCGATGGGCTATCGCCCCCTGCGTCGTACTAACCGCACCTTTTCTATCCATCATCGCCATCAAGGTCAGCATCACCTGTGGAGCGTAGGGACTTGTGCGGTTCATTCCCGCCAGCTTCCCGAATACAGATGAATTGAAGTAAATCGCGTCGCCGGTCGACTGGTTGTCTGTTATGTTCTGCGAGGTCATTGCTCACTCCAGTTGGTGAATCTTCATGATGATGAGCTCAGCAGTGGTCCCGGCCCTGCGATGAGCAAACGGAGGCTCAAGAGTCCCCTCGGCCGATAGTCGCACGTAAGAACAAAAATTCACAACATGTTGTGAAGACGTTGTCAGCCCTTGATCCGACAGTGCTACCTCATTTAGGGGGGCATGGTTTGGAAGCAGGGTTGGCATTCGGTAAGGTTCTGAAGGAGCTACGCAAGCAGGCGGGACTGACCCAAGAACAACTCGCACTTGAAGCTGATATCCAGCGGAACTACGTCAGCCTGATCGAACGGGGTATCAACCAGCCGACGATCACCATCATCTTCAAGCTAGCTGCTGGGCTGAAATGTAAACCTTCAGCCCTCATTTCTGAGGTGGAATCATTGGTCAGCAGTCACAGTAAAGTTCCCCGTTAACACCCTTCCATAATTGATCAAAAAGTAACCAGCATCTAATTCTGTTACATGTCCGCTACAGCCCCTGCATCGTCCTGACGTTCACCAAGTGCCCTGTTTTCGGGGTATTGCCCCTGAAGGCATCAAGCCAGCCCTTCGCATACTAGTCTCGGCAAAGCTGCTGACAATCGTTTCGCCCGATAGTCAGGCTGCTTGGTACTTGTCGATGCTGATCAGGATTTGAGCTACCCCTAGGTCATGCCTGCTCGCTAGTGAGCACCCGTGAGCTACCCCTCGCTCATTCGTGACCTACCCCGTCATTAGCCTAGAATGATCACCTACAGCCAAGCTTACCCGGCCACGCCCAATCGGAGGACTGTCCCCAGCCCAGTAAACTCGGCTATTTCCTCCGGATCATTAAACGTCCGTTATATGACACCTCAAAAAACCGCTTAAGATCGCATCATAAATTTAGCATTTACACATTGATGATACCTTGGTACATTGATACCACGTTAAGTGATACCAAGGATCATCCACTATGTCCCGCACCTTCCTGTATTGCCGTGTCAGCACCTCAGGCCAGTTCACCGAGAACCAGGTTCGAGAAGTGAAAGCCGCAGGCTTCGATGTACAGGCCAGTCGGGTCATCGAGGAAACCATCTCAGGGAGCATCGCCGCCAAAGAGCGTCCTGGCTTCCAGAAGCTGCTTGATCGAATGGAATCAGGTGATGTTCTGATCGTCACCAAGCTGGATCGGCTAGGCCGCAATGCTATGGATGTTCGCCAGACAGTTGAACATCTCTCAGCAGCAGGCATCCGCGTTCACTGTCTCGCACTTGGCGGCGTGGACCTGACCAGTGCAGCAGGTAAGATGACAATGCAGGTGTTGGGGGCTGTGGCAGAGTTTGAGCGTGATCTGCTGATCGAACGCACACAGGCCGGTCTGAAGCGCGCCAAGGCAGAGGGCAAGAGGCTGGGCAGGCCAGTGGCGAAGACTACCACTGACGCAGTACAGCGGCTTAAGGCGAAGGCCATGACTCAGATAGAGGTTGCAATCGAACTTGGCATCGGCATCGCAACTGTCAAACGCCATTGGAATAAAGGCTAAGTCTTATTTCGTGGTTCGATCTGACACCAGCCGCAATCGGGCAGGTTATTTCATGGATGCGATATTTCAATGTTAGCAACTCGGGATCCACTCGGGCACAAGAATGGGTCTTAGCACCGACCCACATTTTTCAGGGTTTCAGCAAACTTCCAGATATCCGCTCTGATGATCCACCATAGATTCACCGCCCGATATTCAGCATGGTCAATAGTCGGTTTTGAAAGTCTTAGGCCCCTAGGGTTTGGAAAAATGCTCTACCTGCTACGACGCAGAAATCGCAGCGGCCCGGAGAGTTGCTATCCCCTGATCCCCGTTCACGATTAGTCCAGGCTCTTGGAGGACATTTAGTTGACGCTATAAAACTTAACGTCCCCCTTTAGCTCGATCTCAACAGACTTTAAAGCAGTTTCGCGAGATGAGGGTGATAAATCATCGCCCCCATCGATCCCCAGCTCTACGTACGCTACAGCGAATCCGACCAACGGGCCACTGCCCATTCAGCCAGAACCTCAGATCGCTGCCCAATCGACTTTGGCCCCCAACTTGACCATCTACTAGCTAAGTCTCTAGGGGTGGTAAACATTGACTCCTTTTTATACCGATCTTTTTTAACAGCATATGACGAATCCTGAAGTGAAGAGTTCAGCGGGGAAGATAGAGGTATGACATTCGCCAAAAGATCTTTCATATGCTTATGTTGTTCTTTGCTAAATCTTTTTGCCCACTCTGAATCGTCATCCAGCGTCTGCGGTAGAATATGCTCTATAGTTGGCACCAACGGCGGATTATCGCCTTTCAGATCGCGATCATATTCAACCAGAAGATAACCGCATATATTAGCCCGCGCGAGCGCCCGCTTTTCAACCGCCGCTACAACCTCCCCATCACTTGGCCACTGAATAGTTGGCCTGACCTTAATTTGCCGCTTGAATTCAGCAACGTCGTGCTTCTTCATCTGCGTCCAAAGGCCTTTGAATACTGCATGCAACCCTGTCGGCTCTAGCCCGACAATAGCTCTACGAACCAAAAAAGACTCTAGTGCATCTAACAGACTCACAACCGTTTTCTCTGCTACGGAAGAGTTTTCATATGCGAGAAGCATGGACATAACATATGGGTAAACCGACGCAGGCCGCCGCATTCTGACAAGACGCTCCAGACGCTTCGAGATTTCCTTGCTCTTCGGTTGGTGCCCGGTTTGGTCAATTGCTAAGAATGGCCCTTGAAGCGGCTTCATATCACTAATCATTTGCTCCGGCGTCCGACCTCGCCAAGACGCCCGAAGCTGCATGAACAGCTCTGACTTTTTCGTATTACTATCGTGTATTAAACAGTAGGGAAAAAAGAAAGCCTCGGCCCTGTCGCCAAATGCCTCCTCAAAAGGTCTCCATACGTGGTCAAACACACGCTGAGCTTTAGCGGGATCTTCTGCCAAGCTAGAAAAAATCTCGTTTCTAACTAAGTCTACTACCCCAACCTTTACTCCTCTAAAATTCAATCTTTCAAAAATCTTTGTCGCGGCAGAAGCATCAGTAAGCTTGAGGTGCACGAACGAGAGGTTACGAGTTACGATACCAACAGTCTCACGCAAATACTCCGACGCCTCGTCAGGATCAACTTGCGACTCGGCTTTTAAGTGCCTAAGTATACGGTAGTATTGACCAACTAGGTCACCATCCGCCTCACCGCTAGGAGGAGGCAGATGTAGCTGCAATTCCGCCAGTTCGTCTTGCAAAACTGAGGGACTATTAATCCGATCCCAGATAACTCTAAATTGACTTCGATCAGCAAATGCAGGAACAATTCTGGTGTTGATATCAAGACCTCGACGCGGCGACAGCAACAAATATTCCTGCACTAGCTCGAACGCTTCCTCTTTGTCAAACTGCGCGATGCACTCAACAACTGCCATTACGAAAACATATAATGTAAGCAAGCGTTGTTGCCCATCAACCACCTCCAAGGCGCGCATGCGCCCAACGGTGTTCCCTCTTCGCGGTTTCTCATAGGCGACTATGGCACCCATGAACTGTGTTTCCTCGACCTCAGACCTAACCTGATCGATATCAGCCAGGAGTTCTGAGAGCTGCTTACTTTTCCAGACGTAGCTTCGTTGAAATATCGGAATATGTATTTGGTCAGCATCTCTTAGGAGGCTTTCAAAATTCTGCTCATCCTGGCTATCCGTTATCCATTCTGACATATAAAACCCTTATATTAAAATACGTATCCCAGTCACTGACCGTGACATTAACCAACTCGCCGGGGCGTCTGCAAGCCGCAAACGGGAAAGTTGAGAAGATAGAGAAGCGTGTGAAAGCTTACCCCCTCGCGGCATCGAGTATGTCGTGCAGATTCGCCCAAGGCGTGGTTCCGGCATCGTTGATGTTGCTGCAACCTGGTGCGTGGTCGAAAGGCTGATGGCTCTCCCTCAGAATTTGTCTTCGCTGGCAGTCGCCACACACAATCACTCCTTCCATTAGCATCCAGCGTGTGTTCCAGAGCATCAGTGCTTGATCTGCGGTCATGATGTCGCCTCCCTGTGAAAGCAGAAGCGTAACGCTGGAACGAAGTAGTTGAAACGCTCGAAACGATGCACTCAGTTGAGGGGAGGCAGATCAGCAAGCGGATTCTGACCCTTTCAGCCTTGAACGTCAGAGTCATGTCGGTGACAGCTCTCGAACGGATTAATCTTCGCCGCTGCCGCCATTCCTTGCTCTCTAAGCATGTCAGATACTCGCCATGCGAGTTCGACCACCTGAAGTTTGAGGGCGTCTCGTTCCTTGGTCGCTCCGTGTGCATCCTCACAAGCGTGTGGATGTTCTTCCGGGCGTTGGAGAGATCCTTCTGCAACTCCCCTACCTCACAGGCCAGTTGGTGAGCCTGGTGCCTCCAGCATTCCAGTGGCGTGGGAACGTCCAAATCCTAGAAGCCGGTGTAGTTGATCAGGTCATCATTCATGGTCAGGTCACTCAGTGGAGTACAAATGCTCCCCACAAGAGGTAACGCCACATACTGGATGTATCAACAGTATAGCCAATACACCGTCGGAGCTACTCTACAGCCCGTGTACAATAAAGCCATATGCCAGCATCGGAGAGTACAAATGGATTGGTCGGGCTTGGAGAGGATGGAATGGGCAAGCATCTTTAGCTTCTTGGGGCTCGTCGTTACTCCCGTGGTGGCATCTGGATCGTGGTTTTGGAGAGCTCGGCAGGAGCGTAACGCTGTCCGAGTCGCACTCGTAGCCGAGGTGACCGCTTTACGTGATATAGCGAAAGCCCGTCACTACATAAGCCAACTACTTGAAGCTGCTGATGCATTGAACAAGCATTCTGAGGCAAACCGGCAGAGCATTTCATTCGAGGTTGCCGTTCCCAGTCACTACTGCCGGGTGTACGTCCAACATGTCGCCAAACTTGGGATGCTGAACCCCAAGGATGCGAAGCTGATCGTCAAGTTCTACCAGTACGCTGATAGCGTCGTCACGGACATTTCAAAGGGTGGAGCTCTATATGAAGGCTCTAGCGACCCAAAAGCGTTCGAGGAAAATGCTCAGATTCTCTCGCTTGCGATGGCTGCAGCTGATGAGCTAGAGCGACGAAATCACTGACTGCCATGCCGACAAACGACGAAGATAAAGATTCTGAAACTGGGTCTGGAGGAAATCTAACGTGACGGACGACAAAGAATACTGCTGCCCACCAAGCCTGATTGATTGCCGCTTGGAAGACGTACATCGCCGTTGGCATGAAGCGGAAACCCGGTCTACTTGACCAGGCTGGAGCACCCTGACGATGGAGTGCTCTTTGGTACCTTCAACCCTTCCGTAGAATAGACAGTAGCGCCCCCTACACCCCGGAGGGATTCAATCATACGGAGTAGGTTCATCGACTACTGCTCGTCCTTTCGCCGCCCCTTCACCAACACCTGTTCTAGATACGGTCTCATATGCTCTGCAACTAGACCGGACAGTCTCCACAGTTCCTCATCAGTCAGCACTTCCCCTTCCGCCACGCCAATGTTCTTGAACGCGTGATCGACAGCTCGATCGATTACTCTCTCCCTCTCTCGCTGGTGTGACCGTCGGTAAGCTTCACGCAGAATTGGTTCAAAAGCAGCTTCCATACTGCCATCTGGGATTTTCTCATAATTATACGCAGCCCTGAGCTCTTCTTTGGTGAGACTCAAGTTGCAGCAAATCGATAATTGCTCCGAAGTTCGCGGATCGATGCAATATACAGCATGTACAGGCGGTCCCGAATAACTCCCCGCCAGGCAGACGACCGTTCGCCGGACGCCGTAAAATTCGGCATACCCTATCAACTGTCCATCCGTGCCCAGGCTACTTATCGCAATGCAATGGAGAGGCACGCCATTAGGGCGGTCCACTATCATGTCGCGAGCATACCAATACCCAAAACACGGCTCGCCGGATTCGTTCATCAAATAACTCTTGGCATTCCAGCAATCCTTAGCGGAAACACCATTCACGGCAGCGAAGCACAACACAGATTTCACAAGTGATCTACCTGACAACGGGCCGCCAAAGTCCATGGAAAAGTTCAGTGGGCTTGTAAGGTAGATGAATTTATCTCCAGTCTTAGCGAGAGCCGATTCCACATCCAACTTTGGATACTTCTTCTTAACTCCCTTCAGAATTTTACGCACTTCTTCGATGTCACGAGCAACAAACTCAACGGTAACCAAACCCGAAGCATCTTGACTTTCTTTAAACTCTACCTTGGCAGGACTCATCGTACCATCCGCATGCAGCAACAGACGCTGACCTTCTAGATTACTTACCACCATCGAGGGTGTTTCGCCTCGCTCTCGCACGACACCAACCAACAGCCCAAGCGAATGCAAGTCTTTAGCTAGTGAGCAGTCCCAAGTCTTGCCAGTTTCACTATTACACCTAACGCAAAGAATGCCTCTAACCTTATAATGACCACCTATGGCATTAATTATGATATGCTCCGCCGAATCAGTTTCTGCAGTTATCTGCATATCGCACAGTACGCACTCACTCATTTCTCTCTCCCTACTCGGCTGTGAGCAACTCCAAGCCTATGTCTGCCTTAGAGACGAATTTCACCGGCCTCCAACTGCACTTCCCCATCCCCTAAAATCTGAAACGCATTACTTACCAAGATATAAGGCGATCAGAGAAATGATAACAGCAGTAGTTGAAATCACGATCGACCAACGAAACTTACTATGATCCGCCTCCAACTCCGCCAACACCGAAGCCAAAAAGGGAAAGTTCACACACTTATTATCTCGCCCAACGGCCATCGCAAAAAAGTGCACGTCACTTCCATCCGCCTTCTTATAACCATACCTGTTTTCAAAATGGTAATAGAGACGTCCAAATACAATATCACCATCCACACCCAGTTTTGTTGCTACCTGCTTGCAATCTATTGGCACGTACACCTTTGATTGACGAGAGTTTTCCTTGCCGAGGGCGAAGGATATAAAATCTCGATAGTACATTTTGTAAATGGTGCGAAGGATTCTAAGATCCGAAGGTGGTTTCATCCGTCCCATTCCATAACCGCACTGCGAAGATGTGATTTGTGAGTTCGGAGATGCTGTGCTCGTTCTCTTGCGATTCGATTACACACATTTCGCTCCCGTCAACGTTGCTGATCGAGCGATTTTGGTCCACGAGTTCACTCTTCGGAGAGTAGAGCAGAATACTGGATGAATCAACAGTCATCTAATAGAGGATGCTGGCTGCCGAATAGGATTATCAATGAGGGTACTTGCCAACGAGCAGGCAAAAAGTAAGATACTCACGGAGTGCACCACTTAGGTGTACCTAAACGCTGTTCCACTCTTGAGCTTTTCGCAGATAAATCCTTGCTAAACCAAGGACTTAGAGATAGGTGGTGCCCCCACCAGCCACACCCCGGCACACAATGTTCCCGCTGTGGCTGCTGCCTTCCGGCTCTGACCAGGTTCACGGGTAATCGTTGCGGGGGGACCGATGGGGTCACCATAACGCGTGCTGCCGGCTTGCCCGGCGAGCGGGGGCCATTGTACCGGTCTGGCGCGAAGTTACAACCTCTGGTTTCAGATAAAAAATCCGATAGCGCTCAAGCACTTGTGCGCACCCTTCTTCCCGGCGTTCCGATGCTCAGTGCCCCAGCGCTCGAAGTTCGCGAACCTTGGCGGTGCGTTCGCCGTTCATCCAGTGTTCCAGGGCGCCCGGGGGCATGGGTCGGGCGATGAGGTAGCCCTGCACTTCGTGGCAGCCGAGCTGGCAGAGGATTTCGTAGACGTCTTCGGTTTCCGCCCCTTCTGCCACGACGCGGTAGCCCAGGCGTCGCGCCAGGTCGACGATGGCTTCGACCAGGCGGCGATCCTTTTCGTTGGCGTCGAGGTTTTCCACCAGGGACTTGTCGAGTTTGACAGTGGTGGCCGGCAGTTGGCGCAGGTAGGTCCAGTTGCTGTAGCCGGTGCCGAAGTCGTCGATGGCGATGTCGATGTTCAGGGCGCGCAGACGTTCGAGTTGCTGGCGGGTGATTTCGGGGTTGGCGCACAGGGCGCTTTCGGTGAATTCGAGTTCGAAGCGGCCCGGATCCAGGCCGCTGATGGCGAGTTGTTCGAACAGTGCGTCGCTGAATTGCGAGTTGGCCAGGTCAATGGCCGAGACGTTCATCGCCACCTTGAACGCATAGCCCTGCTGCTGCCAGGTTCGAGCCTGTTGCACGGCATGGCGCAGCACCCAGAGGCTGAGGGAGCGGATCAGCGCGGTCTTTTCCGCCAGGGGGATGAATTCTGCGGGGCTGATCGGGCCTAGCACGGGGTGCTGCCAGCGCAGCAGCGCCTCGACGGTGACCACACGGCCGGTACTGACTTCAAGGCGCGGCTGGAAGGCCAGTGACAGTTGGTCGGGGCTGCGGACGGCATCGGCCAGCGAAGCCAGCAGCAGGAACGCGCGCTGCTGGGCGAAATCCAGATGCGGTTCATACCAGCGCCAGCCGGTGGCCTTGCCGCGCGCTTCGTCGGCGGCGCTGACTACCAGTCGAATCCAGTCACGCTCGTCGTGCTTGCCCAGGCCCAGAGGCAGCACGCCGATACCCACGTCCATCTGAATCGGGATGTTGCGGCACACCAGCGGGCGCTGGAAATGCTTGATGAGTTTGCGAAACAGCTGCTCGGCCTGCTCTGGCGCCGCGTGCCGGGTGAGCAGCGCGATGCGGGTGGGGCTGACCTTGTACAGCGCGGTGTCGGGCGGCAGTTGCTCGCGGCAGCTGTCGATCATGCATTTGACCAGTTCCTGGGAAAAGCTGTAGCCCAGCGCGCGGACGATGCTGTCCAGAAACAGCGGATCGACCATGTCCAGCGCCACCAGCGCGTAGTTGTCCCGGTCGGCCAGCGCCATGATGTCTTCTTCCAGACGCAGGCGATTGAACAGGCCGGTGGGCTGGTCGACGTAGTTGCTGTTGCGCAGGTTGTTCAGGCGTTTCATCACCAGTTGGCCGTACATCTCCAGCATGCTCATGTCACGCCCTTCCAGCGGCGCACGCGGCTTGCTGTCGATGATGCACAGGGTGCCAAGGGCCAGGCCATCGGCGGTCACCAGCGGTACACCTGCGTAGAAACGGATGTAGGGCTCCCCCGCCACCATGGGGTTGTCCTTGAAGCGTTTGTCGTGCAGCGCGTCAGGCACCTGGAAGATGTCGTGCGAGAGAATGGAGTAGGCGCAGAAGGAAATTTCCCGTGGGGTCTCGCGCTCATCCAGCCCGGTGCCGGCGCGAAACCACTGGCGGTGTTCGCTGATGATGGACACCAGCGCCACCGGCGCCTCGAAATAGTGAGCAACCATCTCGACGATGTGATCCAGCACGTCGTCCGCTGCTGAATCCAGAAGCCCCATGTGGGAAATGCGAGAGAGACGCGAAGCCTCGTTCAGTGGAATTGGAGCGCTATTGGCCATATGCGAATCCCTGTGCAACAGCTTTATGCCAGTAGTATCAAAACGATATTGTGAGCCCCAAGTTAGCACCAGATTCGCAACCATGCAGGCGTTCGCAGACCGGCGGCGACGACTGGCGCGAGGGGTGGAAGTTGCAGCAAAACATGCACTTCACTCGTTTGGATGGGTCACTGGATCTGCACCACTTCGTCTGCCTTGCCGCCCGCATCCTGAATGACCAGATGGATGAAATGCAGCTTGGTAATGACTTCAGGTGACAACACGAAGGGATAGAAATCCGGCTGGCCCATGGCGCGGGAAAGCTCGTTGAGCATGCCTGCCAGTTCGATCCACGCATTGACGAAGGCGAGGAACGCAGGTCCGCCGGGATGCTGCGGGTCGTAGAGGGTGTGCAGGTCGAAGGGCTGGTAATCCAGGTCCATGTCGTGGGCGCTCATGCCCAGGCTTAAGGCAGTGTCGACGGCGTCGGTCATGTGCAGGTAATGGGCCCAGGTTTCGGCCCAGTCTTCCCATGGATGCATGGTGGCGTAGGCGCTGACGTGGTGCTGTTGCCAGTCGGCGGGGGCGCCGTTCTGATAGTGATGATCCAGCGCTTCGGCATAGCTGGCGCGGTCGTCTCCGAACAGGTTGCGGAAACCGTCCTGCCAGTAGGTGCCCGCGATCAGACGATCCCAGTAGTAGTGTCCGACCTCATGGCGGAAATGTCCGAGCAGCGTGCGATAGGGTTCGTGCATCTGCACGCGAACCTTCTCACGGATGGCGTCGTCGGCTTCTTCCACGTTGAGGGTGATCAGGCCGTTGGCGTGTCCGGTGGTGGGCAGATTGCCTTCCAGGTCGACGCCGAGAAACTCGAAGGCCAGTCCGCGTTGTTCATCGACGGTCTTGGGGACGACCGGCAAGCCCAGGGTGACGAGTTGCGCGACCAGCCGGCGTTTGGCGATCTCGATCTTGCGCCAGCGTTCGGGGTTTTCCGGCACGGACAGGTCGGGGATGGTTTTGTTGAGGCTACAGGCGATGCAGAATTCTCCTGCATCGTGGGCTGGAAACAGCCAGTTGCAGGCGGCGGGCGTGTCGAGGTTGGCGCAGCGGCGGTACAGACCGGCCTGCGGCTCTTCGCTCAGGCGCCAGGTGTTGAGATCGGGTCCGGGTTCCAGTGAAGCGACTTTGCCTTGCTCGGGCAGGTAGCCCAGCGCCGCCTGGCAGGCCAGGCACTGGCTGTTGCGCAGGAACACCGACTGGCCGCAGCGGCATTGCCAGACTTTGCCGTTGCGCCGGGTTTCCGGGGCGAACGGCGCCGCGATGCGTGTGCTGAGTTGTTCGAAGAACTGGAACATGGCGATCTCCCGATGTGGCCGCAAGCACTAGATCGTCGGGGGTTGCGGGGGTTCCGTGGATTTTTGTGCATGGGTAAGGATGTTGACGATCATCGATCGGCGAATTTCTGTGGGAGCGGGCTTGCCCGCGAAGGAGTCGGGCCAGATACATCAAGGGTGGACTGACCCACCGCTTTCGCGGGCAAGCCCGCTCCCACAGCATTGCGGGGGCTCCGAGGTATGGGGCGGGCTTGAGATCGCCCCCGCGGGCAAGCCAGGCTGCTACGGTGGGTGGCGTCAATCGATGGCGACGTTGTGCTTTTTCAGGAACGCCACGAACGCTTCTTCGTCCAGCACCTTCAAGCCCAGTTCGTTGGCCTTGGTCAGTTTGGACCCGGCGCCAGGGCCGGCGACGACAGTGTGGGTCTTGGCCGACACGGAGCCGGATACCTTGGCGCCCAGGCTTTCGAGCTTTTCCTTGGCAACGTCGCGGCTCATCAGCTCCAGCGAGCCGGTCAGGACCCAGGTCTGGCCGGTGAGCGGCAGGCCTTCGACGGCTTTTTTCTCGCTGTGCCAGTGCATGCCGAAATCTTTGAGCTGCTGCTCGATCTTGAGGGCAAGGTCAGCATTCTCAGCGTTGTCGAAGAAGGTTCTCACAGACTGCGCCTGCTTTTCAGGCAAGGTCTGGCGCATGTCCAGCCAGTCGGCCTTGACCACGCCTTCCAGCG
The DNA here is from genome assembly GCF_044746765.1 of Pseudomonas sp. NPDC090203. Taxonomy (NCBI): domain Bacteria; kingdom Pseudomonadati; phylum Pseudomonadota; class Gammaproteobacteria; order Pseudomonadales; family Pseudomonadaceae; genus Pseudomonas; species Pseudomonas sp. NPDC090203. The sequence goes on from NZ_JBIVCV010000006.1 coordinate 242,141, forward strand.
TGCCGAACTTGTCTGCCAGCTTTTGCGCCCCGCCCGGCCCTACCGACGGGATGTTCAGTTTGTCGAGCATGCCGCCAAGGGTCGCGCTGGCGGCGAATTCGGCGCCCAGTTCACCCACGTCCTGCAACTGCATCTTGCACTCGCCCAGCAGCGCGCCGATGACGTCCTTGTTGTGATCGTCCTCGAAGAAGCTGTGAATCTCGTGGGCAACTTCCAGGCCGATGTCCGGCAGGTAGGTCAGCACCTGGGGCAGCGCGACCTTGACCTTGTCCAGCGACCCGAGGGAGCGCGCCAGCACCTTGGCCGTTTCCTCGCCCACATCCGGAATGCCCAACGCATAGATGAACCGCGCCAGAGTCGGCTGCTTGCTGTCTTCGATGGCCTTGAGCAGCTTTTTGCTGGAGATGTCGGCAAAACCTTCCAGATCGATGATCTGTTCGTACTGAAGCTTGTACAGATCGGCGGGCGAACCGATGAGCTTCTCGTCCACCAGTTGCTCGATGGTCTTGTCGCCCAGGCCTTCGATGTCCATGGCGCGGCGTGACACGTAATGGATGATCGCCTGCTTGAGCTGCGCGCCACAGGCCAGGCGACCCACACAGCGGTACACCGCGCCTTCGCTGACGGTTTCCTTGCCTTTGCTGCGCTTGATCAATTGCGTGCGCTCGACCTGCGAACCACAGACCGGGCAGGTCTGCGGGATCTCGACCTGGCGTGCGTTCTCCGGACGGCGCTCCATGACCACCTGCACCACCTGCGGGATCACGTCGCCAGCGCGGCGGATGATGACGGTGTCGCCGATCATCAGGCCCAGGCGCGCCACTTCGTCCATGTTGTGCAGCGTGGCGTTGGCCACGGTCACACCCGCGACCTTGACCGGCTTGAGGCGCGCCACCGGGGTCACTGCGCCAGTGCGCCCGACCTGGAATTCGACGTCGAGCAGTTCGGTCAGCTCTTCCATGGCCGGGAATTTGTGGGCAATGGCCCAGCGCGGCTCCCGGGCGCGGAAACCCAGTTCGCGCTGGGAGGCAATGCTGTTGACCTTGAACACCACGCCGTCGATTTCATAGGGCAGCGACAGACGCCGCTCGCCGATGTCCTGGTAATACTTGAGGCAGTCTTCGATGCCGTCGGCCACTTTCAGCTCACGGCTAATGGGCATGCCCCAGGTTTTCAGCTTCTCGAGGTTGCCGGTGTGGGTGTCGGCGATGTCGTGGGACACCTGGCCGATGCCGTAGCAGCAGAATTCCAGCGGGCGGTTGGCGGTGATTTTCGAATCCAGTTGGCGCAGGCTGCCTGCCGCGGCGTTGCGCGGGTTGGCGAAGGTCTTGCCGCCGACTTCCAGTTGGGTCTCGTTCAGTCGCTCGAAACCGGCCTTGGACATGAACACTTCGCCGCGCACTTCCAGCGTCTCTGGCCAGCCTTCGCCGTGCAGTTTGAGCGGGATGTTGCGCACCGTGCGCACGTTGACGCTGATGTCTTCGCCGGTGGTGCCGTCGCCACGGGTTGCGCCGCGCACAAGGGCGCCGTTCTGGTACAGCAGGCTCACGGCCAGGCCATCGAGCTTGGGTTCGCAGCTGTACTGCACCTTGGCGCCTGCGCCGAACAGATCACCCACCGGCAGGTCCAGGCCTTCGGTCACGCGGCGGTCAAATTCACGCAGGTCGATTTCTTCGAAGGCGTTGCCCAGGCTGAGCATGGGGATCTCGTGGCGCACCTGGGTGAACGCCGACAGCGCCGCGCTGCCGACACGCTGGGTCGGCGAATCCGGGGTCACCAGGTGCGGGTTTTCCGCTTCCAGCGCCTTGAGTTCGTGGAACAGGCGGTCGTACTCGACATCCGGAATGCTCGGCTCATCGAGCACGTGATAGCGGTAGTTGTGCAGGTCAAGCTCTGCGCGCAGTTCCAGAATTCGTTGTTCGGCGTTCATATGGGTGTTCTCGAAAAGCAAAAGAGCAGCCGGGGCTGCTCATTTGATGTTGCATGACCTTGTAGGAGCGCGCTTGCCCGCGACGGGGGTTTGCCAGATACATTTACGTTGCCTGACACAACGCAATCGCGGGCAAGCGCGCTCCTACAACGAAAAACTGCGGCGTTCAATCAACGACGCTGAGTCAGCGCGCGGCGTTCGAATTCGACGATGCGCTGGCGGTAGTGTTCGATGGTCTGCGCGGTCATGACGCTGCGCTGATCGTCTTTCAACTCGCCGTTCAATTCGTGAGCCAGTTTGCGGGCTGCGGCCACCATCACGTCGAAAGCCTGTTTCGGATGACGCGGGCCTGGCAGGCCGAGGAAGAAGCTCACGGCGCGGGTGCTGAAGTGGTCGATGTCGTCCAGATCGAACACGCCCGGCTTGACCGCATTGGCCATGGAGAACAGCACTTCGCCATTGCCCGCCATGCTTTCGTGGCGATGGAAAATGTCCATCTCGCCGAAACGCAGGCCGCTTTCCAGAATGTTCTGCAACAAGGCAGGGCCCTTGAAGCCGCTTTCGTCGCGGGAAATCACGCTGATGACCAGCACTTCCTCGACCGGCGCCAGATCCTTGTCTTCGGTGATGCGCTGGGCAGGCTTGTCGTCCGGGAAGTCGTCTTCGCGGGCGCTGAACAGGCTCGGGCCGTCCAGGTCCAGATTCAGGTCGCCCTGCTGTGGCTCGTCCTTGCGCTTGCCGCGTTTGGATTCGCGCTCGGGGCGCTCGGCGCGTTCCGGCCGCTCGCGGGCAGCGCTCATGGTCGGCAGATCGTGCTCGTCGAGCTGCGGTTCTTTCTGGTTGTCCAGGACACGTGCAGGGCCCAGTACCTCGGCGGACGAGCCTTCTTCGTCGTCCGGCAGGTTGGAGAAGCTGCGGTCCAGTCGGAATTTCAACTTGCCCTTGCCGCCGCGCATCCGGCGCCAGCCGTCGAAAAGAATACCGGCAATGACAATAATGCCGATGACGATCAGCCACTCTCGCAGACCGATTTCCATGTAATCCCGTGCCTCTATTGAAAATTCTGAAAATTAAGGGCGTAAACCCCTTTAAAACGTGGAGCCAACTCTATGTTCTGAATGGCCTTTTACCCACGCAAAAATGAAAAAGTGGACATTAAACTAGCACGACCAAAGGTAACTTTACACCGTCAGTTACATCTGGCATGTCGCGAGCATCTGTACGGCTGCGACGGTTAATCCTGTGCCGCGCTATCAGAACGCCACTTTTCCCTGTCTATTCGTCTGGCCGCCTGGCCAGCAGCTACGCATCCACCAGCGCCATCGCCTCCTCTACGTCCACCGCCACAAGGCGCGAACACCCCGGCTCATGCATGGTGACACCCATCAACTGGTCGGCCATTTCCATGGCGATCTTGTTGTGCGTGATGTAGATGAACTGCACGGTCTGCGACATCTCCTTGACCAGTCGGGCATAGCGGCCCACGTTGGCGTCGTCCAGTGGTGCATCGACTTCGTCGAGCATGCAGAACGGCGCCGGGTTGAGTTTGAAAATGGCAAAAACCAGTGCCAGTGCGGTCAGGGCTTTCTCGCCGCCGGACAGCAAATGGATCGTGCTGTTCTTCTTGCCCGGAGGACGCGCCATGATCGTCACCCCTGTATCGAGTAAATCTTCGCCCGTCAGTTCCAGATAAGCGCTGCCACCACCGAAAACTTTTGGAAAAAGTGCCTGAATTCCGCTGTTTATCTGATCGAAGGTCTCTTTGAAGCGATTTCGCGTTTCCTTGTCGATCTTGCGAATGACGTTTTCCAGGGTATCCAGCGCTTCAACGAGGTCGGCATCCTGAGCGTCCAGATAGCGTTTGCGCTCGGACTGCTGCTGGTACTCGTCGATGGCCGCCAGGTTGATCGCGCCCAGACGCTGGATTCGCCCGTCGATGCGCCCCAGTTCTTCCTCGGCGTCCTTTTCGTTGGCCTCGGGAGTCAATGTCGCCAGCACACCATTTAGATCGTAGCCGTCTTCGTGCAATTGCTCCTGCAACGCCTTGCGCCTGACAGTGAGCGATTGCCATTCCAGACGCTGCTGTTCCAGTTGCCCACGCAGCAGTTGCGATTGCTGCTCGGCCTGGGTACGACGCTTCTCGGCATCGCGCAGTTCACGGTCGGCGTCTTCGAGGGCATTCTTGGCGGTGCGCATTTCGTCGTCGACGGCCATGCGCTTTTCCAGCAGCTCTTCAAGCTTCATGCGCAGCTCTTCAAGCGGTGCTGCGCCCTCCTCCAACCCGAGGCTCAACTGCTCGCGCTTTTCGGTCAGGCGTTCGGACTGCATCTCCAGACGCTCCAGCGCCTGGCGGGTGGAATCGTGTTGCGCTCGCAAGGAGCTCAGGCGCACGGCCAGGTGGTTGCCGTGGTCCTTGTGCTGGCGGGCTTCCTGGCGCACCCGGTCCAGGCGCTCGCGCAGGCTGTCACGCTGGGCCAGCAGCAGTTCGCGCTGCTCGGTGTCCAGCGCCATGCTGTCCAGGGCGTCCTGCAATTGCAGGCGCGATTCGCCCAGGCTCTCCTGCTCCAAAGCGCGCTGCTCGCCAAGTTCGGTCAGTTCTTCGTCCAGCCGGGTGCGACGCAGGGTCAATTGCTCGACCTTGGCCTTGGCCGCCGACAGTTGCGCCTTCAACTCACTCTGCTGACGGGCTTCTTCCTGCAGGCGCCTGCGAAGCTGTTCCCGGCTCTCCTCCTGGGTGCGCTGCTGTTCACGCAGGCTGAGCAGTTGCTCTTCGAGCGCGGCGAGGGTCGCTTCGCGCTCTTCGCGTTCGGCTTCCAGACGCTGCAATTCCTGGCCTCGGGCCAGCACGCCGCTTTCGGCTTCACTGGCGCGGCGCACCCGCAGAAAATCACGCCCGACCCAATAGCCATCGCGGCTGATCAGGCTCTGCCCGGCGCTCAACTGCGCGCGCATAGACAAGGCGTCGTCAAGTGTTTCGACAGGTTTGACCTGCCCCAGCCAACTGCTCAGGTCGACCTGGCTGTCGACCTTGTCCAGCAGGCTGCCGGCAATGCGCGTCATGTCGCTGGCGGAGCTGACCAGACGCAAGTCGCCCTGGCTGAAACCCGCCAGATCCAGCCCCGAGAAGTCATCGACCAGCACGGCGTGCAAGTCCGCGCCGAGAACGGTCTCCACCGCCAGCTCCCAACCGGCTTCAACGCGCAAGCCTTCGGCCAGACGCGGACGCTCGCTCAACTGGTGATCGCGCAGCCACTCGGCGGTGCCGGTGCCCGGGTCGAGGGCGGCCTGTTGCAAGGCTTCAAGGGATGCGATGCGGCCGTTCAAGCGCTGCAGATCGCCTTGGGCCTGCTGCTGGGATTGGGTGGCCTGTTGCAGATCAAGACGCAGCTTTTCAAGGCGCTCGACCAGTTGCTCTTCTTCGGCGGTCAGCTCCTCGAAGGCCATTTCCCGGGCGGCGAGGTCTTCGCTGAGGTCAAGAATCGCCGCGTCTTCGGGATCGGCGGCGAGCAGCTGACGCTCTTCACCCAACCGACGCTGCCGCTCGGCCAGTCGCTCCAGGCTGGTTTCCAGCTGCTGGATGCGCGATTGCTGGACCTCGGCCTGACGCCGCGGCTCGGCGGACGACAGGTTGAAAGCGTCCCACTTCTCCTGCCAGCCGTGCATGGCCGCTTCGGCCTCTTCCAGCGCGGCGGCGGATTCTTCGGCGGCGGCCAGGGTCATTTCCTGCTCGGGCTCGAGCATTTCCAGCTCTTCACCGAGGGTCGCGAGCAAGGTGCGGTCATGGCCCAGATGGGATTCGGTCTCCTGGCGCGCACGCTCGGCTTCGCGCAGGTCGTCCTGCAACTGGCGCAGACGCTGCTGGCCGTGCTGGATACTTTGTTCGTTACGAGCGATGTCACCGCCCACCGAATAGAAGCGCCCCTGCACCACGTTGAAGCGCTCGGACAGATCATGGTGCCCGTCACGCAGGCGCTCGATGGCGGCATCGGCGCTGCGCTGATCGGCGACCAGCGCTTCGAAGCCGACTTCCTGGTTGCCAATCACCGCTTCGCGCTGGGCCACCTGCTCGTTCAGGGCCTGCCAGCGCAACGCCGACAACTGCGCCTTGAGCTGACGCTCTTCGGCCTTGTACTCCTGATACTTCTCGGCGGCCTGGGCCTGGCGGTGCAGGCGCTCCAGCTGGCGCTCCAGCTCTTCACGCAGGTCGGTCAGACGCGCCAGGTTCTCGTGGGTGCGACGAATGCGGTTCTCGGTCTCGCGCCGGCGCTCCTTGTACTTGGAAATGCCCGCCGCTTCTTCGATGAAGTTGCGCAGATCCTCAGGCTTGGCTTCGATCAGCTTGGAGATCATGCCCTGCTCGATGATCGAGTAGCTGCGCGGCCCCAGGCCCGTGCCGAGGAAGATGTCGGTGATGTCGCGACGCCGGCATTTGGTGCCGTTCAGGTAATAGGTGTTCTGGCTGTCGCGGGTGACCTTGCGGCGAATGGAAATTTCCGCATAGGCGGCGTATTCGCCCACCAGCGTGCTGTCGGAGTTGTCGAACACCAGCTCGATGCTGGCCTGGCTCACCGGCTTGCGACTGGTGGAGCCGTTGAAGATGACATCGGTCATCGACTCGCCGCGCAGGTTCTTGGCCGAGCTTTCGCCCATGACCCAGCGCACCGCGTCGATGATGTTGGATTTGCCGCATCCGTTGGGGCCGACCACGGCCGCCATGTTGCTGGGGAAGTTCACTGTCGTCGGGTCGACGAACGACTTGAACCCCGCCAGCCTGATGCATTTAAGACGCATGGATCAGCTGGCCGCCAATGCAGACAGGATCGACTGGCAACTGCGCTCGGCGTAGGCGGTGAGCACGTCGCGGATGCGCGGCAGATCCCGCGCAACCACGGCTTCCAGCAACTGGCCGAACAGTGTCAGGTACTCGCTCATCTCGGCCTGACGCTGATCCAGCGCCAGGTAGTAGAAGCGGCTCATGGACGGCTGCAGGTTCTCGACGGTTTCTTCCAGGTACGGATTGTTGGCGAACGGATACGCAGCGCGCATCACGTTGAAGCTGTCCTCGACGAAGCTCTTCACGTCGCCGCGCTCGCAACTGGCGATCAGCCGCTGCTGGATCTGCTGGAACGGCGCCAGGTCCAGTTCTTCGGCCCAGCGTTTGGCCACCGCAAGGCCGAGCAGGATGTACATCTCGCTCATCAGCGCGCACAGGCTTTCGATGTTGTGCGGGGTGAGCACGGACACCTGGGCACCACGGCGCGGCAGGATCACGATCAGGTGACGGCGTTCCAGGATCAGCAATGCTTCGCGCACAGAGCCACGGCTGACATTCAGCGCTTGGGTGACCTTCTGCTCCTGAATCCGCTCCCCGGGCTTGAGCTCGCCGCGAATGATCCGTTCGGCGAGGTGGTGAGCGATCTGCTCAGCGAGGCTGTCCGGTGCCTTGAACGTCATTTCTTTCCTTTAAAACCATGGCTGCACACAAGCGGCGCAGTGTATCGCACTGGATACCTGTGGCGCAGGGCCATATGCATGGAAACTGGCATGAAATAAGCAATTCTTTGAGCGTCGTCCCACGGTTTTATTGCAAGACCTTGCTGCCGTTAATCGGCTAGTCATCGGAAATGTGATTTTCTTGACCTCTAGGTCAGATTTTAATTGACCCAATAGTCAGAACTGATAGATTCATCGACAGGTTCGATGAACAATTTCCGCTACACCTTTAAGACAGCTATCTATTACAAGAAGACGAGGCGCGACCCGTGATCCAGTTCTTACTGAACCAAGAGCTCAAGACCGAGCATGCTCTTGACCCGAACATGACGGTGCTCAACTACCTGCGTGAGCACCTGCATAAATCCGGCACCAAGGAAGGCTGCGCCAGCGGCGACTGCGGCGCCTGCACTGTGGTGGTGGGCGAACTGAGCACCGACGCCGACGGCCAGGATCACTTGAGCTATCGCAGCCTCAACTCCTGCCTGACGTTCGTCGCCTCGTTGCATGGCAAGCAACTCATCAGCGTCGAAGACCTCAAGCACCAGGGGCAACTGCACAGCGTGCAAAAGGCCATGGTCGAGTGCCACGGCTCGCAGTGCGGCTTTTGCACGCCAGGTTTCGTGATGTCGTTGTTTGCCCTGCAGAAGAACACCAGCGAAGCCGATTCCAGCAAGATCAAACACGCCCAGGCCCACGAAGCCCTGGCCGGCAACCTGTGCCGCTGCACCGGCTACCGCCCGATCCTGGCCGCCGCCGAGCAGTGCTGCAGCCAGCCCCAGCCGGATCAGTTCGACACTCGCCAGGCCCAGACCATCGCCCGCCTGAAGGCCATCGCCCCCAAGGAAACCGCCGAGCTGAACAGCGGCGACAAACGCTGCCTGGTGCCGCTGACCGTGGCCGATCTCGCCGACCTCTACGATTCCTATCCGCAAGCCCGGTTGCTGGCGGGCGGCACTGACCTGGCGCTGGAAGTGACCCAGTTCCACCGTCCATTGCCGGTGATGATTTACGTCGGCAACGTGGCCGAGATGAAGAAGATCGAGGCGTTCGACGACCGCATCGAGATCGGCGCCGCCACCGCACTCACCGACTGTTACGAAGCCCTGGCCCACCAATACCCGGATTTCGGCGAGCTGCTGCACCGTTTTGCATCACTGCAGATCCGCAATCAGGGCACGCTGGGCGGCAACATCGGCAACGCCTCGCCGATTGGCGACTCGCCTCCCCTGCTGATCGCACTGGGCGCCAAGATCGTCCTTCGCAAAGGCAGCAAGTCTCGTACCTTGCCGCTGGAGCATTACTTCATCGATTACCGCGTCACCGCCCGTGAGGAAAGCGAGTTCATCGAGAAGATCATCGTGCCCAAGGCCAACGCCAAACAGGCCTTCCGCGCCTACAAGGTCTCCAAGCGCCTGGACGACGACATCTCGGCAGTCTGCGCTGCATTCCGCGTGCAGGTGGAAAACGGCGCCATCGTCGATGCCCGTGCAGCCTTCGGCGGCATGGCGGCAATCCCGAAACGCGCGGCCAACTGCGAGCAGGCCCTCATCGGCCAGCCCTGGACGTCGGCCACCATTGAACGCGCCTGCGCCGCGCTGGAGAAGGACTTCACGCCGCTGTCGGATTTCCGCGCCACCAAGGAATACCGCCTGCTGAGCGCGCAGAACCTGTTGCGCAAATACTTCATCGAGCTGCAAACGCCACACATCGAGACTCGGGTGACTGCATATGTCTAATCACGCCCCGCAAAAGACCCAGGAAGAACTGGTCGCCCTGTTCCAGCAGGACCTCACCTCCGGCGTTGGCCGCAGCGTCAAGCATGACAGCGCCGACAAGCACGTCTCGGGTGAGGCGATCTACATCGATGACCGCCTCGAATTCCCCAATCAGCTGCATGTGTATGCGCGCATGTCGGACCGTGCCCACGCGCGCATCGTCAAGGTCGATGTCTCGCCTTGCTACGATTTCGAAGGCGTGCGCATCGCCATCACCCACGAAGACATTCCAGGCCTGAAGGACATCGGCCCGCTGCTGCCGGGCGACCCGCTGCTGGCCATCGACAAGGTCGAATTCGTCGGCCAGCCGGTGATCGCCGTTGCCGCTCGTGACCTGGAAACCGCGCGCAAGGCGGCCATGGCGGCGATCATCGAATATGAAGATCTAGAACCGGTGCTCGACGTGGTCCAGGCCTATCGCGACAAGCATTACGTGCTCGAAAGCCACACCCATAAACGCGGTGATTCGGCCACGGCGCTGGACTCGGCGCCCAACCGCATCCAGGGCACGCTGCACATCGGCGGCCAGGAACACTTCTACCTGGAAACCCAGATTTCCTCGGTGATGCCCACCGAAGACGGCGGCATGATCGTTTACTGCTCTACGCAGAACCCCACCGAAGTGCAGAAGCTGGTCAGCGAAGTGCTGGACGTTTCGATGAACAAGGTGGTGGTGGACATGCGCCGCATGGGCGGCGGTTTCGGCGGCAAGGAAACCCAGGCCGCCAGCCCTGCGTGCCTGTGCGCGGTGGTTGCGCGGCTGACCGGCCAACCGACCAAGATGCGCCTGCCCCGCGTCGAAGACATGATGATGACCGGCAAGCGCCACCCCTTCTACGTCGAGTACGACGTGGGCTTCGACAACGACGGGCGCCTGCAGGGCATCCAGTTGGAGCTGGCCGGTAACTGCGGTTGCTCGCCGGACCTGTCCGCCTCCATCGTCGACCGCGCCATGTTCCACGCCGACAACTCGTACTACCTGGGCGATGCCACCATCAACGGCCATCGCTGCAAGACCAACACCGCATCGAACACCGCCTACCGCGGCTTCGGCGGCCCGCAAGGTATGGTGGCCATCGAGGAAGTGATGGACGCCATCGCCCGGCACCTCGGCAAAGATCCGCTGGCGGTGCGCAAGGCCAACTACTACGGCAAGACCGAGCGCAACGTCACGCACTACTATCAGACCGTCGAGCACAACATGCTCGAGGAAATGACCGCCGAGCTTGAGGAAAGCAGCCAGTACGCCGAGCGGCGCAAGGCGATCATGGCCTACAACGCCAACAGTCCGATTCTCAAGAAGGGTCTTGCGCTGACGCCGGTGAAATTCGGCATCTCCTTTACCGCAAGCTTCCTCAACCAGGCCGGCGCACTGATCCACATCTACACCGACGGCAGCATCCACCTCAACCACGGCGGCACCGAGATGGGCCAGGGCTTGAACACCAAGGTGGCGCAGGTGGTGGCCGAGGTGTTCCAGGTGGATTTCAGCCGCGTGCAGATCACCGCCACCAACACTGACAAGGTGCCGAACACTTCGCCCACCGCTGCTTCAAGTGGTGCGGACCTGAACGGCAAGGCGGCACAGAACGCGGCAGAAACCATCAAGCAGCGCCTGGTGGAATTCGCGGCCAGGCACTACAAGTGCGAAGAATCCCAGGTCGAATTCCGCAATGGCCATGTGCGCGTTGGCGAGCAGGTCATCAGCTTCGACACCCTGGCGCAACAGGCGTGGATGGGCCAGGTGTCGCTGTCGAGCACCGGCTACTACAAGACGCCGAAAATCTACTACGACCGCAGCCAGGCCCGCGGGCGGCCGTTCTACTACTTCGCCTTCGGCGCAGCCTGCACCGAGGTGATCGTCGACACCCTGACCGGCGAGTACAAGATGCTGCGCACCGACATCCTGCATGACGTCGGTGCCTCGCTGAACCCGGCCATCGACATCGGCCAGGTCGAGGGCGGCTACATTCAGGGCATGGGCTGGCTGACCACCGAGGAGCTGGTGTGGAACGCCAAGGGCAAGCTGATGACCAACGGCCCGGCCGGCTACAAGATTCCGGCGGTGGCGGACATGCCGGCGGACTTGCGGGTGAAGCTGGTGGAGAACCGCAAGAACCCGGAAGACACGGTGTTCCATTCCAAGGCCGTGGGCGAGCCGCCATTCATGCTGGGGATTGCGGCGTGGTGTGCAATCAAGGATGCGGTGGCGAGCCTGGGTGACTACAGGCATCAGCCGAAGATCGACGCACCTGCGACGCCGGAGCGGGTGTTGTGGGGGTGCGAGCAGATGCGCAAGTTGAAACAGGCAGCGCCCGAGGCCGAGGGTGTGGCCCATGAGTTGACGGTTTCACCGGTTTGATCGGCGGCGTTTGAAATGATGCCGTCGCGGGCAAGCGCGCTCCTACAAAGAATCGCGTTGCAACTGTAGGAGCGCGCTTGCCCGCGACAAGGCCGGAACAGGCAACCAGGATTTTTGATCTGCCACAGGCGATCAGGAGAAACACATGAACAACTGGATCAGCGCCCTCGCCGAGCTGCAAACCGCAGGGGAAGCCTGCGTGCTGGTGACCATCATCGAGGAGCGCGGCTCGACACCGCGCAACGCAGGCTCGAAAATGGTGGTCAGCGCCGAGCGGATCTACGACACCATTGGCGGTGGCCATCTGGAATACAAGGCCATGGACATCGCCCGCCAGATGCTCGAAAGCGGCACCCAGCAGACGCGCCTCGAACGCTTCAGCCTCGGCGCGAGTCTCGGCCAGTGCTGTGGCGGCGTGAACGTGCTGCTGTTCGAACCCATGGGCCAGCCCCAGGCGCAGATTGCCGTGTTTGGCGCAGGCCACGTCGGCCGCGCCCTGGTGCCGCTGCTGGCCAGCCTGCCCTGCCGGGTGCGCTGGATCGACTCGCGGGAAGCGGAATTCCCCGCGCAGTTGCCCGAAGGGGTGAGCAAGATCGTCAACGATGAAGTGGTCGACGAAGTGGACAACCTGCCCGCCGGCAGTTATTGCATCGTCATGACCCATAATCACCAACTGGACCTGGAACTGACCGCCGCCATCCTCAAGCGTGGCGACTTCACCTGGTTCGGGCTGATCGGCTCGAAGACCAAGCGCGTCAAATTCGAACACCGCCTGCGTGATCGCGGCTTCGACCCGGCACTGGTGCAGCGCATGCGTTGCCCCATGGGCCTGTCCGAGGTGAAGGGCAAGCTGCCTATTGAAATTGCCGTGTCGGTCGCCGCCGAAGTGATCGCCACCTATAACGCCTGCTTCGGGATGGAAAGCGGCGAGCAAGGCTCGACTTCCGAACCCGTCGCCAAGCTGATGCCGGTCTCCCGCCGCAGCCAGGCTCAATGAACATTTGAAGAACGAATCCTGAACATGACTACTGCAAAGAAAGCCTACCGCGCCGCCATCGTCCACAGCATCGCCGACCCGGCCGAAGTGGTGATCGAGGCGTCCTACGAGTATTTCGAAGACGGCCTGATGGTGGTCGAGAACGGCAAGATCATCGCCGTCGGCCACGCCAGGGACTTGCTCGGCACGCTTGCCAGCGACATCGAAGTGGTGGCCTACAGCGATGCGCTGATCACCGCCGGTTTCATCGACACCCACATCCATTTACCGCAGACCGGCATGGTCGGCTCCTACGGCGAACAACTGCTGGACTGGCTCAACACCTACGTGTTTCCTGTCGAGCGTCAGTTCGCCGATCCTGCGCACGCCGCTGAAGTGTCTGACATCTTCATTCAGGAATTGCTGCGCAACGGCACCACCACCGCGCTGGTGTTCGGCAGCCGTCACAAGGAGTCGGTAGATGCGTTCTTCACCGCTGCCGAGAAGCTGAATCTGCGGATGATCGCCGGCAAGGTGATGATGGACCGAAACGCCCCGGACTACCTGGTGGACACCGCCGAGTCCAGCTACGTCGACAGCAAGGCGCTGATCGAGCGCTGGCATGGCAAGGGCCGCCTGCACTACGCGGTCACGCCACGCTTTGCGCCCACCAGCACGCCACAGCAACTGGCCCTCGCCGGCCAGTTGCTGGGCGAATACCCCGACCTCTACATGCAGACCCACATCAGCGAAAACCTGAAGGAAGTCGAGTGGGTCAAGGAGCTGTTCCCGGAGCGCAAGAACTACCTGGACGTGTACGACCACTTCAAGCTTCTGGGCGAGCGCTCGGTGTTCGCCCACGGCGTGCATTTGTGCGATCAGGAGTGTGAGCGGTTGTCGGAAACCGGGTCAGCCATCGCCTTCTGCCCGACGTCCAACTTCTTCCTGGGCAGCGGGCTGTTCAACCTGCCGATGGCGGAAAAGCACAAGGTGAACGTGGGACTGGGCACCGATGTGGGTGGCGGCACCAGCTTCTCGATCCTGCAGACGCTGAACGAGGCCTACAAGGTGATGCAGCTGCAGGGCGCCAAGCTCAGCCCGTTCAAGTCGCTGTACCTGGCGACCCTGGGCGGCGCGCGGGCGCTGCGTCTGGAGGACAAGATCGGCAACCTGCATGAAGGCACTGAAGCGGACTTCGTGGTCCTGGACTACAACGCCACCCCGCTGCTGTCGTACCGCATGAAGCAGGCGACGAGCATCGAGGAGAAGCTGTTCGTGCTGATGACCCTGGGGGATGACCGGACGGTGAGCGAGACGTATTCGGCGGGGGCGTTGGTGCACAAGCGCTGAGGAAAGCGCCACACACTTTGTAGGAGCGCGCTTGCCCGCGATGGCGGAGGGTCAGACGACACATGTGTTGTTGATCCACCGCTGTCGCGGGCAAGCGCGCTCCTACAAAGGCGATCGGTGTTCGGCGCAAGGCTTGCGGCGAACTCAGGCCATCAAACCGCCGTACTGCGCCCCGGCTTCTTCTTCGGCAGCACCAGGTGCGAGAACACCGCGTGCAGGTCATCCGACGCGCTTTCTTCGTCCAGATTGAGCTTGCTGTCGATGTGATCCATGTGGTGCATCATCAGGTCCACTGCCAGCGTTGCGTCGCGGGCCTGGATGGCGTCGATCAGCTGGGTGTGCTCATCGTAGGAACAGTGCGTGCGGTTGCCGCTTTCGTACTGGGCGATGATCAGCGAGGTCTGCGACACCAGGCTGCGCTGGAAGCTGATCAGCGGTGCGTTTTTGGCCGCCTCGGCCAGTTTCAGGTGAAACTCGCCAGACAACCGGATTCCCGCCCCACGATCCCCTCTGGAGAAGCTGTCGCGCTCGTCGCTGACCATCTTGCGCAGTTCATTGAGCTGCTCGACGGTGGCGTGCTGCACCGCCAGTTCCGTGATGGCCTTCTCGACCATGCGCCGGGCGAAAAACACCTGCCGGGCTTCTTCGACACTGGGGCTTGCCACCACGGCGCCACGGTTCGGGCGCAGCAGCACCACGCCTTCATGGGCCAGGCGCGACAAGGCGCGACGGATGATCGTGCGGCTCACCCCGAAGATCTCCCCCAGGGCTTCTTCGGAAAGCTTGGTGCCGGGCGCCAGGCGCTGCTCGAGGATCGCCTCGAAGATATGCGCGTAGACGATGTCGTCCTGTGTGCCGCTGCGGCCTGCCTTGGCGGCGCGCGGTTGTTTCTTGAGGGGTTGCAGCTGATCGTTCATGGACACTCACAAGACCTGAATCCGGCCCGGGGGCCGTGCCGTGACTGCTGGGAACAGCCACTGTTGGTAAAACCAATAGCAGATATCCGCGCAAAGTCACAGTAAAAGTAATGGCGCATTGTACACAGTGTGCAAAGTCTGCAAAGAGGCGTGTTCCATTGGGCCTTATGCACACAATCGGTAAAATCCTTGCGACAAAATCAAAAACATTATTTGCATTTTTTGTATACAAAAGCATAATTCGCTCGTGCACGTTTCTGACCTTTCAGTCAAGAAATCGGACTGAAGGTCGACTCGCTTCAAAGAGCAGTTACCGGCTCTGAAAAAAACAACAAAAACGTCCCGAGGATTTCACTGTGGAAAGTCGCAAAACCGAAGCCGCGCCGCTCGATGCCACTCCAATAGAAGCAAGGCCGCCACGCACCGGCCTGCTCGAGCGCATCTTCAAGCTGAGCGTGCATGGCACCACCGTCAGGACCGAGCTGCTGGCGGGCCTGACGACCTTCATCACCATGGCCTACATCATCTTCGTCAACCCCAACATCATGGCTGACGCCGGTATCGATCACGGCGCCGCCTTCGTCGCGACCTGCATCGCCGCCGCCCTGGGTTGCCTGCTGATGGGCCTGTACGCCAACTGGCCGGTGGGCCTGGCGCCGGGCATGGGCCTGAACGCCTTCTTCACCTACACCGTGGTCGGCACCATGGGTTACAGCTGGCAGACGGCGCTGGGTGCGGTGTTCATCTCGGGCGTGCTTTTCATGATTCTGACCCTGTCGCGCATTCGCGAATGGCTGCTGAACAGCATTCCGGTCAGCCTGCGTTACGCCATGGGTGCGGGGGTCGGGCTGTTCCTCGGCCTGATCGGCCTGAAGACGGCGGGCATCGTGGTCGACAGCCCGGCCACCCTGATCAAGCTGGGTTCCCTGCGTGAGCCTGGTCCGCTGCTGGCGGCGATCTGCTTTCTGATGATTGCCGTGCTCAGCTACCACCGGGTGTTCGGCGCGATCCTGATCAGCATCATCACCGTGACACTGGCTGGCTGGGGCCTGGGCCTTGTGCACTACAACGGCATTTTCTCTACCCCGCCGAGCCTGGCGCCGACCTGGATGGCCATGGACATCGCGGGCGTGTTCAACGTCAGCATGATCAGCGTGGTGCTGGCCTTCCTCTTCGTTCATATGTTCGACACGGCGGGCACCCTGATGGGCGTCGCCCAGCGTGCAGGCCTGGTCAATGAAGACGGCCGCATCGAGAACCTGTCCCGCGCCCTCAAGGCCGACAGCGCATCGAGCGTGTTCGGGGCGATGGTCGGTGTGCCGCCGGTCACCAGCTACGTGGAAAGTGCTTCGGGCGTGGCGGCTGGCGGTCGTACAGGTCTGACCGCCGTGACCGTGGGTGTCCTGTTCGTGGCCGCGATGTTCTTCGCACCGCTGGCGGGCATGATTCCTGCCTACGCCACTGCAGGCGCACTGATTTATGTGGCAATGCTGATGATGGGCGGCATGGCGCACATCGACTGGGACGAGGCCACCGACGCGATTCCGGCCATCGTCACAGCGATCATGATGCCACTGACCTTTTCGGTCGCCGACGGCATCGCGCTGGGCTTTATCACCTACGTGGTGCTGAAGGCCGGTACCGGGCGGCATAAGGAAATTTCCGTGAGCCTGTGGGCACTGTGCGCGATTTTCATTGCCAAGTTTGTGTTTCTGTAAACCCACGTAAACCCGTGTAGGAGCGCGCTTGCCCGCGATGGCGTCATGTCTGTGCCACATTGATTGACTGACCCATCGCCATCGCGGGCAAGCGCGCTCCTACAGGCGTCAACGACAACGTCATCCATCGGATGGCGTTTTGTCATTTCAAAAAAGGAGAAATAAAGCATGACTCTGGAAACCTGGCTGTTGTTCAGCGGCGCTGCGCTGGTGGTGATCCTGATCCCAGGCCCCCTGTCGCTCTTGATGATTGGCAACAGCCTCAATTACGGCCTGCTGCGTTCGTACCCGGCGTTCCTCGGCGGGGTCTGCGCCTCGATCTGCCTGCTCAGCGCGTCGGCATTGGGCCTGGGCGCGCTGTTGATGGCATCCGAGCAATTGTTCAGCGTGCTGAAGATCGCAGGTGGCCTGTACCTGTTTTATCTGGCCTGGCAGAGCTGGAAGCAGTCCCGTCAGCCTGTGACCGCCCAGGAAGTACCCCAGGCGCTGAACCATCCGGGTTTCGCATCACTGTTCTGGCGTGCCTTTGTGCTGGGCGGCAGCAACCCGAAAGACATCCTGTTCTTCGCCGCCTTCCTGCCGCAGTTTCTCAAGGCCGATCAGCCGTTTCTCGGCCAGTTGCTGACCATGATCGTGACCTGGACCCTGCTGGACCTGGCCTGCAAGCTGTTCTACGGCCTGAGCGCCCAGGGCGCCGCGCGGTACCTGCGCACCGGGCGCGGCCAGAGCTGGTTCAACCGCATCAGCGCGGGGTTGTTTGGCGGGGCGGGCACGGCGGCGTTGCTTAGTCATTGAGCCCGCGACATCCCTTGTAGGAGCGCGCTTGCCCGCGATGCGTCATGTCTGTGCCGCATTAATTGGCTGACACACCGCCATCGTCCGGATGCGGCCCAGGCCAAGCGCGCTCCTACAGGTGTAAGGCGTTGACGCCGGGAAACGCCAGACAAAAAAAAGCCCGCAGTGTGGGGCGGGCAATGAGGAACAGGGGCAGTGCGATGAAGCGGGTCAAGCGGTTGAATCAGCTACCGCGATAGGTCGAGTAGCTGTACGGCGAAATCAGCAGGGGCACGTGGTAGTGGTCCTGGCCGGCATCGATGCCGAAACGCAGCACCACTTCGTCCAGAAACGGCTGCTCACCCAGCTTCACGCCCTTGGCGCGGTAGTAGTCGCCGGCGCTGAACTGCAATTGATAGACACCGGAACGGTAATCCTCACCTTGCAGCAACGGCGCATCGCAGCGGCCGTCGGCGTTGGTGCGGGTCTCGGCGATCTTTTCCAGGCGCTCGCCCTCTATGCGATACAGGGCAACGCGGATGTCACTGCCGGGGCAGCCATGCGCGGCGTCCAGCACGTGTGTGGTCAATCGTCCCATGGCGTGTCAGTGCCTCTTTTTGGATGGTTGGGGTATAGGCGCGCACTCATTCAGGGCCTGAAAGATGCGGGCGATGAGCGATTAAGACACTTTCTGCGAAAATTGTACACAATTAAAATGGCTTTTTTGACCCTATCCGCCCGGCCATCCTGTTGGAGCCTGATTTCTCGGGCATCGCGGATATTACTGCGTTTTTTCAGCTTAACCTGACCACTCAGGCAAGTTTCTTGCTACGTACAGCGGGGTGATGTACGGCAGCAGAAAGGCGAAAAAACAGGGTTACAAATAGTAAATAAAGTTGTATACAATCTATCCATCGCCGCAGTGGTCCTGCCAGGTTCGACCCGACCACTGCCACAGACAACACGTAGATAAGGAAGATTGCAGTGAGCGCCGACTATCCACGCGACCTGATCGGTTACGGCAGTAACCCGCCCCACCCACACTGGCCAGGCAATGCCCGGATCGCGCTGTCGTTCGTACTCAATTACGAGGAAGGCGGCGAGCGCAACATCCTGCACGGTGACAAGGAATCCGAAGCCTTCCTGTCCGAGATGGTCGCCGCCCAGCCGCTGCAAGGCCAGCGCAACATGAGCATGGAGTCGCTGTACGAATACGGCAGCCGTGCCGGCGTGTGGCGCATCCTCAAGCTGTTCAAGCAGTTCGATATCCCGCTGACCATCTTCGCCGTGGCCATGGCCGCCCAGCGTCACCCGGACGTGATCCGCGCGATGGTCGAAGCCGGCCACGAGATCTGCAGCCACGGCTACCGCTGGATCGACTACCAGAACATGGACGAGGCCCAGGAACGTGAGCATATGCTCGAAGCGATCCGCATCCTCACCGAGCTCACCGGCGAGCGCCCGCTGGGCTGGTACACCGGTCGCACCGGCCCCAACACCCGTCGCCTGGTGATGGAAGAAGGCGGCTTTCTCTACGACTGCGACACCTACGACGACGACCTGCCCTACTGGGAACCGAACAACAGCACCGGCAAGCCGCACCTGGTGATTCCCTACACCCTGGACACCAACGACATGCGCTTCACCCAGGTGCAGGGTTTCAACAAGGGCGACGACTTTTTCGATTACTTGAAAGACGCCTTCGACGTGCTCTACGCCGAAGGGGCCGAGGCGCCGAAGATGCTTTCCATCGGCCTGCACTGCCGCCTGATCGGCCGCCCTGCCCGCCTGGCCTCGCTGCAGCGTTTCCTTGAATACGTCAAAGGCCATGAGCAGGTGTGGTTCGCCCGCCGCGTCGAGATCGCCCGCCACTGGCATGATGTGCATCCTTTCCAGCCCCACTCTGTGAAGGGAGCCGCCAAATGAGCCGCTTCCAGAGCCTGACGCCTTCATCCCTTACCCGCGAAGACTTCGTCAAAGCCTTCGCCGACATCTACGAGCATTCGCCCTGGGTCGCCGAAAAGGCCTATGACCTGGGCCACGGCAGCGACATCGACGACGTCGACGTCCTGCATGCCCGTATGAGCGACATCCTGTTGAGCGCCGATCACGCCACGCAACTGGCGCTGATCAATGCTCACCCGGATCTTGCCGGCAAAGCCGCCGTGCAAGGCCAACTGACCGAAGCCAGCACCAACGAACAGGCTGGCGCCGGTATCCACCAATGCACGGCTGAAGAGTTTGCACGCTTCACCGAGCTGAACGACGCCTACAAGGCCAAGTTCGCGTTTCCCTTCATCATGGCGGTCAAGGGCAGCAACCGGCATCAGATTCTTGCGGCATTCGAGACGCGCATTCACAACTCGGCCCAAACCGAGTTCGCCTGCGCCCTGGCCGAAATCAACAAGATCGCGCTGTTCCGATTGCAGACACTTTGAGCCCCAACCGACCTTCTCCCACGCCATCAATAAAAGGCAGACAAAAAGAATGAAAGCTTACGCCGTACCCTTCGAGAAATTCGTCAACCTGGCCGATGCACGTCTGGGCACCAAGATCATCTCCGTCACCGACGACTGGTTCGCCGATGCCAACCGCCTGTTCCAGCCGACCCCGGCTGTGTGGAAAGAAGGCGTGTTCGACGACAACGGCAAGTGGATGGACGGCTGGGAATCGCGCCGCAAGCGTTTCGAAGGTTATGACAGCGCGGTGATCCGCCTGGGTGTGGCAGGTTCGATCAAGGGCGTGGACATCGACACCTCGTTCTTCACCGGCAACTACCCGCCATCGGCGTCCCTGGAAGGCTGCTTCCTGGCCTCGGGCGAACCGGACGAGAACACCGTGTGGACTGAAGTGCTGGCGGCCGTGGAGCTCAAGGGCGACAGCCACCACTACCACGAAATCAGCGACGCCAAGGCCTACAGCCACCTGCGTTTCAACATCTACCCGGACGGCGGCGTGGCGCGCCTGCGCGTGTACGGCGTGCCGCACCGCGACTGGTCGGCCGTTGGCGACAACGAGCAAGTGGACCTGGCCGCAGCCCTGAATGGCGGCCGCGCGCTGGCCTGCTCCGACGAGCACTTCGGCCGCATGAGCAACATCCTCAACCCGGGCCGTGGCATCAACATGGGCGACGGCTGGGAAACCGCGCGTCGTCGCACACCAGGCAATGACTGGGTGATCGTGGCGCTGGGGCATGCCGGTGAAGTCGAGCAGATCGTCGTCGACACCCTGCACTTCAAGGGCAACTACCCGGACAGCTGCTCGATCCAGGGCGCATTCGTCAAAGGCGGCACCGACAGCCAGATCGAAACCCAGAGCCTGTTCTGGCGTGAACTGCTGCCGAGCCAGAAGCTGCAGATGCACGCCGAGCACAGCTTCGTCGAGCAGATCAACAAGCTGGGCCCGATCACCCACATCCGCCTGAACGTGTT
This sequence comes from Pseudomonas sp. NPDC090203, assembly GCF_044746765.1. Lineage (NCBI taxonomy): Bacteria > Pseudomonadati > Pseudomonadota > Gammaproteobacteria > Pseudomonadales > Pseudomonadaceae > Pseudomonas > Pseudomonas sp. NPDC090203. The sequence continues at coordinate 262,870 of NZ_JBIVCV010000006.1, forward strand.
CCCGGACGGTGGTGTGAGCCGCTTGCGTGTGCTGGGCAAGGTTGCCAAGTAACGAGCAGCTGACCGACCCTGTGGGAGCGGGCTTGCCCGCGAAGGCGATATGTCTGCAAACCATGTGTTGACCGGCACAACGCTTTCGCGGGCGAGCCCGCTCCCACAGAAGACAGCAGGATCGCAGATCCATCACTGAACTTGAGAACAGAAGAATCCGCATGCGCAAACTGATTATCGAGCCGTTGACCAAAGAAGCCTTCGCCCCTTTCGGTGATGTCATCGAAACCGATGGCAGCGATCATTTCATGATCAACAACGGCTCGACCATGCGCTTTCACAAGCTGGCGACCGTTGAAACGGCAACGCCGGACGATAACGCGATCATCAGCATCTTCCGCGCCGACGCGCAGGACATGCCGCTGACCGTGAGCATGCTGGAGCGCCATCCGCTGGGCAGCCAGGCTTTCATTCCGCTGCTCGGCAACCCTTTTCTGGTCGTGGTCGCGCCATTTGGCGATGTTCCTGAACCAGAGTTGACCCGCGCCTTCATCACCAATGGCAGGCAGGGTGTTAATTACCATCGCGGCGTCTGGCACCACCCGGTGCTGACGATCGAAAAGCGGGATGACTTCCTGGTGGTTGATCGCAGTGGCAGTGGCAATAACTGCGATGAGCATTTCTTCGAAGAGAGTCAGAAGATGATTCTCGATCCCCAACAATAAAAGAGGGTCTGACTGCTCGCTAAGTGGCAGAAGACTAACGGTAAAGACTGTGGCTGCACATCTGATGGAATGGCTGAATCTGGGCGTGCGCTGGATTCACATGATCGTCGGGATCGCCTGGATCGGCGCATCCTTCTACTTCGTCTGGCTGGAGAACAACCTCAACCGCGCCAAGCCGCGCGACGGGCTGTCGGGTGACCTGTGGGCGATCCACGGCGGCGGTATCTACCACCTGGAGAAATACAAGCTGGCCCCGCCGACCATGCCGGACAACCTGCACTGGTTCAAATGGGAAGCCTACTGGACCTGGATGTCGGGCATCGTGCTGCTGTGCATCGTGTTCTACTCCAACCCCACGCTTTACCTGCTCGCGCCCGGCAGCACACTGACCGGCGGCGAAGGCATCGCCATCGGCGTCGGCGCCCTGGTCGCCAGCTGGTTCATTTACGATTTGCTGTGCGACTCGCCACTGGGCAAGCGCCCTGGCCTGCTGGGCCTGGTGCTGTTCGTGCTGGTCATCGGGGCATGCTACGGCTTCACCCAGGTGTTCAGCGGCCGTGGTGCGTACCTGCACACCGGCGCGATCATGGGCACCATCATGGTCGGCAACGTGTTCCGCATCATCATGCCAGCGCAGCGCGCACTGGTCGCGGCCATCGCCGAGAACCGCACGCCGGACCCGACGCTGCCAGCCAAGGGCCTGCTGCGTTCGCGTCACAACAACTACTTCACGCTGCCTGTGCTGTTCATCATGATCAGCAACCACTTCCCGAGCACCTACGGCAGCCAGTACAACTGGCTGATCCTGGCGGCGATCGCGGTGTGTGCGGTGTTGGTGCGTCACTACTTCAATACCCGTCACGACAGCAACAAGTTCGCCTGGGCACTGCCGGTCGGCGCACTGGGGATGATCTGCCTGGCGTATGTCACAGGTCCTGCGCAGATGGCCAAGGCGCCTGACGTGGCGAAGATCGAGTACCAGCCGCTGCCTGCTACCGCCATCGGTGGTCATCGCGCCGACGAACCGCAACCTGCAAAAGCCCCTGCCCCTGCCGAGCAACCGGCACAGGCGAGCAATGCCGGCGGCGTGGATTTCAACAAGGTGCACAGCGTGATTCAGGAACGCTGCGCGGTCTGTCATTCGGCCAAACCGACCAGCCCGCTGTTCAGCAGTGCGCCGGCCGGGATCATGTTTGACACCCCGCAGCAGATCCAGCAACTGGCCCCGCGCATCCAGGCCCAGGCCGTGACTGCGCAGATCATGCCACTGGGCAACATCACCCAGATGACCCAGCAGGAACGTGACCTGCTGGGGCAGTGGATCGACAAGGGGGCCCAGACGAACTGATGTAGCGGCGCCTTCCCTTGTAGGAGCGCGCTCGCCCGCGACGGCGGTGTGTCAGGCAACATCGATGGCACAGACCGATCGCAATCGCGGGCAAGCGCGCTCCTACATAGGATCGCGTTGACGTGAAGTTCCACCGCCCAGCCGCAACGGGCGTACTCAAAAATAAGAACAAATGAGGTGTTGCATGTCCGAGTCAACTCACGCGCGCATCCCTGCTGCGCCACCACGACAGCCCTTGCCACTGATGCAACTGATTCTGGTGGGCCTGCAACACGTCCTGCTGATGTATGGCGGTGCCGTCGCGGTGCCGCTGATCATCGGTCAGGCCGCTGGCCTGTCTCGCGAAGAAATCGCCTTTCTCATCAACGCAGACCTCCTGGTCGCCGGTATCGCCACGGTCGTGCAATCCTTCGGGATCGGCCCGCTGGGGATTCGCATGCCGGTGATGATGGGGGCAAGCTTTGCCGCTGTCGGCAGCATGGTCGCGATGGCCGGCATGCCCGGCGTCGGCTTGCCGGGGATTTTCGGCGCGACCATCGCTGCCGGTTTCTTCGGCATGCTGATCGCCCCGTTCATGTCGAAAATCGTGCGCTTCTTTCCGCCACTGGTGACCGGTACCGTCATCACCTCCATTGGCCTTTCGCTGTTTCCGGTTGCGGTCAACTGGGCGGGCGGCGGCAACAAGGCCGTAAGCTTCGGTGACCCGGTGTATCTGGGCGTGGCGGCGCTGGTGCTGGGCAGCATCCTGCTGATCAACCGCTTCATGCGCGGTTTCTGGGTAAACATCTCGGTGCTGATCGGCATGGGCCTGGGCTACATCCTGTCGGGCTTCATCGGCATGGTCGACTTGAGCGGCCTGGCCCAGGCCGAATGGGTCAAGGTGGTCACGCCAATGCACTTCGGCATGCCGACCTTCAGCCTGGCGCCGATCCTGTCGATGTGCCTGGTGGTGGTGATCATCTTCGTCGAGTCCACCGGGATGTTCCTGGCACTGGGCAAGATCACCGACCGCGAAGTCACCCCCGGCATGTTGCGTCGCGGCCTGATGTGCGATGCGGCAGCCTCGTTCCTGGCGGGTTTCCTCAACACCTTCACCCACTCCTCGTTCGCCCAGAACATCGGCCTGGTGCAGATGACCGGTGTGCGTTGCCGCTCGGTGACCATGGTTGCCGGTGGCTTCCTGATCCTGCTCAGCCTGCTGCCCAAGGCTGCGTACCTGGTGGCGTCGATTCCGCCAGCAGTGCTCGGCGGCGCGGCCATTGCCATGTTCGGCATGGTGGCGGCCACCGGTATCAAGATCCTCCAGGAAGCCGACATCTCCGACCGTCGCAACCAGTTGCTGGTTGCGGTAAGCATCGGCATGGGCCTGATCCCGGTCGTGCGGCCGGAATTCTTCAGCCAGTTGCCACACTGGATGGGGCCTATCACCCACAGCGGCATTGCCATGGCGACCTTGAGCGCCGTGCTGCTCAACCTGCTGTTCAACGTGCTCGGCGGTGCCGAACGCGCGGCCATGGCAGGGCCTGTGCACTCGCACTGACAAACGTTTACCTGGTGTCGATTCAGGTGCTCCGTCGCGGAGCACTTGAGCCTGGTGGCGCGAGTCAGTATCCTCCGCCGCCGCTCGAAATCAGGGTCGAACGACCACCAACAAGATTCTGACTGCAAAGTTAGTTAACCGATCACCCGCTGCACCCTCGAAAAGGCATTGAAAACACTCTTCCCTCGACTGTTGCGAAAACAGCCGACGAGTCTTTTTGGCCTTTTTTCCGGCTGCGGGCGCGGTTTCGTTGCACCCTTCAAGTTGACCAAATGGACAACTTATTTAGAAGAAATAGCGCCACATCAGAGCGTTACAACCGAGCGACAACGACTTTAAACCTTAGGGAGTAAATGCATGAACCGTACACTTTCCAGCCTGATGGCCGCAGGCAGCCTGCTCGCCGCCGCCCCTGCCATGTCGGGCGATCTGTTGCAGTGGCAGAGCAACAGCCTGACCTATCTCTACGGCAAGGACTTTGCCGTGAACCCGGAGATCCAGCAGACGTTCACTTTCGAGCACGCGGATGGCTGGAAGTACGGCGACAACTTCCTGTTCGTCGACAACATCTTCTACAACGGCAAGAAAGATCCGGGCGTGGGCAACAACACCCTGTACGGCGAGTTCTCCCCTCGCCTGTCGATGGGCAAGATCTTTGGTCAGAAATTCGAGCTGGGCCCGATCAAGGACGTATTGCTGGCGGGTACTTACGAGTTCGGCGAAGGCGACGTCGAGTCGTACCTGATCGGTCCGGGCTTCGACCTGAACATCCCGGGCTTCGACTACTTCCAGCTCAACTTCTACAAGCGCTACAACGACGGCCACCGTGCCGGTTACGGCGCCTGGCAGATTACGCCGGTGTGGTCCTACACCATTCCGGTGGGCAAGTCGGACATTCTGATCGACGGGTTCATGGACTGGGTCGTGGACAACAAACAGTCCAACACCAAGGGCGACTACCACTCCAACCTGCACTTCAACCCGCAGATCAAATATGACCTGGGCAAGGCGATGAACATGGCGGAGCGCCAGCTGTACGTGGGTATCGAGTATGACTACTGGACGAACAAATACGGGATCAATGACACCCGTTACTTCGATACCGATCAGAACACTGCCAGCCTGTTGGTAAAAGTGTTCTTCTAATCAGTGCAGGCGTGGGCTTTGTTTGATCGAAGCCCACGCCAAGCGGCACTCAACGCCGCGCCTGGGCCGAGCCGTCCTTTTGCCGGTCGCGATTGACCAGTTGAACCCCCGCCAGCGGCATTCCCACGCCGACGACCATCAGGCTCCACAGCACGTACTCCAGACCGAACAGCACAACCGCGCCGCCCACCATGAAAGTCGCAAGACTCGGCACGCCCAGCGCGCAGATCAACAAAGCGTGAGTGCCAAGGCGTTTCCTGAACGGCACGCTGCCAAACACGCACACCAGCCACAAATAGAGCCAGGCGACGATGGTCAGCAGATAAAGGCTCAGGTGCAGCAGGTCTCCGGACATCCCGTATCCATGCATGGTCTATCTCCTTCTAGCAAATACGTCTTGTCGAAACGGCAATTCGATCCATTTAAATGCCGCGGCGGATTTTACACCCGTTGCCAGCGCCAGGGCTGCCCGCCGGTAAAAAACTGAAAGCGGATATGTCGCCAACTGTAACTTTCATGGGATTTTCATTTCCATTCGACCAGCTTTTAACGCCCTTTACCGGACTATGGGCCACCTTTGGCCTCTGCCAGACGCTTGTTCAAACCATTGCTCCTGACCCATTTCGGTATAGCCCATGAATAAACTTCCACAGATTACCCTCGCGTTCTGGATCATGAAGATCTGCGCTACAACGCTGGGTGAAACCGCTGGCGACCTGCTCTCAATGACCCTGGATGTCGGCTATCTGATGAGTTCGCTGATTCTGATCAGCGTGTTTGTCGTCACCCTGCTTACCCAACTTTCGTCCAAACGCTACAACCCTGCGCTGTACTGGATCGTGATTCTTTCGACCAGCACGGCGGGCACCACGATGTCCGATTTCATGGATCGCACGCTCGGGCTGGGGTACGCGGCGGGCTCGGCGATTCTGGTGGCGATCCTGCTGGCGATTTTCTCGGTCTGGTACATGAGTGAGAAATCGCTGTCGGTCAGCCGGGTGACGACGTTGAAAGCGGAGTTGTTCTACTGGTTCGCGATCCTGTTTTCCAACACCCTGGGCACGGCGCTGGGTGATTTCCTGGCCGATGATTCGGGCCTGGGCTTTTCCGGCGGCGCGCTGTTGATCGGTTCGGGTATCGCGGTGGTGGCGGTGCTGCACTACACCACGCGCCTGTCGTCGGTGGCGCTGTTCTGGATCGCGTTCGTGCTGACCCGGCCGTTCGGCGCGACCCTGGGCGATGTGCTCACCAAGCCCCATGAAAAAGGCGGGCTGGATTTTGGCACCGTCGGCTCGTCGATGGTGTTGTTGAGCATCCTGGTGGTGCTGGTGGGCGTGGCGATGTTCTACCACCGCAAACCGGCCAAGGCCTATGCGCAGGTCGCCGATAATTGACGGGTATGGGGGCAGTCTTGAGATCGCTCCCGCGGGCAAGCCCGGCTGCTACGGGGCAAGTGCCGAATTCTGGATTTGCGTTCACCGCAAATCCGTAGCAGCACGGCTTGCCGGCGGGGGCAGTCTTGAAATCGCCGACGCCGGCAAGCCGGACTGCTACGGGGCAGGTGCCGAATTCTGGATTCGCGTTCACCGCAAATCCGTAGCAGCACGGCTTGCCGGCGGGGGCAGTCTTGAAATCGCCGACGTTGGCACGCCGGACTGCTACGGGACAGGTGTCGAGTTCTGGATTTGTGGGCACCGCAAAACCGTAGCAGTCCGGCTTGCCGGCGAGGCGTCTTCAAGATCGATACGTTGGCACGCCGGACTGCTACGGCGTGCGTTTTTCCCATGGCATCGGTTTGCCTGCCCTGACCTTGGCGTTGAGCGCGCGCAGCAGCTCCAGCGGGTCGCGGTCTTCCAGGGCGTGGCTTTGCTCGTCCACCCAGGTCATGACTTGTTGCCGGTCGAGCGTCGGCCGGCGATGAAGGATTTCCACCAGTTGTCGTTCGCAATGTTGGGCATAGGCAACGACGCTGGAAAACAAAGGGCTGTTCATGCTGCTGTCACCTCGCCGTTCAGATCCGGTTCATTCCCCGCCACCATGGCCGCCAGAAACCCGGACACGGTCACTCCACTGACCGGATCATAGCGCGTTCGCCCCAATCTTGAGCCTGCCGCGAGGCCGGTGCTACCATTCGCCACCGCCGAGCCGGCAAGGACATTCCGCTTTATGAGCAGCATCCGCGAGCGCAACAAAGAACTGATCCTGCGCGCAGCCAGTGAAGAATTCGCCGACAAGGGCTTCGCCGCCACCAAGACCAGCGACATCGCCGCCAAGGCTGGCGTGCCCAAGCCCAACGTCTATTACTACTTCAAATCCAAGGACAACCTCTACCGCGAGGTGCTCGAAAGCATCATCGAGCCGATCATGCAGGCCTCGACGCCCTTCAATCGCCAGGGAGTCCCGGCTGAAGTACTGAGCGGCTACATCCGCTCCAAGATCCGCATTTCCCGCGACTTGCCCTTCGCCTCCAAGGTGTTCGCCAGTGAGATCATGCACGGTGCGCCGCACCTGACCGCCGAGCAGGCCGAACAGCTCAACGCCCAGGCCCGGCACAACATCGAGTGCATCCAGGGCTGGATCGACGACGGCCTGATCGCCCCGCTCGACCCGCACCACCTGATGTTCAGCATCTGGGCCGCGACCCAGACCTACGCGGACTTCGACTGGCAGATTTCCTCGGTCACCGGCAAGGCCAAGCTGGACGACGCCGACTACGAAGCCGCCGCCCAGACCATCGTGCGCCTGGTGCTCAAGGGGTGTGAGCCGGATCGCTGAGGCTTATGGCGCCTTGCCCGATTGCAGGGCCTTGTCGACGCCATCAAGCAGTTGCCCGAAGCTCCACGGCTTGCGGATAAAGGTCACCTGATGCTGCACGCCGGAGCTTTCCGGCGTTTCGTGGCCAGACATGATCAGGATGGGAATCTGCGGCCACTTGTTACCCGACAGGTTGGCCAGATCGGCTCCATTCAACGTGCCCGGCATGAGGATGTCGGTCAGCAGCAGCGACACGCGGTCGGCGTGCTCATCGAGAAACCTCACCGCGTCGTCGGCGTTCTCCAGGGCATGGGTCGAGAAACCCTCGTCGCCCAGAATCTCGCACACGAAATCACGGATGATCGACTCATCTTCAACCACCAGGATGAGGCGTTTTTCCTGCTCGTTTGCTGCCATTTGCGCTGCACCCACCATAATTCTTCCCGTCACCTGTCCGGCTGGTCCTGTCCTGGACTCCGGCTGCTGTCGGTACTGTGAACGGCGCGCGCGCTGGAAATTCCATTCAGTGACGAGATTTGATTGAAACGGTTGTAAGGGCAGCCTTTCAGGCATAAAAAAACCCGCCGAAGCGGGTTTGTGCAAGACCGTCCAAAATCCATGTCGGCAGCCATTCCTGGCGAACGGTCGATCGTCCCTGATCCCGCAGCGTTCCTTCGTTGCGGTTGATGGGATCCAATTTACTGTGATAACTGGATCCCATCCAGAGCCAAAATCTCCATTTCGTGTAAGCCTTTGGCTATATCGATGGCATTCTGACGCCATTGTTTTGTTGGACTAATGGCCAATTGGCCATATTCGATGACTGGCTGTACAAATCCGCATGCCGCTCTCAGGTTTGTCCGGCACGGGCCGAGATGCTTGAAGACGAGCCCGCTGTCTGCCATTCGCCATGGTGCCTGACGAGGCTTGGCGCAATAACAAGAACAATGAAACGGAGTGACGATCATGAATATGCGTAACCTGTCGATCAGCCGGCGCCTGTGGCTGATTCTAATCGTCGCCGTGCTGATGCTGTTCACCCTGGCCGTGGCCATGCTCAAGCAGATCCACGACGATCTGTACGACGCCAAGGCGCAGAAAACCATGCACGTGGTGCAGACCGCCAGCGGCCTCCTGGAGTACTACCAGGGCCTTGAAAACAGCGGCAAGCTGACCCGCGAACAGGCCCAGCAGCAGGCGATGGACGCCATTCGCGGCCTGCGCTACAACCAGACCGACTACTTCTGGATCAATGATCTGCGGCCTGTGATGATCATGCACCCGGCCAACCCCAAGCTGGTGGGACAGGATCTGTCCGGGGTGAAGGATCCGGACGGTTTCCAGGTCTTCAACGAAATGGTCACCCTGGCCAAGGCCAAGGGCGCCGGCATGGTCAACTATCGCTGGCCCAAGCCGGGCGCCAGCGAGCCGGTGCAGAAGACATCCTATATCTCGCTGTTCAGCCCGTGGGGCTGGATCATCGGCTCGGGCGTGTATGTCGATGACGTGCAGGCCGAGTTCCAGCAGCAGGTCATCAAGGCCCTGTCGATCAGCGCCGGGATCATTCTGGTAATGGCGCTGCTGTTGACCCTCATCGCACGCAGCATTGCCGGGCCGTTGAACGCCACCGTCGAGGCCATGGCCAGTATTGCCAGTGGCGAAAGCGACCTGACCCGCAGCCTTGAAACCCAGGGCAAGGACGAGATCACCCAACTGGCCGGGCATTTCAATGCATTCACCGCCAAACTGCGCGGGGTGGTCAGCCAATTGCAACTGTCGGCAGTGGGCCTGGGCCAGGCGTCGAGCGAACTGGGCAACAACGCGGTGCAGGCCCAGGAACGCAGCCAGCAGCAATCGCTGCAGATGGAACAGGTCGCGACCGCCATCAACGAAGTGACCTATGGCGTGCAGGATGTCGCCAAGAACGCGGAGCACGCCGCCAGCGAGATGCGCAGTGCCCAGTCCCAGGCGCAGCAGGGTCAGGCGAACATCGACAGCAGCCTCAAGCAGATCGATCACCTGTCCGGCACCATCAGTCAGGCGGTGGACGTGATCCGCACCCTGGCCAGTGAAAGCACGCAGATTGGCGGGGTGCTGGAAGTCATCAGCTCCATCGCCGAACAGACCAACCTGCTGGCCCTGAACGCTGCCATCGAAGCTGCGCGCGCAGGCGATCAGGGCCGCGGCTTCGCGGTGGTGGCCGACGAAGTGCGCCTGCTGGCGCAACGCACGCAGAAATCCACGGCGGAAATCCAGGCGATGATCGAACGCCTGCAAAGCCATTCCGACGCCGCCGTGAAAGTCATCAGCGACAGCAGCCGCTCCTCGCAACTGACCATCGAACAGGCGCACCTGGCCGGCCAGAGCCTGACCTCCATCAGCCAGGCCCTGCAAAACCTCAATGGCCTCAACGCCTCGATTGCCAGCGCGACGTTGCAGCAATCCCACGTAGTCGAAGACATCAACCAGAACGTGACCCAGGCCGCGCAGTTGTCCCAGGGCACCGCCATCGCCGCCGAGCAGTCCAGCGCTGCCAGTGCGCAGCTCAAGGGCTTGAGTGAGCAGTTGAACGGGTTGTTGCGGCAGTTCAGGGTGTAGATCTGGCGCAAATAGCCTTTGTAGGAGCGCGCTTGCCCGCGATTGGGATTTTCCGTTGCTCATGCGTCATTTGATACGGCGCAATCGCGGGCAAGCGCGCTCCTACTTGATAGAGGTTTGCCCTTCAGCCATTATGTATACAATAAAAAATAATATTGAATACATACATGCAAACCCTTCGATCTGCCCCCGCCTCCCACTGTCCCGACTGGGCCGAAGCACTGCTCAATGGCTTCAGCCAGGTGCTTCTGCAACGCAGTCCCCTGTGTGGCTTGATGTGCCTGCTGGCGATTCTCATCAGTGCGCCCTCCTCCCTCGGCGGCGCGCTGCTCGGTGCCGTGTCGGGGCTACTGACCGCGCAGCGTCGCGGTTATCCCAAGGCCGAGCGGCAGTCCGGGGTGTACAGCTATAACGGCGTGCTGCTGGGCTTGCTGATCTGCTATCGGTTCGAATGGTCGCCGATGCTGCCACTGCTGGTCATCGCCTGTGGCGGGCTGAGCGCGATGCTGATGCACGCCTGGCTGCAACGCACGCCCAAGGCGTCTTGCCTGAAGGCCTACACCGCGCCGTTCGTGCTGTTCAGCTGGGTGCTGCTGACCTTTGCCGAGCCGATGCCCGCCGCCCCGATGGTCGATACCGGTCTGCTCCAGGCGCTTCCGGTGGGCCTGGGCCAGGTGTTTCTGCTGGACCATCCGCTGGCAGGCGTGCTGATCGGCATCGGCTTGCTGCTGTCCAGCCGCAACGCTGCATTGTGGGCGGCCTTCGGCTGCGTCAGCGGAGTGGCCTTCGCCCTCTGGCAGCAGGAAACCAATCTGGCGTTGCTGGGGCTTGCCGGTTACAACCCGGCGCTGGCGGCTCTGGCGTTCAGCCATATACGCCACAAGCCCTGGCTGCCAGCCATCGCCGTCGCCCTGGCGATTGTGCTGCAACCGGGTTTTTCCAGTCTGGGCCTGGCGACGTTGACCGCGCCGTTCATCCTCTCCTGCTGGCTGGTGCAGGCAGGTGGCCGTCTGTTTCGACAGTCTGTGCAGGATCGCCCGCTGCGTTTCTAAACGGTCATAAGTACAGAAGTTTTTAATCTATAAGACGCTAACCGTTTTCGTTATAGTCGCGGCCATTAGCCATCCCTTTTTTCATAAGAATAATCGCGACACGACAAAGGAATTCGCAGTGAAAAAAATCTTCGCCGCCTCGATGCTGACCTGCGCCATGGCCTTCGCCAGCGCCGCCCACGCCGCCCCTGAGCTGCTCAACGTCTCCTACGACGTGATGCGCGACTTCTACAAGGACTACAACGCTGCCTTCCAGAAGCACTGGCAGGACGAGCACAAGGAAGACGTCACCCTGAAGATGTCATTCGGTGGTTCGAGCAAGCAGGCCCGCGCCGTGATCGACGGGCTGCAGGCGGACGTCATCACCATGAACATGGCAACCGACATCAACGCCCTGGCCGACAATGGCGAACTGGTCCCGAAAAACTGGGTCGAGCGCCTGCCCAATCACAGTGCGCCGTTCACTTCCGCCACTGTGTTCATCGTGCGCAAGGGCAACCCCAAGCATTTGAAAGACTGGCCGGACCTGGTCAAGGATGGCGTCGAAGTCGTGGTGCCGAACCCGAAAACCTCGGGCAACGGCCGCTATACCTACCTGTCGGCGTGGGGCTACACCCTGAAGAATGGCGGCGATGAAGCGGCGGCGAAGAAATTCGTCGGCGAGTTGTTCAGCCACGTGCCGGTACTGGACACGGGCGGTCGCGGCGCTACCACCACCTTCATGACCAACCAGATCGGCGACGTGCTGGTCACCTTCGAAAACGAAGCCGAAATGATCGCCCGCGAGTTTGGCCGCGACCAGTTCGAAGTGGTCTACCCAAGCGTCTCCGCCGAGGCCGAGCCGCCGGTGAGCGTGGTCGACAAGGTGGTGGACAAGAAAGGCACCCGCGCCGCCGCCGAGGAATACCTGAAATACCTGTGGTCGGCCCAGGGCCAGGAAATCGCCGCCGCCAACTACCTGCGTCCACGTGACCCGGCGGTACTGGCCAAGTACACCGACCGCTTCCCGAAAGTCGATTTCCTGTCAGTGGAGAAGACCTTCGGCGACTGGCGCACCGTGCAGAAGACGCACTTCGTCGATGGCGGAGTGTTTGACCAGATCTACCCCGCCAAGTAAGGGGTTGGGATGAAATGAAAACGGCGACCCATCGAGGTCGCCGTTTTGTTATTGCGTATAAATGGAGATTAGATGCCAGGAAAACATGCTATGGTGGTTACAGCCCCATTGACGCCATCTGTATTTCGGACCTGTACTGCCGGATAGTATGATGAGAACAGATATTGTAGACTCTTTCATCATTCTTCAACACCCCAATCACCTTTTTCAAGTACCCTTTCGTCAACTGCCCAAGCTGATTCCCAAAAGTCGTTGGCATCGGCACAAAATGAAGTGCAGCAGTGCAACTGCGCATCTCAACCAGCATTTTAATGACTACTTGAGCCACTGAGTCGTTCATTCGCCAACTAGCAGCCTGCGCCCCATACCACCTCACTAAAACTTCATTTAGCGCTTTCTTATCATGATAATCCATTAACTCCATTCACAACCTCCTTTTTATACTACTTACAACTTGCAGAGCCATTTCCCTAGATCCTTTAACGGTAACAAGCTCAACATCGAATCTATCCAATACCAACACACGGTGGAAATCTTTCTCGGTTTTGGCCTCATGCAGGATCACGTCGACGTCGCCGACCCGAAAAAAGGTCACAACCGAATGACAGTCAAGTCCTGCGACGGCACGCTGCAACCGCAACTCCTCGGGATTCCAGCGACTCAAAGAGCCAGCATCGCCGTAAATAAGTCTGAAGTAGTCGGCCGGGCCGGAAATCTGTGATGACATTCTGCGTAAAGGCTCGGTCATCTCTTGCTCTTGAAGCCGGTCAATACTGACATACCCTTTGTCAGGGTACACAGCGGTAAACCCATCAGTGCTTATGAAACCGACAGGCTTTTCAGGAAGAGTCAACTGGTATTTAGAAAAGTAAACAGGCAGGGAGCCACTTTCATGCAAGCGCAGAGACTCATGCTTCGGAGTTGCGTACTCACACCCTCCATCGGCGAGCGCAGCCCCACTGCAAACTAACAATACAACGCCCAACCACTGCTTCAGCGAACATTCAAATATCTTCATACCTTCGACCGCCGCATACAATTCAGACCGCCGAGAATAGTTCTACAGTAGCACTAATAAGTAAACCGATAATCTGTAGGACTTTGCCGAAAGCTTTGTAGCTTCTTGCCGAAGATGGTTCTAGCCCTAGCAATCCAGCGACCGCAGGGAGTCAGCCGACATATCTGGTCCTGATACACAGCCGTCGCGGGCAAGCGCGCTCCTACACAGGTTCGGTGTACCGGTCAGCAAGCGCGATCAACTAGGGAGAATCAATTCCCGAACTGGCGGCTCAGCCCGGCCGGTACGCCGCTCGAATCGGTTTCCTGCCACGGCCCGGCTGGCGAGGTGGCCCAGGTCCAGCCGTTGTTCCAGCGGTAGTAGGTGCGCTGGCGGTAGAAGGTGTTGGGGACGTTATCCAGCACGTGCACGCCCAGTTTGGCGTCCCAGTGGCTGTGGCCACCCGGCGGCGGGGCGAAGTTGGCGCTGGTTTTCGGGCCCGACGGGATCGGCATCGTGGGCGGGGTCTGCGGCGTGGTGCGCGGCGTTCCCGGCTGCGGGGTGGGCGATGGCCCGGGAATCGTGGGAATCGGTTCCGAACTCTGCGGACCTGGGCGCTGGACCGCACAGGCGGCGCTCAGCGCCACCACCACACTCAACAAGGCAAATCGTGCGACGCGATACATAAAGGCATCTCTTTTGTGTCAGGGCCGCACGACCAGAATCATTGATCGGGGCTGTCGATGGTCAGGGCCTGGCGGGCCGTCACGTTGCTGGGCAGCGGTTGACTGCGGCCGATCCACTCACCGGAGGTCGGCTGGCCAGCACGGGATACCCGGGCCACCAATTGGACTTCCGGAAAGTTCGACAGTTTCAGCTGCGGCATCATCGCATCGGCATCTGTCAGCTCGACTTCCACCGGCAGATCCGCCACGGTCACCCGCTTGACCGCCAAAGGTGCCGGCGGACCGGACACAGCGCGGGCAAAGACAAACACCGTGTCGCCCGGTTGCACCTGGGCCTTGAGCTCGTCGGAGAGGGTCACCCTCACCTTCAGATGCGCGCCGGCAGCCGCCACCAGCGGTGCGTCTTTCAGCGTGCCGCCGCTCTGCACCAGGCGATCGCTGGCCTTGGCAATGCCACCTTCGAGGGCAGTGCGCGAAGGATCGTCAGGCGGCAGTACGGCCAACAGGCGACGCCAGTAATCCACTGCCTCCTGGAAATGCTGGCTCTCGAACGCATTGATCCCTTTCAACCCCAGGCTGGTAGGCTCTCTGGGATCGGCCTTCAGCGCCTCATCGGCCAGGCCCTGGATCTGCGGGGTCCAGGCCTTGTTGCCAGCGAAGTACAACGACTGCGCCCACTGCCCCAGCAGCTCTGGCTGACGCCCCGCCAGCGCAACGGCGGCTTCGAACATCTTCGCCGCATCGGCCGGGCGATCCTGGGCCATATAGGTGCGGGCCAGGAAATAGATGCTTTCGGCAGAATCGGGCTGGGCCTTGACCGCCCGCTCCAGGCGATCGGTCATCTGCGCCAACGAAGCTGGCGGCTTGGCGAATTCGCGAGTCAGTTCGACCTTGTCGCTGGCACCGTAGTGCAGATAGAGCCCCAGACCCAGCACCGGAACCAGCCCGGCCGCCAGCAACGGCAGCGGCTTGCCCAAACGACCGACCCGGTCTGGCGAGACGCCTTCGGTGTCGGCCAGCAACTCGCGGGCGGCCTCGGCACGGCCGCTGTCCATCTGTTCTGCCGAGAGCACGCCTTCTGCCTGCTGCGCTTGCAGCTCGGCCAGGCGCTCCTGGTACAGGGCGACGTTCAGGGCGGTGCGATCCTCCTCACTTTGCGCACGACGACCGCGCAACACCGGGATCAGCAGAAAACTCAAGGCCACCAGCAACAGCAGGCCGGCCGCTAGCCAGAAATCGATCATTCGTTTTTGTTATCCAGCAGGTGGGCGAGGCGCTGACGCTCCTCGTCGGAAAGCACATCGGTCTGTGGGGTATGCTGCTTGCGCCGACGGGCAACTATCA
The DNA here is from genome assembly GCF_044746765.1 of Pseudomonas sp. NPDC090203. Taxonomy (NCBI): domain Bacteria; kingdom Pseudomonadati; phylum Pseudomonadota; class Gammaproteobacteria; order Pseudomonadales; family Pseudomonadaceae; genus Pseudomonas; species Pseudomonas sp. NPDC090203. The sequence goes on from NZ_JBIVCV010000006.1 coordinate 278,168, forward strand.
CCCCGATCAGCACCACGCCTCCCAGCAACAGGCCGCCAGGGCCAAACCAGAGCAGCCAGGTGTGGGCGTTCAGTTCAGGCTTGTAGCGCACGAACTCGCCGTAGCGGTCGACCATGAAGTCGATGATCTGCTGATTGCTCTGGCCTTCGCCGAGCATGCGGTAGATTTCCTTGCGCAGGTCGGCGGCAATCGGCGCGTTGGAGTCGGCGATGTCCTGATTCTGGCATTTGGGGCAGCGCAGCTCGCGGGTCAGCTCGGTGTAACGGGCACGCTCGGCATCGTCCTTGAAGGTGTAGGCGTCGATGGCGGCGTGGGCGGTGTTTGCGCAGCCCAGCGTCAGCAACGCAGCGGCAAATGCCATCCCCTTGTAGCAGCACGGCTTGCCGGCGGGGGCGCCCGGAAGACCGCTCCCGCCGGCAAGCCGTGCTGCTACGGAAGCGATGCGCGAAACGGCATGAAACAGCTGCCTCATTGCTTGTCCTCATCCACCAACCCCTGATACAGCCCAGCGAGTTTTTCACGCCAGACCGTCTCGTCGATCACCCCCACGTGTTTGTAGCGGATGATGCCCTTGCGGTCGATCAGGAAGGTCTCCGGCGCGCCATACACCCCGAGGTTCAAGCCCAGGCTGCCGGCCTCGTCGTTGATGTTGAGCTGGTAGGGATCATGAAAATCCTTGAGCCACTTGAGGGCGTCGGCGTTGACGTCCTTGTAGTTGACGCCGTAGATCACCACGCCCCGCTGCGCCAGTTGGGTCAGCACCGGGTGCTCGACGCGGCAGGCGATGCACCAGGTGCCCCAGACGTTGACCAGCGCCGGTTTGCCCACGAGATTGGCGCGGGTCAGCGGCTTGCCGTCCTGCACCGAAGGCAGGGAAAACTCGGGGAACGGCTTGTCGATCAGCGCCGACGGCAGTTCCGAAGGATCCAGGTACAGGCCGCGATAGAGAAACGCCGCCATGCCCAGGAACAGCACCAGAGGAATCAACAACACCCAACGCTTCATACCGCAGCTCCAGACAGCCCCAACGCATCCCGCACTTTTGCCCTGACCTTGACCCGATAACGCTTGTCCAGCGCAGCCAGCAGGCCGCCCAGTGCGGTGATGAGCCCACCGAACCAGATCCAGCGCACGAACGGCTTGACGTGCACCCGCACCGCCCAGGCGCCGTTATCCAGCGGCTCGCCCAGGGCAACGTAGAGGTCACGGGTGAAGCCGGCGTCAATGCCGGCTTCGGTCATCATCGAGCGCTGCACGGTGTACAGACGTTTTTCAGGATGCAGCACGGTCACTTCCTTGCCGCCTTCGAGCACGCGAATCGTGCCTTTGTCGGAGGTGAAGTTGGGGCCTTGAACGTGTTTGGCCCCTTCGAAGACGAACATGTAGCCGCCCAACTCGACCGACTCCCCTGGCGCCAGGCGCAGGTCGCGCTCGGCGCTGTTCTGGCTCGACAACACCACGCCCAGCGCCACCACTGCGATGCCCAGGTGGGCCACCTGCATGCCCCAATAGCTGCGCGTCAGGGCGCGCATGCCCTTGAGCAGGCCCTTGTGGCGGGTCTTGTCCAGCACGTCGCGAACGCCGGCCAGCAGCACCCAGGCCGCCAGCAAGCAGGTGGCGAGCACCGCCCAGTGGAAGTCCGCCATGGCGAAACCGGCGATCACCGCCAGCACCGCGCTGCCGACCAGCACCGGCGCCAGCATGCTCATCAGCCACTTGACCGGGGTGTCTTTCCAGCGCACCAGCACGCCCACGGCCATCACGGCCATGAGCACGCCCATCAAGGGCACGAACATCGCGTTGAAATACGGCGGGCCGACCGACATCTTCGCCCCGCTCAAGGCATCGAGCACCAATGGGTACAGGGTGCCGAGCAGAATCATCGAGGCCGCCACCACCAGCACCAGGTTGTTACCCAGCAGCAGGGTTTCCCGCGACCACAGGCCGAAACCGACATGGCTTTTGACCACCGGCGCGCGGATCGCGAACAGCGTCAACGAACCGCCCACCACCAGCAGCAGGAACGCCAGGATGAACACGCCGCGCGCCGGGTCCGAGGCGAAGGCGTGAACCGACGTCAGCACGCCGGAACGCACCAGGAAGGTCCCCAGCAGGCTCAGGGAGAACGCCGCGATGGCCAGCAGCACAGTCCAGCTCTTGAACACGCCGCGTTTCTCGGTGACGGCCAGCGAGTGGATCAGCGCCGTGCCCACCAGCCAAGGCATGAAGGATGCGTTTTCCACCGGGTCCCAGAACCACCAGCCGCCCCAGCCCAGCTCGTAATAGGCCCACCACGAGCCCAGGGTGATGCCGATGCCCAGAAAACCCCAGGCGACGATGGTCCATGGCCGCGACCAGCGGGCCCAGGCAGCGTCCAGGCGCCCGCCGAGCAACGCGGCGATGGCGAAGGCGAAGGCCACGGAGAACCCGACGTAGCCCATGTACAGCATCGGTGGGTGAATGATCAGCCCCGGATCCTGGAGCAGCGGGTTCAGATCGCGGCCGTCCTGGGGCACCTGCGGCAGGATGCGGCTGAACGGGTTGGAGGTCAGGATCAGGAACAGCAGGAAGCCCACGCTGATCATGCCCATGACCGCCAGCACCCGCGCCAGCATCACTTGCGGCAACTGTCGCGAGAACACCGACACGGCGAAGGTCCAGCCGCCGAGGATCAACGCCCAGAGCAGCAGCGAGCCCTCGTGGGCGCCCCACACGGCGCTGAATTTGTAGTACCAGGGCAAGGCGCTGTTGGAGTTTTCGGCGATGTAGGCCACCGAAAAGTCGTCGACCATGAATGAGTACGTCAGGCAGCCAAAGGCGAACAGCAGGAAGGCGAACTGCCCCCAGGCGGCTGGCTGGGCCAGGCCCATCCAGGCGCGATCCCCACGCCAGGCGCCAAACAGCGGAACGATGGCCTGCACGATGGCAAAGCACAGGGCCAGAATCATGGCCAGGTGGCCGAGTTCGGGAATCATGGCTTACCCCTGTTTGGCCGGCGCATAGGACGCGCCCGCCGGTTGGTTCGGTGCGGTTTGACCGCTGTCTTTCAACGCTTTGGTCACTTCCGGCGGCATGTACTTTTCATCGTGCTTGGCCAGCACCTCATCGGCGACCACCACGCCATCGGCGTTGAGCTTGCCCAGCGCGACGATGCCCTGCCCTTCGCGGAACAGGTCCGGGAGGATGCCGCGATAGGCGATGGTCACCGACTTGTTGAAATCGGTGACCACGAAGGTCACGTCCAGCGAATCGGACGAACGCTGCAGCGAGCCCTTCTCGACCATGCCGCCGGCACGGATACGCGTGTCGTGGGGCGCTTCACCACTGGCGATCTGGGTCGGGGTGTAGAACAGGTTGATGTTTTCCTGCAGGGCGCTGAGGGCCAGGGTGACAGCGACGCCGACCCCGGCAAGGATCGCGACGATAATCAACAGGCGCTTCTTTCGCAGCGGATTCACGAATGCTTCTCCCGGCGCAGACGACGCGCCTCTTGTTGCAGGTAACGCCGACGCGCCAGCAAAGGTGACGCGACGTTGATGGCCAGCACCGTCAGGCAGATGCCGTAGGCGGTCCAGACGAACAGCCCGTGCTTGCCCATGGCGAGAAAGTCGCCGAATGTCTCGAAACTCATGGCTGTGTCTCCTTGCCGGCAGCACGGCCCAGGCTTTTCATCACTTCATCCTTGACCCAGCCGGCCCGTGCCTCGCGCTTGAGCACTTCAAGGCGCATGCGCATCAGCAACACCGCGCCGAAGAAACAATAGAAGCCCAGCGCCGTGAACAGCAGCGGCAGCCACATTTCAGCGGGCATGGCCGGTTTTTCGGTGAGGCTGAAGGTCGCGCCCTGATGCAGGGTGTTCCACCACTGCACCGAGTATTTGATGATCGGGATATTCACCACGCCGACGATGGCCAGCACCGCACAGGCCTTGGCCGCGCTATCACGATTACTGATCGCGTTACCCAGCGCAATGAGACCGAAGTACAGGAACAGCAGAATCAGCATGGACGTCAGGCGTGCATCCCAGACCCACCATGAACCCCAGGTCGGCTTGCCCCAGATCGCCCCGGTAACCAGCGCCACGGCGGTCATCCAGGCGCCGATGGGCGCGGCGCACTGCAGCGCGACGTCGGCCATTTTCATCTTCCACACCAGCCCCACCACGCCGCAGATCGCCAGCATCACGTAGCAGGACTGCGCCAGCATGGCAGAAGGCACGTGGATGTAGATGATGCGAAAGCTGTTGCCCTGCTGGTAATCCGGTGGGGCGAAGGCCAGGCCCCAGACCACGCCAATGCCGATCAGCAAGGCAGCAGCGATACTCAGCCAGGGCAGCAGGCGGCCGCTGATGCCGTAAAACCATTTCGGCGAACCCAGTTTGTGGAACCAGGCCCAACTGATGCCGCTCTTCGCCTTGGCGCTAGTGTTCATCATGTTGCCTTCATCAAGGTACTTGTCATCACGGTGTTTCAAGCCTGCTTGCAGAACCCAGGCACTTCTTTTAGCTGAAGTGTCCTGCTGCCGATCGTATGAAGTCCAGCGAAGGATCTCAAAAAACTGTCTGATCGGTCAGAAATTCATTATTCGCCAACACTGATCTTCAAGCCAGCGGCAATTGCAAAGGGCGTCAGAGTTATCGCCAGAGCGGTCAGGCTGCCAAGCCAAAGCAGATAGCCGGTCGCAGGCATACCCTCAAGTGCAGCCTGCAGGGCGCCGCTGCCCAGAATCAGCACCGGGATGTACAGCGGCAGGATCAACAACGCCAGCAACAGGCCGCCGCGCTTGAGCCCCACCGTCAGCGCCGCGCCCACTGCGCCCAGCAGGCTCAACACCGGCGTTCCCAGCAGCAATGACAGCAGCAGAACCGGCAGGCAGGCGCTCGGCAACCCCAGCATCAGGGCCAATAGAGGCGCGAGCAAAACCAGTGCCAGCCCGGAAAAGGCCCAGTGTGCCGCCACCTTGGCCAGCACCAGTAATGCCAGGGGGTGTGACGAGAGCACCCATTGCTCAAGGGAGCCATCTTCGAAGTCGCTGCGGAACAGGCCGTCCAGCGACAGCAGCACTGACAACAACGCCGCCACCCACACCAAACCTGGGGACAACGTCTGCAGCAATCGGGCCTCTGGCCCCACTGCCAGCGGAAACAGGGCGATGGCGATGGCGAAGAATACCAACGGGTTCAGCAGCTCGGCGGGACGACGAAACAGCAGCCGCGCTTCGCGGGCGATCAACAGGGTAAACACATGACTCATACGGCCCACTGCCCCAGGTCCAGGTCGCGATAACCGGCCGGCGTGCGGCTCAGCGTGTGGTGGGTGGTCAGCACCACAGTGCCGCCGTTCTCGCAATGGCTGGCCAGGTGCTCTTCGAGTTGCACCACGCCTTGCTTGTCCAGCGCGGTGAACGGCTCGTCGAGCATCCACAACGCAGGTCCCGGCAGATACAGGCGGGCCAGCGCGACCCGACGCTTCTGCCCGGCCGACAACGTGTGACAGGGCACATCTTCGAAGCCGCGCAGGCCGACGGCTTCAAGGGCCTGCCAGAGCTCACTGGATTGAACGCTGTGGTGCAGCGCGCACAGCCAGGTGAGGTTCTCCACGGGGGTGAGCAAATCCTTGATGCCCGCCGCGTGGCCGATCCACAGCAGGTTATGGGCCAGTGCGCTGCGTTGGTCGGCCAGGGGCTTGCCGTCCAGCAACACCTCCCCTGCCGTGGGCTGCATCAGGCCGCTGAGCAGGCGCAGCAGGCTGGTCTTGCCACTGCCGTTGGGGCCGCTGATCTGTACCATGTCCCCGGGCGCCAGCTTCACGTCCAGGTGCTCGAACAAAAGGCGCCAGTCGCGTTCGCAGGCAAGCCCTACAGCTTCAAGAACAGGGATCTGCATGTGGACCTTCTTTTCGGATGGCAGGTGTCAAGTCGGCGACGGCACGGCCGTTATACTGATGCAATCTTAGCGTCTGGGTGGCTATGCCGGTGCGCGATTATACATACCAGGGTCCCATGTCCCTAAGACAGGCTTTCCAGAGCGCCATTTGACCGAGTCGGGATCTGATGACAGGCGATATACCCAATCTTTCTCCAGTCGCGGCGGCCACTGCCCTCTTGCGCGCAGGCGTACCGCCGGGCGAAGTGCTCAAGCTGATGGAGCCGCGCGCCGGCCTGCTCAATGCGGGGCAGGTCGCCAATGCCGAAGTGGTCAGCCTCAAACAGCTGGGCAACGACTTTCAGTTGCTGCTCAAGCTCACCATGGACAACGGCCGGCAGACCACCCTGCCCGTCTCCAGCACCCTGCCCCTGACGCCCGGCACCACAGTGAACGTGGCCCAGGGTTCAGCCGACACCCTGACCATCAGCGTTCAGGACTTGCAGAAGGCCATTACCAACAGCCTGACCAGCATCGACACCCGCCAGCTTCCCGCCGGGACCCTGCTGCAGGGCAAGGTGCTGACCACCCAGGTGGCGGCGCAGAATGTGGCGCAACTGGCCGGCACACCTGCCGGCAGCGCGACCACCCAGCCAGCGGTGTATCGCTCGATTGTCATGCTGCTCAATACCGCGCTGGCGGGCAGCAGCCTGACCATCGACAGCCCGCAGCCGCTGCGGGTGGGCAGCCTGCTCAGCGCCCAGGTGCAGAACAGCCAGGCGCTGAACTTCGTCGCCTTGCCCAATCGGCTTGATGAACTGGCTCTGGCCCAGCAACTCTCGACCCAGCAAAGCCGCCAAGGCTCGCTGCAAAGCCTCCTGACCGCCCTGCAGAACCTGCCGCCACCCAGCGCAGACACCCCGGACACCTTGCCGGCGAACCTGCGCGCCAGCGTCGAACAACTGCTCGCCGACCTGCCCGATCTTGCGCAGATGAGCACCGCCAAGGGTGTGGCCCAGGCGCTCAACGCCAGCGGGCTGTTCATGGAATCGCGCCTGCTGGCCGGGCAGAACCCGACGTTGGTGCCGGACATGAAAGCCAATCTGTTGCGGGTCATTGCGCAGATTCTTCCGGGCCTGCCGGATAACACCAGTTACAACGCTGCGGCCGCGGCCAATACCCTGGCGCGAGCGATGCCCAGCGTGATCCGCAACGCCCTCGGCACCTTGGGGCTGGTGGCCGCGCCCGGGCCGCAGAGCAGCTTTCCGTTGCCCGCCCGCACCTTGGGCAGTGCCGAAGGCAAGGATGACCTTGAGACGCTGTTGAAGCTTGCGGCGGGGGCCATTTCCCGCCTGCAAAGCCATCAACTCGGCGGCCTGGAGCAGACCCGCACCAACGCCGACGGCACCCAGGTCACCACCTGGCAGCTTGAGATCCCGATGCGCAACGCCCATGACATCGTGCCGTTGCAGGTCAAGGTTCAGCGCGAAGACACGCCCGAGCGCGAGGAAGCGCCGGACAGTGCCACTCAAGAGGTCAAGGAGAAGGAGAAACTCTGGCGCGTGGAGCTGGCGTTCGATCTGGAGCCACTGGGGCCGCTGCAGGTTCAGGCGCAGCTCATCGCTGGCAGTCTTTCGAGCCAGATGTGGGCACAGCGCGAAGGCGCAGCCGAACTGATCTCGGGCGAGCTGGACAACCTGCGCGCCCGCCTGGTGGCCTGCGGCCTGAACGTGAAGGAACTGGCGTGCAACCGCGGCGTGCCCAGCCAAGGCCCGCGTACCGTGCTGGAACAACGCTGGATCGACGAGAACGCCTGATGAGACAGCCCGAACACACTCCACGCCAGGCCATCGCATTGAGCTACGACGGCCAGCAAGCCCCCACCCTCACCGCCAAGGGCGACGATGCCCTGGCCGAGGCGATCCTGGCGATCGCCCGGGAATACAAAGTCCCGATCTACGAAAACGCCGAACTGGTGAAAATGCTCGCGCGTATGGAACTGGGCGACAGCATTCCCCAGGAGCTGTACCTGACCATTGCCGAAATCATCGCGTTTGCCTGGCATTTGAAGGGCAAGTTTCCGGTGGGGTTCGATCCGGATCCAGAGCCGGTGGAGCGGGATATCACCCCGCGCTAACGCGCCCACAGGTTTGGCGTGCGACGTGATTGCGTGAGCGATCTTGTGGACGCTGACGCCGGCAAGCCGGACTGCTACGGGATACACACAACGCTGTAGGAGCGCGCTTGCCCGCGATGCGGTCTGTCTGTGCCATGGATGGCGGCTGACACCACGCTGTCGCGGGCAAGCGCGCTCCTACGGTGGGGGATGTTTGGTGCATCAATGCGGGCGGAGGCGATCTTGAGGCCACCCCCGCCGGCAAGCCGTGCTGCTACAGGGTGGCGGTGAACGCGAATTCCATAAATGCCAGAGCACCCGTAGGGATACACACAACGCTGTAGGAGCGCGCTTGCCCGCGATGCGGTCTGTCTGTGCCATGGATGGCGGCTGACACCACGCGGTCGCGGGCAAGCGCGCTCCTACGGTGGGGGATGTTTGGTGCATCAATGCGGGCGGAGGCGATCTTGACGCCGCCCCCGCCGGCAAGCCGTGCTGCTACCGGCAAGAGGAACTCAGTTGTTGCCGTGCAGCTTGGTCATCAACTGCGCTTCGGCCTGGGTCAGGCCGCAGGACTGGGTGAGTTCGTCGACGCTGGCGCCCATGCCGACCAGGCGGGCGGCCTGGGCGAAGGACAAGGTGGAAGGGTCGCGCTGTTCGAGCGCGGTGATCTTGTCCGGCAGAGGCGCGACGATGGACCGCAGTTCATGCAGCTCTTCGCCCATTTTTACCGTACCGCCCTGGTAGTTCTCCAGGCGCCGGGCAAGATCGCGGATGCGCTGGTCACGCAGCGAGTCGGCTTCGACCTGCTGCATGGCCAGTGTGCGTTGGCGCTTGGTGTGGGCCATGAACATCGCGACGCTCGCGACCCACAACACCGCCAGAAAAATGACCGCAACCTCGAAGATCAATCAGATGCTCTCCAGCTCGGACCACTCTTCCTCGGACATCATCTTGTCCAGCTCCACGAGGATCAGCAGCTCACCGTTCTTGTTGCACACGCCCTGGATGAACTTGGCGGATTCGTCGTTGCCCACGTTCGGCGCCGTCTCGACTTCCGACTGACGCAGGTAGACCACTTCGGCCACGCTGTCGACCAGGATCCCGACCACTTGCTTGTCGGCCTCGATGATCACGATACGCGTGTTGTCGCTGACTTCAACCGGTGGCAGACCAAAGCGCTGACGCGTGTCGATCACGGTCACCACGTTGCCGCGCAGGTTGATGATGCCCAGCACGTAGCTTGGCGCACCCGGCACCGGCGCAATCTCGGTGTAGCGCAGCACTTCCTGAACCTGCATCACGTTGATGCCATACGTTTCGTTGTCCAGGCGGAAGGTGACCCATTGCAGGATCGGATCTTCGGAACCCTGTGCTGACGACTTCTTCATACCCCTAACCCCTTGCGTGTTGTGCTCTGCGAACGACGCGTCAGCGCCGCCCGGTGTTTATCTGAGAGTGTTTATTTAAGTGCTTGCATCTGCTTGACCGCGCCGCTGGCAATCAGCTCGGCCAATTCGGAAACGTCCAGCAGCGCACACATGTGCTCGATCACCGTCCCGGCAAGCCAGGGACGTTGGCCGCGATGGGTGCGCCATTTGATTTCACTGGGGTCCAGGCGCAACGAGCGGCTGACCTGATGCACCGCCAGCCCCCACTCATAGCCCTGAACCGAGATCACGTATTGCAGGCCCTGGCGAAAATCGTCGCGGTAGCGGTCCGGCATGATCCAGCGCGCGGTGTCCAGCACCTTCAGGTTACCGGCCTGGCTGGGCAGGATGCCGAGGAACCAGTCCGGCTGACCGAACAGCGGCGTCAGTTCATGGCCGGCCAGTGGATAGATCGAGCCCAGGCACACCAGCGGCACCGCCAGGGTCAGCCCGGCGACGTCGAACAGCAGGCATTCGAAAGGCTCCTCGGCCCACTGCGGACGCTCGTCCGAGGTCGGCGGCACCGGCGGGCGCTGGGCTGGCAGGTGCACATCGGCCACCGGCTCGACCAGGCCTTTGACAGGCTCAGCCTGGTTGGGGGCTTCGATGGGCGTTTCGATCACCAGAGCCTTGAGCACCGGCGCGTCAATGACCGGAGCTTCGAGCACCGGCGTCGCAACGACAGGTGGCACCAGCACCTGCGGCAGGATCACCGGGGCTTCGAGCACCCGCGCCGCCACAGGCTCGGCGACCGGCCGGGCAGGCCTGGCCTCGGGCACGAACGCCAGGGAAACCGGCTCGGGCCGGCTGACCGGTACAGGCACTGCTGCCGCAACAGCTTCGGCGACGGCCGAGCGCATGCGTGCGTCGTGGGCCTGCTCTTCGAGCACGGCCGCCTGGAAATCATCGATGCTGTCGTCCGCTTCCAGTTCCTCGGTGGCGTCCTGAAGCAACGCGTCGAGGTAATTCTGCAGCGCCAGTTGTGGCCGTGAAGCGGTGTCCAGAGGGCGGTTCATACAAGGGCCCGAATATAAGTGATGCGATTGCCGCCTGCCCCGAATATCGGCTGCGGGACCTTTGGACTTGAGCGCAGAGCGCCCTGAGCTGCAAATAAACGATCAATGGACATGTCAGGCCACCTGCCCCTGCCCGGCCAACTGCTCGGTGAGCATGTGCTTGAGCAGCGCGCGATAGGCCAGCACGCCGCGGCTCTTGCCGTCGAACTGCGACGGCGTGACACCGGCCCGGCTGGCATCGCGCAAGCGAGTGTCCACCGGGATATACGCCTTCCAGACATGCTCCGGAAAACTGTCACGCAACAGCTTGAGCGTGCCCATCGAGGCCTGGGTGCGGCGGTCGAACAGCGTGGGCACGATGGTGTACGGCAGCGGCACCTTGCGCGAGCGGTTGATCATCGCCAGCGTGTTGACCATGCGCTCCAGGCCCTTGACCGCGAGAAACTCGGTCTGCACCGGAATGGCCAGTTGCTGGCTCGCCGCCAGGGCATTGACCATCAACACGCCCAGCAACGGCGGGCTGTCGATGATCGCGTAATCGAAGTCCTGCCACAGTTGCGCCAGGCTCTTGGCGATCACCAGGCCCAGGCCGCTCTGCCCCGGGGTCTGACGCTCAAGGGTGGCCAGGGCGGTGCTCGAAGGCAGCAGTGAAATGCGCTGATCGCTGGTGGGCAGCAGCAACTGGCCCGGCAGGCCGTCAGGCACCGCGCCCTTGTGCAGGAACAAGTCGAAGCAGCTGTGCTCCAGCGCGTCGGGGTTGTGACCGAAATAACTGGTCATCGAGCCATGAGGGTCCAGATCGACCACGACCACGCGCTTGCCCGCCTCTGCCAGCAAGCCGGCTAAAGCGATTGAGGTGGTGGTCTTTCCGACCCCGCCTTTCTGATTGGCTACCGCCCAGACTCTCATGTGTTCGCGTTCCCGCCGATCAAAGCGCTGCGCCCGCAATCACGGGGCAGATGACGAAGATTTGACGCCTTGCGGCGGTTTAGCCGGGACTGGTGCAGTTTGTGTGTCAGCACGCCGCAATGCTGCATCGGGTTTTGCATTGGCGGCGGTACCTGAGCCGGTCAGGCTGCGACGCACGTCCAGGTTGCGAGAAATCACCAGCACCACGCGACGGTTGCGCGCGCGGCCATCGGCGGTGGCGTTGGAGGTCAGCGGCTGGAATTCGCCATAGCCGACCGAGGCCATGCGCGCCGGGTTGATCCCGTCCATGGCCAGCATGCGCACGATGCTCGATGCACGCGCCGACGACAGTTCCCAGTTGCTGGGGTACTGCGCCGAGCTGATGGGCTGGTCATCGGTGAAGCCTTCGACGTGAATCGGGTTGTCGAACGGCTTGACGATCTTGGCCACCTTGTCGATCAGGTCGAACGCCAGGTTGCTGGGCATCGCATCGCCGCTGCCGAACAGGAGGCTGGAGTTGAGTTCGATCTCGATCCACAACTCGTTGCCCCGCACCGTCATCTGGTTCGAGGCGATCAGGTCGCCGAACGCTGCGTTGACGTCATCGGCGATGGATTTGAGCGGATCCTGGGCGGCCTGCCCCAGGGCTGCGTCGGTCTGGTCGCTGTCTTTGACCAGAGGGTCTGCCGGGCGCACGGTCTGCGGCTTCTGCTCGCCGATGGGGATCGGCCGCACGCTGCGCTCGGCTTCGTTGAACACGCCGACCAGCGCCTCGGAAAGCACCTTGTACTTGCCTTCGTTGAGCGAGGAGATGGAGTACATGACCACGAAAAAGGCGAACAGCAAGGTGATGAAGTCCGCGTAGGACACCAGCCAGCGTTCGTGATTTTCGTGCTCTTCGTGGTGGCGACGTCGACGGGCCATCAGTCCATCACTCCATGAAGCCTTGCAGCTTCAACTCGATCGAACGCGGGTTTTCGCCCTCGGCAATGGACAGCAGGCCTTCGAGCAGCATCTCGCGGTAGCGCGACTGACGCACCGCCACGGCCTTGAGCTTGTTGGCCACCGGCAGCAGGATCAGGTTGGCCGACGCCACGCCATAGATGGTCGCGACGAATGCCACGGCAATGCCGCTGCCCAGCTGGTTCGGGTCGGCCAGGTTGCCCATGACATGGATCAGGCCCATCACCGCACCGATGATGCCGATGGTCGGCGCGTAGCCGCCCATGCTTTCGAAGACTTTGGCGGCCTGGATGTCGCGGCTTTCCTGGGTCAGGAAATCCACTTCCAGGATGCTGCGAATGGTTTCCGGCTCGACGCCATCGACCAGCAATTGCAGGCCCTTGCGCGAATAGGCATCAGGTTCGGTGTCGGCGACGGTTTCCAGGCCCAGCAGACCTTCCTTGCGGGCAGTCAGGCTCCAGTTGACGACGCGGTCGATACCGCCTTGCAGGTCGATGCGCGGCGGAAACAGAATCCACACGAAGATCTGGATCGCCCGCTTGAACGCGCTCATCGGCGTCTGCAACAGGCAGGCCGCAAGCGTACCGCCGAGCACGATCAGCGCCGCCGGCCCGTTGAGCAAGGCGCCCAGGTGGCCGCCTTCCAGGAAGTTGCCGCCGATGATGGCGATGAACGCCAGAATGATCCCTATGAGAGTCAGAACATCCATCAGATACACGCCTCGACCAGATGTCGCCCGATATCGTCCAGGCTGTAAACGGCATCCGCCAGATCGGCTTTGACGATGGCCATCGGCATGCCGTAGATCACGCAGCTGGCTTCGTCCTGAGCCCAGATATGACTGCCGCCCTGCTTGAGCAGACGCGCGCCTTCGCGGCCGTCCGCGCCCATGCCGGTCAGGACCACGGCCAGCACCTTGTCGGCATAGGCCTTGGCGGCGGAACCGAAGGTGATGTCCACGCAGGGCTTGTAATTGAGGCGCTCGTCGCCCGGCAGGATTTTCACCGCGCCACGGCCATCGACCATCATCTGCTTGCCGCCGGGGGCCAGCAGCGCCAGGCCCGGACGCAGGATGTCGCCATCCTCGGCTTCCTTGACGCTGATGCGGCACAGCTTGTCCAGGCGCTCGGCAAAAGCCTTGGTGAAGGCGGCCGGCATGTGCTGGATCAGCACGATGGGCGCCGGGAAGTTGGCAGGCAGCTGGGTCAGCACCCGTTGCAGCGCCACCGGACCACCTGTGGACGTACCGATGGCCACCAGCTTGTATGCCTTGCGCTTGGGCGCAGGCGAGGCAGGTCCATGGTGTCCCGCGCCGTGGGCCGCAGGCGCAGTTGGCGCCGGACGTGCAGGGGCTGGCGCCGGGCGCGTGGTGGCGCTCGGGGTTGCGCTGCTGCGCAGCGAGCTGGCAGGCGATGCAGAGGCCGGGCTCGATACCGGCGCAGGCGCTGCAGGGCTGCTGTACCCGCCAAAGCGACGGTTGCTGCGCGAAATGCTGTGCACCTTCTCGCACAGCATCTGCTTGACCTTCTCGGGGTTGCGCGAGATGTCTTCGAAATTCTTCGGCAGGAAGTCCACCGCACCGGCGTCCAGCGCATCCAGGGTCACCCGGGCGCCTTCGTGGGTCAGTGAGGAGAACATCAGGACCGGTGTCGGGCAGCGCTGCATGATGTGCCGGACTGCGGTAATGCCATCCATCATCGGCATTTCGTAGTCCATGGTAATCACGTCAGGCTTGAGGGCCAGCGCCTGCTCGATCGCTTCCTTGCCATTGGTGGCGGTGCCGACCACTTGAATCGTTGTGTCAGAGGAAAGAATTTCCGAGACGCGCCGGCGAAAAAAACCGGAGTCGTCTACCACCAGAACCTTGACTGCCATAAACACTCCATAGGACGGAACAGGCCGCTGAATCAAACCTGTTTCGTCAAACATGACACACACCGGGATCTGATCCCGGCGACGCCCTCGTAGCAGCACGGCTTGCCGGCGGTGACGGTCCCGCAGGCGCCACCGCCGGCAAGCCGTGCTGCTACGAGGCGCGCGTTGCCGTGACGGCGGACGCGCTCGCTTGAATCAGATACGCCGTGCGGCGTAACGCTTGAGCATGCTCGGTACATCGAGGATCAGCGCGATGCGGCCGTCACCGGTGATGGTGGCGCCGGACATGCCTGGGGTACCTTGCAGCATCTTGCCCAGCGGCTTGATGACCACTTCTTCCTGGCCCACCAGTTGATCCACCACGAAACCGATGCGCTGCGTGCCCACCGAGAGAATCACCACGTGACCCTCGCGCTGCTCTTCGTGAGCGGCCGAGCTGACCAGCCAGCGCTTGAGGTAGAACAGCGGCAGGGCCTTGTCCCGTACGATCACCACTTCCTGACCATCGACGACATTGGTGGTCGACAGGTCCAGGTGGAAGATCTCGTTGACGTTGACCAGCGGAAAGGCGAAGGCCTGATTGCCCAGCATCACCATCAGGGTCGGCATGATCGCCAGGGTCAGCGGGACCTTGATGACGATCTTCGAGCCCTGGCCCTTGGTCGAGTAGATGTTGATCGAGCCGTTGAGCTGGGAAATCTTGGTTTTCACCACGTCCATGCCCACGCCACGGCCGGACACGTCGGAAATCTCGGTCTTGGTCGAGAAGCCCGGGGCGAAGATCAGGTTGTAGCAATCGGTGTCGGACAGGCGATCGGCCGCGTCCTTGTCCATCACGCCACGCTTGACCGCGATGGCGCGCAGCACCGCCGGGTCCATGCCCTTGCCGTCATCGGAGATCGACAGCAGGATGTGGTCGCCTTCCTGTTCCGCCGAGAGTACTACGCGACCGCCACGGGCCTTGCCCGACGCTTCGCGCTCTTCCGGCGATTCGATGCCGTGGTCCACCGCGTTGCGCACCAAGTGCACCAGCGGGTCGGCCAGGGCCTCGACCAGGTTCTTGTCCAGGTCGGTTTCTTCACCCACCAGTTCAAGGTTGATTTCTTTCTTGAGCTGGCGCGCCAAGTCACGAACCAGACGCGGGAAGCGCCCGAAGACCTTCTTGATCGGCTGCATGCGCGTCTTCATGACGGCGGTCTGCAGGTCGGCGGTCACCACGTCCAGGTTGGACACGGCCTTGGACATGGCTTCGTCGCCGCTGTTCAGGCCCAGGCGCACCAGGCGGTTACGCACCAGTACCAGTTCGCCGACCATGTTCATGATTTCGTCCAGCCGCGCGGTGTCGACGCGCACGGTGGTTTCCGCTTCGGTCGGCGCCTTGTCGGCGGCGGTCGGCGCAGGTGCACGGGCCGGCGCCGGTGCAGGCGCAGCTTTTGCTGGCGCAGGCGCAGGTGCCGCTTCAGCCTTCGGTGCCTCGGCTTTCGGTGCTTGCGGTTTGGCAGGTTCAGCCTTGGCAGGCTCGGCTTTCTTCACCGGTGCGGCAGCAGTGGCGGTCGCGCCGGCTACGGCCGGTTCGAACTTGCCCTTGCCATGCAGTTGATCGAGCAGCGCTTCGAATTCGTGGTCGGTGATTTCGTCCGATGCAGGCTCGCTGGCAGCAGCAGCCACAGGCGCGGCGGCAACCGGTGCGCTGGCGTCGGGGGAGAAGCTGCCCTTGCCATGCAACTGGTCCAGCAGGGCTTCGAATTCGTCGTCGGTGATTTCGTCGCTGGCAGGTGTCGCTGCCGCTGCAGATGGCGCGTTGGCGGCAGGCGCCACGGCATCGGCGGCGAACTGACCCTTGCCATGCAGTTGATCGAGCAGCGATTCGAACTCGGCGTCGGTGATTTCATCGCTGGCCGGCTGATCAGCCTGCACGGGGGCAGCAGCCACCGGTGCCGGCGCCGAGACAGCAGCACCCGCCGCCTGGGCCTTGACCGCGTTGAGCGAGTCGAGCAGTTGTTCGAATTCAAGATCGGTGATGTCTTCGGACGCAGCCTCTGGCACTTCCTCGACCACAGGTGCAGGCGCAGCGGCGATTTCATCGGCCGACGCAGGCTCGGCCAGGCGCGACAGCGCGGCGAGCAGCCCTGGGGTGGCGGGGGTAATGTCAGAGCGTTCGCGCACCTGGCCGAACATGCTGTTCACGGTGTCCAGCGCTTCGAGCACGACGTCCATGAGTTCGGCATCGACCCGACGCTCACCTTTGCGCAGGATGTCGAACACGTTTTCAGCGATGTGGCAGCATTCAACCAGCTCGTTGAGCTGGAGGAAGCCGGCGCCCCCTTTTACAGTGTGAAAACCGCGAAAAATTGCATTGAGCAGATCCGCATCATCCGGTCGGCTTTCCAGCTCGACCAACTGTTCGGACAACTGCTCGAGAATCTCGCCGGCCTCTACCAGAAAATCCTGAAGGATTTCTTCATCGGCGCCGAAGCTCATTGGGGGTGCTCCTAAAATTAACCGTCAAACCGATCCAGAGGCTGCGTTGATGGCCTGCGCGCATTGCCTTCGTCGAAGCATTCGCGCGCAGACCTTGCGCCACTTTCACATAGAACCCGGGAACTGGAAGTTAGAAACCCAGGCTGGATAGCAGATCGTCTACATCATCCTGACCGGATACGACGTCTTCACGTTTATCGGCATGAATCTGCGGACCTTCACCCTTGGAATGAAGTTTTTCCTGTTCTTTTTGCTTACGGAACACTTCCTGATCGTGCTCGATCCCGGCAAAGCGATCCACCTGGCTTGCCATCAGCACCAGCTTGAGCAGATTGCTCTCGACCTCGGTCACAAGCGTGGTGACACGCTTGATCACCTGGCCGGTCAGGTCCTGATAGTCCTGGGCCAGCAGAATGTCGTTCAGGTGGCTGGCGACCTGGTGGGTCTCCTTCTCGCTGCGCGACAGAAAACCATCGACGCGGCGGGCCAGATCACGAAACTCTTCGGCGCCGATCTCGCGACGCATGAAGCGCCCCCAATCGGCACTCAGTGCCTTGGCGTCCTCGCTCAGGCCGTTCATCAACGGCGTGCTCTGCTCCACCAGGTCCATGGTGCGGTTGGCCGCACCTTCCGTGAGCCTGACCACATAGGACAGGCGCTCGGTGGCGTCAGTGATCTGGGACACTTCCTCGGCTTGCGGCATGTGCGGGTCGATCTGGAAGTTGACGATCGCGCTGTGCAACTCGCGCGTCAGCTTGCCCACTTCCTGATACAACCCGCGATCGCGAGTCTGGTTAAGCTCATGGATAAGTTGCACGGCGTCGCCGAACTTGCCTTTTTCAAGGCTGGTGACGAGCTCTTGTGCGTGTTTCTTCAGGGTCGACTCGAAGTCACCCATTGTCGAATCTTTAGGATCCATAGCGCCCTCGCAGCGGACATCAGCTATTGACGCGCTCGAATATCTTTTCGATCTTCTCTTTGAGCACTTGGGCTGTGAATGGCTTCACGACGTAACCGTTAACACCGGCCTGGGCAGCCTCGATGATCTGCTCGCGCTTGGCTTCGGCAGTGACCATCAGCACCGGCATGTGGCGCAGGCGTTCATCGGCACGCACCTGGCGCAGCAGGTCGATGCCCGACATGCCCGGCATGTTCCAGTCCGTGACCAGGAAATCGAAACCGCCAGCCTGTAACATCGGCAATGCGGTGGTACCGTCATCTGCTTCGGCCGTGTTGGTGAACCCAAGGTCACGCAACAGGTTTTTTATGATCCGCCGCATCGTTGAGAAGTCATCAACGATGAGGATTTTCATGTTCTTGTCCAATTCGACCTCCAAGCAGTCTTTAACGCGCCCAGCACCTGGACGCGCGTTCAATCAATACCGGCGAGCGGCTTCTACGAATAACAGTGACGGGTCTGACGAATCGGCAGGTCACGCGCGCAGCAGAGCGGATCTTCAAAGACCCGATCCGACCGGCTCCTGCCTTGTCTCATGATGCCCACACAACATCTTGCACAGCCGGTTTTACATACCATCCGCAGCCCCGAAAGCCTGCGTTCAATCAATCAACGTGCGCGCCACTCACCCAGCCGGCCCCGCAGACGTGCGGCGCACTGGCTGTGCAGCTGGCTGACACGGGATTCGCTGACACCCAGGACCTCACCGATTTCCTTGAGGTTCAGCTCTTCGTCGTAGTACAGCGCCAGCACCAGGCGTTCACGCTCGGGCAGGTTGGCGATGGCATCGGCCAGCGCGCTCTGGAAGCGCTCGTCTTCGAGATCGCGCGAGGGTTCCAGCGACTGGCTCGCGCCGTCCTCGTGCAGCCCTTCATGCTCGCCGTCCTGCAAAAGGTCGTCGAAGCTGAACAGGCGGCTGCCCAAGGTATCGTTCAGAATCCCGTAGTAATCGTCCAGGCTCAATTGAAGTTCGGCAGCAACCTCGTGATCTTTAGCGTCACGGCCGGTTTTTGCTTCAATGGCACGAATCGCGTCGCTGACCATGCGCGTGTTGCGGTGAACCGAGCGTGGCGCCCAGTCACCCTTGCGCACTTCGTCGAGCATCGCGCCGCGAATGCGGATGCCGGCGTAGGTCTCGAAGCTCGCACCCTTGGTGGAGTCGTATTTGGTCGACACTTCGAGCAGGCCGATCATCCCCGCCTGGATCAAGTCCTCGACCTGCACGCTGGCCGGCAGACGCGCCAGCAAGTGGTAGGCGATACGCTTGACCAACGGGGCATAGCGCTCGATGAGCTCGTACTGGGAATCTCTGGATGATTTGCTGTACATGCGATAGCCACTTGCAGTCATGACACTGGCCCTGCACTGGTCTGATGAACCAGGCGCTCAACGAAAAATTCCAGGTGGCCACGCGGGTTCGCCGGCAGCGGCCAGGTATCGACTTTCTGCGCGATGGCCTTGAACGCCAGCGCACATTTGGAACGGGGAAACGCTTCGTACACCGCGCGCTGCTTCTGCACCGCCTTGCGCACGCACTCGTCGTACGGCACGGCGCCCACATATTGCAGCGCGACGTCCAGGAAGCGGTCGGTGACCTTGGTCAGCTTGGCGAACAGGTTGCGCCCTTCCTGCGGGCTCTGGGCCATGTTGGCCAGCACGCGGAAGCGGTTCATGCCGTAGTCGCGGTTGAGCAGCTTGATCAGCGCGTAGGCGTCAGTGATCGAAGTCGGCTCGTCGCAGACCACCAGCAACACTTCCTGCGCCGCGCGCACGAAGCTGACGACCGATTCGCCAATCCCGGCGGCGGTGTCGATCACCAGCACGTCCAGGTTGTCGCCGATGTCGCTGAATGCCTGAATCAGGCCGGCATGCTGGGCCGGGGTCAACTGGACCATGCTCTGAGTGCCGGACGCCGCCGGCACGATGCGCACACCGCCAGGCCCCTGCAACAGGACATCGCGCAGTTCGCAGCGGCCTTCGATGACGTCGGCCAGGGTGCGTTTAGGGGTCAAGCCCAACAATACGTCGACGTTGGCCAGACCCAGATCGGCGTCCAGCAACATCACGCGACGCCCTAGCTCGGCCAGTGCCAGCGAAAGGTTCACTGACACGTTGGTCTTGCCTACGCCACCTTTGCCACCAGTCACCGCAATAACCTGAACGGGATGCATGCTGCCCATGTTAATTTTTTACCTTGTCTTGCTTAGACCTAAGCCACATTTCGGGCTGCACGTTCAGTGACTGAACAATGCCTGGCAGACCATCGATGCAGGTATTTTCCAATGTCATTTTCCTTAACCTAGCCCGCGCGTTTGCCGGGGCTGTGATAAAGATCCGCAAACATATCCGCCATCGCTTCCTCGCTAGGCTCCTCCTGCATCTGAACACTCACCGCCCGGCTTACAAGCTGATGGCGACGTGGCAGATGCAGATCATCCGGTATCCGTGGGCCATCGGTGAGATAGGCCACGGGCAACTCGTGTGTCACGGCAAGGCTGAGCACTTCGCCCAGGCTTGCGGTTTCGTCCAGCTTGGTCAGGATGCACCCGGCCAGGCCGCAACGTTTGTAACTGTGGTACGCGGCGGTCAACACCTGCTTCTGGCTGGTTGTGGCCAGGACCAGGTAGTTGCGCGCCTTGATGCCGCGGCCCGCCAGGCTTTCCAGCTGCAGACGCAGTGCAGGATCGCTGGCTTGCAGGCCTGCGGTGTCGATCAACACCACGCGCTTGCGCAGCAGCGGCTCCAGCGCCTGAGCCAGGGACTGGCCCGGATCGACGTGGGTCACCGGCACATTGAGAATGCGGCCCAGCGTCTTGAGTTGCTCCTGGGCACCGATACGGAAGCTGTCCATGCTCACCAGCGCGATATTTTGCGCGCCGTATTTCAACACATATCGCGCCGCAAGTTTTGCCAGTGTGGTGGTCTTGCCCATTCCGGCAGGTCCGACCATGGCAATCACCCCGCCCTCTTCGAGCGGCTCGACGTCGGGCGTGACGATCATGCGCGCCAGGTGCGCCAGCAACATGCGCCAGGCGTGGGGCTGGTCGTCGACGTCCGGGACCATGTTCAGCAGGTCACGGGACAGCGGGCCGGACAGGCCAACACGTTGCAGGCGACGCCACAGGTTGGCCTGTTGCGGGCGGCTGCCTTGCAGTTGATTCCAGGCCAGCGAACCGAGCTGGACTTCCAGCAGTTCACGCAGGCCGTTCAATTCCGAACGCATCGACTCGTAGGCGCGCTGGCTGATGCCAGGCTCGGCCGCCGCACGCTCGGCACGCTCTGCACGATCAGCCGCGATCGCGGCATGGATCGATGGGCGGAACGGCTCGTCCAGGGTCGGCTCGATCTGCTTGTTGCTGTCGTCCATGGCGATGCCTGCGAACAGCTGGCGATTGGCGACGGTGTCCAGTTCGCTGCGGCTGGTCAGCTCCGCCTGTGCGGTCACGATGCGCGACTGAGTCTTGCGCAGCTCGTCCTCGAGCTCGACGTTGGGCACACGCGGGGCCAGCGCAGACAGTTTGTAGTCCAGCGCGGCTGTCAGCTCGACGCCACCGGCAATCCGCCGGTTGCCGATGATGGCGGCTTCAGCGCCCAGCTCATCACGAACCAGTTTCATGGCTTGACGCATATCGGCGGCGAAAAAACGCTTAACTTGCATGACTCACTACCTCAGCCGTTCGGCCCGACAGTCGCTACGATGGTGACTTGCTTATTGTCAGGAATTTCCTGATAAGCCAAAACATGCATGTTCGGAACCGCCAGGCGTCCAAAGCGGGACAACATGGCGCGAACCGGACCTGCGACCAACAAAATTACCGGCTGACCCTGCATCTCCTGACGCTGCGCCGCTTCGATCAACGAGCGCTGAAGTTTCTCAGCCATACTCGGTTCGAGCAGAACGCCTTCTTCCTGACCCTGACCTGCCTTCTGCAGACTATTGAGCAATATCTGTTCCAACCTTGGCTCCAGGGTGATAACAGGCAGCTCCGGCTCAATGCCGACAATGCTTTGCACGATTGCGCGGGACAATCCGACCCGTACGGCGGCCACCAGCGCGGCGGTATCTTGACTCCGGGCGGCATTGTTGGCGATGGCTTCGGCAATGCTGCGGATGTCGCGCACCGGAACCTGCTCGGCCAGCAGCGCCTGCAGCACCTTGAGCAAAGCCGACAGCGACAGCACGCCAGGGACCAGCTCCTCGGCCAGTTTGGGCGAGCTTTTGGCCAGCAACGTCATCAATTGCTGGACTTCTTCGTGACCGATCAATTCATGTGAGTGTTTGTAGAGAATCTGGTTCAGGTGAGTGGCCACTACCGTACTGGCGTCCACCACCGTATAACCCAGCGATTGCGCCTGGGCGCGCTGGCTGATTTCGATCCAGACGGCCTCGAGGCCAAACGCCGGGTCTTTGGCATTGATGCCGTTGAGGCTGCCAAATACCTGACCCGGGTTGATCGCCAGCTCGCGATCCGGATAAATCTCGGCTTCGGCCAGGGTCACGCCCATCAGCGTCAGACGATACGCGCTCGGCGCAAGGTCCAGGTTGTCGCGAATGTGTACGGTTGGCATCAGAAAGCCCAACTCCTGCGACAACTTCTTACGCACGCCCTTGATCCGCGCCAGCAACTGACCACCCTGGTTGCGGTCCACCAGCGGAATCAGGCGGTAGCCCACTTCCAGGCCGATCATGTCGATCGGCGTCACGTCGTCCCAGCCCAGCTCCTTGGATTCCTGCGCGCGGGTTGGCGAAGGCAGCAGGTCCTGCTGACGCTTGACCTCCTGGATCGCCGCGAGCTTGACCATGTTCTGTTTCTTCCACAGCAGGTACGCACCGCCCGCCGCCACCAAGCCCAGGCTGATGAACGAGAAGTGCGGCATGCCCGGCACCAGGCCCATGACGATCATGATGCCTGCCGAGACGGCCAGCGCCTTGTGCGAGGTGAACATCTGGCGGCCGACCAGCTTGCCCATTTCTTCGGAGCCCGAGGCGCGGGTCACCATGATCGCGGCAGCGGTCGAGAGCAGCAGCGATGGCAGTTGCGCCACCAAACCGTCACCAATGGTTAACAGTGCGTACACTTTGCCGGCGTCGGCAAAAGTCATGTTGTGTTGCAGGATACCCACCAGCATGCCGCCGATGAGGTTGATGAACAGGATCAGGAGGCCGGCGATGGCGTCACCGCGCACGAACTTGCTGGCACCGTCCATGGAGCCGTAGAACTCGGCTTCCTGGGCGACTTCCAGACGACGGCGCTTGGCTTCGGGCTGGTCGATCAGGCCGGCGTTGAGGTCGGCGTCGATGGCCATCTGTTTGCCGGGCATCGCATCGAGGGTGAAGCGCGCGCTCACCTCGGAGATACGACCGGCACCCTTGGTCACGACCACGAAGTTGATGATCATCAGGATCGCGAACACCACGATACCGACCACGTAGTTACCGCCGATCACCACCTCACCGAAGGCCTGGATCACCTTACCGGCGGCGGCGTGGCCGTCCTGGCCGTGGAGCATGACCACACGAGTGGACGCCACGTTGAGCGCCAGGCGCAGCAAGGTCGCGATCAGCAGGATGGTGGGGAACACCGAAAAATCCAGCGGCCGCAGGGCGTAGACGCAGACCAGCAGCACGACGATCGACAAGGCGATGTTGAACGTGAAGAACACGTCCAGCAGGAACGGCGGCATCGGCAACATCATCATTGCCAGCATGACCAGCAACAACAACGGCACACCCAACTGACCACGACCCAGGCCGATCAGTCCGGAGCGTGCGTTTGTGAGTATTTGAGAGCGATCCACCGATTATCTACCTGCGCGTTAAATCAAACTTTTGACGCCAGAGGCGCTGTAACGCAGGTATTGCAAAATTCTGTCCAACTCTGGGAAAGCGAGAAAAATGTCAGAGTGCCACTATACAGAATTGTGTTGGGGTCGACATATTTGTCTGGCGGCACATTGATACATGGATGCCCTTCGGGCCTATCGCGGGCAAGCGCGCTCCTACATTTGTTGCAACGTGCCATGGCCTGATGGACCGCGTTGGTAGCCTTGGCGTACGGGTCAGGTTTTTCTGGCCAGCGCCAAAGGCTATGCGCTCGGTCCATCCGAATGCGGCACGTTGCAAAAAATGTAGGAGCGCGCTTGCCCGCGACCGCGCCCGAAGGGCTTCAATGTGGCGATCCAAAGCCAACCCAAAAAGCATCAACTCAAACCAAACCTAAGAATCCCGCCGCAAATCCGGCGGAATCGGCAGATCCTCGTTCAACGGCGGTGGACGCTTGCCGCGGCCTGCGTGGAACTGGCGGATCTGGTACACGTAGGCCAGCACCTGCGCCACCGCCAAGTACAGCCCCGCCGGAATTTCCTGCTCAAGCTCGGTGCTGTAGTAGATCGAACGCGCCAGCGCCGGCGATTCGAGCAGCAGGATCTGATGCTGCGCCCCGATCTCGCGGATCTTCAGGGCGATGAAGTCGCTGCCTTTGGCCAGCAGCACCGGCGCGCCGCCCTTCTCGGAGTCGTATTTGAGCGCCACGGCGTAGTGGGTCGGGTTGGTGATGATGACGTCGGCTTCGGGGATCGCCGCCATCATCCGTCGCTGCGACATCTCGCGCTGCAACTGGCGAATCCGCTGCTTGACCTCTGGCCGCCCTTCGCTGTCCTTGTGCTCGTCGCGCACTTCCTGCTTGGTCATCAGCAGCTTCTTGTGGGCTTCCCACAGCTGCACCGGCACGTCCACCGCAGCGATGATCAACAGCCCGAAGGCCATCCACAAGGTACTCCAGCCGACCAGTTGCAGACTGTGCGCCACCGCCAGTTCAAGGGGTTCATGGGCAATGGCCAGCAGATCGTTCTTGTCCTTGGACAGGACCATGATGGCCACGATCAACACGATGAAAAACTTGGCCAGGGACTTGAGCAGTTCGATCAGCGCCTTGGGCGAGACCATGCGCTTGAGCCCCGCCAGAGGATTGAGCCGGCTGAACTTGGGGGCCAGCGAGCCTGCCGCGAACAGCCAGCCACCCAGGGAAATCGGCCCGATCAACGCCGCCAGGGTCAGGGCCACCAACAACGGAGTGACCGACTGCAGCGCTGCCTTGCCTGAGACCATCAACATCAGGCTCATGCTGCGCTCGTCCATCAGCGCATCCCGGGAGATGGTGAAGTTGTCGCGCATCAGCTGCATCATCATTTCTGCCATCGAGCCGCCGAACGCCAGCAAACCGGCGGCGCCGACGATCATGATGATGACGGTGTTGAGCTCCTTGGACCGGGCGATCTCGCCCTTTTCTCGCGCGTCTTTCTTGCGCTTGTCCGTGGGGTCTTCTGTCTTGTCCTGACCGCTCTCGCTCTCTGCCATCTCAGCGCGCCCTGACCATTTCCTTGAGCAACTGCAAGGCGTCGACCGCCAGCGGTTGGTACTGATTGAGAATGTCGCCCAGGGAGATCCACAGAATCCCCATGCCCAGCACCAGGGTCAAGGGGAAGCCGATAGAGAAGATGTTCAGCTGCGGCGCCGCCCGGGTCATTACGCCCATGGCAATGTTGATCACCAGCAGCGCAGTGATCGCCGGCAACACCAGGATGAGCGCAGCCCCCAGCACCCAGCCCAGGCGCAGCACCAGCCCCCAGAAATTGGCGACCATCAGCCCCTCGCCCACCGGCAGCGTGGTGAAGCTTTCGATCAGGACTTCGAACACCACCAGATGACCGTTCATGGCCAGGAACAGCAGCGTCACCAGCATGGTGAAGAACTGTCCGATCACCGCCACCGACACACCGTTGACCGGGTCGACCATGGACGCGAAACCCATGCCCATCTGGATCGCGACGATCTGGCCGGCGATCACGAAGGCCTGGAAAAACAGTTGCAGGGACAGACCCAGCGCCGCGCCGATGATGATCTGCTGGGCGATGAGCAGCAGCGCACTCAGGTCCAGCGCATGCACTTCGGGCATCGGCGGAAGGCTCGGCGCCACCACCACGGTGATCGCCAGCGCCAGGTACAGGCGCACGCGGGTCGGCACCAGGGTCGTGCCGAAGATCGGCATGGTCATCAGCACCGCCGCGATGCGAAACAGCGGCAGCATGAAGGCGGCCACCCACGTGCTGATCTGCGTATCGGTCAGCGCCAGCACAGGTTCCATGCAGACGTCAGCCGATCACTTGGGGAATGCTGGTGTACAGCGAAATGATGTATTCCATGAAGGTACGCACCAGCCACGGGCCGACCACGATCAGGGTGATGAGCATCACCAGCAGACGCGGCAAGAAGCTCAGGGTCTGTTCGTTGACCTGGGTGGCGGCCTGGAACATCGAGACCAGCAGGCCGACGATCAGGCTGGGCACCACCAGGATGGCGACCATGGTGGTGGTCAGCCACAGCGCTTCACGGAACAGGTCGACGGCCACTTCTGGGGTCATGCTGCGCACTCCTCGTCAAACAGGTTCATACGCCACCGAAACTGCCGGCCAGCGTACCGATAATCAGCGCCCAGCCATCCACCAGCACGAACAGCATGATCTTGAACGGCAGCGAAATGATCAGCGGCGAAAGCATCATCATACCCATGGCCATCAGCACGCTCGCGACCACCAGGTCGATGATCAGGAACGGGATGAAGATCATGAAGCCGATCTGGAACGCCGTCTTGAGCTCCGACGTCACGAACGCCGGGACGATGATGGTCAACGGCGCAGCGTCGGGCGTCGGGATGTCGGTGCGCTTGGACAGACGCATGAACAGCTCCAGATCGCTTGAGCGGGTCTGGGCGAGCATGAAGTCCTTGATCGGCACTTCAGCCTTGGCAACGGCGTCCTGGGCGGTGAGTTTTTCCGCCAGGTACGGCTGAAGTGCATCGTTGTTCACCCGGTCAAACACGGGCGCCATGATGAACAGCGTCAGGAACAGCGCCATGCCGGTGAGGATCTGGTTCGACGGCGTCTGCTGCAGGCCCAGGGCCTGGCGCAGGATCGAGAACACGATGATGATCCGGGTGAAGCTGGTCATCAGCATGACGAACGCCGGGATGAAACTCAGCGCGGTCATGATCAGCAGGATCTGCAGGCTGACCGAGTATTCCTGCTGGCCGTTG
The DNA here is from genome assembly GCF_044746765.1 of Pseudomonas sp. NPDC090203. NCBI lineage: Bacteria > Pseudomonadati > Pseudomonadota > Gammaproteobacteria > Pseudomonadales > Pseudomonadaceae > Pseudomonas > Pseudomonas sp. NPDC090203. The sequence goes on from NZ_JBIVCV010000006.1 coordinate 304,871, forward strand.
GCACCGGTGCCCAGCGAGATCGCCGGGATCGACAACGGGTCGGCGCCGAACGCCAGCGGCGCTGCCAGCAACAACAGCAGCGTCAAGACAATGCGCATCAGTTCTTATCCTTCTGACCCGGATTTTCGAGGCTGTCCTTGCCGCCGAACGGCCGGGCCGCGCCTTTGTTGACCACACCCTTGTTGCCCAGCGCTTCCATCAGGCGGCGGGCGAATTCGGGCGTGGCGTTCTGGGTTTCAGGCACCTGCACCGGCTCGTTCATCACATGCAGCGCGGTGATGCTGCCGGGGGAAACGCCCAGCAGCACCTGCTCGTTGCCAACCTGCACCAGGACCAGCCGGTCACGCGGGCCGAGAGCACGGGAACCCACCAGTTCGATGACCTGGTTGCCGCCGGGCCCTGCGCGCTGAACCCTGCGCATCAGCCAGGCCAGCACGAAGATCAAACCGACCACCAGCAGCAAACCGAACACCAGTTGCGCCAGTTGACCGCCGATACCGCTGGTCAAAGCGCCCACCGGGGGCACGGTAACGGCAGCCGGCGCTGTCACGGCAGGCGTGGCAGCGGCTGGCGCTGGCGTGGTTGCAGGATCCGCCGCCATTGCCAGCCACGACGTCATCAGCACGGGCGCGACCAACAGGCCCTTTAGCAAGCGACCCACTTAGCGCAGCTTCTTGATGCGTTCGCTTGGGCTGATCACGTCAGTCAGACGGATGCCGAACTTCTCGTTCACCACCACCACCTCACCGTGGGCGATCAGTGTGCCGTTGACCAGCACGTCCAGCGGCTCGCCGGCCAGACGGTCGAGCTCGATCACCGAGCCCTGGTTGAGTTGCAGCAGGTTCCGGATGTTGATGTCGGTGCTGCCCACTTCCATGGAAATCGACACCGGGATGTCCAGAATCACGTCCAGGTTCGGGCCTTCCAGCGAAACGGGGCCATTGTGCTTTGGCACGCTGCCGAACTCTTCCATCGCCAGACGGTTGCCGGCGGCGTTGCCCGCATCGGCGGCCAGCAGCGCGTCGATATCAGCCTGACCGCCCTCGCCCGCTTCGCCCAGCGCTGCAGCCCATTCGTCAGCCAGTGCCTGGTCGTCTGCGGAGTTCATTTCGTTTTCATCAGCCATGGTTGTCCTCGACAGGGCTTTGTCATTCGCCCGTAAAATTGTGTTAGCAGAGCAATTCGTTTACAGCACACATTCAGATGCAGACGGCCAGGCGTCAGCGACGTTCTATCGGCTCGATCACCTGCAGCGCCAGATTGCCCTTGTGCGAGCCCAGCTTGACCTTGAACGACGGCACGCCATTGGCGCGCATCACCAGGTGTTCACCCAGCTCCACCGGAATCACGTCACCGGGCTGCATGTGCAGGATGTCCCGCAACTTGAGCTGACGACGGGCAACCGTGGCGCTCAGCGGCACCGCCACATCCATGACGTCCTGCTTGAGGGCGTTGACCCAGCGCTCGTCCTGGTCGTCCAGATCGGACTGGAAGCCGGCGTCGAGCATTTCGCGCACCGGCTCGATCATCGAATACGGCATGGTCACGTGCAGGTCGCCGCCACCGCCATCGAGTTCGATGTGGAAGGTCGACACCACGATCGCTTCGCTCGGGCCCACGATGTTGGCCATGGCCGGGTTCACTTCCGAGTTGATGTACTCGAAATTGACTTCCATGATCGCCTGCCAGGCTTCCTTCAGGTCGATGAAGGCCTGGTCCAGCACCATACGCACCACGCGCAGCTCGGTCGGCGTGAATTCACGGCCTTCGATCTTGGCGTGACGGCCATCGCCACCGAAGAAGTTGTCCACCAGCTTGAACACCAGCTTGGCATCCAGGATGAACAACGCGGTGCCGCGCAGCGGTTTGATCTTGACCAGGTTCAGGCTGGTCGGCACGTACAGCGAGTGGATGTACTCGCCGAACTTCATCACCTGCACACCGCCCACCGCCACGTCGGCAGAGCGACGCAACAGGTTGAACATGCTGATGCGGGTGTAACGGGCGAAACGCTCGTTGATCATTTCCAGGGTCGGCATGCGTCCACGGACGATGCGGTCCTGACTGGTCAGGTCATAACTCTTGACACTGCCAGGTTCGATGACGCTCTCGGTCTGTACCAGACCATCGTCCACGCCATGCAGCAGCGCGTCGATTTCATCCTGGGACAGCAGGTCTTGCACGGCCATGTCGTGGTCCTACTGCAATACGTAGTTAGTGAAAAGAACCTGCTCGATGACGCTCTTGTTCAGCTCTTTCTGGCCGACTTCCTGCACCACGGCAGCGGCTTTCTGGCGCAGCATTTCCATGCCCACCGGCGTTGCGATGGTGTCGAACGCCTGGCCTGAGAACATCATCACAAGATTGTTACGGATGACCGGCATGTGCACTTTCAACGCTTCCAGATCGGCGTGATCACGGGCCAGCAGGGTAATGCTGACCTGCATGTAGCGCTGGCGGCCATTGACGTTGTAGTTGACGACGAAGGGCGGCGTGAGGGGCTCGAAGATCGCCTCTTTCTTGACGTTGGCAGCTTCGGCCGCCACCGCAGGATCAGGCTTGCTCTCGGCCTTGTGCATGATGAACCAGGTAGCGCCGACCGACAGCCCGATGGCCAGCAAGAGGCCCACCACCACGAGAATGATGATCTTCAACTTGCCTTTCTTCGCGGGGTCTTTAGGTGCTGCGTCGTCGGTCTTCGCCATGCCAATAATCCGTCACTATCCAATGGGTTCGGTGTTGCGTGACAGAGGGAGAGCAAGGGTTGTGCCAGAACGGCAAGACGCGTGGCGCTTTTGATGCTGCCTGGAAGGCGTAGGAGCGCGCTTGCCCGCGACCTGCCGCAAGGCGGCAGTAAAACCGGCGAGCTCGGACTACCAGTCAATCCGAGGTGTCAGGTTTTACTGCTGCGGTGCAGCAGGTCGCGGGCAAGCGCGCTCCTACTTGGCTGGCGTGGGGTCAGGCGTAATAATCGACCGCGCTTGAACCTACCATCTGCAACGGGGCGCTGGCGGCGGCCGTTGCGGCATCCACCGGGGCGCCGTCGGCGATCAGGTCGCTGCCACTGCCATTGCCCGAACCACTGGTGCCATTGCCGCGCTGGGCGTCACCACCCGACTGCTGCTGGGCCTGTTGTTGCCAGCCACGGCCTTGGTCGGCCACGTTGACATCGACCTGCCCCATGCCCTGCTGGGCGAAGGAATCACGCAGGCGCGACATCTGGTTTTCCAGCGCTTCACGCACACCAACATGGGCGCTCATGAAGGTGACTTGGGTCTGCTGGTCTGCCGCCATATTGACGCGAATGTCCAGGCGTCCCAGTTCGGCCGGTTCCAGCTGGATGTCGGCCTGCTTGAGGTTCTGGCTGGACAGGTACATGACGCGGTTGATCACGCCCTCGGTCCAGCCGCTCTGGTTCATGGCCAGCGGCTGATTGAGCGGGGTCGCTGGCGTCGCGGAGCCGGTTTTCACCTGGGCGGCCTGGGACAATGCCGCCAGACGCTCGGCGAAGTTGTCCACCCGGGTGTCGCCGGCGGCGCTCTTCACATCCTTGAGGCCATCGGCCAGCAGCCCGGCAAAGGCCTTGTCGCCGCCACCCTCGGTGGTGCTCTTGTCCACAGGCTGATCGCCCAGCGCCGCCAGGTTACCGGCAAGCTGCTGCGCTGCATCGGCGTTGGGGTCCTGCTTGCCGGCGTCATGGCCTGCGCCCTTCACGGCCGCATTCGCCTGGGCGCTTTGCTGGGCCTTGTTCTCCAGGGCCACCTGAACCGCCGTCAAGCCTTCCAGAGGATCGGCCGACGGGTCGAAGGTGTCATCGGTGGCGTCGGTCGGCGCCTGCACCACCGGTGGCGGCACAACCGGGGCGGTGCCGGCCAGCAACGCCGGATCGATCACCGGCTGCGCGGCGACGTCGGGCTGGACCGGCGCAGGCTCGACCACGGGGGTGGCAACGATCTGCGACGGATCGACGACCGGGTCAGTGACAGTGCCGTCAGCTACCGTCGGATCGGTGGCCGAGGTCGCGGAATCGGAGGTGTCGTCGGTATCGTCGTCCTCGTCGTTGTCCTTACCGGAGGCGTTATCCGGCTTGGCATTGACCGCCTTGTTGCCAGGCAAGCCATTGCCGTTATCGGCAACCGTCTTGTCGGAGGCGGCAGACGATTGGCTGGCGCCATGCTTGTCGGTCGCTGCCGGACTCTTGGCGCTGGCGGGCTTGGGCGGGCTGTCATCGACGCTGGAAGACTTGGGCGCGGCCTGCTTGGCAAATACCGTCGAGAAGCTGGAAGCGTTGTCCTTGACGGGGTCTGGCGCCTTTACCGAATTGGCGGCGCTGGCTTTCTGGGCTTTGGCAGCCGTCAGGGCCGTAAGTAAAGGGTTGTTGGCAAGGGCCATGTTGATCTCCGCAAAAGCACGATTGCGCGGAGATCAAGCAAATGGCGGGCCAGCTTTCGGGATGGGACAGATCGCCGGCTCAGAATCCCTTGAGCGCAGACTCCAGTTGTACGTCGAAAAGATCGCGCACCACGGCAAATTCGCTGGTGATCGCCGCGACGCTCTGGCGGATTTCAGCAGCACCGGGAGGCGCCGGGCTGCGCGCCTGGTCTTCCAGCTCGCGGCACAGGTCGGCCAGGTGTGCAGCGCCCATGTTGCTGCAACTACCTTTGAAGCTGTGGACCTTGTCGGCCAGTTGCTTGAGCTGGAGCGGGCCGGGGGAGGAAAAATCGGCTGATTGAATGAGCTCATTGAGTTCGATGACACGTCGTTCGGAATCCTTGATGAATACCTCCAGCAGCGCCGGGTATTCCCCTTCCATGACGTCACGCAGCGTCCCGAGGACGTTTAGATCCATATGATTTTTCACTGCTTGCTCGCTCCTTGATCAAGAAAGCGCCGGATTATGCCAGACCCTCCCAAGCGAACTCTACACGGGCGGTGCGCCCGTCCGGGGACCAATGGCACTCATTACTCAATTGCCGGACCAGGTTGAGCCCGCGCCCGGACAACTGGTTGACCGCAGGGGGCAACGCCAGCACCCGCTCGACGTCGAAACCATTGCCGCTGTCGTGAACTTCGACGATCAGCCGCCCACCCTGCCCGACCGGAATTATCTGGAAACTAAATCGTATGAACCCGCCTTCCATGTTCTCCAGACGCTCGGCGCGCAACTGGTAGTAAAGGGCAAAACCCTCGGCATCGCGCTTGAGTGCCGAATCCAGCCCCAGCACCCCGTGCTCCAAGGCGTTGCTGTACAGCTCGGACATCACGGTATAGAGCTCGCTGCTCTGCAGGCGCAGGCCATGCACTTCCTGGAGCAGTTGCAGCAGGTAGGGCAGCGGGTTGAAGCGCTTGAGGGTCGAGGCACGGAATTCGAAGCTGGCGGCCCAGTCCAGCGGGCTCGAATCGCCGCTGTCGGTGTAGATCACCGATGGCGTGCCCAGAAGCTCGGGCTCGTTGAAGCCCACTTCCAGCATGCTCACATCGTCACGGACCTGACCGCGAAACCGCGCGAGCGCCCATTGCACTTCTTCCATGAGCGAGGCCGGGTTGCGGTTGGTGACGAACACGTTCTGCAACCGCCGCGAGCCAAACATCTCGCCATTTTCGTCGGTGCTGTCCACCACGCCGTCAGACAGCAGGAACACCCGGTCGCCGGGGGCAAAGGGGTAGACCTGGGTATTGTCATCGAAGCTGCCGGCACCCAGCACGCCCAGCGGCAGGTGCGCCGACACCAGCGGCGTGTGGGGTCGCCCGTCGGCATGCAGCAGGTAGCCATCAGGCAGGCCGCCGTTCCAGACTTCCACCAGTTGCTGCTTGAAGTTGACGCACACCAGCGCCGCGCAGCAGAACATGTCCACCGGCAGGATGCGCTTGAGCTTGGCGTTCATCTCGCGCAGGGTTTCCGGAAGGCCGTAACCCTTGGCCGTCATGCCGTAGAACACTTCGGCCAGCGGCATTGCCCCGACGGCGGCCGGCAGGCCGTGTCCTGTGAAGTCGCCAAGCAATACATGCATGTTGCCCGACGGCGCCCACGCCGCCAGCAGCAGGTCGCCGTTGAACAGCGCGTAAGGCGACTGCAGATAACGAATGTTGGGGGCGTTGAGGCAGCCCGAGTGAGCGATCTGGTCGAACACCGCCTTGGCCACGCGCTGCTCGTTGAGCAGGTATTTATGGTGGCGGGCGATCATGTCGCGCTGCTGCAGGACGGTTTCCTGCAACAGGCGCAAGCGGTTCATCGCGTTGATCTTGGCGGCCAGCACGATGGGGTTGTAGGGCTTGGTGATGAAGTCATCGCCGCCGGCATCCAGGCAGCGCGCCAGGCCCTCGCCTTCGCTCATGGAGGTGAGGAAGATGATCGGCACCAGCGCTTCGCCGGCCAGTTCCTTGATCCGGCGGGCCGCCTCGAAGCCGTCCATGACCGGCATCAGGGCGTCCATCAGGACCAGTTGCGGACGCCTGCGTTCGAACAGTCCGACGGCTTCTTCGCCATCGCAGGCGCTCTGGACCTCATGCCCCAGGCGGCTGATGATCGCCGAGAGCAGCATGCGGTCGCTGGCGTTGTCGTCGGCGATGAGTATCGTCAGGCGCTCGGGTGGCGCAGAACCCGCCATTAGCCGATGTTGAAGAGTTTGGAGAAGTTGGAAATGGCGAGGATTTTGATGACGTCGGCGCTGCAGTTTTCCAACCGTACATCGGCGCGTTCGCCGCCGGCATGATCGCGCAGCAGCAGGAGCATGCCCAGCGCCGAGCTGTCGAGGTAGTTGGTTTCCTTCAGATCGACTACGTAATGCTTGGCGTCGGTTTCTCGCTCGTACGCACCGCGAAAATCCTGGTGCGTGGAAAAATCGAACCGTCCTTTGATCTTGATGGTCAGCTTCTGCTTGTCAGGAGAGCGCTCGGAAGTAACTGACATTGGCAAATCCCTTATATGAAACGGCGTCAGACGGATGAAGTTTTAGCACCCCTTGTGCGGCGCGGCAAATGGAAGATTCCTACAGTCATGATGGAAGTGATCTGACTGGGGTGGAGTTGAGTGGTTTGATTGGTCGCCTGACGTCGCGCACCACCGGCCGGGCATGCGGTGCCTGTGCCTGTAGGAGCGCGCTTGCCCGCGATGACGCCCTCGAAATCGCCCCGCCGGCAAGCCGTGCTGCTACGGGACTGGGGATCATAGAAGTGTGGGAGCGGGCTTGCCCGCGAAGGGGGCGGACCATACGACATTGAAGGGTCCGATATGACGCTTTCGCGGGCAAGCCCGCTCCCACAGGGATTCATCGCTGACGCGCCACGCATCACAGCCGACACCTGAAGCGGTTAGAACGGCTGCTGCCGGGGGAGGCGTTGGGAGAGTTCGTCGAGGAGTTTTTGCTCGCGTTTGTCTTCCGCGGCGCGGGCTTCGTCGATGTAGCGTTGCACCAGTTTGCGCAGGCCTTCGACGCGGGCGTATGCCTTTTGCCACTCGCCGCGGGCTTTGTTGAGGTTGTTCTGGTGCCAGGTCAGGCTCTGGCGTTGCTGGCTGACGGCCGTTTCCAGCTGATTGAGAAAGCGCTGGTAGTTCATCAGCCACTGGCCAGACACACCCACCGAGCCTTTGTCGATCCATTGCTGCTGGTAATCGGCGCGGAATTTTTCGAGCTCGCCGAGTTTGTTCTCGGCCAGCCGGACCTGGCCCTGAAAATGCCCCAAACGCTGGGCGGCGGTCTTTTCGGCGCTTTCGGCCATGTCCACCACGGGCGCCAGGCGCGATGCGCGGGTCTGGGCCATGGGTTATCAGCCAGCCGCCTGAGGATTGAAGATGCGCGCCAACTGCGCCTCGCTGCTTTGCATGCTCTCGTTGTCGTGCAAGCCCTGACGCAGGTACTGCACCAGTTGCGGTTGAAGGTTGATCGCAAGGTCTGTCTCGCGGTCGCCGCCCGCCACATAGGCGCCCACGCTGATAAGGTCGCGGCTCTGTTGATAGCGCGACCACAGCTGTTTGAAGTACTGCGCCTGGGTCATGTGCTGCGCATCGACCACCGACGGCATGACCCGGCTGATGGACGCTTCGATGTCGATGGCCGGGTAATGCCCCTCCTCGGCCAGCCGCCTGGACAGCACGATGTGACCGTCCAGCACACCCCGCGCCGAGTCGGCAATCGGGTCCTGCTGGTCGTCGCCTTCAGACAGTACGGTGTAGAACGCGGTGATCGATCCGCCGCCTTTCTCCGCATTGCCCGCGCGCTCCACCAGCTTGGGCAGCTTGGCGAACACCGAGGGCGGATAGCCCTTGGTCGCGGGCGGCTCGCCGATGGCCAGGGCGATTTCCCGCTGGGCCTGGGCGAAACGGGTCAGCGAATCCATCAGCAACAGGACATTCTTGCCCTTGTCGCGGAAATATTCGGCGATGCGCGTGCAATACATGGCAGCGCGCAGACGCATCAGCGGCGCGTCGTCGGCTGGGGACGCCACCACCACCGAACGCTTGAGGCCCTCTTCGCCAAGAATGTGCTCGATGAACTCCTTCACCTCGCGGCCCCGTTCGCCGATCAGCCCGACCACGATGATGTCGGCCTCGGTAAAGCGGGTCATCATGCCCAGCAGCACGGACTTACCCACACCGGTACCGGCGAACAGGCCCAGACGCTGGCCGCGACCTACCGTCAACAAACCGTTGATGCAACGAATGCCCACATCCAGCGGCTGGCTGATGGGGTCGCGCTTGAGCGGGTTGATGGTCGGGCCGTCCAGCGGCACCCAGTCTTCGGCCTTCATGCCGCCCTTGCCGTCCAGCGGACGACCGGCGCCATCGAGGACGCGACCGAGCATGGTCATGCCCATGGGCAAACGACCGGTATCAGGCAGAGGCACAACGCGCGCACCCGGCGCAATACCGGCCACGCTGCCCACCGGCATCAGGAACACCTTGCCGCCGGCGAAGCCCATGACTTCCGCTTCGACTTCAACCGGGTGATGGCTGTCGTCGTTGATGACCACACAACGGCTGCCCATGGCGGCGCGCAGGCCCTCGGCTTCGAGGGTCAGGCCGACCATGCGCAGCAGGCGCCCTTCCACCACCGGCTGTACCGGCAAGGTAATGGCATCGGCGTAGGTGCTCAGGCGCTTGCCGAAGCTGGTGCGCTCAAGACGCATCGGAGGCGTCCGACTGTTTCTGCAGGGCGCTTTCGGCGCTCTTGATCGCGGCGTCCAGATCGACACTCACGTCCGGGACGGCCGGGTGCAGCGCCTGTTCGTGAAGCTGGTCGAACATCTTGGCGATCGCCACGCTCAGGCGCGTCTCGACGCTGGCATCGATGCGGCTGTGTTCGGTTTCCACGCGGCAACCGCCGGGTTGCAGGGTGTCGTCTTCAAGGATGCGCCAGTTTTCTTCATGGCGATCGCGCAGCGCCTTCACCTGGTCGAAATCCTGGGAATTGATCAGGATCCGCACGTTGGTGGCGCCCATCGGCAGCATGCGCAGGGCATCCTGCAATACTTTGCCGATCTGGCTGGAATCGGTTTTCAGCTCGCGCTGGATCACCTGGCGGGCGACGTGCTCGACCAGGGTGACCATGGCCTTCTCGATGTGCGCGTCCTGATCGGCGATGGGCTCGAACAGATGGCTCATCAGGGTCTCCAGGCTTTGCAGCTTGGCGGCCAGGGCGATGTCCGCCTCCTGGCGAACCTTGAGCTGGGTGCTGTGGAAGCCTTCCTTCTCACCGATGGCAAAGCCCTCGTTGTAGGCGTCCTGACGGATGCTCTCCAACTCTTCGAGGGTCATGGGCTGGACTTCTTCCAGCGGCACTTCTTCGCTTTCGGCAGGTTCGGGCTCGGGCGCAGGTTCCGGCTCGGGTTCTTCGACATGGGGATCGAAGCTGGGCAAGGCCCAGACATCGAATCCACTGAGGTCCTTGGCGCGGATGAGCTCGCTAGGCGTTTCTTTATCGGAGCTGAACATCGACTGCACCTGCTGTTAAATCATTTCCTCGCCACCTTTGCCGCCGAGAACGATCTCCCCGGCCTCCGCCATACGACGGGCAATGGTGAGGATCTCTTTCTGTGCAGTTTCCACGTCGCTGACGCGAACCGGGCCCTTGGCTTCCAGGTCGTCGCGCAGCAATTCGGCGGCACGCTTGGACATGTTCTTGAAAATCTTTTCCTTGATGGCGTCGTCCGAACCCTTGAGGGCCAGCACCAGCACATCGGAAGACACTTCGCGCAGCAAGGCCTGGATGCCACGGTCGTCGACATCGGCCAGGTTGTTGAAGACGAACATGAGGTCTTCGATCTGGGTCGAGAGGTCTTCGTCCACTTCGCGGATCGAATCCATGAGCTGGCCTTCGACCGAACTGTCGAGGAAGTTCATGATGTCCGCAGCACGCTTGATCCCGCCCAGGGTGGTACGCGAGGTGTTGGCGTTGCCCGAGAACTGCTTCTCGAGAATCTGGTTCAATTCCTTGAGCGCCGCAGGCTGCACGGTATTCAACGACGAGACGCGCAGGATGATGTCCAGACGCACCTTGTGGTCGAAATGGCCCAGCACTTCACCGGCCTGGTCGGCGTCCAGATACGCGACGACGATGGCCTGGATCTGCGGGTGCTCGTAACGAATGACGTCGGCGACCGCGCGCGGTTCCATCCACTTCAGGCTGTCCAGACCGCTGGTGTTGCCACCCAGCAGGATGCGGTCGATCAGGCCGTTGGCCTTGTCCTCGCCCAGCGCCTGGGTGAGCATCTTGCGGATGTAGCCGTCCGAGCCTATGCCGACGCCGGTCTGGTCACCGACCAGATCGACGAACTCGCCCATCACCTGCTCGACCTGCTCGCGGTGCACACTGCGCATCTGCGCCATGGCCACGCCCACACGCTGGACCTCCTTGGGCCCCATGTGACGCAGAACCTGCGCGGCGTCCGTCTCACCCAGGGTGAGCAGCAGGATCGCGGCCTTGTCAACGCGGGTCAATTTGACCGCTGCACGAGTCTCACTCATCTGTGTTGATCCACTCTTTTACGACCTGAGCCACACGGGCCGGGTCTTCGGCCACCAGGCTCTTGATTGCGTTGAGCTGCGCGTCATAACCCTCGGTAGGGCTAGGCAGCAGGATGCTTTGCGGACCGCCAAGGCTCACGCGGTCATTGGCCAGCTCGCCGTCCAGGCCGACCATGCCGCCCAGTTCCACGTCACCGTCGGCATGCTTGCCTTTGGGATTGGTGATGTTGTTGAGCACCGGACGCAGCACGCCGAACACCAGCACCAGGATGAAGATCACGCCCATCGCCTGTTTGACGATGTCCCAGAACCACGGCTGCTGATAGAAGGCAATGTCCGGGATCACTTCGCCACGCTCGGTGGAGAACGGCACGTTGATCACGCTGACGCTGTCGCCACGGGCGGCATCGAAGCCCACCGCATCCTGCACCAGGCGAGTGAAGCGCGCCAACTGGTCGGCGGTCCACGGCACGGTGGTGGTTTCACCATTGGCCGGGTTGACCTTGACCTGATCGTCCACCACTACCGCAACCGACAGGCGATTGATCTTGCCCTGCTGCTGCTTGGTGTGGCTGATGGAACGGTCCAGCTCGAAGTTCTTGGTCGACTGGTTACGCTTGTCCGACGGGTACGGCGCGAGCATTGGCTGGCCGGTGGCCGGGTCCATGATCTGCTGACCGTTAGCGTCCAGCAGTGGCTGGCCAGGGGCAATCGGGCCTGCGGCACCGGCTGCACCACCACCGGTGGTCTGCGGCGCGGTGGCCGGGCCAGGTGGCTGGTTGCTCAGGGCACCGGGCACGCCTTGCGGACCGCTGCTGCTGGAGCGTTGTTCGTTGGTGGTCTGCTCGCTGCGCAGTGCAGGCTGATCGGGGTTGAAGCTTTCGGCAGTGGACTCCACGGCGCTGAAGTCAACGTCGGCCGACACTTCCGCCTTGTAGCGATCATTGCCCAGCACCGGTTGCAGGATGTTCTGCACACGCTGGGTCAGCATGCCTTCCATGCGACGGGTGTAGTCGAATTGCTTGCCGGCCATGGTCAGTTCGGAATTTTCCGCCTGATCGGACAGCAGGTTGCCTTTCTGGTCGACCACGGTGACCTGGGACTTGGTCAGCTCGGGAACGCTGGTCGCCACCAGATTGACGATCGCGGCTACCTGCCCGGGCTCCAGGGTACGGCCGGCGTACATCTCGACCAGCACCGAAGCGGTAGGTTTGCGATCGTCACGCACGAACACCGAACTCTTCGGGATCGCCAGGTGCACGCGGGCGGCCTTGATGTTGTTCAGGGCAGAAATGGTACGCGCAAGCTCGCCTTCCAGGCCGCGACGATAACGGGTCGCTTCCATGAACTGGCTGGTGCCCAGGCCCTGGTCCTTGTCGAGGATCTCGAAGCCGACGTTGCCGTCGTTCTGCGCGATGCCAGCACCGGCCAGCTTGATGCGGGCACGGGACAGGTCTTCGGACTTGACCAGCAAGGCGCCGGAGTTGGGCTCGACGGTGTACGGGATGTCAGCCTGGGCCAGGGTATCCATCACCTGCTTGGTGTCCATGCCCGACAGGCTGCCATACAGCGGCTTGTAGTCCGGCTGTTGCGACCAGAGCACGACGGCAAAACCAATCGCCACGCTGGCCGCCAGACCGACCATGAGGCCAACCTGCCGCAGCATGGTCATCTCGGAAAGATTTTGCAGGAACGCCAGGCCGAACATCGGCTTGCTTCCTGTCGCACCCGCTTTTGCGGGCACGTTATCGGCGACGGCTTCAGCCATGACTTAAATCGTCCTCAAACCGGCATTTGCATGATGTCTTGGTACGCCTGCACAAGCTTGTTGCGTACTTGGGTCAGCGCCTGGAACGACACGCTGGCTTTCTGCGAGGAAATCATCACGTCGGTGAGATCCACGCCGCTCTTGCCCATCTCGAAGGCGGTGGCCAGCTGGTTGGAGGCCTGCTGCGTGTCATTGACCTTGTTCACGGCCATGCCGAGCATGTCGGAAAAGCTGGTCGCACCCGCCTGCTGCGGGGCATCGATGGCCTTAGGCTTGGCCATTGCGTCCATCTGCATGGAACGCATGTCCAACATCAAGCGATTAAATTCAACACCCTGGCTCATGGACTTCTCTCTTAAAAGGGCCGCAAATTTTTGACACCGATTCAGCGGTTACCCATGTAGTAGCAACAACAATGCCAGACCAATAGAGGCACTGTGCCAGCTTTTCATGAAAGTATTTGGGTGGTTACAAAACGAAAAAGCTCACGCAAGCCAGCGCCGATTTCACGCCACAAATACGGACGTTGCAGGAGCGCGCTTGCCCGCGAACGCACTCTGCCAGGCGGCAGATATCTGGCTGGCACAAGGCGGTCGCGGGCAAGCGCGCTCCTACAGGTTCTGCGTCAGGATGCGAACAGATACCCTTCGACATCCATTCCCGCATCACGCATCTGCGCCAGCTTGTAGCGCAAGGTACGCGGGCTGATACCCAGGCGTTCGGCGGCTTCCTTGCGGCGGCCGCGCTCGGCGCGCAGGGTGTCGATGATCATCTGGAACTCCCGGCGGCGCAGATCTTCCCCCAGCGCACCGGCCATTTCACCGCCCGCCGCTTCCGGCGACGATTCCATGACACCCGGCGTTGTCGGCAGCGTCGGCAAAACCTGAAGGGCCGGCGCTGCGAGTGGCGCCGATGCAAAGCTCACGGGACCGGCCAGGCAGAAGTCCTCGGCCTGGATCACCCCGCCCTGCTGCAGAATCAGCGCCCGCTGCACGGCGTTGTCCAGTTCGCGCACGTTGCCTGGCCAGCTGTACCCGACCAGACACTTTTGCGCTTCGGGCGACAGGCTCACCGGGGCGTGCTTCATTTTATTGACGTGCTTGGCCAGCAGACGCTCGGCCAGCGGCAGAATGTCGGCAGGACGCTGACGCAGCGACTGCCAGGCCAGCGGGAACACCGACAGACGATAGAACAGGTCTTCGCGGAAGCGCCCTGCCGCCACCTCCCCCGCCAGGTCGCGGTTGGTGGTGGCCAGCACGCGAATGTCCAGCTCGATGGGCTTGCGCGCACCGACCCGCTCCACTTCCCGCTCCTGCAACACCCGCAGCAGCTTGGCCTGCAGGCCCATGGGCATTTCGGAAATTTCGTCGAGCAGAATGGTACCACCATCGGCCTGTTCGAACTTGCCCGGCTGGGCGGCGATGGCGCCGGTAAAGGAGCCTTTCTCGTGGCCGAACAGGGTGGCTTCGAGCATGTTGTCCGGGATTGCCGCGCAGTTGATGGCAATGAACGGCTTGCCTGCCCGCGGTGACTGCTGGTGAATGAAGCGCGCCAGCACTTCCTTGCCGGTTCCCGACTCGCCGGAAATCAGCACGGTGGAATCACTTTTGGCAACCCGGCTTGCCAGGTTGAGCAACTGGACGCTGGCAGGCTCGACCGCAATCGGCCCCTCGCCATCGGCAGGCCCCAGGCGCCCCAGCGCATGCCGGGCCACCAGCGCCAGCAGCGCCTTGGGCTCGAATGGCTTGACCAGGTAGTCGGCAGCGCCCTGACGCATCGCGTCCACGGCTCGATCCACCGAGCCATGAGCGGTCATCAACAGCACCGGCAACTGCGGATAGCGGCTGCGCAACTGGCTGAGCAACTGATGGCCGTCCATGCCCGGCATGTTGACGTCACTGACCACCAGGTTGAACGAGGCTTGCCCTGCTGCCAGCAAAGCTTCCTCGGCCGAGCCGACGGCCTGGTAATCGTGGCCGGCCAGCGCCAGGGTTTCGCCCAGGGCCTCGCGCAGAGAATGGTCGTCCTCGACCAGCAACACCTTGATCGTCATGATGGGTTCTCCACTCCAGCCACTGCACCGCCGGTGCCTGGAACCAGCGGCAAGGAAACGATGGCACAGGTGCCCCGCCCCGGACGCGAGCGAAATTGCACCTGCCCCTGATGTGCCCGGGCGACCGCCGTGACCACCGCCAGCCCCAGGCCCGTGCCCGTGGTCTTGGTGGTAAAGAAGGGTTCGCCGATACGGGCGAGCGCGGCGGCGTCGATGCCGCTGCCGTTGTCACTGATGCACAGCCGCAGCGTCGCGCCGCGACTGTAGGCATGGACCTTGATACGCGATGCCCCGGCACTGGCCTGCACCGCGTTTTCGATCAGATTGAGCAACGCCCCCACTAGCGTGTCGCGGTTGCACAGCAACTCGCCGTCGAGGCTGTCGCACTGCCAGCGCACCGCCGCATCGCGTACATGGGTCTGGGCCGCCGACTCCAGCGCGCCGAGCAGACCCGCGGGGCTTACGCGGTCGGTCAAGGGCAATTCGCCACGGGCGAACACCAGCATGTCGCGCACCTGGTGCTCCAGCTCATGCAGGCGCTCTTTCAAGCGGCCGGCGAAGCGCTGCTGGGTTTCGGTATTCAGGGCCTGCTCAGTCAGGTGGCTGGCGTAGATCATGGCCGCCGACAACGGCGTACGGATCTGATGGGCAAGGGATGCGACCATCCGCCCCAGCGACGACAGGCGCTCATGGCGGGCCAGCTGGCTTTGCAGATGACGGGTTTCAGTCAGGTCGTTGAGCAGCACCAACTGGCCGGGCTCGGCGTCCAGGGAGCGGGTGGAGATCGACAGGCGACGCCCGTCTTTCAGGGAGATTTCATGACCGTCGTCTTCGCGAGGCGCGAAACAACGTGCGATGACATGGCGCCACAGCATGCCGATCAACGGCTCACCCAACAGGTCCAGCGCCGCGGGATTGGCCTCGCGCACCATGCCGTGGGCGTCAATGACGATCACGCCACCTGGCAGCAGGTCCAGCAGGTTCTGCAAACGATTGGCCAGGCGCTCTTTTTCCGCCAGTTCCTGCATGCGCTGGGCACTGACCACCGCCAGCTCACCCTTGAGCTCGGTGACCCGCGCTTCCAGCAGGCTGTAGGAATCCGTCAATTGCGCCGACATCTGGTTAAACAGGGCGAATGCCTGCTCCAACCCTTGTCGACTTTCCAATTCCGGGGACGGCTGCACTTGCAAACCCGCTGTCGTGGCAGGTTTGGAAGACATCGGAGCGGCCTGGGACATAAATGATCTCTCGCGTGGCGAACCGTCAGTTAAACGGTATGTTGCAAGAGACTTAGCAATCCTCGTGCCGAAAAAAAACCGCTGAAAAATCAGCGGTTTATTTTTGACGCGTCAATCGGGTGTCAGTCGTCGCCCTGATCATCGCCCTCGCGACGGCTCATGCCGTACTTGCGCATCTTCTCCACAAGCGTGGTACGACGGATACGCAAGCGTTCGGCTGCCCGTGCGACGATCCCGTTGGCATCGTCCAGCGCCTGCTGGATCAGGCCCTGCTCCAGACCACCGAGGTAGTCCTTCAGGTCCAGGCCTTCGGGCGGCAACATGGCGCTGTTGGCGAAGTTGGGCGTGTGGCCGTTGATGGCGACGCGCTCTTCCAGGTCGCTGCGCAGGCTATCGACCAGTTGCTCGTCTTCGTCGTCGACGTAGCGGAATTTCTTCGGCAGTTCAGCGACACCGATCACGCCGTACGGGTGCATGATCGCCATGCGCTCCACCAGGTTGGCCAGCTCGCGAACGTTGCCCGGCCAGCCGTGACGGCACAGCGACATGATCGCCGCCGAATTGAACCGGATCGAGCCGCGCTTCTCGTGCTCCATACGCGAGATCAGCTCGTTCATCAGCAGCGGGATGTCTTCCACGCGCTCACGCAACGGCGCCATCTCGATCGGGAACACGTTCAGGCGGTAGTACAGGTCTTCACGGAAACCGCCGGTCTCGATCATGTCTTCGAGATTCTTGTGGGTGGCCGCGATGATCCGCACATCGACGCTCTGGGTCTTGTTGCTGCCCACGCGCTCGAAGGTGCGCTCCTGCAATACGCGCAGCAGCTTGACCTGCATCGGCAACGGCATGTCACCGATTTCATCGAGAAACAGCGTGCCACCGTTGGCCAGCTCGAAACGCCCTGCCCGGCTGGTGATCGCACCGGTGAAGGCGCCCTTCTCGTGGCCGAACAGTTCGCTTTCCAGAAGCTCGGCCGGGATCGCGCCGCAGTTGACCGGCACGAAGGGCGCGTCACGCCGCTTGGAATGGTAATGCAGGTTGCGCGCGACCACTTCCTTGCCCGTGCCCGACTCGCCCAGGATCAGCACGCTGGCGTCGGTGTCCGCCACCTGCTGCATCATCTGGCGTACGTGCTGGATGGCACGGCTGGTGCCGACCAGGCTGCGGAACAGGTTGGGTTCGCGCTGGCGACCGCGCTCGCGGGCCTGATCGTACATCTCGCGATAGACCTGGGCACGGTGCAGGGAATCCAGCAGCTTGCTGTAGCTGGGGGGCATTTCGACGGTGGACAACACGCGCCGACGCAAGTCCTCGGCCAGGTCGACCGAAGAATTTTCGCCCATCAGCAGGACAGGAAGGAACTCATCCCACGCAGCGATGGTCTTAAGCAGCCCCTGGAGACTGCCCGGGGCGTTCACGGTGCCAACCAGCACGCAAAGGACTTCCCGAGTGGACGCCAGAGCGCCTACCACTTGCTGCCAGTCAGTGCTGGAGCAGGACAGGTTCTCATCGCCGAGGAAATTCAGAATGACCGCCATGTCACGGCGGCGCTGGCTATCGTCATCGATTAGCAGAATCTTGATTTCACGCCACATGCAATAGCAACTTCCCTAGTCAACTCGATGCCCGCTCAGGGGCAAGCTTGGCTCTGTATGGGGTGCGATCAACGCCACACAAACCAGAAATTAGTGAACATCACTAGTTAAGTCAAAAAACCGTACACAGTCAATTTTATGGCGCACAATTTTTTCGATCAACCTAAGCGTCAACCAAACAGATGGTATACCTTTGCGGCGCTTTTCGCTCGCTGGATCTGTGACATTTCATCGACAATTGCCTGACGCTCTTCCACCGCAACGTCTATCAACTGGCGGTACACACCCAGCAGCTCTTCCAGATTGCTGCGCAACTGCGGCTCATCGTCGTTGGCCTCGCGGATGACCTCGTCAACGCAGGCCCGGCAGGCCAGATCGAGCTTGCCGATGGCCTCCCAGTCACGTTCGGCCAGGGCACCGACCAGAGCTTCGCGGGTTTCTTCGATTCGCTTGAGTGCAGCACTCATGGTGATTTCCTCTTACAGGACAGGTGGCTGATCGCCAATGGCGTCCCAACCTTCCTTCACGGTAGTCAACAATCCGCTGACTTCATCGAGAATTTTAGGGTCAGTCTTGATATTGGCTTCGGCCAGACGCTTCATCATGTAGACGTACAGGTTGTCGACATGCGCCAGTTGTTCGGCCTGCTTCTCCATGTCGAGCCCTTCGCGAAGGCCGCCGACGATCTCGATGGCCTTGCCGATCAGCACGCCCTTGGAGGGAATGTCCTTGCGCTCGATGGCACCCTTGGCCTGGGCGATGCGGTCAAGACCCGCTTCCATCAGCATCTGCACCAGACGGTGCGGTGTCGCGACGGCGGTCTGCGCGTGTGAATTGACCTTCTGATACTGCCGAAGGGCTGCCATCCGGTTCATGTACTTACCTCACACCACTTGAAGTTTCTATATTCAGGATATCGACGAGGCCTTGAGAAACTTTAGGCCCAGATGCCAAAAACCCGGCACTTTGGCCGGGTCCTGGTTTATCAGTCAAGCATCAGCTGGATTTCTGCGCATTCAACGAATCGAAGAACGAAGTAATGCTGGAAGCCGAGGCCTTCAACTGCCCCACCACCAGGTCCATCGCGTTGTATTTGGCGGTCAGCGTCGCGGTCAGGTTGGTCACGCGCAAGTCCAGAGCCGCCTGCTGATCCTGCAGATCGCTCTGCTGGGTGTTCAGGCTGCTCTTGCGGGTGTCGAACATGCCGCCGGTCTGGGTGTAGGGCGTCAGCGCGGCGTTCATGCGTGCGACCAGGCCGTTGCTGTCGGTGGTGCCGCTGAACAGCTGCTGCACGTCACCGGCCAGGCCCTTGTCCATCGCCGCCTTGAACTGGGTGTCATTGAGCGACAGCGTACCGTCGGTCTGCGAAGTGGTGATACCCAACTGCGCCAGCACCGACAGGTCACCAGCGGCACCGGTGGTCACCAGTTCGTTGCGCATGGCGGTCAGGATCGAACGCGGCATCGAGTCGCCGGTCAGCGCAGCCGGGGTCACAGTGGCGCCGGTGGTGGGATCGGGCGTGGAACTGATCGTCGCCTTGGTCACGCTGGACACGGCGGCAACCACTGCGTTGTAGGCAGTGATGAAGGTTTGCAGCGAGGTTTTCAGGCCGTCGGTGTTGGTCGCGACGTTGACGGTGGAAGTGCCTTTGGCCACCAGGGTCATGGTCACGCCACCCAGGGTCGAATCCAGGGTGTTGCTCTTGCTGGTCACCGGCAGACCGTTGATGGTCAGCGACGCGTCCACGGCCTGAGCGCCGATGTAACCGGCCGAGCTTCCCGAGGTCGAATCGAGCTTGGTGTTGGCATTGATCGTGAAGCCTGCGATATCACTGGTGGTGGTGATATCGGAGCCGGCACCGGTGGTGGTCGAACCCAGCACCAGACGCGAACCGTTGGCGTCGGTGATGATGTTCGCACTGATCTTGGTGCTGTCGGTATCGGCGTTGATCTGCTTGACCACCGAGGCCAGGGTGGCGCCGGCAGGAATGGTGTAGCTGGTGGAAATGCCATTTTGAGTGATGGTCAGGTTACCACTCGGAATGGCACTGGCAGTGCCGCCGGAAAAGGCAGCGGTGGCGACGCTGGAACTGGTCGCGATATTGCCGACTTCAACGGTGTAGTTGCCTGGCACCGCATTGTTGTCGGAGGTGACGGTCAGCTTGGTTTCGTCGGACGACTTGGCCGCATAGCCGTTGAATGACGGGTTCTTCGCGTCAGAA
This sequence comes from Pseudomonas sp. NPDC090203, assembly GCF_044746765.1. Taxonomy (NCBI): domain Bacteria; kingdom Pseudomonadati; phylum Pseudomonadota; class Gammaproteobacteria; order Pseudomonadales; family Pseudomonadaceae; genus Pseudomonas; species Pseudomonas sp. NPDC090203. Next base: position 324,712 of record NZ_JBIVCV010000006.1, read on the forward strand.
AGGCCTTTGAGGGCTGTCTGAAATGCAGACACCGCCGACTGCAGGGTACCGATCCCGGACAGTTTGGTAGTGACCAGCTTGGTCTGCGTGGTGATCTGCGTCTGCTTGGCCAGCTTGTCGGAAGCGACCAGGGCATTGACGATATCGCCAATTGCCAGGCCCGATCCGAGACCGGTGGATGGAGTGATTGGACTAGCCATGTGTGTCTCCCTTCAGTTTGAGTCGGTCTTTTGACTAAGTCACCGTTCAAAAGTACCGCGTTCACGTTTCATGCCACTTACACTTTTGCGTCGAACAACAAGCTGTGAGCGTTCTGCAGGCTGTCGGCGATCTTCAGCGCCTCTGCAGAGGGCAATTGCCGCACGACTTCGCCGGTTTCACTGGCAATCACTTTAACGACGACCTTGCCCGAAGCCTCATCTATCGAGAACTCCAGATTGCGGCGCACCGACTGAACGAACTTTTCGATTTCCTGGACTGCGGCTTTCAATGCGTCGGGATCACTTTCGGAATGCGAGTCTTTACTTGTTTGCGCGTCGGCCTTGGCGGTGTCAGGCACCGGGGTGACGGCTTTTTGAGGGGTGACAGCAGGCTTGTCCGCGACCGCAGGCAGGGGTTGTACAGCAGCGTAAGACTGATTGAGCTTGGCGGTCATGTCCATGTCTACTACCTCTCAACGTAAAAAGGCGGAAGAGTACGCAAGCACACTCCTCCGCCAAAACTCATTCCGATATTACTGAAGCAGTTTCAGTACAGCGGATGGCAGTTGGTTAGCCTGGGCCAGAACAGCGGTGGAAGCCTGTTGCAGAGTCTGCTGCTTGGTCAAGTTAGCGGTTTCAGCTGCGAAGTCGGTGTCTTGTACACGGCCTTGTGCAGCAGTGGTGTTTTCCACGATGTTCTGCAGGTTGGAGATGGTGCTGGTCAGACGGTTTTGCGCAGCACCCAGGTCAGCACGGGTTGCACCGATGTTGGCGATTGCCAGGTCGATGGCAGTGATGGCCTTGTCGATGTTGCCGCTGAAGTTGGCGCTGGTACCGGAAATCGAGATGGTACCGCTGCCAGCCGACAGGGATGCGGAGTCAAACTTGCTGCTCAGCACGATGTCGATGTGGTTGGCGGAGCCAGTGTCAGCACCGACTTGCAGGGTCATGGTGCCAGCCGAGCCGTCCAGCAGGTTCTTGCCGTTCAGGTTGGTCGAACCTGCGGTACGGTCCAGTTCCGATTGCATCTGCACGAATTCTTTTTGCAGAGCGTCACGGTCAGCCGAGCTGTTGGTACCGTTACGGGCTTGAACAGCCAGTTCACGCATACGTTGCAGAATGTTGGTCGATTCTTGCAGAGCGCCTTCAGCGGTCTGAGCGATCGAGATACCGTCGTTGGCGTTCTTGATAGCTACAGTCTGACCACGGATTTGCGAAGTTTCGCGAGTGGCGATCTGCAGGCCAGCGGCGTCGTCTTTTGCGCTGTTGATTTTCAGGCCCGAGGACAGACGGGTCATGGAAGTCGACAGAGCGTCAGAAGCGCGGCTCAGGTTTTTCTGAACGGCCAGGGAAGTGGTGTTGGTAGCAACGGTTAAAGCCATGATGAATTCCTCGTTGGTTGGGTGCTGCGGCTATCCGGCCCTGGCAACCGCCGGGTGTGGCCTAGAGAACCTTCGTAATGTTTATCGTCGTATCTGCAAGGAGCTTTAGGGGCTTTTGAAAATTTTTTGCCACCAGAGCGCCACCCCTGCTTTTTTGACGGGGGTTACACAGCGTTTCGGCGCAACCCTGGAAAGCTTTAATCACGCAAGCAACGCGTTGATTTCTCGGGCCTTGAAGCCGCGCACGGCGTGCGTCGTGCGCGGATCCTGCTTTTGAGATGGTTACTGGAGCAGCTTGAGGACAGCCGACGGCAGCTGGTTGGCCTGGGCCAGGATGGCGGTCGAGGCTTGTTGCAGGGTTTGTTGTTTGGTGAGTTCGGCGGTTTCGGCGGCGAAGTCGACGTCCTGGATTTGCCCTCTGGAAGCCTCGGCGTTCTTCACCATGTTCTGGAGGTTTTCCATCGCACTGGCCATCCGGTTCTGGTTGGCACCGAGGTCTGCACGAGCGGCATTGATTTTACTGATAGCGAGGTCAATCACCGTGACGGTGTATTCAATGTTCTCGATACGCGCAGCTTTGTTGAGGGCGCCGTCTGACGCCTTGGCGTCCCCTACGACCTTTTCAGCGTCAGATAACTTCTTGCGTGCAGTATCCAGGGTGTCGATATCGGTCTGGACAGGAGCAGCGATAGCCGCAAACGCCGCTTCCGCAGCAGTCAGTTCTGTTTTCGCAGTATCAACCGCGTCGGTCATCGCCTGGGTTACGCTATCGGAAATGAGCCGAAAACCTGAGCCATCGATAGACAAAGGGGTGTAGTCCCCTTTCACTATGGCCTTCGACCCTGAAGATGTAGCGTCCGCCGGTACAGCAGCTCGATCCTCACTCGCAGCCAGGATCGATTCGGAAGCGAAGTCCTGATTGAGCGTGAGACTGATCTTTTCGGTAGCACCAACGTTCGCGCCAATCTGAAAACTTAGCTCCCCCGCACTGCCATCCAACAGTCGAAGCTCTGCACCAAACGTAGTGCCTTTTGCAGAGCGTGATATTTCAGCATTCAGCTTTAAAAACTCGGCATTCAAAGCTGCTCGCTCTTTCGGCCCCTTATCCCCGTTCGCTGCCTGCATGGCCAGGTCTCGCATGCGCTGCAAATTATTCATGGACTGGTCCAGCGCGCCCTCAGCAGTTTGAATAATCGACATCGCGGCTCCTGCGTTGCGCATCGCCACAGTCATACCTCTCACCTGAGTAGTCAGCCGAGACGCCAACTGCATCCCTGCCGCGTCGTCCTTTGCACTGTTGATCCGCAACCCGGACGATAGACGAGTCATCGCTGTGCCTAACGAATCAGAAGACCGGTTCAAGTTACGCTGAACACCCAGTGACGCAATATTGGTATTTACGGTCAAAGCCATTTTGAATTCCCTCGTTGATAGAAACGGCAGGTTTTCAAAAAGCGGGGAAGTCCATTTCGCCCGGAAAACCTACCATTGGCTTATCGACGAGGCGCTAACGGGCTTTAGCCAGTAAAAGTTGAAACGGCATAATCACTCCATATGCCATCACGACAAATGCAGGGGTATTCCAGCCCTCAACCTACGAATATGAAAAGACTTCCTGGAATAAATGATAAGAACAAAAATAATTTTAACAACCCGATTCATTACCGCTTGTGAAAGCCCATTACGCCCAGAAGCTTTCGCCGAACAGGCTCCAACCGAGAACCTTCCTACAACGTCCTGGGAAATGGCTGTCTTTCCTTCGCCAGCAGAACCGGCTTACGTGAAATCGCAGGCCAAATAACGAGACACCATTTATTAACCCAGAGGAAGGCATATGAACACCACGACACTTTTATTCATCACAACACTATCCGTTGCAGTGACTGCGACGCACGCCACTGCAACGGAAGTAATGGTAGAAGTACAAAACCTGTCTTCGGAAACGATAAGAACCTACGCTTCGGGGTTTCCGAAAATCCTTTCACCAGGGCAAAGCGAGTCCGTCACTCTGAACTTTCCAGACCACACGAGCGACGTCAATATCACTTACACCGGAGCATCTGGAAAGTCTTGCAACTTTCGTGGATGGCACAAATATTACGGAGGCAACACCACAAAATGGGACGCCAGTTCGACAGGCTCGGAAAGCTACAATATCTGCGGGGCAGTACGCTCGGTGAGCAGGTGGTCCTCACCTTTCAATTACCGCCTGCGTTTCTGGATGACTGACTGATACTCCACGTCATCTCGAGGGCTGGCCAGGCTGGCCAGCCCTCATCCCGAAGACCTCACACAATCGCCACCAGTTCATACTCCAGAGCATCCGCCACAGCTAGCCAATCCTGGCATTCCTGGCTCTGCAGTATCGCGCTCATGATCCGGGCCAGATGTGCCTGATCCTCTGGCGGGCGGGCCGAAAATAGCGGCATCGCCGCATCGATCACATCCACCATTTTCAATGCCCCTTCGATATCCCGCCCCAGCCGGAACAGGTGCGCGCAGTGGACGGCGTCTTCGATGATTTGGGTCCGGGAGGTCATGGCGCGGTCCAGTCTGGGTCGAATTCGGTGCCGGCGATCAGTGCGCCGTCGCGGCTGGTGTTGAGGAATTTCACCTCGGGATGGAGTGTGATGTAGCGCTCGAGTTCGATCAGGTAGCTACGGAAATTGAGCTGGGTCTTGACCTTGTTGCCGCGCCCGTCACGGACCCAGTGTTTGGCGATGCTCATTTCGGGGCCCAGTTCGCCGTCCTGCCAGCCGGTGTGGGTCCTGTCGCCGGGAAAGGCGAAGTCGGCGCCGAACAGGGTGATGCGGGCGGCGCCCATCTTCACCGCCAGGTCGATGGCCGGATGGATGACGCTCCCCGCGGCGAGCAATTGCGCCTTGGGGATGTCCTGGCGAATGGCGGTGTACATGGGGCTCGCCGAGTAACCGACGTAGCGCGGGCCCTGCCAGGCGCTGAGCAGCTCGGCGTCGAGCCGCGGCAGGTAGACCAGCGCGACGTTTGCGCTGGCTTCGGGGGGCAAATGACGCTGGGTGATGTTGTGATCGATACTGACCACCAGATCCGGCCGAATACCGTGGCGGCTCAGCGGGACCAGCGCCGTGTCAACGCATATCAACAGCGGCCGCTCGGTCGAATCGCTGATGAGTTTCAGCCGTGGCAAATGCTGTTGCAGGCTTGGCCCGGTGGCGATCACGAAGACGTCGCGTCCGGGCGCGGTGCCAAACAGTTCGCCCACATCGGTGTCGCTGCGCAGCAGTGCCCTGCCCTGCTCCAGCCGCGCGATGTTGTCGGGGTGGTCGGCTGCGAACTCGCGGTTGTTGAAGCTCAGGTGGATCTCGCTCACCAATCGGTCCCGGATCCGCGCGCTGCTGTCTTCGGCCAGCACCAGCTCGGCGGGGAGCGCGAAGAACGGCAATTGAATTTCAGCGTGCCCGTCGGCATAGGCCAGGCTCACACGGGGATCTGTGAGCCAGTCATCCTGTTCCAGCAGGCGCAGCACCAGGGCGAAGATCGCGCCGTTGAGGATGTGCAGGTGCAGGTTTTGCAGCGTGGAGGACGCCAGCAGGACGCGCTGCAGATCCCCAAGCCCTGTGCCATACACATGGATCTCGGCGCTGTCGGCGGGCAGGCTCGCCGCCTGCAACCGCGCCTCGGCAACCCGGTCGTGGCGGCTGGTGAGCTGAATGCCGGCGATGCTCAGGGTCGAGCCCTGGCCTTCGAGCAGTTGCGCGGGCACTGCATCGGCATCTTCAGCCGACAACCGCTGAGCGACCTGGGGCCAGCGCTGTTCGATGATCGCGAAGTTGCGCTGGAAAATCTCGCTCATGCGCGCGGTCCTTGGCAAACGATGGAAATAAAAAAACGGCGACCTGAAATTCAGTGTCGCCGTTTTGACTGACTCAGGGTCAAGGACGATAAATGATCGCCGAGCCCCAGGACAACCCTACACCGAAGCCTGAAATGGCCACGCGCTTCCAGCTGGCGTTGAGCAGGTGCTTTTCCAGCAGCAGCGGAATGCTCGACGACACGGTGTTGCCGGTCTCGAGCATGTCCTTGACGAATTTTTCCGGGTGGCTGCCGTCTTCGAAGCGGCGGGCCACGGCGTCAACGATGGCGGCACTGCCCTGGTGAATGCAGAATGCGTCGATCTCGGACGATTGCAGGCCCGAATCGGTGAGCAGTTCGTTCAGGTGCGCAGGCACCTTGACCAGGGCGAAGTTGAACACCTGCCGACCGTTCATGTAGAACGCGCCGTTGGTGGTCTTGAGGAATTCGGCGCCAGAGCCATCGGTGCCGAACTTGGACTTGCCCAACTGCCATGGCGCGTTTTCGCCCATCCAGGTGGCCGTGGCGGCGTCGCCGAAGAGCATGGTGGTGTTGCGATCTTCGGGGTCGACGATCTTCGAATACGGATCGGCGGTAATCAGCAAGCCGTTTTTCAGGCCTGCGGCTTCCATGAAACCCTTGAGCGCGTAGATGCCGTAGACGTAACCCGAGCATCCCAGGGAGATGTCGAACGCGGCGACGTGGGTCGGCAGGCCCAGTTTGTGCTGAACGATGGCTGCGGTGTGCGGCAGCCCTTCTTCATCACCGTTCTGGGTGACGACGATGACCACGTCGATGGCGTCGCGGGAAAGTTCGGGGTTGTTGGCGAACAGCTGGTTGGCGGCTTCGACGCACAGATCGGAGGTTTCCTGTGTGTCGTCCTTGCGAGGCAGAAAAGCAGAACCGATCTTGCCAAGGATGAAGTCTTCATCCTTCCCGAATTTGGCACCCTGAGCGTAATTGTCAACGCCGGCTGCTGGCACGTAACTCGCTATGCTTTTAATGCCAATCATCATGGCTTCCCAATCAAAAACTGCTGAACATCACCCGCAGCCCTGGGGGCGGGGCATTGAAATCCGGGGCTTGAGGCCGAAAAAATGGCAAATGCGAAGGCGCCGGGCTGTCCGGAATGTCTGTGGAATCAGCCTGATGCTTCCATTACCTGCAAGCACGATACAGTGAAGATGCCCGTTATGACTCACAGGTCACCAAAAGTTTTACAAGCTTTTAGCTGACCGGTCGGTGCTGTGCAAGGGTGGCGTGTGTTTCGGACAGTCAATTGACATGAAAGGGTCATGAGGGTGTGCGTGTCAGGTGCGGGGTTTTGCCGGTCCTGAACGCCTCTCATCCCGTAGCAGCACGGCTTGCCGGCGGGGGCGTCCTCGAGATCGACCCGCGGGCAAGCCCGGCTGCTACGGGGGGCGTGGGTGTTCGTGGGATTTGTGTCTTACCTCGGTTCCGTAGCAGCACGGCTTGCCGGCGGGGGCGTCCGCAAGATCGATGACGCCGGCAAGCCGGACTGCTACGGGGGCGTGGGTGTTCGTGGGATTTGTGTCTTACCTCGGTCTCGTAGCAGCACGGCTTGCCGGCGGGGGCGTCCTCGAGATCGCCACGCGGGCAAGCCCGGCTGCTACGGGGCGTGGGTGTTCGTGGGATTTGTGCCTTATCTCGGTTCCGTAGCAGCACGGCTTGCCGGCGGGGGCGTCCTCGAGATCGACCCGCGGGCAAGCCCGGCTGCTACGGGGCGTGGGTGTTCGTGGGATTTGTGTCTTACCTCGGTTCCGTAGCAGTCCGGCTTGCCGGCGATAGCGATTTTGCGGCGATCAGCCAACGATGTCCCAGCTAAGTGCCGTTCCGCGCTTGATCGGCTGGCGCGCCTTGCGGCCCAGCACGGTGTCGATGTGTTTGGGCGCCAGGCCGAGGCCGGGCCGGATGGCGCGGACGTTGTCGGGGCTGAAGACTTCGCCCTCGGCCATGTCCCTGACCACATACAATGAGCGCCGGAACACCAGGGACTTATGCTCAGCCTGGGTCGCGCCGTAGCGCACCTGTCCAAGCCCCTGCCAGGCACGTTCGGTTTCGATCACCAGGCTTGCCATTTCGGCAGGTTCCAGGGAAAAACTCGCGTCCACCCCGCCATCTGCACGGTCGAGGGTGAAGTGCTTTTCGATCACCGTTGCACCCATCGCCACCGCCGCGACAGACACTCCGACCCCCATGGTGTGATCGGACAGTCCCACCTGGCAGCCAAACAACCCGGCCAGATGGGGGATGGTGCGAATATGACTGTTCTCGGGCGATGCCGGATAGGTGCTGGTGCATTTGAGCAGCACCAGATCCTTGCATCCGGCCTGGCGGGCAGCACGCACGCTTTCGTCGAGTTCGGCGATGCTGGCCATGCCGGTGGAGATAATCATCGGCTTGCCGGTGGCCGCCACTTTGCGGATCAGCGGAATGTCGGTGTTCTCGAAACTGGCGATCTTGTACGCCGGCACGTCCAGGCTTTCGAGAAAGTCCACCGCCGTCTCGTCGAACGGCGTGGAAAACGCCAGCATCCCCAGCGCCCTGGCGCGCTCGAAGATCGGCGCATGCCATTCCCACGGCGTGTGGGCCTTTTGATACAGGGCATACAGCGAGGACCCCGCCCACAGGCTGTTGGGGTCCTTGATGAAGAACTCGCCTTCGGCAATGTCCAAGGTCATGGTGTCGGCGGTGTAGGTTTGCAGCTTGAGCGCATGCGCCCCTGCCTTCGCGGCGGCGTCAACGATACGCAGCGCCTGATCCAGGGACTGGTTGTGGTTGCCGCTCATTTCGGCGATGACAAAGGGCGCCGCATCGGGGCCGATGATTCTTGAACCGATCTTGAAGCTATTCATCGCTGATCACTCGCTGGTATTGCTGGCCGGCCTGCAGATAACCGGCCTTGGTAAAAAGAGAATGGGAGGCGCTGTTGGCGTCCATCACCTGCGCCGCGATCATGCGGACCTGCGGCCAGTGGCGGTGCAGGAAACGCTCCCCGCTGTTCAAGAGTGCCGCGCCCCAACCCACGCCGGTCTGCCCCTCGAACAGGTAGATCGAGACCTCGGCCGTTGCGTCCTGTAGATCGTAGCGCACCACGCCAACCGGCCCCTGGGCGGTTTCGGCGATCAGGATCAGCCGTTGCGGGTTCTCAAGGCTGCGTGCCAGCCAGGCCATATGGGCATCCCAGTCTATCGGCTCGGGGTTGAACGACCAACGGCGCACATGCTCTGCATTGCGGCCTTCGAACAGTAAAGCGGCGTCCAGCCCAGTGGCCTGGCGCAATTGCAGCAACGGCGCCATCAGCGCCACGGCCAGCCGCCGGGCACCGTTGCCGTCCACCAGTGCGCGAGAGTGCATGGCATAGCTGCGGCGCAGTTCCTGGTCGTCGCGCAGCGTCGAAATGGCCTGCACCAGGCGCTGCGGCTCCAGCGTTTCGTGGGGCCCCAGATACAGGTGCCCGCCCGCCTCGGCCATCAGTTGCGCATTGAGCTGCTGATTGTTGGCGACCGAGATGCAGATCGTCGGCAAGCCCAGCGCCGCCCGCTCCCAGGTGGTGCCGCCGCCCGCCCCGATGAACAGATCGACCTGTTGCATCAGGCCGAGAAAATCACTCACCAGCGTGTGCAATCGCCAGTTCGGGCGGGACGCGACCAACGCGCACATCGCGTCCCACTCGGGGTTGTGCAGCCCGGCGACGAAGTCCACTTCAAGATCGTCGAACCCCTGCAGCGCCAGCATGGTGGCATAGACCTGCCGCGCTGCATCGAAGCCGCCGAAGTTGACCATCACCCGCTTGACCACAGGCTTGATGGCGATGGCCTCGCATCGAAATTCGTCGCGCATCAGCGCGTAGTGCGGGCCCAGGAAGGTGCGGCAGTCGGCATCGACCCAACGCGCATAGGGCCGCTCCTGGGCCTGTGCGCTGTAGTTCTGATCGAGCAGCACGTCCACCGCGTGGGGCCGGTTGGCCAGGTCGTCGATGGCCATCAGCCGGTCGGCGAATTGACGGGCTGCCTTTTCCCACCCCGCATCCAGACCGTAATGGTCGACGATGAGCCAGTCGAAGCGTGGTTGCTCGCCAAGCGCCTGCGCCAGCGCATCGATGTCGGCCTGCCACGGCAGAGAGGCTTCGATGTCCACCCCGCCTTGCTCCTGAGGGTAGCGCTCGGGCAAGCCATGGGCGACGTAGCCCTCATCGGTCAGGCGTTGCAGCAGATGGCCCGGCAGTTGCCGGCAGGCGAACGCCACCTCGGCGCCGTCCTTGCGCAGCACCTTGGCCAGGGTCAGGCAGCGGGCGATATGGCCGCTGCCGATGTTGATCGAGGCGTCGGCGCGAATCAGCACTCTCATGAATCGAGTTCTCCCCCCGCCTTGAGCGCGGCATACAGGTATTCGGCGCGCAGCCAGTCTTCTTCGTTATCGATGTCCTGAACCAGATGCCGGGGCAGGATCACCGGCAGGCTCGCCTCGGAAAACAGCAGGTCACCGCGCAGCCAAGCCTCGGTACGCCCCCAGTAGAACTGCCCGGCGTCCTGATACGCCACCGGCAGGTCCTGTGAGCGAACATTACGGAATTCAGGGTACAACGCTTGCAGCGCGCCACTGTCGTTGAGCGTCAGCGCGCGCTGGATCGGAAAGCCGAAGCTGCACACCGAGAACGCATAGGATTTGTCCGGTGCCGCCTCGAGCAGTTCAAGCCCCTGACGCAGGAAGCGCGCCTGCAATAAGGGCGCGGTGGCGTAGATGCAGCAGGTATAATCGAAGCGCTGCCCCATCGCGCCGATGGCATGTTCGATCACCTGTGCGGTGCCGGTGTAAGCGTCGGCCAGTTGCGCCGGGCGCATGAACGGCACCTGCGCACCGCAGGCCCGCGCGACCTCGGCGATTTCTTCGTCATCGGTGCTGACCACCACTGCATCGAACACCCCTGAAGCGAGCGCCGTGCGGATGGAACCTGCGATCATGGGTTCGCCGTTGAACAGCTTGATGTTCTTGCGCGCGATCCGCTGGCTGCCACCGCGTGCCGGAATGATCGCCACGGCACTCACGAACGTTTTTCCAGCAAGAACCAGGTGATGTCGTCCACCGGAAACTGCGGATCGCGGTGATAGCCGAAGCCGTAGTCGACAAGCTGCAGATCGGCGAAACGATCCAGCATCTCCCCGGCGAAATCGCGCTTGAACAGCTTGCCGCTGTTGCCGCGATAAGCGACCTCCACCGGCGCACGGTTGTAGTACTCGGCAATCAGCACATAGCGCTTGCTCAGGTGATAGAGCTGGTCATAGGCCTGGCTCAACAGCTCGGGTGCCAGGTGAATCAGCACGCCCTTGCTCAGCGTCAGGTCGTACTGGCGCTCGCGGGGGAAGTCGAACAGCGAACCGTGCCAGACGCTGGCGATCTCCAGTGCCTGGGCCTGGGCGTGGGCCATGGCGTTGATCTCGACACCTGCCAGTTCGCAACCCGGCAACAACTGACGCAGGGCCTGCAGGTTGTTGCCGGTGTTGGTGCCCAGTTCCAGCAGCGAACCGAGCTTCTGGGTCCGGCCCAACGCCTTGGCGAACAGCGCAAGGTTGGCCGAGATCAGCGCCTGGCCCTGGTTGCGCCCCACGTATTGGTCGCCGAAGTCGCCTTGCCAGAATTGCTCTTGTTCAGTCAGTTCACGCATATGCTGCATCCATCAATCTGAGGTAACCAGCAGCGTCTTGAGCTGCCCGATCACGAAGTCTTGTTGTTCGTGCGTCATGGCCGGGAACAGCGGCAGGCTGATGGCCTGGGCGTAGTAGGCTTCGGCCTCGGGGAAGTCTCCGGCGATGAACCCCAGGTCCCGATAATACGGCTGCAGGTGCACGGGGATGTAATGCACGTTGACCCCGACGCCGGCGGCGCGCAAGCCTTCGAACACTTCGCGGTGGCTCACGGCCAGGCGCTGCGTCTGCAAACGTACCACGTAGAGGTGCCAGGCCGATTCGGCGTCGGCCTGCGCCGTTGGCAGGTCAAGGCGCAGGTCCGCCAGCAACTGCTGATAACGCGCTGCCAGTTCACGCCGGCGCGCCAGGAAGCCATCGAGCTTGCCCAGTTGCGAAAGCCCCAGCGCTGCCTGCATGTCGGTGATGCGGTAATTGAAGCCCAGTTCCACCTGCTGGTAATACCAGGGGCCGTGGCTGGGTTCGTCCATCTGTGCAGGGTCGCGGGTCATGCCGTGGCTGCGCAGGCGGCGCAGGCGCTCGGCCAGTTCTGGGCGATTGGTCAGCACCAGCCCGCCCTCCCCGGTGGTGATGATTTTCACCGGATGAAAGCTGAACACCGTCATGTCGGCGAACTCGCCACAGCCCACCGGCCGTCCGGCGTACCGGGCGCCGACAGCGTGTGAGGCGTCTTCGATGACGATGAAACCGTAGGTTCTGGCCAGTTCGGCAATCGCCCGCATGTCGCAGCTCTGGCCCGAGAAGGCCACTGCCACCAGCACCTTGGGCAGCTTGCCGATGCGCTCGGCGGCACGCAGCTTGTGCTCAAGGGCGTTGACGTCGAGGTTCCAGGTCAAGGGGTCGATGTCGACGAAATCGACATCGGCGCCGCAGTAACGCCCGCAGTTGGCCGAGGCCAGAAAGGTGTTGGGGCTGGTCCACAACGCATCCCCTTCCCCTAGCCCTGCGGCCAGGCAGGCGATGTGCAGGGCTGCGGTGGCGTTGCTGACAGCGATGCCGAAGCCGGCTTCGCAACGCTCGGCCATGGCTGCTTCGAAGCGCTCGATGGTCGGGCCCTGGGTCAGCCAGTCCGATTGCAGCACAGCCACCACCGCGTCGATGTCGGCCTGATCCAGGCTCTGCCGCCCGTAGGGAATCATGGCGTGATGCCGGCGTGCAGGTCGCCGATCTGTTTGACCGACATGAAATCCGGATTGGTGTCGGAGCGGTACTCGAAGTCATCGGCCACGGCACGCCCGGCGGCTCCGGTCGCATCGATGGTGAAATCGGTGTCCACGTTGTTGAAGCGGATCGACGGCACGATGGTGTAGTGATCGTCGAATTCCAGGGTCATGCGCGCATCGTCCTGGGGCACCATCAGTTCGTGCAGTTTCTCGCCGGGACGAATGCCCACCACCTTGTGCGGCAGGTCAGCGGCCATGGCCTGGGCCAGATCAACGATGCGCACCGACGGAATCTTGGGCACGAACACTTCGCCGCCGTGCATGCGCTCGAAGCTCTGCATGACGAAATCCACGCCGTGGTCCAGGGTGATCCAGAAGCGCGTCATGCGCGGGTCGGTGATCGGCAGCTCCTTCGCGCCGCCTGCGATCAGCTTGTTGAAAAACGGCACGATCGAACCCCGCGAGCCTGCCACGTTGCCGTAGCGCACCACGGCAAAGCGGGTCTGCTCCTCACCGCCGATGTTGTTGGCGGCCACGAACAGCTTGTCCGACAGCAACTTGGTCGCGCCGTACAGGTTGATCGGGCTGGCGGCCTTGTCGGTGGACAGCGCGACGACTTTCTTCACGCCGTTGGCAATGGCTGCCGCGATGATGTTCTCGGCGCCGTTGACGTTGGTGCGGATGAATTCGGTCGGGTTGTATTCCGCTGCGGGCACGTGCTTGAGCGCGGCGGCATGGACCACATAGTCGATGCCGCGCATGCCTTGCACCAGCCGCTCGGCATCGCGCACGTCGCCCAGGAAATAACGCATGCAGGGTGCGTTGAATTCCTGCTGCATCTCGTACTGCTTGAGCTCGTCGCGGGAAAACACTACCACCCGCCGCGGCTGGTAACGCGCCAGCAGCGTGCGGATGAACTGGCGACCGAACGAGCCGGTCGCGCCTGAGATGAACACTGATTTGCCGTTGAACATGAGTGCGTCCTTTTTCCCGTGCGACTACGCCAGGAATTCCTGCCAGTGGGCACCGCTGGCCTGACCGAGAGAATAGGCCTTGCCGGTCAGTGCCAGATTGGGGTTGTAGGCCGGGTCCCGGGCGAAGGCGTCAGCCCATTTCTCCCGCAGCGCCGCCAGGGCCTCGGGTGCATCGGGCAGCACGCCCGGGTGGGTGAGTTGCACCTGCGGCGTCCAGACCAGCAGATAACCTGCCTGGGCGACTTTCAGGCTCAGGTCGACGTCGGCAAATGCCTCGGCCAGCGGGCCTTCGTCCAGCCCGCCCACGGCATCGAATACCTCCTTGCGCACCATCATGCAGGTGCCGGAAAGCGCCGAGTGATTCTGTTCGACCACCGCGCGGTACATGTAGCCGTCTTCGTCCTTGCCCTGGCCCACGAACGGTGAACCGATGCCGCCGTCGAAGCCCAGCAGCAGCCCTCCCTGGGTGACCTTGCCGTCTTCGTCCAGCAGTTTCGCGCCCACCGCACCGACTTCGGCGCGCAGGCCCTGGTTGAGCAGCGAGCCCAGCCAGTTGGGGCTGATGAGTTGGGCATCGGCCGCCATCAGCACCAGATACTCGCCGTTGGTCTGGGCGGCAACCGTGTTGACGAATGCGCCATGGCTCAGGCCATCGCGGTTGGCGACCACCTGCACCTGGGCTGCGATCTTGCCCTGCTCGTTCAGCCAGGCAGCCAGTTCGGCTTCCAGCGCCGGCGCCACCGCCACCAGCACCTCGTACAGGCTGTAGCGGGTGCGCTGCAGGATGCTGGTCAGGCAGTTCTGCAACGCCGGCAGCCCGGCCTCGCCATTGAGAATGATCGACACCAGTGGTCGCGCGGTATGACGGTAGTCGATCTGATAGACACCCGGTTGCGAGGAGCTGATCAACGCTTTGTAACCACGGGCCGACAGGTGACGGCTCAGGGCCATGCGCTCCTGTTCATTGTCCTTCATGGGCTGTGCGTGACAGATCAGCAGCGGCTCGTCCAGATGGGCCAGGCCGTTCATGCCTTCCTCCTCGACTAGGCGCAGCAGCAGGTCGAATTCCAGCGCCTCGCTGAAGTCCGCCGAGTAGCCACCGACATCCAGCAGCACATCACGGCGCACCAGCCAGTGGCGGGCCATTACCGACGGCACCGCTTGCAGCAGGTCGAAGTTGAAACCGGGACGCAGGACATCGGCCAGCGCATGGCTTTCCAGACGCTGGACTTCGTCCACGGACACCGCGCGACATCCAGGCGCGCCTTGCAGCTCGAGGCTCGCGCGCACCAGGCCGCCGGGGGTGAACACATCGCCCACCTGCGCCAGCATTACCCAGTCGCACTCGGTCTGGCGCGCCATCTGGTTGAGTTTGTCGACGTAGTTGTTGCGGGTCACTTCGACGAAATGCAGGGTGTTGTTGACCGCCGTGGCGGCTGGCGGCTCACCGGTGGTGAAGACCACGATCTTGAAGCGCTTGCAGTAGCCTTCGACCAGGCTGTCGAGGGTGGCCTGCAACTGCTCCATGTCGTTGTCCAGGTCCAGCAGGAACAGACCGAACTGCGGCCCGCCGCCCAGCTCTGCCAGGTGCTGGCCCAGCGCTGCGCCTTGCGCTGCATCCGGGCTGCGCTCTTGCAGCCACTTGAGGACACGGCCCGACTGCATGCTGTCGAATGTCTTGCGGTAATCGTATTCCGGGGCGGCGGCCAGGCGTTCGGCCCAGGCGGCCATGGTCAGCGCGTCTTCGCGGGCTTCGTCCACCCCCGCTTCGCTCTGCTGGCTCAGGCGCAGCGCCAGGGCGTTGACCACTTCGCGATTGAACGGGCTGAGTTCCACCGCCTGCCACAACCGGTTGAGGATGGTTTCGAGCACGTCATTGTCGTGGATCTGCAGCAACGCCTGTTGCCGCACCCACACGCCTTCGAGTTCTGCCAGTTGCAGGTGCCCGGCAGGCATCGCGTGCAGGAGAAATTCATACTCGGCCAGGGTGTCGAAGAACGGCTTGTTGTAGAACGGCATCTCGACGTACTGACGCGGCCCGAAGGTGCGGTCAGGCGGCAACAGCGGGTCAGTCCAGACCGAGCGGAAGATCGGCTCGATGGTCAGCGACGCGCGTTCGCGCAAGCCCTGGGCCATGGCATCGAACGCGCGCAGGGCGATCTGCTTGCCGTGCTCGGCGTCGCTGGCGACCACCTGGGTCGGCAACGCGGCAAGAAACTCGGCATAGGCCTCGCGCTCGGCGACGGTCTTGGGGTCCAGGTAGCTGAGTTTGTGGTAGACGTCGGTGCGGTGCTCGGACTCGCCGACGTTGACCTCGCGCACCACGTACGGAATCGGCAGCACACGTGCCTTGCCGCGCGCCAGCAGGTAGTACACGTGACCGATTTCCATCCACTCGAAGCCACGATCGGGCATCGCCTCGAAGAAGTCCTTGAGCAGCCCGGTGCGGGTCACGGCGTAGAACGGCGGCAGGTACTGCCCCATGTACGAGACGATGCGGTCTTCGGCGCTCTCGTCGTCGTAGTCTTCGCGCACCTTCTTGTCCCGGCGCAGGTAGCCGACGCTGTTGGCCTGCGACACGTACATCATGCAATAGCCGTGGCACAGGCCGTAGTCGGGGTTGCTCTCCAGGAACGCCAGGGTCTGGTGCAGGGAGTCATGCACGATGAAATCGTCGTCGGCGGCCAGCACCATGTACGGCGTTTCGACCAGCCCGACGCCGTGGGCCAGCTTGGCCTGGAAGCCCCAGTAGGCGAATTGCGAGACGTGCCGGTAGTCCACGAAGGGATGCCGGGTCTCGGCGCTATCCAACGCCTGGGTGGACGAGTCCAGCACCAGCACACGGCACGACAGCGCGCTGTAGTAGGCCATGGCCCGGCGCAGGAACGCCGGGCGGTTGTGACTGAGCAATACCACTGTCAGCAGCTCGTTGAGCGAGGCTGCCACTTCCAGACTGTTACGACCTTTCATACCTTCATCCTGACACTGACGAGCCGCTCGACCGAGGCGCAAGCTCTGAATTCATGGGTTAGCGAACGCGACGCAGGTAGCCGTCGGAGGCAACGGTGATCAGCAGCTTGTTCTGCACCGAAACGTCGATCTGGAAGTCGTCGTTTTCCTTGAGGTAGGCCCACACGGCGGTCTTGGGGTTGTCACCCTTGCCCCATGGACGGTCCGGAAAGGCGTCCTCGGGCATGTCTTCGACAACGGTGTCCATGACCACGCAATAGCTGTCGACCGACACCAGCGGCGCGTACAGGCGCAGTTCTTCGAGCACATGCTCGTGGGTGTGGTTGGAGTCCAGCACCACCATGACCTTCTTGCCGGCAACGCGCGCGCGGACCTGCTCGACCAGCGCAGGATCGATGCTCGAACCCTGGATCATGCTCACGCGGTGGCTCATCGGGTGGGCTTCGATCGCCTCGCGGTTGTGCTGGCGGATGTCGATATCGATGCCGATCACTTCACCGTGGCCGATCAGCTGCAGCAGCGAGGCGTAGTAGAGGATCGAGCCGCCATGGGCGATGCCGGTTTCGATGATCACGTCCGGGCGCACTGCCCAGATCAGCTCCTGCATGGCGATCATGTCCTGCGGGGTCTGAATGATCGGACGGCCCATCCACGAGAAGTGGTAGGTGTACTTGTGCCTGGCCGACTCGTTGTAGAACTGCTGACCCAGCGCGACGAGGCTCTTGTCCTGGCCCTGGGCAGCCACTTCGGCCTTGCACTCTTCCTGAAACACTTGAGCGGGGTTTGTAGTCATTGGTTTGCAGCCTCGATCTGGGAATGGAAAACGGCGTCGTCCACGGCGTGATACACGCACGCGCCGCCCGTCATCCGTTTGATTTCTTCTAGGTAATTGGAATTCATCACGAACAGGTGCGTGCCCGCGGGCCAACTGCTCATGGCTTCTTCGGGAGATGACACGCGCAGCCCGCTGAGCGGCAAAAACTGCCCCTGCTTCTGTGGATTGATGTCCACCACGTAATCGACTTCGATGCCCATGCGTTGCAGGAACAGCGAGAAAATCACGCCCTTGGACGCCCCGCCCCACACCGCCACGCCCTTGTGCGGCGCGGCCTTGATCACCTCGATGGCGCGGTTCAGGCTGCTGTCGAAGGCCGCGGGCATGCTCACTGCGGTGGTGGCATTGGCGACGGGGCGGCGCAGGCTCGCAAGGTTGGCCACCACGTACAGGAACTGGCCGTTGAACAGGTAGCCGGACTCCTGAACGTTGCCGAACATCTGGCGCAAGTCTTCGAGACGGAAGTAATTGACGTGTTCGTAGAACAGGTCGAACCAGGCGCGATGCTCCAGGATCCAGTCGAAGCACGGCACCTCGATGTAGATCTGGCCGCCATGGTTGGCCGCCGCGATTTGCGCCAGAAACGCCATGGGGTCCGGAATGTGTTCGAGCACGTGGCGCAGCACCACACCGTCGGCACGAATGCCCAGGCGCGGGTTGAAGGTGTCCTTGATGACCGCCGGGTTATCGCCCTCGTAGGCCGGGTCGACACCGCGAATGTCATAGCCCCTGCCAGCGAGCATCTCCAGAAAGTAACCCTTGCCGCAGCCGACTTCGACCAGCACCTTGCCGGTGAAATGACGCGCGAGAATGCCTTCCACGACCTCGAGGTGCTGCTTGAACAGCGCCGAGTGGGCCTGCTCGTTCTGGTAGTTGCTGTCATAGATCAGCTTGGCCGGATCGAAGGCCTGGTTGTAGATCAGGCCGGTTTCTTCGTCCTGGACCAGCACCAGATCGGCCCTGCCCGACTGCCGCGCCGAGTGCGGTTCGGCGAAGGTGCGGTTCTGCAACACCGGCAGATCCATCGCCCGATACAATTCACGCACCATCAGAGCCCCCTAACAATTGCTGCAGCCGATCCCGGGTGCCCCAGAACGCCATGGGTTCATGAGCCGAGTAGCCGTAATGGCCAAGGTTGAGTGAAATCTTTGCGCCGCGCGCCTGCAGGTAGGCCTCGACCAGCGCCCGCACCGACACTGGTTGGCCGCTGCAGCAATTGAACACGCCGGCGAACTGTGGATGCTCCAGCGCCGTCACCAGGCAGGCCGCCGCGTCTTCCACCGCCAGGTAGTCGCGCAGTTGATCCCCCGGGGACATGTCGAACTGTGTATCGCCAGCCTGGATGGCTCGCTCCAGGGCCGCCAACAGGCTGTTGGGGTTCTGCCCTTCGCCGTGCAGGTAGAACAGCCGCGCCCACTGCAAGGTGAACGCTTCGGTGCGGCTCAAGGCTTCCAGAAACTGGCGCAGGGTGTTCTTGGCCAGGCCATAGGGATTGACGGGCTGGGCAAGCGTCGACTCGCTCAGCGGACCGCTCTGCAGCCCGTACTCGAAGCAGGTGCCGGTGACCAGAACCTGGCTCACACCGCTGCGCACCACCTGCTTGATGAAGGCGTAGTCGGCGGGCAGGTTGACCTCGAAATGAAACAGCCCTGCGTAGTTCGGCAGCCCCGGCCAGGCCAGGTGCATCAAGGCATCGACGCCTTCGCTCAACGCACGCACATCGGTGGCGGCGGCATGGATGTCCGCGGCGACGAATTCGACTGCGGCATCGCCATACCACGGCATGCTGCGTGCCTTGTCGGCATCACGGGCCACGGCACGCACGGCAAATCCGCGCGCCAGCAACGCCTTCACCACGTGCCGGCCGATGAAACCGGTCGCACCGGTCACCAGAACTGTTCGGTTGCTCACAGGAAGGTCAACTCCGGCACGGCAATCACGAAACGGCCGCCCCAACCGTGCACGTGGCTCTGCTGCTCGCCGATCTCCTTGAGCAGGTTCCACGGCAGCACCAGCACGTAGTCCGGCTTCTCGATGGCGATGCGTTCGGGGGAAACCACAGGGATGCGGCTACCCGGCAGGAATTTGCCCTGCTTGTGCGGATTGGCGTCGGCGACCCAGGCCAGCAGGTCCGGCTTCACGCCCGCGTAGTTGAGCAAGGTGTTGCCCTTGGCCGCCGCACCGTAGCCCACCACGCGCTTGCCCTCGGCCTTGGCCTTGAGCAGGAAGCCCAGCAACTGATGCTTGATGCGTTCGGCCGCCGGCGCCAGGGACGCGTAGAACTGCGGCGTTTTCACCCCGGCGTCCAGCTCGGCCTGCAACTGCTGCGCGACCGCAGGCTGTACCGCTTGAGCGCCGGGTTGCGAGAGGCTGCCACGTTGCACGAAGACCCGCAGCGAGCCGCCATGGGTCTTGAGTGATTGCACATCGAAGACCTGCAGGCCGTTGCGTTCGCACAGGGTCTGCACGGCAGTCAACGACAGGTAGGAATAGTGCTCGTGATACAGGGTGTCGAACTGCTGCCCGGCGATCAGCGCCAGCAGTTGCGGGAATTCGAAGGTGGCAACGCCGGTTGGCTTGAGCAGCGTGGCGAACCCACGCAGAAAGTCGTTGATGTCCGGCACATGGGCCAGCACGTTGTTGGCCGCCATCAGGTCCGCCGACCAGCCTTCGGCAACCAGCGCCTGCGCGGTGGCCTCGCCGAAAAACACCTCGCGGATTTCCAGGCCCTTCTCCCGCGCCGCCTCAGCGGTGCTGCGGGTCGGCTCGATGCCCAGGCAGCCGATGCCACGACCGGCCACGTACTGCAACAGGTAACCGTCGTTCGCAGCGATCTCGACCACGCGGCTGTCAGCGTTCAGCGCAAAGCGCTTGACCATCTCGCCCACGTACCGTTCGGCATGGGCCAGCCAGGAACTGGAGAACGAGCTGAAATAGGCATAGTCGGCGTCGAACAGGCTTTCGGCGCTGGTGTAGTCATCGGTCTGCACCAGCCAGCACTGTTCGCACACATCGACCTTCAACGGCACCCACTGCTCGGCCTGGGTCAGTTGCTCGGGCCGCAGGTAGGCGTTGGACGGTGGCGCAGTGCCCAGATCGATCAGCGGCAGCGAAAGCTTCGCACCGCAACCACGGCAATTCATAAACGCACTCCAGCAAAAGTCGAGTCCAGCATTGGGTGGCCAGCGTCGCGAGCCGACAGATTCTTGACAGGCAACGGCCAGGCAATGTCCAGCCGTGGGTCGTTTGCCGACAGACCGGCCTCATGCTCGGCCGAATAATCGGCGCTGTGCAGGTACAGAAGCTCGGCATCGTCGGTCAACGCCTGGAATCCGTGGGCGAAGCCTGCAGGAATCAACAGGCTGCGCCCGTCGCCAGCTTCCAGTCGCTCGGCATGCCACTGCAAGAAGGTTGCCGAATCCGGGTTCAGGTCTACGGCCACATCCCAGACGGCGCCGCGCAGGCAGGTAATCAGCTTGGCTTCGGGGGCCTGGGCCTTCTGGTAATGCATGCCGCGCACTGTGCCCTGCTCGGTGGTGCGGGAATGGTTGATCTGGCGAATGTGAAAAGTCTGGCCGAACGCGGCCAGGCTGCCCTCGCAGAACAGCCGTGAAAACTGCCCGCGCTGATCGGCGTGACGGCGGTGCTGGACGCTGAACAGCCCCTTGAGCGGCAAGGCGCGCAATTGCATGTCGATCATGTGCGCTCCATGTACTGGTTCAGTTGCGAGAGGGTGAAGTCGCGCATGTCTTCGCCGGCCTTCCACGCCAGGTGCCAGGCCAGGGTGTTCTGCAGGCACTGCTGCAAGGACCAGCGCGCTTGCCAGCCGAGCAACTGCCGCGCACGGCTGCTGTCCAGGCGTAACAGACCGGCTTCGTGCAGCTCGCTGGTTTCCACCCGCAGCCCCGGCGCCTGAGGCCAGTGACTGGCGAGGGTCGCGACCACTTCGCCGACGGTGCACATGTCGCTGTCGCTGGGGCCGAAGTTCCACGCACCCGCCATCTGCGGGCCCTGCTCGAACAGCCCCTGGGCCAGCAGCAGATAACCCGCCAGCGGCTCCAGGGCGTGTTGCCAGGGGCGCACGGCCTGCGGATAACGCAAGGTCACAGGCTCCCCCGCCGACCATGCCTTGAGCACATCGGGGATCAGTCGGTCGGCGGCGAAATCACCACCGCCCAGCACATTGCCCGCGCGGGCGGTGGCGATGGCCAGGCCGTGCTCGGCGTATTTATCGGGATGAAAAAACGATGCGGCATAGGATTGCGCGAGCAATTCGCAGCACGCCTTGCTGCTGCTGTAGGGGTCATGGCCGCCCAGGGGCTCGTTCTCACGATAGGGCCACAGCCACTCCTGATTGGCGTACACCTTGTCGGTGGTCACCAGCACGCAGGCGCGCACGCAGCCGACCTGACGCACCGCTTCGAGCAGGTTGAGGGTACCCATGACGTTGCTCGAGTAGGTGCCCAACGGGTCGCGATAGCCTTCGCGCACCAGCGGCTGGGCCGCCAGGTGCAGGACGATTTCAGGCTCGACGTCTGCGATCACCTCCAGCAGTGCGCCGAGGTCGCGCAGGTCGCCACGGCGGTCGTCGATGCCTTCAGCCACACGGGCAAGCTCGAACAGGCTCGGCTCGGTGCCGGGGTCCAGCGCAAAGCCGGTCACCCGGGCACCCATGCTGCCCAGCCACAGCGCCAGCCAGCTGCCCTTGAAGCCTGTGTGTCCGGTGAGCAGGACACGCTTGCCCTGCCAGAACACCGGGCTCAGCTCCACTGCTTCCATGGAGCCTCCCCGCTCTGCCAGAGTTCTTCGAGCTGATTCTTGTCACGCAGGGTGTCCATCGGGTGCCAGAAACCTTCGTGCTGGTACGCGCGCAGTTGATCCTGGGCAGCCAGTTGCGCCAGCGGCTCGGATTCCCACGAGGTCATGTCATTGGCAATGAACGGCAGCACCCGGGGCGACAGCACGAAGAAGCCGCCGTTGATCCAGCCACCGTCGCCACGGGGCTTCTCGGTGAAACCCAGCACGCGGTCGCCATCGCGATCCAGCGCACCGTAGCGTCCTGGAGGCTGAACGGCGGTCACGGTGGCCATCTTGCCGTGGCCACGGTGGAAATCGACCAGCGCGCCGATGTTCAGGTCCGATACGCCGTCGCCATAGGTGAAGCAGAAGGCTTCTTCATCTTCGACGTAGCGCTGGGCGCGACGCAGGCGGCCGCCGGTCATGGTGTCATCCCCGGTGTCGATCAGGGTGACGCGCCATGGCTCGCTGTAGTTCTGATGCACGTCCATGCGGTTGTTGCGCATGTCGAAGGTGACGTCGGAGGTGTGCAGGAAGTAGTTGGCGAAGAAATCCTTGATCGCATAGCCCTTGTAGCCCAGGCAGATCACGAAGTCGTGAATGCCGTGGGCGGAGTACTGCTTCATGATGTGCCAGAGAATTGGCTTTCCGCCGATCTCGATCATGGGCTTGGGTTTCAGATGCGACTCTTCGCTGATACGGGTACCGAGACCGCCCGCCAGAATTACTGCTTTCACTGCACTTCCCCTCATGTTTCGTTCAGGGCTCAAGCTGGCGCTCTTCGCGCCTCGCAGGCCGTCTGGACCAATCACCGAAATCGACATCGCACCGTGCAGGGCAACGCCTGGAATGCACGATTTATGGCGATATAAGGGAGGTCTTGCAGGAAGCGCGCCAGTTTTGCGGCGTCTGTTTTTCTGGCGTACGACCGCTGACGCCGGCAAGCCGGACTGCTACCTAAAGCGTGGAGGACGCGGGATCTGGGTCGCCGCCGATCCGTAGCAGCACGGCTTGCCGGCGTCGGCGGCCGCGAGATCGACCCGCGGGCAAGGCCGGCTGCTACGGGAGCGGGGTGTCAGTCGGCTAGCCAGCCGTTGACCCAATGCTGCAGGTTGTCGTCTCGCAGCATGTAGTCGCGCAGCACCGCTTCGCGCAGGGCGTCGCCCTGGCGGTAGCTGGCGTCCGGGTCGGCGAGGTGGCTGCGGATTGCCTCGAGCCATTCTTCCGTGCTGTTGGTGTAGATCCGCGTGCACGGCAGGTAACCACGGTAAGCCAAGGTGTCGGTGCAGATCACCGGGTAGCCGCAGGCGCCGTACTCCAGCAACCGCAGGTTGCTTTTGCAGTCGTTGAAGATGTGATGCTCCAGCGGGGCGAGCGCCAGGTCCAGATTCAGGCTGGCCAGTTTGGCCGGGTACGCCTCCAGCGCTACCACCGTGTGAAATTCGCGCACGTAAGGCCGCAAGGCATCCGGGCACATGCCGAAGAATACCCAATCCACTTCATCTGCCAGCTCACGCACCACCTCGGCGATGATCTCAAGGTCACCCGAGTGGCTGGTACCGCCGCCCCAGCCGACCCGTGGCTTGACCGACGTTCGGCGATGGCTGCGCAGACCGCTCCACCAGTGAGGCGAGAGCATGTTCGGCACCACGCGAATGTCGGTGTGCATCTCGCTCAGGGCATCGGCCAGCGGCTGGGTCGATACCACCACGCGGTCGCACAGGCTGATGCCACGGCGCACCAGGCGCTCCATCTCCAAGCGGTCGGGCATGTTGCGGATGTGCGCGTTCTTCTTGGGCACATGGATGACGTAGTCATCCAGCTCGAAGATGCGTCGCGCCCTGGAGTAGGTTTTCAGCCCTACGATCTCATCAATGGGGGCTTCGCTGTAGCGCCCCTGCAGCACGATGATGTCGGGCGACTGGCGCTCGATATCGATCATGCTCGGCAGGTTGTAGTTGATCACGCCCACCGCCCTACCCGCCGCTTCCAGCTCGATCAGCGGCTGGGTGACGCGGTAGTGACCGATGGCCGACGCGTTGATCGGCAAGGCCAGGATGCGCGGCAGTTGCGTGGTGGAAAACGGACTCCAGCCAGTGGTCAGCCCCGGCTCCAGGTTGAAGCTGGTGCCGCCCAGGCTGTTGAGCGCAAGGTTGGGGTTGTACGCCGGATCGCGGGCCACTACCGGCAGCCAGCGCAGGTAGAAACGCTCCTGTTCCAGAATCTGCAATTCGCGAAGCTCAGGCGTCGCGATCACCGGCGGCTGGCTGCCCAGGGCGAGCAACGCGTGCGGAGTCCAGACCACCAGGTGACCGCTCTCGCGCACCCGCAGGCACAGGTCGACATGGCTCAGGCCCTTGCCGTACTGAACTTCGTCCAGACCGTCCAGCTCGGCGAACAGGCGCTTGCGAATCATCAGGCAATCGCCGCCGACCGCAGAGAGGTCGCTGACCACCTGCAGGCGTTGCAGGTAGCCGCTGGCATTGATGTTCTCGCCGTGGAACGGCACACCGGCCGGGCCATGCAGGCCCAGGATCAGCCCGGCGTGCAGCACCTGACCATCGGAGCCAAACAGCTTCGCGCCGACCACACCGACTTCCGGGCGCTGAGCCTGACTGACCAGCTCGCCGAGCCAGTCGCCATGGGTAATCATCGCGTATGGATTGAGCAGCAGCAGGTAGTCGCCGCGGGCATCGCTGGCAGCCTGGTTGTACAGCGCGGCCACAGGTTCGGTCTGCGAATGGCGCAGCACCCGCAAGCGATCGGGGTCCAGTTGCGCCATCGCCGCCAGCCACGCCCGGGCCTCGGGGGTTTCGCTGGCATTGTCGACGATCAGCAGTTCATAGCGGCCGTAGGCGGTTTTCTCGAACAGGGTTTCGACGCAGCGCTGCAAGGCCGGCAACTGGTCCTTGACGATCAGGATGATCGACACCAGCGGCTGTTCGCGGTGCAGGTACTCGATGCGGTTGAGCAACGCCAGGCTCTGGCCCGGACGAATGTCGTGGGCGATGCCACAGCGCTGCAAGTGCGCCTGGACCACTTGAAGGTTCTGCTCGGCGACCTCCGGCAGCGCCAGCCAGCGCGGTAGCGGGAACGACGATTCCAGCAGCAGTTCGCTGACATGGCCAATGGCTGCGTCGCCGTCCTGCTCGAACAGCCGCCACAGGGCGTCGTGGGGTGCCAGCACGCCAAACCGCGGATCAAAACCGCCGGCATCGAGCAACGCACGGCGGGAAAACGCCAGGGCGCGACCGACATAAGGGTAGCTGCGCAGCATGTCGAGGTTGAAGTCCGGCTTGAACACCGGCTCCGCCGACTCGCCCTCGCGCAGGGAGCCTTCGTCGCTGTACAGGCACTGCAGCCCGGGGTTCATGGCGATGCGCTCGGCCAGCATCAGCAAGGCCGGCTTGACCAACCGGTCTCCTGCCTGCAGCAAGTAGCACCACTGGGCCCCGTCGAGCTGCGACAACAGCGGGTTGAGCTGGGCGTAGGGGTCGTCCTGCAGCGGCAGGGTGAACACCCGTTTTTCAAGCCGGGCTTCGGTGCAGGTGCGCGACAGCACGACGATCAGTTCCGGCGGATACAACTGCTGGTCGAGGCTGTCGAGGGTCGTTGCCAGGCTGGCGCGACCACCCGTTTCGTCGATGATGACCGGAACGATCTTCGGCCGCGACGGCCACTGGGCGATGACGTTGGGCAACTGGCTCTGCTGCAGCGGTGTCAGCATGCGGCAGCTCAGCCACTGGTCATACAGTTCGGCGAAACTCTCGCTGTCGACGCCGACCCGCCACTGCTGGGTGCTCTGCTTGGTGCCGAGCGAACGGCTCAGCGGCAGCTCATCCCAGGCACGAGGTTGTGCAGGGCCGCCCGCCAGTTCGTCGTCGGTCAGCGGCTGGTAGCGCACCCAGCCCTTGGCCGGTGCCTGCTCGCCACCACGGGCTTCGAGCATCTGCAGCAACCACTCGCGCTCTTGCAGGGCGGCGTCCTTCATCGATTGCTGATGGCTCAGCCGATCCTGATGCAGACGCTCGACGCTCAGCACGTTGTTGAGCACCACCACGTTGCTGCGCCGCATCAGGCAGATGTACAGCGCCAGGTCCAGCGAGGCGACGAAGCCGTGCTCCGGCTGGGTCAGTGCCGGCAACAGTTCTTCAAGGTCCCTGCGACGGAACATCGAACTGCTGAAACCACCGACGAAGTTGATCGGAAACGCCTGGAAGATCCCCAGCAGGTCCTCGCCCTTGTACACCGCGCCACGAGGGGCCAATGCACTGTTTTCAAGGCGGGCCGGAAGCTGCACGTCATCGGCGTCCCAGAACAGGCGCAAGGCCAGTACCAGATTCACGTCCGGATGCATGTCCAACTGCCGCGCCTGCATCTGCACCGCCAGCGCGAACAACTGGTCATCGTCGCAGAGAAACTTCACGTACTCGCCACGGGCCTGCGCCAGGCACGCCTGCAGGTTGCCGACAAATCCCAGCCGCTGCGGGTTGCGCACGTAACGCAGGTCGACCCGAATGTTCTGGGCAAAGGCTTCGGTGATGCGCTGGATCTCGTCGCCGCGCGAGTCGTCGCAGACAATCACTTCCAGGTTCGAGTAGGTCTGGCTGAGCGCGCCCTGTAACGCACGCTGGAAGAAACGGGAATTGAAGGCGGGTATGACGATGCTGACCAGAGGAGCTGATTTCACAGGCGGACTCACGAGCGGCGCGCCCCTCTCGGCTGAGAGCGGGGCTTAACCGCTGAAAAAAACGGTTGACGCTCGGCGGTGGCGGCGCGGGAAGAATTCGCGCACCGCCCTCCGGTCAGGCGATTACAACTTGCTGAACAGGTTCAGCGAGGACAGTTGGGTGAACACCAGTTGCGAGGCTTGCAGCATGTTCTTCTGCAGGGTCAGCCTGGCAATGGCATCGACCGGGTCGGAGGCGGTGATGGTGCCCGACTCGGTAGTGCCGTTGTCGATCAGCGTCTGGTTGGTGACACCTTGCGAGGTGGCCGTGGCTGCGCGCGCACCACCGTCGGCGACCGCATCGCCGATCTGGCTGGCGGCGCTGGTCAGGTTGCCGATGGTCGAGGTCAGGGTGGCCTGCAGCTTCTGCTTGGCGATCGGATCACCGTCCACCTTGCTGTTCAGGGCATTGATGACCGTGCCCAGGGTGTTGAGGATGTTCTGGCTCTGGGGTGCGGAACCGGTGGCGGTGAACTGGTCGCCCGCCTGTGGCGCGCCGCTCAGGGTGAAGGTCACCCCGGCTGCGGTCGCCGTTGGCGGGGTGCCGGTCAGGGTGCCGCTGGACACCGGCTTGCTGGTGGCTGGATCGTAGGGCGCCGCGTACAGATCAAAGCTGGTGGCACTGGAGAAACGCAGGATCGCACCACCGGACGGGAAGGTGCTGTCGTAGTTGGCCTGGTTGGTGACCGTAGTGCCGCTGATCACGGTTGACGACGGGTTGGCCGGCAAGCGTGCAGTGGTGACGGACGTCGGCGAGACCGCCAGCTGGAAGCTGTGGCCTGCGATGGCGGTATCGGCCGCGCCTGAGTTGGTGTACTGCGCCTGGGTCAGGTTGACGTTCAGGTTCAGCTCCAGGCCACGGAAACCGATGCTCTGGTTCTCCGGGCCGGTGGACTTGAACTTGCCGGCCGACGAGGCTTCCGCAGTCACGTCGTTGCCGTTCTTGTCGAGGATCTGGTACTGAGTGCTGCTCTGGAACGTGATGCTGTACGGCTGGCCGCTCAGGAACTTGGTGTCGTAGTCAGAACTGTTGCTGACGCTGCCGCCGGACAGCGTCAGCACGCCGTCGTCAGTGGTCGGCGACGTCAGGGTCGCCGAGGTACGGGTGGTGTTGATCGCCTGCTCGAACGCATCCCAGCCAGTGATGTTGCTGGCCATGGAAATGCCGCTGCCGATGTTCAGCATGTTGCGGGTCTGGTCGCCCTGATAGCTGTAGCTGCCATCGGGGTTGATCGCGTAGGGCGGTGTGCTCGACTTCGATCCCGAGAACAGGTAGTTGCCTTCCGAATCCTTGGAGTTCATCAGGCCCAGGATCTGGTCCTGCAACTGCTTGAGCTCCGAAGCGTTGGCCTGACGGTTCTGGTCGGTGTTGGTGCCGTTGCTGGCGGACAGCACCAACTCCTGGGCGCGCTGGATCGCCGAGGTGATGGCGGTCAGCGCGGTCTCGGTGTTCACGACGCCGGTGTTGATGTTGTCGATGTTGGACTTGTACTGCAGCAGCATCGAGTTCTGTTGCTGCAAGGCCAGTACGCGCGCCGCGCCCACAGGATCGTCGCCCGCGGTGTTGAGCTTGATCTGGCTGGAGACTTCCTCGCCGGTCTTGGTGACGTTGGCGTAGGTGCGCGAGTAGTTGCTGGCGCTGGTTTCGTAAAACTGGGTGGTGGAAATACGCATGGTTTACGACCCCTTAAAGACTGTTGATCAGCGTGCTGAAGATGGCTTGAGCGGCTTTGATGATCTGCGACGAGGCCGTGTAGTACTGCTGGTACTTGACCAGGTTGGCCGCTTCTTCATCCAGCGACACGCCGGACACGCTGTCGCGCGCGCCCTTGGCCTGGGCCAGCACTGCGGTGGTGGCGGTGGCGTCGGCCGAGGCCTGCTTGGCTTTGGCACCGACCGAGGAAATCAGGTTGGCGTTGGCGCCGCTCAGGGTCATCCCGGTGCCGCTGCCGCCGGCGGTATCGACGGTCTGTTTGGTCTGCAGGGCCAGCGTGGTCTCGGCATTGCGGTTGTCCGAGGAACCGGCGCCGGTCATGTCGATGCTGAAAGTGTCGCCTGCCTTCGGCTCGCCATTGATTGACATACTGATGGAGAACGACTGCGCCGCACCCGACGAGTCGGTGTAGCCCACTGCCAGGTTCAGGTCGTTGTTCTGCTTCTGCACGATCGTGCCGGTGATCGGGTTGCCGTTCTTGTCTTTGACGGCTGCCCCGCTGGCGTCAACCAGCGAATAGGACTGCGTGCCGTCCGCTGCGACGGCGCCCATCATCAGGCGCATCGGCGTCGAGCCGTCGATGGCCTTGCGCAGGTCGGCGGTGCCGGTGGCGTCGTAGATATTGGTCGGGGTGTTCAGCACAGGCTGGGTGAAAGTCCCGTTGCCCTCGTTGCCTGCACCTTTGGTGGCCGTCAACGGCGCCGCCAGCGCGATGGTTTTCGGGTCGGTCATGACCGTCTTGATGCCACCCGCCGCCGACGCGGTCGGGCTGACCTTGAAGCTGTCGCCGGCAGTGACCGCACCGCCATTGAGCTTGAGCGAGAAGCCATCGATAACCGGTGGCGGCGTGGTGCTCAGGTCGTAGGCGCCCATGTTCTGGCCGTCCGGCAGGCGAGTGACGCTGTAGCCGGTGGCGCTGGTGAACGTCACCTGATAGTCGTTGGTGGTCAGCGCGCCGGTGTTGGCGATGGTCACGTCCAGATTGCCGGAACCTGCGCTGTTGCCTTTGTTGGCAAGGCTGCGCTGGCTGACCAGGCTTGGGTCGTTGATGCTGGTGAACATGCTGGAGCCAAAGTTGCCGTTGGCATCCACGCCCTGCCCCATCTGCTGGTTGATCTGGTCGGAGACCACCAGCGCCAGGCGACCGAGCTCGTTGGCCGCAGGCTGCAGCACGTCGCTGCGATAGCGCAGCAGACCGCCGATGGTACCGCCGGTGACCACCGACGACACATCCACGCTGCTGTTCTGATAATTGAGCTTGACCGAGTACACGTTCGGGTCGCTGTCGCTCGGGCCTGCGGTCAGCGTGCCGGCCTTGCCACCGGTGACCAGCGGCTGGCCGCTGCCGATGTAGACGTCATAGTTGCCGTTGTTCTCGACCACCTTGGCGCCCACCAGGTCGTTGAGCTGGCGCACGGCCTCGTCCCGGGCATCGAGCAGGGAGTTGGGCTCGCCGCCGGTGGCCTTGGCCTGGGTGATCTGGGTGTTGAGGTCGGCAATCGAGGACGCCAGCGAGTTGACCTGTCCGGTGAGGGACGTCAACTGACTGTTGATGCTGGTGTTCTGGTCCTTCATCTGCGAGGAGATGGCGTTGAACTGCCCGGCGAGCGACTTGGCGCTGGCCAGGAAATTGGCGCGGTTGGCCGCGACGGTCGACCCGCTCGACAGCGTTTGCAAGGACGAGAAGAAGTTGCTCAGGACGGTGCTGATCCCGGTCGAGCTGTCGGACAGAATCGAGTCGAGTTGCTTGGCCTGACCCAGATACGCCTGGGCATCGGAGTTGAGCGATGTACTGGACTGCACTTGGGTGTTCAGGAAGCCGTTGTAGATCCGACGTACGTCCGACAGCGTAGTACCGGTGCCGATGAAGCCCACACCGATATTCTGCTGAGCACTGGAAGTGGTCATCACTTGCTGGCGCGAGTAGCCCAGCGTGTCGACGTTAGCAGTGTTGTTGCCGATGGTGGTCATCGCTGCACTGCTGGCGTTCAGTCCCGAAAGCCCAATTGAGATCAGTGACATGGTTCAAACCTTATAAAGTCGTGGAAGAGCCCGATGCGGTTGCAACGCTCTGGTAACTCTTCATCTGTTTCGCTATTTGGGAAATCTTGCTGGCATAGCCCGGATCCGTGGCGTACCCGGCCTTCTGCAGTTCTTTCACAAACTGTTCCGGGTTATCGGCCGATTTGAGCGTGGCTTGATAGCGATTGTTGTTCTGCAGGAAGCTGACCAGATCGTGGAAGCTGTCGGCGTAGGAGTCGTAGGAACGGAAGTCCGCCGTCTCCTTGACCATCTTGCCGTCGCGGAACTCGCTGGTGATCGCCCGCGCTTCAGGCCCCTGCCAGCCACCCTGGGCCTTGATGCCGAACAGGTTGTGGCTGCTGCTGCCATCGGATTGACGCATGATCGATTTGCCCCAGCCGGTTTCCAGCGCCGCCTGGGCCACCAGCACGGTCGGATCGACGCCGATCCGCGCGGCGGCGTCCTTGGCCAGCGGCAACATGGTGGCGACGAACTCGTCGGCATTGGCGAACGCGGCCTTGCCCGGCGCCAGCGGAGTCTGCACGCGGTTGCGCACGTAGCTGTCGGCCTGGGCGGTGTACTGCGGGCCGATGGTCCAGTCGCCATTGCCCGAACTGCCAGCCTGCTTGGCGGCGGCCACGGCATTGGACACGGCAATGCGGTTTTTCAGCGTGGTCGCACTGGCTGCAGCATCACCTGCGGTGTTCGGCACGATACCGGCCATGATGCGGTCGGTCAGCTTGCTTGGCAGCGACAGGCGACGGGCGTTGAGCGCGGCCACATCGTTGTGCACGCTGCCATCGGCGTTGGTGCCAAGGGCGGTGGAAGCCGGCGCGACCGAACGGGTTGCCCACAACGGACGCTGGGCGATACGGGTCGCCAGGCCACCCTGGGCGTGAGTGGCGTCAGCGGCCGTCGGCGCCGCCGGGTTGAGCTGGTTGGTCGCAGGGCCCGCATCGCTCTTGTTCTTGGAGAGCTGGCGCATCAGCACTTCCTGAAGGCCGATACCGCCACCCTCGCGGGACATGCTGACCGCCAGTTGCTGGTCGTACATGTCCTGATACTGCCGGGTCGCGGCAGTGTTCATCGGGTTGTCCTTGGCCAGCACTTCGTTGGCCGAGCGCATGGCCTTGAGCATCTGGCTGACGAACAGCGACTCGAATTCCTGCGCCACCTTCTTGAGGTTCGCTTCGCTGTCACGATCGCCGTTCTTCATGGCGGTCAGGCGATTGAGGTCGGTATACGCCCCCGAATCGACTGTGCTCGTGCCGCCAGTTGGAATACTCATCGGTCAGTCCTTAAATCACGATCAGGTCGGCTTGCAGGGCGCCGGCCTGTTTCAGTGCTTCGAGAATCGCCATCAGGTCGCCAGGGGCTGCGCCGACCTGGTTAACCGCACGCACGATTTCGTCCAGGGTGGTACCCGGGCCGAACTTGAACATCGGATGCAGTTCCTGTTGTGCATTGATCTTGGAGCGCGGTACCACGGCGGTCTGGCCGTTGGAGAACGCACCCGGCTGGCTTACCACAGGGTCTTCGGTGATGGTCACGGTCAGGCTGCCGTGGGTCACGGCGGCCGGCGAAACCTTGACGTTCTGGCCGATGACGATGGTGCCGGTACGCGAGTTGATGATGACCTTGGCCGAGGTCTGGCCCGGATCGATCTCCAGGTTCTCCAGCACCGACAGGTAGTCCACGCGCTGGTTGGGGTCCAGCGGCGCTGTCACGCGCACCGAACCACCGTCCACCGCTTGCGCGACGCCTGGGCCGAGCATGTCGTTGATCTTGTCGACGATGCGCTTGGCCGTGGTGAAGTCGTTGCGGTTGAGGTTCAGGGTCAACGAGTTGCCCTGGTTGAAACCGCTCGGCACCGCACGTTCGACCGACGCACCGCCAGGGATACGACCCGAAGACGGAACGTTGACGGTGATCTTCGAACCGTCGCGGCCTTCAGCGTCAAAGCCGCCGACCACCAGGTTGCCCTGGGCGACCGCATAGACGTTGCCGTCGATACCCTTCATCGGGGTCATCAACAGCGCACCGCCGCGCAGGCTCTTGGAGTTACCGATGGACGACACGGTGATGTCGATCTGCTGACCGGGCTTGGCGAACGGCGGCAGGTCGGCATACACCGCCACGGCCGCGACGTTCTTCAGCTGCACCGTGCCCGAGCCCGCCGGCACCTTGATGCCGAACTGCGAGAGCATGTTGTTGAAGGTCTGCAGGGTAAACGGTGTCTGGGTGGTCTGGTCACCCGTGCCGTTCAGGCCCACCACCAGGCCGTAGCCGATCAATTGGTTGGTGCGCACGCCGGAAATGCTGGCGATGTCCTTCAGGCGTTCGGCATGGGCGCCGATGGCCGTGGTGAACAGCAGCGCTGCCGCTATCAGTTGCTTGAACGTGATCATGGCTATCCCGGTATCAGAAAGGGAACAACGGGCTCAGGAAGAAACGGTCGAACCAGCCAGGCTGACTGGAATCGGCGAACGCCCCTGTACCGGAATACGTGATGCGCGCATCGGCCACGCGAGTGGACGACACGGTATTGTCGGTGGCGATGTCGTCTGCACGAATCAGGCCAGCGATGCGCACCAGCTCATCGCCGGTGTTGAGCGTCATCCACTTCTCGCCACGCACCGACAGAATCCCGTTGGGCAGCACATCGGCCACGGTCACGGTGATGGAACCGGTCAGGCTGTTGCTCTGCGCTGCCTTGCCGTCGCCCTTGGTGGCGCGGTCGCCGCTGTAGCCTGCGTTCAGGCTCAGGTCACCGCTGCCCACCGGGTTGTTGGTGCTCACACCGGCACCGAACAGCGAGGTCAGGCCGACGCTGGTCTTGCTGGTCTTGCTGATCCCGGAACTGGCCGCCTTGCTGGCCGCCATCCGCTCGGACAGGGTGATGGTGATGATGTCACCCACCCGGTAAGCCTTGCGGTCGCCGTACAGGTTCTGCTCGAAGCCTGCCTGATAGATCGAGCCATTGTTCGCCGCCGAAGGCAGCGGCGTTCGTGGCAACACCGGCGCATAGTAAGGGTCATTGGGCTTGGCCGAAGGCGCAACGCAACCGGTCAGCAGCGCGAGCCCGCAAAGCGGTGCTGCCAACAGGGAAAGCCGCAGTACAGAAAGCCGTTTCATGACACTTAAAACCTCTCGGTGTAGCAAGGATTGACCAGGTGTTTCGTTAAAGACCATCAGGTGTTTCAGGATCCGCTTGAATGTGACTGCGTTACAGGTTTTGGGTGACGTACTGCAGCATCGAGTCGGCGGTCGAGATCACTTTGGAGTTCATCTCGTAGGCGCGCTGGGTGGTGATCATGTTCACCAGCTCTTCGACGGTGCTGACGTTGGAGTTTTCCAGGGTGTTCTGACGCACCACACCCAGGCCGGTCAGGCCAGGCGTACCGACTTGCGGCGCGCCGCTGGATGCGGTTTCCAGGTACAGGTTGCCGCCCTGGGACTGCAGACCGGCCGGGTTGATGAAGTCGGCGGTCTGGATGTTGCCGATCACCTGTGGCGTGGCAGTGGCAGCCGAAGTGGTCACCGACACGGTGCCGTCTTCGCCGACGGTGAAGGTCTGCGAGTCCTGGGGCACGACAATCGCAGGCTCCAGCGCGTAACCGTTGGCGGTCACGATCTGGCCGTTCTGGTCCAGGTGGAAAGTACCATCGCGGGTGTAGGCCACGGTGCCGTCCGGTTGACGGATCTGGAAGAAGCCACGGCCGTTGATTGCCATGTCCAGCGGCTGGTTGGTGGTCTGAAGGCTGCCGGCTGTGAAGTTCTTCTGGGTGCCGACGATGCGCACACCGGTACCCAGCTGCAGGCCCGATGGCAGCTCGCTGTCCTGGGTGGACTGAGCACCTGGCTGACGCTTGATCTGATAGAGCAGGTCCTGGAATTCGGCGCGATCACTCTTGAAGCCAGTGGTCGAGACGTTGGCCAGGTTGTTCGAAATGGTCGTCAGGTTCATGTCCTGAGCGGCCAGGCCGGTTTTAGCGACGTAAAGTGCCGGAAGCATGTATTGAATCTCCTCGAGCGCCTGATTATCGGCGCAAGCTGTCAGTCATTAGCCCATTTGCAAGACGCGAGCCATCGACTCGTCGTCCTGCTCAGCGGTCTTCATCATCTTGATATGCAGTTCGAACTGGCGGGACAGCGCCAGCACCGAGGTCATTTCCTCGACGGCGT
Organism: Pseudomonas sp. NPDC090203; assembly: GCF_044746765.1. NCBI lineage: Bacteria > Pseudomonadati > Pseudomonadota > Gammaproteobacteria > Pseudomonadales > Pseudomonadaceae > Pseudomonas > Pseudomonas sp. NPDC090203. The sequence continues at coordinate 359,240 of NZ_JBIVCV010000006.1, forward strand.
TGACGTTGCTCGACTGCAGGAAACCGGATTCGACCTGCACGTTGGCATCGGCTTGCGCCGGTTTGCCGTCTTTGGTGTGCATCAGGCCGTCGGGGCCTTTTTCCAGGTTGGCAAGGTCAGGCCGGACCAGCTTGATGCGGTCGATCTGCGCCATCACCTGCGGGCTCTCACCCAGGGACTGAACGCTGATCGTGCCGTCGGCGCCGATTTCGATCTGCTGCTGTGGCGGCACGGCAATCGGCCCGCTGTTGCCCATGACCGGCAAACCATTGCCATCACGCAACACGCCGAGGGCGTCGATATTCATGCTGGAGGTGCGGGTGTAGGCTTCGCCGCCATCGGGTGTCTGGACCGCCATCCAGCCGTCGCCCTTGACGGCAACGTCCAGTTCGCGACCGGTGTCGATCATCGAACCCTGGCTGAAGTCAGTGCCCGGGCGCTCGCTCATGGCATAGGCGCGAGACGGGTTGACCTCGCCAAATACCGGCATCGAGCGGGCCTGTTCCAGGTCGCGCTGGAACCCGTTGGTCGAGACGTTCGCCAGGTTGTTGGCATGGGCCTTTTGCGCGATGGCGTTTTCCGACGCACCGCTCATGGCCACGTAAAGCAACTTGTCCACAGTCTTCCTCCTCCGACAGACGCTTGCCGCCTGTAGCTGTACTGAGCAGGTCATAGCAATGATCGCGCCAGTTTTTCAGAAGAGATACAAATGGCTGATTTCCCAGTGATTGCGGGCGCAAATCGGACCGGGTCGGCAGCGGTGATTTGATCGGCGACGGCGGACCGCCACTTTCGATAGAATCGCCACAGCCTGCGCGCCAAAAAAATTTCGCGCAGGGAGCGATAATTGCAGTGCCTGGGTTATCGAGCCTTTTGCCAACAGGAAATTGTCATGCGCTTGCCGCTCACCTTCACCCTCCTCCTCGCCTTCACCACCCTGGCCGTCGCGGCGCCAGCGCCTTATTACCTGTGGCAAGGCAAGACCAAGACCGTCTGCGCCCAGACCAGCCCCGGCAAAGGCTGGACCCGCATCAGCGGCGCGTTCGTGAGGTCTGATTGTTCGATCTGAATGACGATAATTCACCCCTAGCAGCACGGCTTGCCGGCGACGGCGGTGTGTCAGGTACGGTGATGCCGAACCCATTGACGCCATCGCGGGCAAGCGCGCTCCTACAGGTGGCGGCGTGCGCGTGATTCGATTTCAACGCCGGCACCGTAGCAGTCCGGCTTGCCGGCGACCGCGGTGTGTCAGTCAAAGCCGTGGTCACTGACACACCGTCATCGCGAGCAAGCTCACTCCTACAGGATTGGGGGGTACCTGATTTGATTCCACCACGGAACCGTGTAGGAGCGCGCGTGCCCGCGACGGCGGTGTGTCAGGTACGGTGATGCCGAATGTGCTGACGCCATCGCGGGCAAGCGCGCTCCTACAGGTGCGGTGCAGGGATCAAGTCGCGCGAATCAGGGTCTGCATGAGTTCAGCTTCGGTCGACAGGCTTTTGGAATTGGCCTGGTAGGCGGTCTGGGCCTGGATCAGTTCCACCAACTCCCGGGACATGTCCACGTTCGAGCCCTCCAGCGAGTGGCTGACCACTGTGCCCAGCCCTCCAATGCCGGGCGTCTCGAAATTCGCCATGCCGGACGCGTGCGTCTGCACCCAACGGGTCCCGCTGATCGGTTGCAGGCCCTGCTCGTTGGCGAAGCTGGCGAGCATGACCTGGCCGATCTTGCGATGCAGGCCGTTGGTGTAGCCGACGCTCATGATGCCCGACTTGTCGATGGACAACCCCGACGCCACCCCAGACGCATGACCATCGACCACCACATTGGAACGCCCAGTGTCGGCCCGGTGCTGGCTCAACTTGCTGTAGTCGAGCAGGATACCGTCGCCGCTGGCCACCGCACCGCTGCTGCCCCAGAGGCCGCCCGGCTTGTTACCGTCCAGGGACTTGGCCGGAATCCAGCCGCTGAGGGTCAGCTTGCCGTTGGCCGCCGTCAGCCCCGGGCCGCCACTGAGCAATTGCATCGAACCATCGGCGTTGAACAGCATACTGGCCGTCAGTGGATCGGTGCTGGCCGGATCCTGAGGATTGCGTCCGTCAATCAGCACGTGCATTTTCCAGCTGTTGCTGCCGTCCTTGACGAAGTACTGGCTCAGTTCGTGCCGGTTGCCGAGGCTGTCGAAAAGCCCGGTGGGAATGACCCGGTTGAAGGTCGTGACATCGGACGGATTGAACGGTGGCACGGGCCGCGCCATCGCTGGATCAGCCGGATCGAGCAGCGGCGCGCCCGCTTCGCTCAGCGGCAGCTTGATGGGCCCCGCATTGCTCGCCGGGCTGGGTTTCCAGCTGCCGTTTTCCTTGATCGCCGGCCGCCAGTCATGCAGCGCAAGCTCAGTGTCATTCTCCACGCTCACCACCGCCGAGGCACCGCTCAGGTGAAGCTTGCCGTTGGCGTGGGTGCGCAGACCGATTTCCAGCGGTGAGGTGGTCGAGGGATCCAGCGGGTTGATCCCGTCAATGAGGATGTACGAGGTCCAGTTGTTGTCGTCGGTCTTGACGAAGTACTGCTTGAGTTCGTGGTCTTGCGGCGGGATTGCCGCTCGGGCATGAGTGGTGATGACCTCTTCGCCCTTGTGGTTCTTGCCCTTCTCTTCCTTGATCTCCGGGGCGCCGGCGTCCTTGATGGTCTGGGTGGTCACGCGCGTGTAGGTACGCGGATCGTCAGGATTGAACCGCGGCAGCGCCGCCAGCGATGCCGCCGACGAATCCAGGTTCAGCGTCTGCTCGATCTTGCTCGTGGCCTTGGGCGCCATGTTCGCGGTGTCCATCTTCAGGTCGCTGCGCACACCGCCGATGACCTGGCCATCGGCGTTCACGGCGTAACCCTGCAAGCGGCTGCCGTGTCCGTCGACGATGAAGTTTTCCGCATCCTTGTTGAAGGCGCCCGAACGGGTATAGCTGATGGTGCCGCCGTCGCTGACCACAAAGAAACCCGAACCCTGGATACGCAGATCCAGCGGGCGCCCCTCACTGGTCTGGGCCCCGCCGGCGGCGAAGTTCTGCGAGACATTGGTCAACTGCACCCCGTCCCCCACTGCCGACCGGCTACCGCCCAGGGTCGCCGAGCCATACACCGCAGAGAATTCCGCGCGAGAGGATTTGAAACCCGAGGTGTGTACGTTGGCGATGTTGTTGCCCGCCACTTCCATGCGCTTGTGCGCCGCGTTCAATCCGGAAACCGCAATATTGAATGACATGAACACTCCCTGAGTCGTTTTCACGACACATCCGTCAATGCATTGATAGTCGCGGGCAAACGGATGCGGTCGAACACGGCGGCTCAAACGCATTCATTTGCCAGCGGTTTTATGCTCGCAAAAACGGAAGTAGGAATTTTCCAGTTATCGAGTGGGACACCTCCTGTAATTTCAGACCCGCCAAACACCACCCATCGCCCACAAAAAAGCCCCTCCGAGGAGGGGCTCTGTCAACGCCTGTCCAGCAACCGTTATCAGGTCATCTGGATGGTGGTCTGCATGATGGTGCTTTCAGTCGAAATGGTCTTCGCGTTCGCCTGATAGTTGCTCTGCGCCTTGATCAGCTGAACCAGTTCGGTGGTCAGGTCAACGTTGGATTCTTCCAGCGCAGAACCGGTAATGTTACCCAGCGTACCCGACTCCGGAGCGCCGGTGACCGGAATGCCCGAAGCGTAGGTTTCACGCCACATGGTGCCACCGGCCGGGGCCAGGCCCTGGACGTTGGCGAACGACGTCAGCGCAACCTGACCGATAACGCGCGACTGGCCGTTGGTGTAGGTGGCGAACAGGTTACCGGTGGAGTCAACGTTCATGGCGCTGATCTGGCCGGTGTAGTTGCCGTCCTGATTCTTGGCGATGGCGCCGCCGGCCGCGTTGGTCTGGGTGGTCGCCAGCATGTCCAGCTTCATGCCGCCAGTGGCTGCCGCTGCACCGTTGGCTGCCCAGGTGGTGGTCGAACCGACGGTCTTGCTCTGGGCCGGAATCCAGTTGGCGACGGTGAACGTGCCATCAGCGTTTACCACCATGTTGGCGGTGGACGTTGGCGCAGGGGTGGTCACCAGGTTACCCGCCGAGTTGAACGTGAGGTTGGTCACGTCCGGGGTGGTGGATGCCGGGTTGGAAATGCTGCGACCGTCGATCATCGAGTACATGTCCCAGGTATTGAGTCCCGTCTTCCGGAAGTACTGGTCGAGGGTGTGCTCGTTGCCCTGGCTGTCGTAGATTTTGGTGCTGTAGGTCAGGTCGTAGGTTTCGACCTTGGCCGGATCGAACGCGGCAGCGGTGTTGATTTCCTTGCTCGAATCCAGGTTGGAGCTGATGCTGATGCTGGTGGTCGCCTTCGGCGCCATGTTCGAGGTATCGACCTTCAGGTTGGTAAGGACGCCCGTCTTCACATTGCCGTTGGCATCAACACCGAAACCCTGCAGGTTGTTGCCGTTGGTGTCGATGATGTTGCCGGCGGTGTCGGTGTGGAAGTTACCGGCACGGGTGTACAGCTTCTCGCCATTGTTGCTGACCATGAAGAAGCCGTTGCCGTTGATCGCCAGGTCCAGGTCACGGCCGGTGCCGGTGGTCAGGGAGCCCTGGGTGAAGTTCTGGGTCACGGCCGCAGTGGTCACGCCGCTGCCGACATTGGTGCCACCGGAAGTACCACGAATGGATTGCGCGTACTGGTCGGCGAATTCCGCACGGGAAGACTTGAAGCCCACGGTCGCGACGTTGGCAATGTTGTTGCCGGTGACGTCCAGACTTTTATTTGCTGCGTAGAGCCCACTCAGACCGATATTGAAAGACATGTATCACTCCTGCGCCGTCGATCCGGCTCTAGATTCCGATTTGTTGAACTTTGGACAAGGCAACGTTGCTGCCATCGGCCAGGTTGAGAGTCATTGCAGTGCCCGCCGAGCCCATGGTCACGCTGCTGACGGTGGCCGGCAGGTAGGTCTTGACCGTGGAGCTCTTGCCATCCAGCGCTGCGGTGGCCACGAAGCTGTAGTTGCCGGAGGCCAGGACGTTACCGTCCTCGTCCTTGCCGTCCCAGGTGAAGCTGGCGTTGCCGGCCTTCTGCTCGCCCAGATCGAGGGTGCGGACCACCTCGCCCTTGCTGTCATAGACCTTGACCTGAGTCACGGTGCTGCTGTTAGGCAGGACGGCCTGACCGGTAATGCCCTTGGTGGTGTCGACACTGGTGGAGCCGGCGTCGACTACCACGGTGCGGCCCACCAGCGAAGACGCCTGCAACGCCTGGGACGACTGGTACATGCCGCCAATGGCGTCGACCGAGGTGCTCAGGTTCTGCATGGTTTCAAGACTTGAGAACTGCGCCAGCTGGGCCACGAATTCGCTGTTGTCCTGTGGATCGAGCGGGTTCTGGTTCTGCATCTGGGTGACCAGCAATTGCAGGAACGAATCCTTGCCCAGGGTGCTGGAACCGGTGGTGCTGTCGCCAGTCTTGCCGGAAGTGGCCGACTGGAGCGACTTGAGGTAGTCGCTGGTGGTCGTGTCGTTGGTAACGGTCATCGCATGCGCCCCTTATCACTGACCCAGGGTCAGGACCTTCTGCATCATTGTTTTGGCGGTGTTCATGACTTCCGCGTTAGTCTGGAACGAGCGACTCGCCGAGATCATGTCAGCCATTTCGTTGACGACGTTGACGTTCGGGTAGTAGACGTAACCGTTCTTGTCGGCAGCCGGGTGATTTGGCTCGTAGCGGGCTTCCAGGTTGGAAGCGTCCTCGACGATCCCGGACACCTGCACGCCGGTACCGGCCTGGCCCTGCTCTTCGAACAGCGAAGCGCTGCCGCCGGCTTCCTGGCTCTGGAACACGGTGGAGAAGACCGGGTGACGGGCACGGTAGGTCTTGTCCAGGCTGGACGACACGGTCTCGGCGTTGGCGATGTTACTGGCGACGGTGTTCAGGCGAGTGTTCTGGGCACTCATGCCACTACCGGCAATATTGAAAACACTGGATAGAGACATGAATTACTCTCCGCGCAGGGCTGCTACCAGCCCTTTGAACTTACTGTTGAGCAAAGTGAAACTGGCCTGAAAGCCAATCGCGTTCTCGGCGTAGTTGGCGTTCTCGACCTGGGAATCGACGGTGTTCTGGTCCAGCGACGGCTGCGACGGCGTGCGATACAACAGGCTCGCATCGCCGGTGCTCATGCCTTCGGCCTCGATATGACGGTTGTTGGTCATGTTCAGGGCGAAAGTACCGTTGTTGGCCTTGTCGCTTTCGGCGGCCAGCACCTTGGAAAAGTCCAGGTCGCGCGCCTTGTAGTTAGGCGTGTCGGCGTTGGTGATGTTGTTGGCCAGCACTTCTGCACGTTGAGCGCGGAAGTTCAGCGCTTTCTCGTGAATGCCCAGTGCCTTGTCGAAGCTGATGCTCATGTCGGGAACCTTTATCGGTTGACCAGATGTTCGTGACTGCAGGTCTTAGAGCAAGCGGCGTGCCAAGTTGCGAAATGGCCGCGTTTGCTGGGGTTCGAGGCAAGTGGCAATGGGCGATGCCAGAAAAGCGGCAAACGATTTCCGCAGGAAGAAGGCAAAGCGGCAAGGGTTGTGTCGTTTTTTTGCCGTTTGCCGACGGATACCGCATGCCTCCCGTAGCAGCACGGCTTGCCGGCGGGAGCGATCTTGAGGCCCACGTCGCGGGCAAGCGCGCTCCTACAGAAACTGACACCACACCCCGTAGCAGTCCGGCTTGCCGGCGTCGGCGATCTTGAGGACGTCCCCGCCGGCAAGCCGTGCTGCTACGGGACGGTGGTGTGTTTTAGATTTTGATTTTGATCTTCATGCGCGATGGCACAGACGACGCCGAACGCGACGTCAAGGCGCCAGGCCGAGCGCAGGCGTCGTGCAGGGGGATGAGCGGCAGGAAGCCGCGAAAGCTGTGCGGGCCAGGGACGGCCCATCACAGCGTGCCCCCGGAACGGCGCCGGAGTCGAGGGAAGTCCGACGAAGGAGGACCCCAGCCAGGAGCAATGGCTTTGCTTACTTTCCCCGTAAGGAAAGTCAGTCGCCCGTAAGGGGCGAAACCCAAAATCCGGACCACCGCGAAAACGGATCAACACCCGATACCAAAGTCCGCCAACGACGCGGAGCGTCGCCCACTGCATTCCCACGCAGAGCGTGGGAACGATCAACGGCACAGGCGTGGGAACGATCAACAAAAAACCCGGCCACCATCGCCGGGTTTCAAGCAACCAGTCAAATCACCCACCAGCCCTACTTGGCCTGATAAATGATCCCCGGACTGCACTGCACCATCTGATAATGATCCGGCAATCCGTTCAACGCCTCCGACGCCCCCAGGAACAGATACCCGCCTGGCTTCAACGTCGCATGAATACGCAACAGAATGTCCTTCTTCACCTCAGCCGAAAAATAGATCAGCACGTTGCGGCAGAACACAATGTCGAACTTGCCCAACGCCGCATAGCTGTCCAGCAGATTGAAGGAACGAAACTCCACACGATTCTTGATCGGCGCCTTCACCGTCCAGCGCCCCGGCGTCTTCTGATCGAAATAGCGCTGCAAGCGATCCGGCGACAAACCACGGCCAATGGCCAGGCTGTCGTATTCCCCGGTCTTGCAGTTGGTCAGCATGCTGCCCGACAGATCGGTCGCGACAATCTGCGCCCCCGACTTCAAGAGCCCGGGATTGCTGCGCTCGAACTCATCGAACGACATCGACAGCGAATACGGCTCCTGCCCCGACGAACAGGCCGCCGACCAGATGCGCGGACGCAACCCCGGCGACGCCTTGAGCTGCTCGGGCAGCACCTTGTTCTTGAGCACCTCGAACGGGTAGGTGTCGCGAAACCACAGGGTTTCGTTGGTCGTCATCGCATCGACCACCTGCTCGCGCAGACCACTGCGCGGCTGGCTCTGGATACGCTGGATCAACTCGCCCAGCGACTTGATGCCCTGCTGCTCCATCAGCTTGTTCAGGCGACTGGAGACCAGGTACTGCTTGTTTTCACCCAGCAAAATGCCACAGGCTTTTTCCAGGAAGACCCGGAACTGCTCAAAATCCAAATTACCTGTAGACATGCCGCCTCTCAAATCATGTGAACAGCCAGGAGGGAGTCCCCTCCTCAGCTGATATCTGCCGCCCTGATACGATCTACCACTCTAGCTGCCAGATCGTCCGGCCGGAACTTGGCCAGGAAATCGTCGGCACCTACCTTCTTCACCATCGCCTGGTTGAACACCCCGGACAAGGAAGTATGCAAGATAATGTGCAGCTTCTGCATGCGCGGATCGTTGCGGATCTCTGCAGTCAAGGTGTAGCCGTCCATCTCCGGCATTTCAATGTCGGAGATCATCATCAGGAATTCTTCTTCCGGTTTCTTGCCCTCGTCCACCAGCTTGCGCAGGAATTCGAGCGCCTGGCGACCGTCATTCAACGCGATCACTTCAACGCCCACGGTCTGCAGGCAACGGGTGACCTGTTTGCGCGCAACCGAAGAGTCGTCCACGGTCAGGACCCGCAGCGACAAGGCCTTGTGCGCGACTTCTTCAGTCACAACGCCCGCCGAAATGTTTTCCGACACCGGCGCCACTTCGGCGAGGATCTTCTCCACGTCGATGATTTCCACCAACTGGTTGTCGATACGCGTCACCGCCGTGAGGTAGTGATCGCGACCGGTACCCTTGGGTGGCGGATGAATGTCTTCCCAGTTCATGTTCACGATGCGTTCGACCGAATGCACCAAGAAACCCTGAATCTTGGTGTTGTACTCGGTAATGATGACGAACGAATTGGCGATGTTGGCCAGAGGCGCAGCCCCGGTTGCCATCGACAGATCGAGAATCGGAATCGTCCCGCCACGAATATTTGCCACTCCGCGCACAATCGGACTGGATTTGGGCATGAGGGTAAGTTTTGGGCACTGAAGCACCTCTTTTACCTTGAACACGTTGATCCCATACAACTGCTTGCCTTCCAGCCGGAACAGCAACAGTTCAAGGCGGTTCTGCCCTACCAGTTGAGTGCGCTGGTTCACTGAATCCAAAACACCAGCCATGCACCACTCCTTCCCAAAACGACCAATCGCGCACTGCCACATCGGCAAGCGGCACGGCCCTTGCTATTGACCTGTCATGAACTCGCTTATGACAGTATCCCGACACTTCAACAACGCGACCCGCAGCTTTTATAGCGTGGTCGTCGCGCTGTGTCTGCTCGCCGCCACAGGTGTGGCCCGCGCGGACAACGTAACCCTGCCTGAACAACTTATCGGCGCCACCCAGGGCTTTCTTGAATTCACAGTGGAAGACTATCTGGCCACCAGTCAGACCCAGGGGCGCTACGAGATCGAAGTCAAACAGCTCGACCCTCGCCTGCGCATGCCCCATTGCGACAAGGATTTGACAGCTTCCCTGGAAAATTCCGCAACCCCCATCGGCCGGGTGACCGTGAAACTGCGCTGCGAGGGCTCTTCTCCGTGGACGGTGTTCGTCCCGGCGCAGGTACATCTGTTTCGCAATGTGGTGACCGTTGTGCGCCCGATGAAGCGTGACGCGATCGTCTCCCAGGCCGACGTGGCCCTGCGCGAGCGTGACGTGGGCCTGCTGGGGCAAGGTTTTCTGGATTCGCTGGACCAGGCGATCGGGCAGAAAGTCGTCCGACCAACGGTCATCGATCAGATTCTCACCCCGGTGCATCTGGAGCAGCCGCAAATGGTGCGCAAGGGCGATCAGGTGGTCATCAGTGCGCGCAGTGGCGCCATGAGCGTTCGCATGCCTGGCGAGGCACTGTCGGACGGCGGTTTCAACGAGCAGATACGGGTCAAGAACCTCAATTCCAAACGTGTGATCAAGGCCAATATCGTCGCCCCAGGGCAGGTCGAGGTGCCTATGTGACGCGCAGGAACCTCTGGCGCAACGCTTGCGCTTTTTCTACACTCGGAACCCATCTGCCCTGTGCGAAGTCGATTCAAGACTGTTTTCGCACTGGCCCTAAAGTTATTCCGGGTTTAGCCGAAACAAAGGCAAGCGTCCTAGAACCCAGAGGTTTTAATCATGGTCATCGACTTCAGTCGTTTGAATAGCTCCACTGCCGTAAGCGGTACTTCGCGTACCGCCAGCACCAAGGAAGCCAGCAAGGCCGACGCCTCCGCGACGGTAAGCACTTCTCAAAGCGTTGACGGCAGCGGCGAGAAAGTACATTTGAGCAGCGAAGCTCAACAGTTGCAGAAGATCACTGATTCGTTGCGTGATCAGCCCACTGTCAACAGCGCCCGTGTGGCCGAGTTGAAGCAGGCTATCGCCGACGGCAGCTACAAGGTCGACAGCAACCGTGTTGCAAGCAAACTGCTTAACTTCGAAGCCCAGCGCTAGCCCCCGGTCCGCGCAGGGGCTTCTGGACGCTTGAATCCCAGGGCATGCGATGCAAGACACTACATTGCTTCAACTGATCACGGACGATATTGCGCCGACCCAGCATCTGCTGGATATCCTGAGGGCCGAGTCACTGGCGCTCCACGGACGCAATATGGTCGAAATGGAACATATCCTGGCGCAGAAACAGGCGCTGGTGATCGTGCTCGAACAGCATGGACGCAGACGCAGCCAACTGATGAGCAGTCTGGGCCTGCCCGCCAATCGCGCGGGACTTGAAGAAGTGGCCAGGCACTCCTCCGTCGGCGAAGCACTGTTGAAAGCGGGCGACGAATTGAGTGGGTTGATGACCGAGTGTCAGGCCGCCAACGAACAGAATGGCGCACTGATCCAGCTCCAGCAGCTGACCACGGCTCAACAACTACGCATCCTCAACGGTGGCGACACACCTACGCTGTATGACAGCCGGGGTTCGACATCCGGGAAGATGAGACCACGTCCGCTTAGCCAGGCGTAAGTTCTTGTATCAAGACGTGCAACATGGTGGCAAACTGCCTTCCGTCGCACGTTGTCGTTATTTGCCTGGAGATGGATTAACCGTGAATGCCTTAAGCGCGGAAGATGTTCCGCAGCCCCCGAAGGTACTTACCACGCCTTTGGAAATTGCCGCCAACCTGCGGCTGCTGATGGAAAGCCATGATCCGCTGATCATCACCTTCCATGAGCGCAGCCAGCGCTTCCAGAGCTACGTCATCGAAGTCGACCGTGACAACAACGTCATCGCCCTGGATGAAATGATTCCTCGCGACGGCGAGCGATTCATGGCCAACGGCGAAGCGTTCCGTGTCGAAGGCTTCCACGATGGCGTGCGCATCGCCTGGGAAGTCAAGGCGCAGATGACCATCATCGACGACCCCCACAGCTATCGCGGCCCTCTTCCCGAGGAAGTCGTCTATCACCAGCGCCGCAACGCCTTCCGCGCTGCGCTGAAGCTGGCCTCCCTGGTGGACATCGAAGTCGGCGGCGAGAAGCTCAAGGCGCCGCTGCGCGGCAAGCTGCTCGACATCTCCGCCACCGGCTGCAAGCTGCGTTTCGATGGCGACTATTCCGAGCGCATGCAGTTGGGCCAGGTGTACGACCGTTTCGTCGCGGCCCTGCCCTTCGGCAACATGACCACCTCGGTCGAGCTGCGCTACCTGCACTTCGAAGAGAAGATCAACACCACCTTCGCCGGCGTGCGCTTCCACAACATCAGTGGATTGGTGCAGCGTCAGGTCGAACGCTTCGTCTACCAGCTGCAACGCGAAGCCCGCCGCTTCGACAAAGACGACGACTTCTGATTGATCCCGTAGCAGCACGGCTTGCCGGCGGGGGCGTATTCAAGATCGCTCCCGTCGGCAAGCGGATCGCCGCCCGGCCGGGCTGCTACGGAATGTGCCTTTGATCTAAAACGCATCCGCCACCGGCCCCAGGCTTCGCCGCAGTGATTGGGGCGTCTGCCCGTACACCCGCACAAACGCCCTGCGCATCCGTTCCCTGTCACCAAAGCCTGTTTCCTGGGCGACCGCCTCCAGCGACTTTCTCCCCTGCTCCATCATCAGTCGCGCCGCCTCCAGACGCAGGTTTTCCACCGCCTTGGCCGGCGAAACCCCGGTTTGCGCACGGAACGACCGGCTGAACTGGCGAGGACTCAGGCACGCCGCATCGGCCAGTTCGTCCACCGACAATTCCCGGCGCAGGTTCTTGCGCGCATAGTCCAGCGATACCTGGATGCGATCGGAGCCCGGGCTCATCTCCAGCATGGCCGAATGCTGCGACTGGCCACCGGCGCGGCGATGGTAAAGCACCAGGTGCTGAGCAACCTTGCGCGCGATCTCCGGGCCATGGTCTTTTTCCACCATGCCGATGCTCAGGTCCAAGGCTGCGGACATCCCCGCCGAGGTCCAGACCTTGCCGTCGACCACGAAGATCCGGTCCTCTTCAACCTTGATCGCCGGGAACTTCTCGCGCATTTCTCGTGCCCGGGCCCAGTGCACGGTGGCTCGGCGCCCGTCGAGCAGACCCGCTTCAGCCAGGGCGAAAGCCCCTACGCACAGGGCGCCTACCCGCCGGCAGTTGGCGTAGGCCTGGAGCAGGAATTCATTGATGCGGCTCGAAGCCGAGGACCGGTCCATGGCGCCGCTGATCAACACCGTGTCGAACTGCGCCTGGCCCAGGGGCTGGGTCGACACCGACGTGAACAGCGAACTGGTGGCGACTGGACCGCCGTGCTCGGAGAGCAGGTGAATGTCGTAGAGTTTTTGCTCGGCGACGACATTGGCAAATTCGAACGCCGACAGCGCGGCCAGACTCATCACCTGAAAGTCTGGCCGAACGACGAGAGCTATGGATTGCATGGGCGCGAGGTCCGTCATGGGATCTCCGATTCTAGACCCGAACCTGCGGCAGGTGTGTACACAAGTATTGCGCTGCGCCCTGAACCCGTAGCAGTCCGGCTTGCCGGCGGGAGCGGTGCATCAGACACACATGCATCGCCTGACACACCGCCCCCGCCGGCAAGCCGTGCTGCTACGGGGCTATTCGCCAGCAGATCAACCCGCAGCGAAGGAATCGTTGAAGCCATGAACAAAGGCGGCCTCATCCGCACCCGCCGCCGCGCGCAAGGGCCTCGCGCGCTCGACCAGGATTTCATCGGCGTCCGTCGCCAGCGCCGTCATGGTTTCTTCGATGAACTCCGCCAAGGGCATGGCGCGAGGCTCATCATTACTGTTCAACAGATCGGTCTGAACCCATGGCGGGGCGATCTCCAGCACCCGCACAGAGGTATTGCGCAGCATGTAGCGCTGGGACATCGACCAGGAATGCATGGCCGCCTTGGTCGCGCTATAGACCGCCGTGAAGGCCAGTGGAACGAAGGCCAGCACCGACGAAACATTCATCACCACAGCATCGGGGCGGGTTTTCAAATGCTCGATCAACCCGGAAGTGACACGAATCGGGCCGTAGACGTTGGTGGTGATGGTGTCGATCATCAACTGCTCGTCGATGGCGCCGCTCGCGTCATCGATCAGCATGATCCCGGCGTTGTTGATGAGCACGTTCAGGTCCGGGAAACGCCGAACCACGTCAGCGGTCACCTTGGCAATGTCGGCGGCATCACCCACGTCCAGGGTCACTCCTTCCATGCCGGGGTTGGCTGCGGTGATCTGTTCCAGCAACGCCTGGCGACGCCCCGCGATGATGACTTTGTTGCCGCGCTGGTGAAGCGCCTCGGCCAGTGCGCGACCAATGCCCGACGTGCCGCCGGTGATAAAAATGGTGTTGTGGGTCAGCTTCATGTCGATTCTCCGGAATCAGGGTTGACCCACGGCGGCGGGATTCGCCAAGGCCGTGGGATTCTGGAACCGATCTTAGAGAGAAGCGAAAAGCAGCATATGTCGTAGAAACAGCTTTTTCGGCCACAACGAGAAAGCTACAACGGCCGATCCACCCCCACGTCACGGGTTTCGTCCGGGGATGCGCCACCCTCCTCGTCCACCACCGCCACCGGCCGCACCACGCCTTCGCCAGACGCCACGACCCGTTCCTGCACTTCAACATCAGGCTCGGCAGGCGCATCGGCCGATTGCGCTGCGGGATCGGCGGCTGTCTGCATCTGGTCCTGCACCACCTGCTCATCCACACGGGGGTCGAGGGCCACGACCAGGGGCGAGCTGGCCATGCTGTCGGGCATGGCAATGTGATGCAGGGGTGCGTCCTGCACCTGGTGCAGGTTGGTGACGGCTTTGGGCCGGATGCGCAGCACCAGGATCAGCGCCACGAAGCAGACGAACGCATAGAGCATGTTGCTGCCGAACTGCTTCATCAGCACGCCCGCGACCAACGGCCCGATACTGGCGCCCACGCCGTAGGTCATCAGCAGCATGGCGGTGAGCGATACACGTCGCTCGCCTTCGACGTGGTCGTTGGAAAACGCCACTGCCAGCGGGTAGAGCGCGAACTGCAGCAGCGAGGTCACGAAGCCCATGGCGAAGACCACTTCCATCGGCAACCCGGGGAAGATCGCCAGGGGCAACGAGGCGACCACCAGGCAACCGGCGAAACCGCGAATCAGCTTGGCGCGGTCATAGCGGTCCGACAGCCTGCCAAGCGGCCCCTGCACCAGCAGGCCGGCGCCGATGCAGCACGCCATGAACAGACCGACGTGATCGGTAGACAAGCCCTGCTGCGCCGCGAACAACGGCGCCAGGCCGTAGAACGAGCCAATGATCAGGCCGGCGCTGAGCACGGTGGTCAGCGACTGCGGCACCCGGCGCATGAAGAACAGCGGCTCCAGCGGCGCCGGCCGCATGGGCGCCGGGTGGATGCTGCGGGTCATCGCCACCGGCACCAGGCACAGGGCGAAGCACATCGCGACCAGCATCAGCAGCTCCAGCCCCAACTGAGGATGGATCACCAGAATCAGTTGCCCCAGCACCAGCCCCAGGTACGAGGCGATCATGTAGCCGCTGAATACCAGGCCGCGCTGTTTGGGCGAGGCCTGTTCGTTGAGCCAGCTCTCGATGACCATGTACTGGCACATCATGCCAAGGCCGACGATCATCCGCAGGAAGATCCAGGCCGGCAGGAAGTTGACCAGGCCATGCCCCAGCACCGCCGCGCCGACGATACCGGCGCACGTGGCATAGGCCCGGATATGCCCTACCCGGCCGATCAGCCGGTGACCGACCTTCCCGCCCAGCGCCAGCCCCACATAGTTGGCCGCCATCAACGCACCGACCCACAGGCCATCGACATGGTCAGCGGCCAGGCGCAATGCCAGATACGTACTTAACAGACCCGAACCGATGAGCATCATCAGTGAGGCGAAGTACAGCGCTCGAAAGGATTTCCAGATTTGGCGCATCGACTTTCCAAAAACGGAAACCCTCATCCATGGAGGATTTCCGAAACGCGGTGGTTAAGCCTGGGCAGCCAGAACTCTGCGTTCCCAGGGCGTGATTTCGTTGAAGAAACTGGTCAGTTCCAGGGTCTTCGACGCGACGTAGCCTTCGATGAATTCGGCCCCGAACAGTTCCTTGGCAAGCCCGCTGCGTTTGAGACGTTCAAGCGCCGCATGCAGGGTGCATGGCAGCGACAGCGCGTCCGGCACGACGAATTCCCCCTGGATCGGTTCGGTTGGCTCAAGCTGCTGCTCGATACCATGGAGCCCGGCTGAAAGACTAGCTGCAATGGCCAGATACGGGTTGGCATCTGCACCGGGCAAACGGTTTTCCACGCGCCGGGCCACCGGCGAGCTGGCCGGAATGCGCAGGCCTGCCGCACGGTTGTCATGGGACCAGCAGGCGTTGTTCGGCGAGGCGAACGGATGGCACAGCCGCTGGTACGAATTGACGTTGGGCGCGAACAAGGCGGTGAAGTCGGCCATGGCCGCCTGCTGGCCACCGATGAAGTGACGGAATGCCGCCGTCGGGTCGCCCTGGGCGTCGCTGAAAATGTTCTGGCCGGTGACGCTGTCGACCACGCTTTGGTGAATGTGCATCGAGCTGCCCGGTGTATGGGCCAGAGGCTTGGCCATGCACACCACGGTCAGGCCGTGCTTGAGCGCGACTTCCTTGAGCATGTGTTTGAACAGGAACGTCTGGTCGGCCAGCAGCAGCGGATCACCGTGCAACAGGTTGATCTCGAACTGGCTGACGCCCATTTCGTGCATAAAGGTGTCGCGTGGCAGGCCCAGCGCGGCCATGCACTTGTAGACTTCGCTGAAGAACGGACGCAGGCCGTTGTTGGAACTGACGCTGAACGCCGACTGCCCGTCCTCGCGACGCCCGTCCAGGCCCACTGGCGGCTTGAACGGCTGGTTGGGGTCGCTGTTGGGCGCGAAGACGAAGAACTCAAGCTCGGTGGCCACCACCGGCGACCAGCCATGGCAGGCATAGCGGGCGATGACCGATTTCAGTTGCCCGCGGGTGGACAGGTTCGACGGCTCGCCGTCCAGCTCGTCCGCGTCGCAGATCGCCAGGGCGCGAGGTTCGTCGCTCCAGGGCAGGCGATGGGTCTGCTCGGGGTCGGCGATCAGCGCCAGGTCGCCGTCATCGCTGCCGTAGTATTTCGCGGCCGGATAGCCGCCCATGATGCATTGCAACAGCACCCCCCGCGCCAGTTGCAGCCGACGGCCTTCAAGGAAGCCCTCCGCTGTCATGACTTTGCCCCGGGGCACGCCGTTCAGGTCCGGCGTGACGCATTCAATTTCATCAATGCCCATCAATCGCTGCGCGAGAGAATTGTGGCCACCGCTACTCATGACTCAAGTCCTTTATTTTTATGCAGGGTTCTGTGCAGGCCGCAACGCGGCGAGGCGTACAAAATAAGCGTCGGGCGTTCAAAATATCAAGCGCCATGACGCAAACAGGCTATCGCCTGCCGATTGCCGAAAACAAAAAGCCCCGCTGGGTCACAACGGGGCTCTGGCAACGCAAGCGGCGATCAGACGCGGAAGTAGCCCACGCACGAATCGAACGGCAGGCGCTTGAGTTCGACCTTGTTCAGGTCCAGCACTTCGCGCAGTGCTGCGGTTTCACCCGGGAAGTTGCGATAGGCCACTTCGTCCAGCACCACGATGGCGCCCTTTGGCATGTACGGCAGGAAGGTTTCCAGCGCCACTTTGGTCGACGAATACAGGTCGGTGTCCAGGATCAGCATCGCCACGACCAGGTCAGGGCGAGTCTTGGGGAACGCCGGAACGGTCTCCATGATGTCGCCCTTGATGATCTCGCAACGCGGAATCCGGTTGACCGGGCGCACCAGGTCATTGGCGTCGATCATCTCTTGAATGATCGATTCATCGGTGTCCGAAAACATGGTTTCGTTGATGTCGGCCGGGTCTTCCTCGGCGTCGATGCTGCGAAAGCCCGAGAAGGTGTCGAAGCCGATGATCGAACGGTTGATCGCGTAGGGCTCCAGGATCATCGACAGTTGCATGTAGAGCATCAGCGAGTTGCCCTTGTACACGCCGCACTCGATGATCGCGCCGGGCACGTCCTGCACCATCTTGAACAGCTCGATGCGCGACAGCGCCGCCGTGACTGCAATCCGGTTGGCAAACACGAACGGAGCATCGGCCACATATTGAGAGTCGACGCGCTTGAGCAGATTGGCGCGTTTCTCGGCGTACTCGGCCTCAGGCCCCGTCAGGCGGCGCTTGGTCATTGGCTAACTCCCTGGAATTGCGAAAAGTCGTTGAGATGGAAAAGATCTTTGTAACCGGCTTCGACGTCTTTGGCGCCGCTGTCGACGTTGGGCGCACCGCGGCCAGTCAGCAGGTCCTGAAGATGAATCAGGCGGAAATCGATGCTGAAACGTGTCTTGTCGGTGAAGTTGGCCACGGTGCCGTGCAGGTGCGAGCCGGAGAAGGTAATGACTTCCCCCTCGTTGCCGGCGATGCGGATCTCCGATGACGTCTGGATGTCTTCCTGAGGAACCGGGTGAATGCGCGTTTCTTCGGTCACGTTGGTTTTTGCCAGCGGACGCTGGACGTTGATCCAGTCGGCCAGGCTCCAGTCCACCGAGGAGTTCTTCACCGGGGTGCTGAAATAGCCCGGGTTGATCATCATCGTCTGGTCGGGGGTGATGGTGTACACCGGCATCCAGGTGTTGATCTGGCAGTCGGCGTTGCCGTACCAGGTATCGCGATGCGGCTTGTACGCATAGCTCACCCCGGCGTGCAGGTAGTTGTAGTTCGGTACCACGCGGATACGTGGCACATCGAACAGGTATTCGGCCGGATCGATACCGATCTCGAGGGCGAACTTGTGAATCATCTCTTTGACATCAAGGCAGTTGGTGAACTGGCGCTTGAGAGCCGTAACCCGCTCCACGAACTCGGTGACCGGCATCATGGTGTGCAGTGCCTGGTGGTCGGTCTCGCCATCGAACGCCGCAGTGATGCTTTGCTTGGCGAACCGGCACAGGTCGTGGGTCGCCTGCAGGTTGGTGTTCAGATAGATGTCACCTGCATAGATCGAGCTTTTGAAGTCGGCCTTGCTCTGCAGTTGGTTGAGATACAAATTCACGATAGAACTCCTAAGCTCCGTACTGACCAAGTCATCGGCAGGTCCATGGCGAACTGAAGACAAATGCGACGTCGTTCACTAAAAACTTTGTGCCCGCGTGTCACGTGATATCAGTGAGCAATCATTGCTCGGCCTGGAGTGTCGCCTTGCGCCCGGCGCGGTAACTGCCCGGACTCTCCCCTGTCCATTTCTTGAACGCCCGGTGAAACGCGCTGGGCTCCTGAAAACCCACCAGCGAGGCGATGTCCACCACGCTCATCTCGGTCTCGCGCAGCTTCTGCTGGGCGATGCCACGCCGTACCTCGTCCTTGATGCCCTGGAAGGCGCACCCTTCGCGCTCCAGCCGACGGCGGAACGTGGTGGGGCTGAGTTTCAACTCCACGGCCATTTCGATCAATGTTGGCCAATGGCCGTAATGGCTGTTGCGCAGCCGCTGATAGACCTGAGCCGCCAGCCCGCGCTGGTTGCGGAATCGTATGACAAGCCATTGCGGCGCAGTGCGCAGGAAGGATTTGAGCGACGGCAGCGACTGCACCACCGGCAGGCGCAGGTAGTGGCTTGAGAATTCGATCTCGGTCTTCTGCTCGCCAAAGCTCAGGTTGAAGCCCCAGAGCAGCGGGTCGTCGCTCAGGCGCGGACGCGTCTGGCGAAACTGCGCGCGGTCGATGGTGATGCGCCGACCACCCAGCCAGCACAGCAGGCTGATCATCAGCAGCAGGAAGGTTTCCTCGCCGAAACGCTGGCGCGTCGGATCCTCGACCCGGGACTCCACCGCGATGACCGCGCGTTGCCCTCTCACGATCAGGCTGCCGCGAAAATCCCTCAGGAACAGGCCGAAGTTGTTCAAGCACTGGCGCAGGGCTTTTTCCAGGTTCGGCTCCTGAATCAGCCCCCGGCAGATCAGGGTAAAGCTGCCCAGTGGCATGCCATGGGAATCCAGGGCGAAAAACTCGTCTTCCAGCTCCTTGATCTGAATCAGCCAGAGCGCAGCGAACGCACTGGCCGACACCCGTGCGGCCGGGTCGTCGAGCAGCGCCATGTCGATCCCGGCCGCCTGCAGCACCGATTGCAGGCGCAGCGGCTGGTCACGCAGGGCATACACCACCAACTGCACGAAGTAGATCGAGACTGAATCCTTTTCCCGCATGTCCGGCCTTTCCTTTTTATTGATGTGCTCTTGAACGAGCCGACGGCGCAGATGGTAAAGAACGCCAGTCGATATGGACAGTTTCGGCATAGGCCCCTCTGCGAGCCCGATCTATCCTTGCCCGCAACATGCGTCTGGCCGAAATGCCATTTGGCGGTTTCCGGGCCGGGTGCCACCACAAGAAATCTCGAAGATTTGAAGGAGTCGACATGAGCAATACCGAAGTTTTCGTCGTCAGCGCACTGCGTACCGCCATCGGTGGATTCGGCGGTTCCCTCAAGGACGTCTCGCCCATCGAACTGGGCACCCAGGTCAGCCGCGCGGCCATCGCCAAGTCCGGTCTGGCGCCTGAGCATATCGGCCATGTAGTCATGGGTCACGTGATCCCTACCGAAGTGCGCGACGCCTATTTGTCGCGGGTCGTCGCACTGGAGGCCGGGCTGACCAAGGAAACCCCGGCAATGAACGTCAACCGTCTGTGCGGCTCGGGCCTGCAGGCCATCGTGTCGGCCGCACAATCGCTGATGCTCGGCGATGCCAAGGCAGTGCTGGCCGGCGGCACCGAGTCCATGAGCCGCGGCGCCTACATCATGCCGCAGGCCCGCTGGGGTGCGCGCATGGGCAACGTTCAGGCGTACGACTACATGCTCGGCGCGCTGCATGATCCGTTCGCCAATATCCACATGGGCATCACCGCCGAGAACATTGCCGAGAACTACGGCATCACCCGCGCCGATCAGGACGCACTGGCCCTGACCAGCCAGCAGCGCGCCGCCCGCGCCATCGCTGAAGGCCGTTTTGAGGGGCAGATCGTGCCGATCGAAATCGCCACCCGCAAAGGCACGGTAACCTTCGCCCAGGACGAGCATGTGCGCGGCGACGTCACTGCCGAGCAACTGGAAAAAATGAAGACCGCGTTCAAGAAGGACGGCACGGTCACTGCGGGCAACGCTTCGGGCCTGAACGACGGCGCGGCGGCACTGGTGATGGCTAATGGCGACATGGTTCGCGAGCACGGTCTCAAGCCGATGGCGCGCCTGGTGGCCTACGCTCATGCCGGCGTCGAACCCTCGATGATGGGCCTGGGACCGATCCCGGCCAGCCGCAAGGCACTGGAACGTGCAGGCCTGACCGTTGCCGATCTGGACGTGATCGAGTCCAACGAAGCCTTTGCTGCCCAGGCCTGTGCCGTGGCTCGCGAGCTGGGCCTGGACCCGGAGAAGGTCAACCCTAACGGTTCGGGGATTTCCCTTGGCCATCCGGTGGGCGCGACCGGCGCGATCATCGCCACCAAGGCCATCCACGAACTGCACCGCACCGGTGGCCGTTATGCGCTGGTGACCATGTGCATCGGCGGCGGTCAGGGCATCGCTGTCATTTTCGAACGCGTATGAGCGAGGCCCTTTCGATGAGCATGCAACACATCGCCGTGATCGGCGCGGGCACCATGGGCAACGGCATCGCACAGGTATGCGCCATTGCAGGCTTTGACGTCACCCTGCTGGACATCAGCGACGCTGCGCTGGAGCGCGGCCTCGCAACCGTGCGCAAGAACCTTGAGCGCCAGGTCAACAAGCAGACGCTGACCAGCGAGATCGCCGAACAAGCCCTGTCTCGGATTCGCTGCACCACCGATTACGCAGAGCTCAATGCTCCGCAGGTGGTGATCGAAGCCGCCACCGAGAATCTGGACCTTAAGTTGCGTTTGCTCAAGCAGATTGCCGCGAACGTGGGCGTGGATTGCGTCATCGCTTCCAACACCTCGTCGCTGTCGATCACTCAGCTTGCGGCCAGCGTGGACAGCCCGGAGCGTTTCATCGGGCTGCACTTCTTCAACCCGGTGCCGATGATGGGGCTGATCGAAGTGATTCGAGGGCTGCAGACCGCCGATGAGACACATGTGGTTGCGATCAAGCTGGCTGAACGGCTGAACAAGACCGCCATTACAGCGGGCAACCGGCCGGGCTTCGTGGTCAACCGCATCCTGGTGCCGATGATCAACGAGGCGATCCTGGTGTTCCAGGAAGGTCTGGCCACCGCGCAGGACATCGACGACGGCATGCGCCTGGGCTGCAACCAGCCCATCGGTCCGCTGGCGCTGGCGGACCTGATCGGTCTGGACACTTTGCTGGCCATCGTCGAGGCCTTCCATGAAGGCTTCAACGACAGCAAATACCGCCCTGCTCCGCTGCTCAAGGAAATGGTCGCGGCGGGGTACCTGGGACGCAAGAGCGGGCGCGGGTTTTTCGTTTATAACTGACGACGTTCGCCTCACCCTGTAGGAGCGCGCTTGCCCGCGACGGCGTCGGGTCAATCAACATTGCGTTGTCTGACCTGACGCCGTCGCGGGCAAGCGCGCTCCTACGTGGATTTCTGGTTTTTCTACGGTCCGTAGCAGTCCGGCTTGCCGGCGTCGGCGTCTTTTAGATCGCTAACGCCGGCGAGCCGGACTGCTACGGGTGGATGGGTGTCAGGGACCGATCAATGTGAGAATAGCGAATTGCCCACCTTGCCCGCCATTTTCTCGGGCTTGATCAGGAACCGGGCCAGGGCCGGCAACAGCCACAGCGCACCGAACATGTTCCACAACAGCATGAATGTCAGCATCAGGCCCATGTCGGCCTGAAACTTGATAGCCGAGAAGATCCAGGTGCACACGCCGATCGCCAGGCACAGGCCGGTGAACAGCACCGCTTTGCCGGTCGACTTCAGGGTTTCGTAGTACGCCTCCTGCAATGGCAGGCCCGCGCGCAGGAAACTCTCCAGGCGGCTGTAGATGTAGATGCCGTAATCCACGCCAATCCCCACACCCAGGGCCACCACAGGCAAGGTCGCGACCTTCACGCCAATGCCCATGAACGCCATCAGCGCGTTGCCCAGTACCGAGGTCAGCACCAGAGGCAGCACGATGCACAGCGTCGCCGCCCAGGAGCGGAAGGTGATCATGCACATCACCGCCACGCAGATGTACACCAGGATCAGAATGGTCAACTCGGCCTGCTTGATGACCTCGTTGGTCGCCGCCTCGATCCCGGCGTTCCCCGCCGCGAGCAGGAACTCCAGCCCTTCCTTGTTATTGGCCTTGGCGAAGTCCTGCACCGCATGTACCGCACGGTCCAGGGTTTCGGCCTTGTGATCGTTGAGGAAGATCAGCAGCGGCGCCAGTGAGCAGGTGTTGTTGTACAGACCATCGGCGCGGGAAATCGAACTGTTGAGCACGTCCTTGTTGCGCGAAAGCGACTCCCACTTGAGATTCCCCTCGTTCATGCCCTTGATCACCTGCTTGGAGACCGTGACCAGCGAGATCGCCGACTGGACGCCAGGGGTGTTCTCCATCTTCCACGACAACTCGTTGATCGCTGACAGCGTCTGGTAGGCCGAACAGCCTTCGGGCGGTGTCTTGACCATCACCACCAGCACGTCGGAGCTGGTCGAGTAATTGTTGATGATGAAATTGTTGTCCTGGTTGTAACGCGAGTCCGGGCGCAACTCCGGCGCACCCTGGTCCAAGTCGCCGATCTTCAGGTTGTGCCCGTACCACAGGCCTCCGGCCAGCGCGAGCAGCGACAGCACCACGGACACCCGGGCCACCTTTGGCGCGGCAAAGTTAGACAGAAGACGCCAGAAAGGGTGTTCGCAGGCTGCAGCTTCCTTGCTGCGGGATATGGCTTTCTTGCTGATGCCCGCGTAGGAAATCGCCACCGGCAACAGGATCAGGTTGGTGAACACGATCACCGCCACACCGATCGACGCACCGATGGCCAGTTCGCGAATCACGCCGATATCGATGATCAGCAGGGTGATGAAACCCACGGCATCAGCCAGGATCGCGATCATCCCCGGCAGGAACAGTTGGCGGAAGGTGCGACGGGCCGCCGTCAGTGCGTTGTCAGCATCGCTGGATTGCAGGGCAATACCGTTGATCTTCTGCACACCGTGGGAAATACCGATGGCGAAGATCAGAAACGGCACCAGCATCGAGTAGGGATCCAGACCAAACCCGACCACATGCATCAGGCCCAGTTGCCAGATAACGGCGATCAGCGTCGTACTCAAGACCGCGATGGTGCTGCGCAGGCAACGGGTGAACCACATCAGCAGGACCAGCGTGATGAGGAAGGCCACGCCGAAGAACATCACCACCATGATGAGGCCGTCGATCAAGTCGCCGACTTTCTTGGCAAAGCCGACGATGTGAATGTCGACGTTGGGGTTCTGCGCTTCGTACTTGTCGCGGATCTTCTCTTCAAGCTGATGGGAGAACTGACGGTAATCCAGCGGCAGAAGCTTGCTCTGGTCGTTGGGGTCCGGATAGAACTCCTGCAAGGGTACATCGACGATACTGGACTTGAAATTGTTGGCCACCAGCCGTCCGACCTGGCCGGACTTCAGGACGTTGTTGCGCAACTTGTCCAGGCTTGCCTGGGACCCGTCGTAGCTCTGCGGAATGACCTCGCCACCGGCAAAGCCCTCCTCGGTCACTTCGGTCCAGCGCACGCTGGGGCTCCACAGGGATTTCAGGCCGGAACGGTCCACGCCCGAGATGTAGAACACCTCGTCGTTGATCTGGCGCAGGGTCTCCATGTATTCCTTGGAGAAGATATCGCCCTGCCTGGCCTCCACTGAAATACGCACGGTGTTGCCAAGGTTCGCCAGGTCATTGCGGTGGTCCATCATGTTCTGAATGAACGGATGGCCCAAGGGAATCATCTTCTCGAAACTGGTGGACGGGCGCACCAGCGTTGCTTGCCAGAACAGCACGATGCTGACCAGCAGGCAGATGGTGATGACGGCCGGGCGGTTGTTGAAGATCAGCCGTTCCAGCAGCGTGGGTTTGTCGTGGTGGTGTTGAAATTGGGTCATCAGTCAGCGTCCTCGCCTTATCCGTTCTTATTGTTGAGCGACATCAGCGCCCGTTGGCGAAGTGAGGTGAACACCGCCCTGTCCTACCAGAATGAGATTGCCTTTGTTGTCTTCGGCCACGCCTGACAGCGAGAGACGGTCCGAGCGATTGGAGACGGTAAAGGTTTCGCCGTCATCGGTGCTGCGCATCACGCTGCCGCCGTTTCCTACGAGAACGATGGAGTTATCAGGCAGAACGGAGGCATTGGCGATACTGAATTCCAGCGGTCCGCGCTCGCCCTGCAAGGCGATGGGCTCCCAGGTACTGCCGAAATCGGTGGAGCGAAACAGGTTGCCGCGCAGGCCATAGGCCAGAAGCGTGTTGGACTGGGCCGTGCCGACTGCGCCGAACAGCGAGCCCTGGTAGGGGCCTTCGAGTTTTTCCCAGGTCTGGCCATCGTCGGGGGAGCGAAACATGCTGCCCATCTCACCGACGATGAACAGGCCCGCATCCTTCACGTAAGTGATGCCATTGAGGTGGTACTGGTCTTCGTTATCCAGGCGCTCGCCGATGTCCTGCCAGTGCTGGCCGCCATCAGTGGTTGCCAGCAACGCACCGTAGGCACCCACGGCGATGCCGGTGGACAGGTCCTTGAACCAGACGTCCAGTAACGGCGCCTCGCGCTTGAGGTCTTCGAACTGCTTGCTCCAGGTTTTGCCGCCATCGCTGCTGGCCAGGATCTGAGCGTCATGGCCCACGGCCCAGCCATGCTGGTCATCGACGAAATACACCGCAGTCAGCAACTGCCTGCTGGGCACCTTGGCCTGGGTCCAGGTCTTGCCCTGATCGTCGGAATAGAGAATATGGCCGCGATCCCCCACGACCACCATGCGATTGCCTGCGTGGGTCACGTCCAGCAGCAGACTGCGGGAGGCCTTGGCTGATTCGAGGGCGAATTCTGAATTGTCTGCGGCGGTGGCCGCAGGTGAGCTTTCAGTGGCCAGCGCAGCGCCGCTCAGGGCCATGAAGATGAACAGCGGCAATGCAACATTCGCACGCATGGAGCTTCCCTTTCTTTGTTGTTATCAGGTTCTCCCGGTAGCCCGCGTAGCGGCTGCAAGCGCTCTAGCCTGCGCAGCCCGGCCCACCGAAGCAGGCCCATCCTATCCAGCTTTCAAAACGTATGACAATCGACATGACGTTATCTTTTGTTAAGCAACGGTGTGGTGATTGGAGGGTTATCAGTGGTGGTGATTGGGGATGGGGTAAGCGGCGCGATCGGCTGTAGGAGCGCGCTTGCCCGCGATCGCGGTGGGTCAGGCGGTGCGGTGGTGTTTGTCCTGGCGCAGTCGCGGGCAAGCGCGCTCCTACAGGGCGGCATCAGGGTGGAAAACTTTTCCAGGCGCAAAAACAAAACCCCAACCGCGTTAGCGATTGGGGTTCTGGAATTTAATCTTGACGATGACCTACTCTCACATGGGGAAACCCCACACTACCATCGGCGATGCATCGTTTCACTTCTGAGTTCGGGATGGGATC
>NZ_JBIVCV010000007.1:0-198234 GCF_044746765.1 Pseudomonas sp. NPDC090203
CGCCCGCGTCGCATTTTCCCTGATGCAGAACAAGGACGCATACCAGGCAGGAAAGAGGGCTAAAAAACTTTGCCCTCAACCATAGAATCTCCCACGGTTGTCGATGCACCGCTCCCCGTAGCAGCACGGCTTGCCGGCGGGGCGATGCCGAGGCCGCCGACGCCGGCAAGCCGGACTGCTACGGGGTTTGTGGGGATTTTGCGACCTTTGTCTGGCCCCGATCTGTGGGAGCGGGCTCGCCCGCGAAGGCGGCGGATCAGGCACCATCGAAGCACTGGCCGGACGCCTTCGCGGGCAAGCCAGGTCCCACGGTTGTCGATGCACCACTCCCCGTAGCAGCACGGCTTGCCGGCGGGGCGATGCCGAGGCCGCCGACGCCGGCAAGCCGGACTGCTACGTCGGGACGCGGTGTTCGTTCCGACAAGTCCTGACACACCTTGACCCGTAGCAGTCCGGCTTGCCGGCGTCAGCGATCTTCAAGATGTCCCGCCGGCAAGCCGTGCTGCTACGAGGCGGTTTCGGGGGCCGGGAAGGTCACGCGGACTTTCAGGCCCCGCTCTGAGCCGTCATGCAAGGTGATCTTCGCCAGATGTGCGCGACAGATTTCTCCGACGATGGCCAATCCCAATCCTGCCCCATTGCCCTGCTGCTGACGACGATAGAACCGTTCGAACACCCGGTCGCGCTCATGCATCGGGATGCCCGGGCCGTCGTCTTCGACTTCCAGCACGCAAGGCGCATGCACCCGCAACACCACGTTGCCGCCCTTGGGCGTGTGGGCCAGGGCGTTGTCCACCAGGTTGCTCAGCAATTCATTGAGCAAGGTGGGCTCACCGCGCATCCACACCGGCTGGTCGGCCTCAAGCGCCAGCGAAACACCGCGGGCATGGGCCAACGGCGCCATGGCCATGCCCAACTCCCGCGCCAACTGGCTGAGATCGAGCAATTCGGCGCCGCCTTCGGCAATCGCCCTCGCGCCGTTTTCGATGCGCGCAAGAGACAGCAACTGGTTGGCCAGATGGGTCAATTTGTCAGTACCCGTTGCGGCACTTTCAAGAGTGCTGCGCCACGCGGCCGGCTCCTGATCGCGCAGTCCCAGTTCTACCCGCGCCTTGAGGGCCGCCAGCGGAGTGCGCAGTTCATGGGACGCGTCGGCAATGAACTGCGCCTGCCGCTCGAACTGCATGCGCAGGCGCTCGGTGAAGTGGTTGAGCGAACTCACCAGCGGACGCAGTTCATGCTGCACTTCCACCAACGGCAGCGAGCGCAAGTCGTCGGGCTCACGCTCCTCCACTGCCGCACTGAGGCGATCCAGCGGGCGCAGCGCAGCACTGACCGTGAACCAGACCAGCAACAAAGCACCACCACCCAGCATGCCGAGCCGCAGCAGCGTATCGGCCATCAACGCCCGAGCCATGCTGACCCGCTGCTCTTCGGTCTCGGCCACGCGAATCTCTGCCATGCCGTTCATGTTCGGCTCGCTCACCGGCTTGAGCAGGCTGACCACCCGCACGTCCTGCCCCAGATAGCGGCCACTGTAGAACTTGGCCAAGGCGGGGTAATCGTCAGTGCGCGGGGTGCCGGATGGCGGCGCGGGAAGATTTTCGTAACCGGAAATCAGCTTCTGGTCGATGTCGTTGACCTGGTAGTAGATCCGCCCTGCGCTGTCGTAAGCGAAGGTGTCGAGCGCCACATAGGGCACGTCGGCGCTCAGGGTGCCGTCGCGCTCGGAAAGGCCGGCGGCAATCGTGCGCGCCGAGGCCAGCAGCGTACGGTCGTAAGCAGTGTCGGCCGCTTCCCGGCCATTCCAGTAGGCGCTCATGCCACTGGCGATCATCAACACCACCAACAACAAGCCCAGGTTCCACAGCAGGCGCCAGCGCAGGCTGTTTTCCGCTGCGCGAAACGGATTAAGCATCCCGGCTTTCCAGCAGGTAACCCAGGCCACGGAAGGTGACGATGGCAATCGGGTGCCCGTCGAGCTTCTTGCGCAGGCGGTGGACATAGATCTCGATGGCGTCGGCGCTCGCTTCCTCATCCAGACCGAACACCTGCGAGGCCAGTTGCTCCTTGCTCATTACCCGGCCAGGGCGGGCGATCAGCGCTTCAAGCACCGACTGCTCGCGGGATGTCAGGGTCAGCGTGTCATCGCCCAAGGTGAAGCGGCGGGTGTCCAGGTCATAGACCAGCGCCCCGCAGCGCTGCTGGCGCTCGCCACCCAGCACGCTGCGCCGCAGCAGCGCCTTGACCCGCGCTTCAAGCTCGGACAGCTCGAACGGCTTGGCCAGATAATCGTCGGCGCCCAGGTTGAGGCCGTGGACCCGGTCCTTGACGTCGCTGCGGGCAGTGAGCATCAGCACCGGGGTGTTCTTGCCCCGGGAACGCAAACGCGCCAGCACCTCGAAACCGTCCATGCGCGGCAGGCCGACATCAAGAATCGCGACCGCGTATTCTTCGCTGCTCAAAGCCAGGTCGGCGGCGACGCCATCATGCAGCACGTCCACGGTCAGGCCGCTGCCCTTGAGCGCCAGCGCGACACTTTCGGCCAGTTGCAGATGATCTTCGACGAGCAGGACACGCATCGGTTTCTCCCGATTGAGGCGTTTGGTGGGAGCGGAGTTTACAGACGCGCCGCCGTCTGTGAAGGGCTGAAACATTTAAAGAATAGACAGAACCGACGGCTGTGCGGCTGACGAAAGGTTCATGAAAGGTAGTTGAAAGGTTGATGAAAGCTTCACTGATTAGGATCCGGTCACGACTCGTTACGATTGCGCCATTCACGGCCTGCGTAACGCCCCAGGGTCGTGACGAAAAACGCCTCGATGCGTTTTCAACAATAAAAACAATATCGGAGTCATCGGTGATGCCATCACTGCAATCACAGGCCCTTGTGCCGTCTGAATCCCGTCCTGTTTCGAGTTCGCTTCGCCGCTTGCGCGCGCGATGTGTCGTCACGTCTGCATTCCCGTCCGTATCTGCCTGACCGTACGCCCTTTAAAAACAACAACTCCGTCGGAGACTGACCATGAACCTATCGTTGCGCCGTATCAGCGTCGCTGCCAGTTGCATGCTGGTGGCCACTCAATTGTGGGCCGCAGAACCCAACCGTCCTGAATGCATCGCCCCGGCCTCCCCCGGCGGCGGCTTCGACCTGACCTGCAAGCTGGCGCAGAGCGCGCTGGTCAACGAGAAGCTGCTGAGCAAGCCGATGCGCGTCACCTACATGCCAGGCGGCGTGGGCGCGGTGGCGTACAACGCAGTGGTCGCTCAGCGTCCGGCCGATGCAGGCACCCTGGTGGCGTGGTCCAGCGGCTCGCTGCTGAACCTGGCGCAAGGCAAGTTCGGTCGCTTCGATGAAAACGCGGTGCGCTGGCTGGCAGCCGTCGGCACCAGCTACGGCGCCATCGCTGTGAAAGCAGATTCGCCATACAAGAGCCTCGACGATCTGGTCAAGGCGCTCAAAGCCGACCCGAGCAAAGTGGTGATCGGTTCCGGCGGCACCGTCGGCAGCCAGGACTGGATGCAGACCGCGCTGATCGCCAAGGCCGCCGGTATCAACCCGCGCGACCTGCGATACGTGGCCCTGGAAGGCGGTGGTGAAATCGCCACGGCCCTGCTCGGCGGCCACATCCAGGTAGGTTCCACCGACATCTCCGACTCAATGCCGCACATCCTCAGCGGCGACATGCGCCTGCTGGCGGTGTTCTCCGAGGAGCGCCTGGACGAGCCGGAAATGAAGAACATCCCGACCGCCAAAGAGCAAGGCTACGACATCGTCTGGCCGGTGGTGCGTGGCTTCTACCTGGGGCCAAAAGTGACCGACGAGGAATACAACTGGTGGAAAGCCTCGTTCGACAAACTGCTGGCCTCCGAAGATTTCGCCAAGCTGCGTGACCAGCGCGAGCTGTTCCCCTTCGCCATGACCGGCCCTGAGCTGGACACCTACGTGAAGAAGCAGGTCGCGGACTACAAGATGCTGGCCAAGGAATTCGGCCTGATTCAGTGATTGAACCCTCTTAACCGGTTCTCGATTGATCGACTAGGTGCAGCGCCTCTGAAACAGGCGCTGCCCAGGAGCTTCCTATGGTCTTGCAACGACTGTTCGCCTTCGTGCTGCTGCTGGCCTGTATCGGCCTGGCACTGATGGCCTGGCCTTATCAGGCCCCGTTTTCCTACGAACCTGTTGGCCCCCGCGCGTTTCCGCTGCTGATGCTGGGGCTTATGGGCATTTCGCTGTTGTACATGGTGTTTCGTCCGGCACCGATCAAGCACTCCGAAGACGAGCCGCCGCTGGATCGTGAAACCCTGATCAAGATCACTGCCTGCACCGCCTTGCTGCTGATCTTCGCGGGTTGCTTCGAGCCTCTGGGCTTCGTGCTCAGCAGCATCCTGATCGGCATTCCGATGGCCCGCCTGTACGGCGGTCGCTGGCTGCCGAGCATCGTCATCACCACCTTGATGAGCATCCTTTTGTACGTGCTCTTCGACAAAGTGATGGATGTGCCTCTGCCCCTGGGCCTGCTCGACGTTCTGGAGAACTGATATGGATACGCTCGGTTACCTCGGCCAGGGCTTCGGCGTCGCATTGACCCCGTACAACCTGGTCACCGCCCTTTCGGGCACCCTGATCGGCACCATCGTCGGCCTGTTGCCGGGTCTGGGCCCGATCAACGGCGTGGCGCTGCTGATTCCGATTGCCTTCGCCCTTGGCCTGCCGCCTGAATCGGCGCTGATCCTGCTGGCGGCGGTGTACCTGGGCTGCGAGTACGGCGGGCGCATCAGCTCGATCCTGCTCAACATTCCAGGTGAAGCATCCACTGTAATGACCGCACTGGACGGCTACCCGATGGCCCGTCAGGGTCTGGCTGGCGTTGCGTTGTCGCTGTCGGCGTGGAGTTCGTTCATTGGCGCCTTCATCGCCACCTGCGGCATGGTGATGTTCGCCCCGCTGCTGGCCAAATGGGCGATTGCCTTCGGACCGGCGGAGTATTTCGTGCTGATGGTCTTCGCCATTGTCTGCCTCGGCGGCATGGCCGGTGACCGACCGCTCAAGACCTTCGTCGCGGCGCTGATCGGCCTGTTCCTGTCGAGCATCGGCATCGACGCCAACAGCGGCGTGTACCGCTTCACCGGCGACAACATCCACTTGGCCGACGGCATTCAGTTCGTGGTGCTGGTGCTGGGCCTGTTCTCGGTCAGTGAAATCCTGCTGTTGCTGGAGAAGACTCATCGCGGCCAGGAAGCGGTGAAAGCCACCGGGCGCATGATGTTCAACTTCAAGGAAGCCAGCTCGGTGTTCATCGTCAACATCCGCTGCGGCCTGATGGGCTTCATCATGGGCGTGCTGCCGGGTGCCGGTGCAACGCTGGCCAGCGCCGTGACCTACATGACCGAGAAACGTATCGCAGGCGCGAGCGGAAAATTCGGACAAGGCGACATGCGCGGCCTGGCAGCTCCTGAAACCGCCATCGGCGCAACCGCCTGCGGCGCGCTGGTGCCGATGCTGACCCTGGGCGTTCCAGGTTCGGGCACCACGGCAGTGATGATCGGCGCGCTGTCGCTGTACAACATCACCCCCGGCCCGCTGCTGTTCCAACAGCAACCGGACATCGTCTGGGGCCTGATCGCGTCGTTGTTCATCGCCAACATCATGCTGGTGATCCTCAACATCCCGATGATCCGCATCTTCACCCGCATCCTCGCCGTGCCGAACTGGGCACTGGTGCCGGTGATCGCGATCATCACCGGGATCGGCGTCTACGCGGTTCACGCCACCACCTTCGACCTGTTCCTGATGGTCGGCATCGGCATCTTCGGTTACATCCTGCGCAAGCTGGACTTCCCGCTGTCGCCGATTCTGCTGGGGTTCATTCTCGGCGGCTTGATGGAACAGAACCTGCGTCGCGCACTGTCGATCTCCAACGGCTCGATGGACATCCTCTGGTCCAGCCCGATCACCCTGGGCGTGTGGGTCGTGACTGCGTTCATGCTGGTCCTGCCGCTGATTCGCATCTGGCGCAAGCGCAGCGTCCAGCGTCGCGCACTGGCCGATGTCTGACCGGCCCTTCAAGACGTGGTGGGGTACACCGCTGGTCGGCCTGCTGGGGGGATACCTCGCCAGCCAGGTCGGCTGGCCCTTGCCCTGGATGGTCGGCTCGTTGCTGGCGATCATCCTGGTCCGCTGCCTAACCCCGTGGCAGCTGGCTGAAATCCCCGGCGGCCGCAAATGCGGCCAATGGGTGGTCGGCATCGGCATTGGCCTGCACTTCACCCCTGTCGTTATCGAACAGGTCCTCTCGCACTTTGGCCTGATTTTCATCGGCGCACTGGTGACCAGCGTCTCCAGCGTGGTCGGCGTGTGGCTCATGCTGCGCACCGGCGAAGACCGCGCCACGGCGTTCTTTTCCAGCATGCCCGGTGGCTCTGGGGAGATGGTCAACCTCGGCGCGCGCAATGGCGCGATCCTCAGCAACGTCGCGGCCGGTCAAAGCCTGCGGGTGCTGGCGGTGGTGCTATGCGTTCCGGCGATCTTCAAATACCTGATGGGCAACGGCGCCCCGCCCTCCCACGCGGTTGTGGTGGACTGGACCTGGCTGGCGGTGTTGTTTCCCCTCGGTGCCCTGGTTGCCTGGGGCTGGCAGCGCTTGAAACAGCCCAACCCGTGGCTGTTCGGGCCGTTGCTGGTGAGTGCGGTGGTCAGCATCGGTTTCGACCTGCACACCGGCCTGCCCAACGGCGGCAGCCAGATCGGCCAGTGGCTGATCGGCAGCGGCCTGGGTTGCCACTTCAACCGCGCGTTCTTTCGCCGCGCGCCGTCGTTCATGGGCCGTACGCTGATCGGCACGGCGCTGACCATGAGCATCGCCGCGCTGTGCGCCTGGATCCTCAGCGCCGCAACGCACCTGGATCTGCGCTCGCTGACCCTGGGCATGATGCCCGGTGGAATCGCCGAGATGAGCCTGACGGCGGAGGTATTGCAGTTGTCAGTGCCGCTGGTGACGGCGATGCAGGTAATGCGGCTGTTGTTTGTGTTGTTTCTGGCTGAGCCGTTGTTCAGGTATTGGAACAAACAGCCGACCTGACGAAATACCCACCCGTAGCAGCACGGCTTGCCGGCGGGGGCGTCCTTGACAACGCCCCCGCCGGCAAGCCGTGCTGCTACGGGCAAGGGGCGATCAGACGTTAGCGGGCAACCGCCACTCGATCGGCGTCAGACCATTCTGCTGCAGATACTTGTTGGCCATGCCGAAATGCCCGCAGCCGAGGAAACCCTTGTAGGCCGACAGCGGCGAGGGGTGTACGGAGGTCAGGATCAGGTGTTTGGACGCATCGATCAGCTTCTTCTTGCTCTGGGCGTGGGCGCCCCACAGCAGGAACACCAGATGCGGCTGATGGGCGCTGACGGTTTCGATGATCTTGTCGGTGAAATGCTGCCAGCCCTTGCCTGCGTGAGACGCCGCATTGGCCCGCTCGACGGTCAGGGTGGTGTTGAGCATCAGCACGCCCTGGTCGGCCCAGGACTGCAGGTAGCCGTGGTTGGGGATGTCGATGTTCAGGTCACGCTTGAGCTCTTTATAGATGTTGACCAGCGACGGCGGCGCCGGCACACCCGGCTGCACCGAGAAGCACAGGCCATGGGCCTGGTTTGGACCGTGGTACGGGTCCTGACCGAGAATGACCACCTTGACGTTGTCCAGCGGGGTCGAATTCAAGGCGTTGAAGATCAGCGGGCCGGGCGGATAGATTTCCTTTCCTGCCGCGTGCTCCTGGCGCAGGAACTCGCGCAGTTCGCCCATGTAGGGCTTTTCGAATTCTTCGCGCAGGGCCTGCTTCCAGCTGGGCTCGAGTTTGATGCGGTCGTCGTCGGTCATGGTCATATCCGGAAAAACAATGGGCGGACTTTAGGGGCAACCACCATTTATTTCCAGCGCAACGCGCCACGGGTTTCCTACACTCCACTGCATCAGTTCGGTGCAACTTCCCGGCGCAGGCAGCACTCCCAGTCCTTGATGAAAGCCTGTTCCACGAACACGAGGTCACGATGAATCTGCAATTCGAAGAGCTCACCGGAACCGACGGCGCCCGTCTGGGCATCGCCACGCTGGACGCGGAAAAATCACTCAATGCATTGTCGCTGCCCATGATCCTGGCGTTGCAGGATCGGCTCGATGCCTGGGCGAGCGACCCCCAGGTTGTTTGCGTGTTGCTGCGCGGCAATGGTGAAAAAGCGTTCTGCGCCGGCGGCGACGTACGTGCGCTGGTTGAGGCTGCTCGCGGCAAGCCCGGAAAAGTCCCACCGTTGGCAGCGCAGTTCTTCGCGGCGGAATATCGCCTGGACTACGCCCTGCACACCTATCCCAAGCCGCTGATCTGCTGGGGCCACGGTTATGTGCTCGGCGGCGGCATGGGCCTGCTGCAAGGCGCCGGCATTCGCGTCGTCACCCCGAGCAGCCGCCTGGCGATGCCCGAGATCAACATCGGCCTGTACCCCGACGTTGGCGCCAGCTGGTTTCTGTCGCGCCTGCCTGGCAAGTTGGGGCTGTTCCTGGGCCTGACCGGCTCGCACATCAACGGGCGCGATGCGCTGGACCTGGATTTGGCGGACCGCTTCCTGCTCGACGGCCAGCAGGAGGAAATGATCGACCGGCTGCTGCAACTCAACTGGCAGGAACAGACCGCCGTGCAGCTCAACAGTCTGTTCAAGGCGCTGGAGCAGGAAGCACTGGATCAACGCCCGGAGCCGCAGTGGCTGCCTCGTCGCCAGCAGATCGATGAGTTGCTGGATGTCGCCGATATTGCCTGCGCGTGGACTGCGCTCAAGCGTCAACTGCATTCCAGCGATGCGCTGCTGGCCAAGGCGGCAAAAACCTTGAGCGAAGGCTGCCCGATGACCGCGCACCTGGTCTGGGAGCAGATCCAGCGCGCCCGGCATCTGTCCCTGGCCGAAGTGTTCCAGATGGAATACACCATGAGCCTCAATTGCTGCCGGCATCCTGAGTTTGCCGAAGGTGTGCGGGCGCGATTGATCGACAAGGACCACACGCCCCATTGGCACTGGCAGGACATTGCCAAGATCCCGCTGGCGGTGGTGGATGCGCATTTCGAGAAGGCGTGGGAGGGCCGGCATCCGCTGGCGGATTTGTCAGGTTACTGAATCGATATTTGTAGGAGCGCGCTTGCCCGCGATGGGGTCGTATCAGACGATGCATCGGTGAATGACACACCGCCGTCGCGGGCAAGCGCGCTCCTACAAAGATTGCGTCGCTCATAAAAACGGCGCTGTTGAGAGCGCCGTTTTGATGTGGGTTTGAATTCAGCGGTTGCCGCCACCCGGTCCGCCGTGACCGCCGCGACCGAAGTTGCCGTCCTCCCTCATGTTGCCGCCCGATGGCCTGGACGGGGCAAATCCACCGCCGCCTCCGCCACCGCCGTGGTTACCATTCCAGCCGCCACCGCCCATGCCCGGCCTTGGGCCTGTGGGTGGAGGACGGTAGCCGGAGCCGCCGTTCCAGTTACCACCACCGCCACCGCCATTCCAGTGGCCGCCGCCGTAGCCCGGGCGACCGTAGCCTGGCCCGTAGTAGCGCGGAGGAGGCGCGTAATAACGAGGTGGCGAGTAATACCGTGGGGCCGAGTAATAACGCGGCGACGAGTAATAGACCGAGGAGCCGCCGTAATACCCGGTCGGCCCGTAGGGACGATAGCTGTCATACACGTAGCCGCTGCTGTAGACGGGCTGCGTGTAGGTCTCCGATTCGTAGTAGCCTCCGTAGCAACCGGCCAGGGACAAGGTCATTAAAGCTGCCATCAGGCTTTTGAGGTGCAAGCTTCGTCGATACATGGCGGCCTCCTGGACCGCGATAGAGCTCAAACCAGCGGCGCTGGTCGGCGTTCTCATAACTGCCGAGAACGTAAATTAAGACCGCAAGATCCCTCCCGAGTGCCCCACTGTAAAACCCTTCCGCCAGACGGCGCCCCGCAACAGTGCACCCCGATGCACCTTGTTATTCCGCCATTTCCCGCCCGCGCCACAGCCCGCATGGTTTGCCGATAATTGGCACGTCTCTCGCTTAAGCGAACCTTGTGCAGGAGTCACTCAAGGTTCGCGGCACCACAATTTGCAAATAGCCGACTAGGGTTCCGGCTCGCTTCAAGCGAGTGGCTGGTCCGAGAGTCGACGACCTCCAGTAGAGGTTACACGGCGGGATAAAAGCCCGGGAGACAGGACACCATTGGTGTCGCCGGACTCCTGCCCGCCCCTTTTCGTTACTGGAGGTTTTTCACGATGCAAAAATCCCGTCTGTTCGGCCTGATGACCGCAGGCCTCATCGCTGCCCTGAGCCTCTCGGCCACCGCCGCCCCGAAAAAGGACTTCGACGTCTGCTGGACCATCTACGCCGGCTGGATGCCATGGGAGTACGCAGGGACCCAGGGCATCGTCGACAAGTGGGCCAGGAAGTACAACATCAACATCAAGGTCACCCAACTCAACGACTACGTCGAATCGATCAACCAGTACACCGCCGGCCAGTTCGACGGATGCACCATGACCAACATGGACGCCCTGACCATTCCGGCTGCGGGCGGGGTGGAAAGCACGGCGCTGGTGGTCAGCGACTTCTCCAACGGCAATGACGGCATCGTCATCAAGGGCGATGGCAAAAAGGTCGCCGACCTCAAGGGCATGGACGTCAACCTGGTTGAGCTGTCGGTCTCGCACTACCTGCTGGCCCGCGCGCTGGACTCGGTAGACCTGACCGAGAAAGACCTGAAAGTGGTCAACACCTCCGACGCCGACATCGCCGCCGCCTTCAACACCGATCAGGTCAAGGCCGTGACCACCTGGAACCCGATGCTCTCCGAGATCAAGGCCAAGCCGGGCGTCACCCAGGTGTTCGACTCCAGCAAGATCCCGGGCGAGATCATGGACATGATGGTGGTCAACACCCAGACCCTCAAAGACAACCCTGCACTGGGCAAGGCACTGACCGGCGCCTGGTTCGAAGTCGTCGCCCTGATGAACGCGAAAAACGCCGAAGCCAAAACCGCACTGGAACACATGGCCAAGGCCTCGGGCACGGACCTGGCAGGTTTCCAGTCGCAACTGGACACCACCAAGCTGTTCGCCACGCCCAAAGAGGCACTGGAGTTTGCCACCAGCAAACAGCTGCCAGTCACCATGCGCAAGGTCGCGGACTTCTCCTTCGAGCACGGCCTGCTCGGCGAAGGCGCCAAGGATGCCAGCGCCGTGGGCATGAGCTTCGCCAACAGCGTGACCGAAGGCGACAAGGGCAACCTCAAGCTGCACTTCGACCCCAGCTACGTGCAGTTGGCCGCTGACGGCAAATTGTAAAGGCTTGGGCGACCTGCTCTGCAATCCGTGACAGCCATTCGCGAGCAAGCTCGCTCCCACAGAGGACGTGGGATGGCGAGCCTATACGCAGAGCCTGTGGGAGCGAGCTTGCTCGCGAAGAGGCCGCAGCGATCACGTTAAAATCCGCTTCAAACAGGTTATTTGACATGCGCTTGATAAACCGCCGCCCCGATGGCGCCAGCCGCCTGGTTCTGGTGATCCTGCCGTTCGCCCTGTTGCTGTTCGCCTACTTTACGGGCTCAGCGACGCGGTTGACGGAAAACCCCAACGACAAGCTGCTGCCCAGCGCCGTGCAGATGACCGATGCGATCAAGCGCGTGGCCTTCGTGCCAGATCAGCGCACCGGTGAATACCTGCTCTGGCAGGACAGCGCCTCCAGCCTGCAACGCCTGGCCATTGGCCTTGCGATCAGCGCGGTCGTGGGCCTGTGCCTGGGTATCGCCTCGGGGGTGCTGCCGCTGTTCGGCGCGCCCTTGTCGCCGTTGCTGACGGTGCTGTCGATGGTGCCGCCGCTGGCGATCCTGCCGATCCTGTTCATTGTCTTTGGCCTGGGCGAGCTGTCGAAGGTGATGCTGATCGTGATCGGCATCACCCCGGTGCTGGCCCGCGATCTGGAGCAGCGCGCCCGGGAGATTCCGGTGGAATTGCTGATCAAGGCGCAGACGCTGGGCGCCTCGACCTGGACGCTGATTCTGCGGGTGGTGCTGCCGCAACTGTTGCCGCGTTTGCTGATCTCGCTGCGGCTGGTGCTGGGCTCGGCGTGGCTGTTTCTGATCGCGGCCGAGGCCATCGCCTCCACCGACGGTTTGGGCTACCGGATCTTCCTGGTGCGTCGTTATCTGGCCATGGACATGATCCTGCCGTACGTAGTCTGGATCACCTTCCTCGCCTGGCTGATGGACTGGGGCCTGAAAGCCCTGACCCGCAAGGCCTTTCCCTGGTACGAGGGCGCGCGGCCATGAGCTTCATTTCGGTAAAAAACGTGTGGCAACAATACGGCGAACAGGTGGTGCTCGAAGGCCTGAACCTGAGCATCGCCGAGGGCGAGTTCTGCACCATGGTCGGTGCCTCCGGCTGTGGCAAATCGACCTTCCTGCGCCTGCTGCTGGGCCAGGAAGTGCCGAGCAAAGGCACGATCCTGCTGGACGGCCAGCCGCTGGCCAATGAACCGGATGCCAGCCGTGGCGTGGTGTTTCAGCGCTACTCGGTGTTCCCTCACCTGTCGGTGCTGGACAACGTCGCGCTGGGCCTGGAATTGCCCAGGGCCAGACTGCTGGGCCGGCTGTTCGGCAGCGCCAAGCGCGACGCCCGCGAGCAGGCCGCCGCGCTGCTGAACAAGGTTGGTCTGGGCCATGCGCTGGACAAATACCCGACGCAATTGTCCGGCGGCATGCAGCAACGCCTGGCCATCGCCCAGGCGCTGATCATGAAGCCTCGCGTACTGCTGCTCGACGAGCCTTTCGGCGCTCTGGACCCCGGCATTCGCAAGGACATGCACGCCCTGCTGCTGGAGCTGTGGCGCGAGACGAAACTCACGGTATTCATGGTCACCCACGACCTCTCCGAGGGCTTCAACCTGGGCACGCGGCTGATGGTCTTCGACAAGGTCCGCATCGATCCACACGCCCCCGGCGCCTATGGGGCCCGCATCACCTACGACATTCCCCTGAACAGCGACCGTCGCGCCGCCCGCGCGGCCATCGAATCGCTGCAATCGGCCTGAAGGATTTCAACCATGACTGACTCAACCGCTGTATTCCCGCTATTCGCCGAAGAGCTGCTGCCCGGTGGCGGCCACCTGTCGTTCGTGCTCAAGCGCGGCGAGTTGCTGCGCCTGACCGACCTCAACGGCGGTGCCAACGTGAGCCTCACGCTTTTCAACGCCCATGAAAAAACCGAGCGCCTGAACCTGCCCGACAGCCTCAAGTGCCAGCACACCGCCAAGCTCACCGCCGGCCACTGCCTGTACTCGGACATGGGTCGCGTGCTGGCGGCCATCACCGCCGACACCTGCGGCTGGAGCGACAGCCTCGGTGGCGTGCTGTGCGCTGAAGAAGTTGCTGAGAAATACGGCCGGGGCCGCTACCAGGAACTGCGCAACGACTTCTTTCGCAACGGCGCCGACAACCTGCTGGTGGAAATGGGCAAGTGGGGCCTGGGCCTGTCG
Organism: Pseudomonas sp. NPDC090203; assembly: GCF_044746765.1. NCBI lineage: Bacteria > Pseudomonadati > Pseudomonadota > Gammaproteobacteria > Pseudomonadales > Pseudomonadaceae > Pseudomonas > Pseudomonas sp. NPDC090203. Next base: position 13,542 of record NZ_JBIVCV010000007.1, read on the forward strand.
GACCTGCTGATGACCCTGAACCTGTTCAGCCGGGTCGACGTCGACGCTCACGGCGCGCTGGCCTTCGTGCCCGGCAACTCGAAAGCCGGTGACTACATCGAGCTGTACGCGCCGATGGACACGCTGGTGGTGCTCACCGCGCTGCAACACCCGATGGACCCCAACCCCGAGTACACCCCACAGCCGGTCAAGCTGAGCTGGATGAAGGCCGACGCCAGCGTCGCCGAACACTGCCGCACCTCGCGCGAAGAGAACGTGCGCGGCTTCATCAACACTGATCGCCTGTTCGCCTGAGGACCTTCTGATGACCACCGCAGCCAAGAAAGCCCCCGTTTCCATCACCCACATCCCCGCTGGCGAGCCCTCCCTGACCGAACTCAAGGCCGGGCAGACCCTGCGCCTGCTCGATCTGGAAGGCAACCAGGCCGTCGATACGCTGTTCTACAGTCTGGCCAACCCCCGCGAGCGCTACGACGTGCAACGCACCTTGCGCAAACAGAACAACGTCTACCTGAGCAAAGGAAGCGTGCTGTATTCCAACCTTGGCAAGCCGATGCTGACCATCGTCGAAGACACTTGTGGACGCCACGACACCCTGGGCGGCGCCTGCGCACAAGAGAGCAACACCGTGCGCTACGCCCTGGAAAAACGCCACATGCACAGCTGCCGCGACAACTACCTGCGCGCCTGCTCCCACGACGGCCGCCTGGGCAAGCGCGACATCAGCCCGAACATCAATTTCTTCATGAACGTGCCGGTCACCGCCGAAGGTGGGCTGACCTTCGAGGACGGTATTTCCGCTGCCGGTAAATACGTCGAGCTGCGCGCGGAAATGGACGTGATCGTGCTGATCTCCAACTGCCCGCAACTGAACAACCCGTGCAACGGCTACAACCCCACGCCTGCCGAGCTGCTCGTCTGGGATTGAGCGGCACAGATTTTCACCGAAGCTTTCGGCGCGAGGGACGGCCTTCGCGCAACGCGTACAACAGCGGGACGGCCCGCTACCCGGTTCGGGATCGACGAGCGCGATCCCAGGGGTAAAGACCATGTTCGACAAACTGCTGATCGCCAACCGCGGCGCCATCGCCTGCCGCATCCTGCGTACCCTGCGCGCCCTGAACGTCGAGGGTGTGGCGGTCTACTCCGAAGCCGATGCCGCCAGTCTGCACATTCTCCAGGCGCAGGAGGCCCACAGCCTCGGTGAAGGCGGCGCGACCGGGACTTATCTTGCGGTGGACAAGATCCTCGCCATCGCCCAATCCACCGGCGCCAAGGCGATTCATCCGGGCTACGGATTTCTCTCCGAGAACGCCGCCTTCGCCCAGGCCTGCGAAGACGCGGGGATCGCCTTTGTCGGCCCGACACCAGAACAACTGCGCGTGTTCGGCCTCAAACACACCGCCCGCGCACTGGCCAGGCAACACGGCGTGCCGATGCTCGAAGGCACCGAGTTGCTCGACAGCCTTGCAGATGCGCTGGGAGCGGCAGATGCCATCGGCTATCCGGTGATGCTGAAAAGCACGGCGGGCGGCGGCGGAATCGGCATGCGCGTGTGCCGCAGTGCCAGCGAACTGAGCGAGTCGTTCGAGGCGGTCAAACGCTTGGGACAGAACAACTTCAGCGACGCCGGCGTGTTCATCGAGAAGTACATTCAGCGCGCTCGTCACCTGGAAGTGCAGGTGTTTGGCGACGGCTTCGGCGAGGTGATCGCCCTCGGCGTGCGTGACTGTTCGGTGCAGCGGCGCAACCAGAAAGTCCTCGAAGAAACTCCGGCCCCGAACCTGCCCGAAGGCATGGCCGATGAGCTGTGCGCCGCCGCGATCAAACTGGCCAAGGCCGTCAGTTATCGCAGCGCAGGCACCGTGGAATTCGTGTTCGACAGCGACGATCAGCGTTTCTATTTCCTTGAAGTGAACACCCGCTTGCAGGTCGAGCACGGTGTGACCGAGCAGGTCTGGGGCGTGGACCTGGTGAGCTGGATGGTGCAACTGGCCGCCGGTGACCTGCCGCCGTTGCAGGAACTGATTGCGAATCTGAAACCCTCGGGGCATGCCATTCAGGCACGTCTGTATGCCGAAGATCCGGGGCGCGATTTTCAGCCAAGCCCGGGCCTCTTGACCTCAGTGCACTTCCCCGCCGCCGATGGCAAGGCCCTGCGCATCGACACCTGGGTGGAAGCGGGCTGCGAGATCCCACCGTTTTTCGATCCGATGATCGCCAAGGTCATCAGTTGGGCGCCGGACCGGGAATCGGCCAGTGCAGGATTGACCCGGGCGCTGTCCGACACGCGCCTGTATGGCGTCGAAACCAACCGCGACTACCTGCGCCAGATCATCGAAGATGCGCCATTCGCCAGCGGCCAGCCGTGGACCCGCTGCCTGGAAGGCCTGGTCTATCACGCCGATACCTTCGAAGTATTGAGCGGCGGCACCCAGACCAGCGTGCAGGACTTCCCCGGACGGCTCGGCTACTGGGCCGTCGGCGTACCGCCCTCGGGTCCTATGGACAGTCGCTCGCTGCGCCTGGGCAACCGCCTGCTGGGTAACGCCGAAGGCTGCGCCGCGCTGGAAATCACCATGAGCGGGCCGATGCTGCGCTTCAACACCGATGCGGTGGTGGCCGTGACCGGCGCCGTGATCCCGTTGACGCTCGATGGCCAGGCACAGCCGATGAACCAGTCGATCCTGATCCGCGCAGGCTCGACCCTGACCTTGGGCACCATCGCCGGATCAGGCGCGCGCAGCTACCTGTGCCTGCGCGGCGGGCTGGATGTGCCGGATTATCTGGGCAGCAAAAGCACCTTCACCCTGGGCCAGTTCGGCGGCCATGCCGGCCGGGCGCTGCGCGCAGGCGACGTGCTGCACCTGGCGCCGTTGACCGACCGTGAAGCGGGACGGCAGATTGCGTCGCATCAGATTGCAGAGCTGCCAGACGTGCGGGATATCCGGGTGATCTATGGCCCCCACGGCGCGCCGGAGTACTTCACCGAAGGCTATATCGAGACCTTCTTCGCCACCGACTGGGAAGTGCATTTCAACTCCAGCCGCACCGGCGTGCGCCTGATCGGGCCCAAGCCTGAGTGGGTGCGTGCCGATGGCGGTGAAGCAGGCCTGCACCCTTCGAACATTCACGACAATCCCTATGCGATTGGCGCCGTGGACTTCACCGGCGACATGCCAGTGATCCTCGGACCGGACGGGCCGAGCCTGGGCGGGTTCGTGTGCCCGGTGACGATCATCGAAGCGGATTTGTGGCAGTTGGGGCAGCTCAAGGCGGGGGACAAGGTCAGGTTCATCCCGGTCACCGTAGAGCACGCCCGCTCGCTCGTCTGTAGGAGCGCGCTTGCCCGCGACGAGGCCCGTACATCCGACACACTTGTAGAGGCAGAACAATCGTCATCGCGGGCAAGCGCGCTCCTACAGTCCCCCGTCGTTCTGGACATCGGCGAAAACGACACCCGCATCAAAGCGCGCTTGAGTGGCGACACCCACCTGCTGCTGGAAATCGGCGCGCCGGAGCTGGACCTGGTCCTGCGCTTCCGCGGCCACGCGCTGATGCAGGCGCTGGAGAGCAAACAACTCAATGGCGTGATCGACCTCACCCCCGGCATTCGCTCGCTGCAAGTGCATTACCAGCCGGAACAGCTGCCGCTGGCCGACCTGCTGAAAATCGTCGCTGCCGAATGGGAACACGTGTGCGCCAGCAACAACCTGGAAGTGCCTTCGCGCATCGTGCACCTGCCGTTGTCCTGGGACGACCCGGCCTGTCAGCTGGCCATCGAGAAATACATGACCACGGTGCGCAAGGATGCACCCTGGTGCCCAAGCAACCTGGAGTTCATCCGCCGTATCAACGACCTGCCCAATCTGGACGAAGTACAGCGCACGGTCTTCGACGCCAGCTACCTGGTGATGGGCCTGGGCGACGTGTACCTGGGTGCGCCGGTGGCCACGCCGCTGGACCCGCGCCATCGTCTGGTGACCACCAAGTACAACCCGGCGCGCACCTGGACCGCCGAGAACTCGGTGGGCATCGGGGGCGCCTACATGTGCGTCTATGGCATGGAAGGCCCCGGCGGTTACCAGTTCGTGGGCCGCACCCTGCAGATGTGGAACCGCTATCGGGACGTCGCAGCCTTCGACGGCAAACCCTGGCTGCTGCGCTTCTTCGACCAGATCCGTTTCTACCCGGTCAGCGCCGATGAACTGCTGAAAATCCGCCGTGACTTCCCGCTGGGGCGCTACCCGCTTTCGATCGAACACAGCACGCTGAACCTTGCTGAATACCAGGCGTTTCTGGCGCAGGAAGCCCAGGGCATCCAGGCGTTTCGCACGCAGCAACAAGGCGCCTTCAACGCCGAGCGCGAGCGCTGGATCGCCAACGGCCAGGCCACGTTCGAAAGCGACGAAGCAGTGGCCGAACTCACCGAGGAGGCTGCGCTGCTGCCGGGGCAGATGAGCGTGGACAGCCACATCGCCGGGAACCTCTGGCAGGTACAGGTCAGCGTCGGGCAGCAAGTGCAGGCAGGCGACACGCTGGTGATTCTGGAGTCGATGAAAATGGAAATCCCGGTGCTGGCGCCGTTTGCCGGGGTGGTCAGCGAGATTCGCGTGCAGCCGGGTTCGGCCGTGCGCTCCGGGCAGCGAGTGGTGGTGCTGCAAGCGCAAGGCTGACAATTGCGGGCAAGGCGGCCGGTATCGCGCCTTGCCCCTGCGGCATCTGTGCACCGCAATAACAAGCACCATGGCGACAGACGATGGTGGTACATAGTTACCGCTTTCTGCCGCCAGAAATCGCCATAGTGAGCAGCTTTTGAGCTCACTGAATGCCCGCCATGGACAACACCGACAGCAACCCCGCCCCACCCCGCACCCCACCTGCAACGCTGCATCACAAACATCTGGCAAGACTGCGCAACCGGCGGGTGGCAAGGCTGCTCTCGGGCTCGCCCTGGCTGCTCAAGGCCTGGCAACTGGCGCTGGACTGCCCGCCCTCGATTCTGACCTGGCTGGATGAACGCTGGAGCCAGGCCCTGGCCAGCCATCTGGGCAAACCTGTGAACCTGGACGCGCTGTATGTCGACTTCACCACCGATCAGGATCCTGCAGTGGATGCCGCTGGCAATGAACACTTCGAATGGCGCCTGTCCCTGCGGCAACTGGGGCGCATGACCCTGGAAACCCGTTCGCTGCTGGCCCTGCAACGCGGCGCGGTTCCCGACCGCGCGGTGCATGATGACCTGCCGGGCTTTACCCTGGAAAAACTCTTCAAGCTGCTGTTGCAAGGCAACTGGTCGTGGGAATACGACCAGCAGCTGAGCCACTTCTGGGCCCGTCACGGCCAGACCTGGCAAATGCTTGCCAAGCTGTCGTTTCTGGACGGCCTGGATCATCAACAACGACGTCGGCAAATCAGCAGCGACGGCTACCGGCTCGGGCTGGATGTGCTGGGGCTCGTGCAGTTGCCGGACACCCTGCAGCGCCTGGGCACAACCGCACTGACCCACCGTTCGACGCTGCACGGCGTGATGCTCAACGACGACCCCATCCCGGGGGTATTCCACCAGCGCTCCCGGACCACCGGGCATTGCTACATCCACGTGCTGGGCGAGCAACCCTATTGTCACGAATACATCAGCGATACCGCCCCCTGGAAACCCGAGAAGGTGATGCAGGCGCTCAACGCATCGCCCTGGCACCGCCTGCATCTGAACCTGGCACCGACTGCAAATGGCCTTGAACTGGGCAGCGAGATCAGCGATGTCTTTACCTACCTGTGCAATGCACAGCGTCTGTTTGCCCTGATACACCCCGAGACTGAAGGGTTTCTGGAGGTGTTCGACGGCAGTGAGCTGCCGCAACAGGATTACCTGCTGCCTCCCATAGAACCGGCATTGGCAATCCTCGCTGCGCTGGGCTGCTGGCACAGCGAACCCGGTCTGCGCGAGAGCATTCCTACGCCACACGTAGTGGCTGACCGGATCATGGGCAAGTGGCTCAAACAGGCCCACGGGATCGATCTGGACCCCAGGCGAGTGTTCATCCGCTACCGGCCGGGGACGTCGAGAAAGCCCTGGGGTAGCGCAACAACCCCGGCGACCAACATCCTGATAGTGCCGAGCGAGCGCCCGGTCGCCCTCGGCCAGGCGCTGGTACAGAATTTCCGGGCCCTTGAACCGAGCGGTTACGACGACCTGGGGGGACGCTGGGTGGTCTACACCGACCTCAGCGGGCAAGGCACCTGGAAGCAGGAAAAGGAAATTCCGGTCAAGGCGGCCAGCATCGAGGCCTACATCAGAAGCATCGGGTTTCTGGAGGTCATGACCGCGCGGCTCAACAGCTTCTGGGAACGCAAAGCCACGACCATCGAGCGCGCACTCTCGTCCACCCTGATAGCGCAGGCGCTGTTTTGTCTGAAAAACGGCGAGCTGACGCGCAAGGGGTTCAATTGCCTGGTATTCGCACTGGAGGAGGACCGCACGTCTCCCATCACACGTCAGACGCGCTGGAGCGCACTGGGTTTCCAACTGGACAGCGGTCACCTGACCGGTGGCGTCAATCCGCCTTGTCCGGGCCTGCTGTTACTGCACCATGAGCGCGAGCCTGGCTGGATCCTGTATCAGTCAGGTCAGCAAGCCACATTCGTGGAGCTTCGGGACCGAGCAGAATTGGTCGCCCATCTTCGCCAATCGGCGGCCAATGAAGACTGGCGTCGGACGCTTCTACAGTACATGCCGATGCGCTTCCATGAGCGGCTGGACTACATACTGCAGATCTGGGGGGGAGTGGAACGGCCGCCGCTGCCGCCCTCGATACTGCGGCCCACATCCATCAGGCTGTACAACGATGCCATCCACAAGGCCAGCAATCACGTGTTTTTCATGCACGAGGTGGCGCAATCGCCCACCGGCTTCATCCTAGAGCATTTGCGCAGCGACAGCCTCCATGATGCGCAAGACAGCATCGTCACCCAGCGTGAACTCACGCTGAACTATTGGTCGCGGTGGGTCGATCGCCTGCAATTGATGCTGGCGCCGATGGCCTTGCTGCTGCCACCTGTGGCCATTGCCTCGCTGACCGCCAGCGCCGCCAGCCTGGCACTGAAGATTCAGGCGGCCAGTCTACCCGGCGACCGTGATGCGGAGCGTCGCCAGGTGCTGGTGGCAATCCTGTCTCTGGGATTGCTGCAACTGGGCCCCGCGACCCCACGCCTGCTGGGAAGCTTCATGCGGGTGGGCGCGAAGGCAAGGCTTGCGCCCACGGTGACCCCTTCCCTGCCGCTGCGCAACTTCGGCACCTGGCTGCAACGCCTCACCCATCCACGCAAAACGGTGCTCAGCCCTTACTTCAACACAGGTCTTACCCTGAAAAACTGGGAAGTGGTCGCCAACAGAGCATTCGCCAGCGAATCGGTGCGGGTCTGGAAGCTGGGACAGCGGTTCCTGCTGTGGACCTCCCAACGCGCCCAGGCCCGCACGCTTGTGGTCAGCAGCCACGGCTACCATTTGCCCTGGAGCCGAGCGACACAGGTACCCAACGGCACCGAACTCCGGCTGTATGCCCCCCACGGCCATGAACTGGTCGATCCCGGGCTGCACAAGGTGGTCAGCCAGTTGATCAAGCCCTACGCACTGCTGGACAACACTCGCGCCGTCCCCGGGCCCGGCGTGGCGCCCTTCGCCACTTTGACCGAGGGCAAACGATTGCTGGCGGGCACCACCCTGCCGGGGCATATCAAGAACTACAAGCTGATGAAATTCCAGAGCGACGCCTACGAAAGCTACCAGGACATCAGCAATTTCGTCAGCGACAGCCAACACGTATCCTGGCCGACAGTGCCGGCCACGCCGATGGACGTATTGACCATACGCAATCGCTTCGGCGTCACCAGCCCAAGCCTGGAAGACCTGTTCAACGAGCTGCAACGCCTGGGAATTCACTACGACAAGATCCTGCTGGTGCACTGTCGATGCTCGGCGATCAAGGCAGTGCTGGGACGAGCGCCGGCATTCGATGCGCCCGGGGGAACGCACAGGATCACGCCCTGAAACATCCGGTTCATAAAAGCGAGGCTGGCATGGCGCAACAGGGTGGCCTCAGGCTAGCATGTCTCTATTAATGGACTCTTTTTCACTCAAGCGGACTGGTCATGCCCTTTCGTTCCACGCTCCACTCACAGCGCTCCCTGTTGTTGACGTTAGTGATCCTTCTGGGGAGCGGCTTTCTGGCGACGTCATTGCTCAGCTACTTTGCCTCGCGGGACGCCATCCGCGACAGCATCGTCAACACCGAGCTGCCCCTGACCTCGGACACGGTCTATTCCGAAATCCAGAAGGACCTGGTGCGCCCGGTGCTGATCTCGTCGATGATGGCGCGCGACACCTTCGTGCGCGACTGGGTCGTGGCCGGCGAAAAAGATCCGCAACAAATGACCCGCTACCTCAAGGAGGTGATGGATCACTACGGCGCCTACACCTCGTTTTTCGTCTCCAACAAAAGCCTGACCTATTACCAGGCCAAGGGCGTGCTGAAAAAGATCAGCCCCGACGAGCCCCGGGATGTCTGGTATTACCGCGTGCGCGACATGGCCGAGCCGTACGAAATCAACGTCGACCCGGACCTTGCCAACAAGGACAACCTGACCTTCTTCATCAACTACAAGGTCTTCGACTACAACGACCAGCTCATCGGCGCCACTGGCGTGGGGCTGACCGTCGATGCCGTCATCAAGCTGATCGACCGCTACCAGCAGCGCTACCAACGTAGCGTGTATTTCGTCGACGCTTTCGGGCGCCTGGTGCTGACTGGCGCCGAGGGCGGGCCGCAGGGCGCGAAGATCGGCCAGGTGCTGCGCGACCTTCCCGACCTCAAGGAATTGCGCCAGCAAATGCCCAAGCCGCAAAGCGGCAGCTACCAATACGACTCGCCGGACGACTCGCATTTTCTCAACGTGCGATACATCCCCGAGCTGAACTGGTACCTGTTCGTCGACAAGCGCGAGGACGGCGCACTGACCGACATTCGTCAGTCGCTGTACCTGAACCTGACGATTTGCCTGGCGGTGATGCTGCTGGTGCTGTACCTGCTCAATCGCGTCATCCGCCGCTTCCAGATGCGCATCGAGAGCCAGGCGATGCTCGACAGCCTCACCGGCCTGCCCAACCGGCGCGGGTTCGACCAGGTTGCGATGAGCGCCATTGCCGAAGCTCGTCGTGACCACAAGGCGCTGTCGGCCATGCTGCTGGACCTGGATCACTTCAAGCGTCTGAACGATACCCACGGTCATCTGGCTGGCGATGAAGTGCTCACCGGTTTCGCCGACGACGTCAGGCGCTGCCTGCGTGACAGCGACATCATTTGCCGGTGGGGTGGCGAAGAGTTCATCATCCTGCTCAAGGACACCAACACCAGCGGTGCCCGACGCGTCGCCGAGAAAATTCGCCTGCTGGCCGAGCAACACACCTACGTGTTCACGGGTTCGGCCCTGCAAGTCACCGTCAGCCTGGGCCTCACCGAGCTGCACGAAGGCGACACCCTGCAAAGCCTGATCGCCCGCGCCGACCAGGCGCTCTACAGCGCCAAACAGAGCGGCCGCAATCGGGTCTGTACCGAGATGGCAGAGCCCGCATGACCACCGTTTCAACCAGCCCGGACACCTGCCCCGTCTGCGGCCAGAGCAACAAATGCACCCTGGCCGACCCACGCACGGCCGACCAGGCCTGCTGGTGCTTCAGCGAAACCATCGACCCGGCCGTCCTGGCCGCGCTGCCCGAAGAACTGCGCAACAAGGCGTGCCTGTGTCCGCGCTGCGCGGGCCTCCTCGAATCCACACAAACCCCGTAGCAGTCCGGCTTGCCGGCGTCAGCGATTCCGAAGCCCCCGTCGCCGGCACGGCAAGCCGGACTGCTACGATCATTTGTGTTGCCTGCAGATCCCGTAGCAGCACGGCTTGCCGGCGGGGGCGTCCTCAAGGTCAATCCAGCTCCAAGGTTTTCACGTACCATTGAGGGCCCACACACCGACCCAAACCCCATGCGCCTCGACCGTTTCCTCAGCAACCTGCCCCGCTTCAGCCGCAAGGAGGTGCGCCTTGCACTGCTGGCCAACCGGGTCAGGGTCGATGGCCAGACCGTCCGGGATCCGCTGCATGAAGTTCGCGAATTCAGCCAGGTCATGCTCGACGACGAACTCCTGCAATCCGGCAAACCCGCGCGCTACTTCATGCTGCACAAACCGCCAGGCTGCGTCAGCGCCACCGTCGACCCGCGACACCCCACCGTGCTGGACCTGCTCGACGAGCCCGACAAGCACGACTTGCATATCGCCGGTCGCCTGGACTTCAACACCTCGGGGCTGATGCTCATCACCAACGACGGCCAGTGGTCCCGCCGCCTCACCCAGCCGACCACCAAGTTGCCGAAGATCTACTACGTCGAAACCGAGCAGGAAATCGGTGAGCACTACGTCACAAAATTCGCCGAAGGTTTTTACTTCGCCTTCGAAGACCTCACCACCCTGCCCGCGCTACTGACCCTGCTGGACAGCCACCGCGCCCGCCTGAGCATCGTCGAAGGCCGCTACCATCAGGTGAAGCGCATGTTCGGCTTCTTCGACAACAAGGTCGTGCGTCTGCACCGCGAAAGCATGGGCCCGCTGGTGCTCGACCCTGCGCTTGCGCCCGGGCAGTACCGGCCGCTGACAGCTGAAGAGATTCAGCAGATCTGACGTCTTTCGACCGCCCGGCAGGTCGTGTAGGACAATTCACGAACGGCACTTGCGGGTTCCGGGATCGCCTGCTTGAATCCAATCGTCGGTCCACATGTGACTGATGAGTCACCAACCTATTCTAAGAAACCTTTTGTCGTCACGACCGCCTCGAAGCGACACGTTCGGCAAACCGCCCGCCAATAACAATACCTGTCGGACAAGCTGTTCCGATCCGACATGGGCCCCCTTCAAGGCTATTGCCTACCTGTCACGAAACTCGTGCAACGTGGTTGCGCGCACACCTGTTTTTTCGTCAGGAGACATGGATATGAGGCCAGAAATCGCTGTGCTTGATATACAGGGCCAGTTTCGGGTTTACACGGAGTTCTATCGCGCAGATGCCGCAGAAAAGACCATCATCCTGGTCAACGGCTCACTGGCCACTACTGCATCTTTCGCCCAGACCGTCCGCAACCTGCACCCGCAGTTCAACGTGGTGCTGTACGACCAGCCTTACGCGGGCAAATCAAAACCCCACAACATCATTGACCGGCCGCTGACCAAGGAAACCGAGGGACAGATCCTGCTGGAGCTGATCGACCACTTCAACGCAGAACACATCATGTCGTTCTCATGGGGCGGCGCGCCGACCCTGGTGGCCCTCGCCCACCGGCCCAAGCGCATCGAGAAGGCCGTGATCAGCTCTTTCTCGCCGGTCATCAACGAGCCGATGCGCGACTACCTGCAACGTGGCCAGCAACACCTGGGTGCATTCGATCGCTACGAAGTCGGTACGCTGATTAACAGCACCATCGGCAAACACCTGCCGTCGCTGTTCAAGCGCTTCAACTACAAACACGTCAGCTCCCTGGACCTGCACGAGTACGCGCAGATGCACCACCACATCAACCATGTGATGGAAGCCACCACGCACAAACAGTTGAAGGCCGCCAAACGGATCAATGTTCCGGTGCTGTTCATGAACGGGGAATGGGACGAATACACCTCGGCCGTCGACGCCCGGTTGTTCAAGAACCACGTGCGTGACTGCCACTTCAGCACCATCAAGAATGCAGGCCACTTTTTAGACATGGAGCATAAAAGCGCCTGCCTGGACTCGCGAAACGCCCTGTTGAGCTTCCTCACCCCGGCGCCCGAGCCCAGCCGAAACCGCTACCGACAGGTACACGCGAACCATGCATTTGCAATCTGACCATGCCGGTCTCAAGGAACGGATTCATCCGCCAGCCACCGCCTCACAGCCCTCGGCGGATGAATCCCGACCCTTGTCATTGCAATAAAGGATTTGGCCCGCAACGCATTTAACGCTTCAATTCAGTGCCTGCATCTGGTACAAAGTCAGCCGCTGCAAGCGTCAAAAGCGGGTGTCGTATAATGGCATTACTCCAGCTTCCCAAGCTGATAACGAGGGTTCGATTCCCTTCACCCGCTCCAGTCTTCCCCCCTGCAACAACCTTCGTTCAGCCCCGCTTTAGATCTTGATCCGATATACACGTCGCAATGTCATTCGTTTGCCTATCAGGCTGCGGACACCGCGAATGCGCCCCAGCGATCTCAATTACAGAGAACCCCAATCTCTTCTTTTCGTTTCCTGAGATACCCCATCCGCACGTACGCTGACTCCATCCGAATTCAGCAGGCGACGACGATGAGCAAGCTTCAGGCATCAACTCACAGCACGGCTTCCCGCGATCAATCCCACAACCGCAAGTGGGGGATTGCGTCAGGTTTTTCCGCGAGCCTTGTGGGTATTGGTCTTGCTCGCTTTGCCTATACGCCCCTGCTGCCGGCGATTATCGATGCAGGTTGGTTCGATTCTTCGAAAGCGGCGTATCTGGGTGCGGCGAATCTGGCGGGGTATCTGATCGGGGCGTTGACGGGACGGGTGATGGCGCAGAATTCGTCCACGGCATTTGCGCTGCGGGCGATGATGTTGCTGGCCAGTGTTGCATTTATCGCCTGTGCGTTTCCGGTGTCGTATCTGTGGTTTTTTACCTGGCGGCTGCTGTCCGGCATCAGCGGAGGGGCGTTGATGGTGCTGGCTGCGCCGGCGGTGCTGGCGCACATTTCGCCCTCTAAACGCGGGCTGGCAGGCGGGATCATCTTCATGGGGGTGGGCGTGGGGGTCGCTGCGTCAGGAACCCTGGTGCCGCTGTTGTTGCAGCTGGGTTTGCAGCAGACCTGGCTCGGGCTGGGGGTAATTTCTCTGGCGTTCACCGCCATTGCCTGGCTGGGCTGGCCGAAGCAGGATCCGGCGCCCGCAACCGCGAGTCAGCATCCGCGTCAGTCGAAGGATCACACCCTCAAGGCTTTGTATGCCGAGTACGCGCTGAATGCCGCGGGCTGGGTGCCGCACATGATTTTCCTGGTGGCGTTCGTCGCCCATGGCCTGGGCAAAGGGCTTGAGGTCGGGGCGCAGTATTGGGTGCTGTTCGGCATCGGGGCCACGCTGGGGCCGCTGTTGGCCGGGGTGCTGGCGGACCGGGTTGGATTTGGCCGGGCCTTGCGCCTGTCGTTCATTCTGGAAGGGATTTGCGTGTGCATACCGGCGCTCACGACGGGTAGTGTCTCGCTGATGGCATCGAGCATCGTGGTGGGGGCATTCGTTACCGGCACAGTGCCGCTGGTACTGGGCCGGGTGCAGGAATTGCTGGCGCATCACCCCGCGCAGCAAGGTCCGGCGTGGCGCACGGCGACGGTGGGTTTTGCGTTGTTCCAGGCGGTGGCGGCCTATGGATTTTCGTATCTGTTTTCGGCAACCGGCGGGGATTATGCGCTGCTGTTCTTGATCGGCACCGGCGCCATTGCGCTGGCCCTTGTCATCGATCTGGTGGCTGCGCGCCGGGCAAACCACGCAGCCACATGAACTTCAAGCGAATTGTGGGACGGCGCGCAGGCGAGCGGCGTTGTCCTGATGCACGCTGTCGAGAAAAGCCGCCAGGGCACTGGAGAAATGGCCGTCCAGACGCCGTACGAACAGGGTTTCCACGCTGGACAGAGCAGGCGGCAATTCATGAACCGCCACCAACCCTTGCTGCCAGGCGTTGGCGACGACACCTCGGGGCAGCAGGGTGATACCGACACCTGCAGACACGCAGGCAATGATCGCGTCGATAGAGCCAAACTCAAGGGGTTCGGGCGCCAGAATGCCCATGCCGGCCAGCACCGAATCCAGCCGCTGCCGGTAGGAGCAGCCGATGCGGAACACCACGGTTTTCAGGTGCGCAATGCTGTTCACGGCGTCCAGCGAGCGAACCGCGCGGGAGGTCACCAGTACCAGTTCCTCCTGAAAGGCCGTTTCGCAGAGCAGTTCGGGATGACTGACCGGGCCCGCAACGAAGGCGCCTTCGAGCCTGCAATCGACAACATCCTGGATCAGGCTACTGGTGGTGCCGGTACGAATCAGCGGCCGCACATCGGGCCAGGCGGTAGCGAAGCGGGCAATCAACAATGGAAGGCGCAAGGCCAGAGTGGTTTCCAGCGTGCCGATCTCCAGCACACCTGCGGGCTGGCCGTCGTCGCGGGCTGCGGCGGATGCGTCGCTGAGCAGTTTGGAAAGCCTGGCGGCATAGGGAAGGATGCGCCTGCCGGCGGGAGTGACCTGAACGCCCTTGGCGCTGCGCTGGAACAACGAAACGCCAAGCTCGTCTTCAAGCGAACGGATCCTTGAGGAAACATTCGACTGCACGGTGTTCAGTTCGACCGCCGCCTTGTTCATGCTGCCATGCCGGGCGACCGCGTCGACCACCTTCAGATCAATGACGTCCAAAGTCTCACCTGCTATCTCGAATTTCAATAATCCGTCGCTTGGGCAATTTCATTTCGAGATTAAACCCGGAGCGCTGCGAAAACAAGCCGCAGCGCTTCGGGCCACCCAGAGGTTTGGAGCTGATACTGTCAGAACGAATAGTCGGCGCTCAGCATCAGTCCGCGACCGGCGCCCGGCAGACCGTAACCACGACCGTTGTAGGTGGACCAGTAGTGCTTGTCGAACAGGTTGTTGACGTTCATGCGCACATCCAGATCCGGGGTAGCCTGCCAACTGACCATGGCGTCGTGGACGACGTAGTCTGGTACGGTGGTCTGGCCTGAGCGAGTCAGCACAGCGCCCTGTCCGCGATAGATCTTCACCTCATCGACGTAACGCACGCCATAGCTGACCGACACATCCATCGGCAGTTTGTAAGTGGTCCACAGGTTCAGCGCATTCTGCGGGGTGTTCGCCAGCTCCAGCCCTTCCTCGGAGCCGTTGTAGGCCTTGGTCAGCTTGCTGTTTTCGTGAATGTAGCCGCCATACACCGACCAGTTGCGGGTGATGTTGCCGGTGCCGGACAACTCGAGTCCGCGCACGCGCTCCTCGCCCCCGGTGAAGGCCGTACCTTCGTCATCATCGATGAAGGTCAATTGACGCTTGGTCTCGAACACATCGCCGGTCAGCTCAAGCGCACCGTCGTACAGTTCCCATTTGGTGCCCAATTCGTAGGTCTTGCCGCGATCGCCCTTGGTCGAGGCGATGCTGCCGGTTTGCGCCACGGCCAACACGCCCGAAGGCTGCTTGGCGTTGGCGTAGCTGATATAGAAGCTGCCGTTGTGCACCGGTTTGTACACCAGCGCGGTGTGGACGCTGGTGAGCTTTTCCGACTGATCGGAATTGCCCAGGTCAGTCCAGGCGCCGGTCTGGCTGGCGCGGCTTTCGTTGTCGGTCACGCGGGTGTCGAAGTGATCCTGACGCGCGGCCAGGTGCAGCTGCCAGTTGTCGTTGAACTTCAGGGTGTCGAGCAGGTAGAACGCCTTGTCCGTCTGCTCCACCGACTGTTTGGCCGAGGTGTAGGTGTTGGCGCTGAAGGGGTATTGCGACCAGTCGTTACTCGCCACCGGCAGGCTGCCCATACGCGCGCGGTCGGCGGCGGTCAGGGCGCCGGTTTTGGAGTCCAGCGTCTGCTTGCTCAGGTCGAAACCGCCCACCAGCGTATGGCCGATGCCGAACGTGTCGACCTTCCACGTGAGGTTGGTCTGGTTGCTGAAAGTCTCGTTGGTCTGGCTGCGCGCAGGCGTGTTGACGTTGCGCCGGTAAATGCCGCTGCCCGCTTGAATGCCCGGAGCGCCCGCCGTGGCGTCGCCGCCTGGGGTAGTGATGAAGTAGTCGTGATCCAGATGGAAATAGGTGAACTGGGTGTCGAAACTCACCGCGTCGTTGAAGTCGTGGGCAAACTTCATGTTCAGGCGATGGGATTCATTGTCCTCGTAGTTCAGGTTGCGCCAGCCCCAATAGCTGTTCCAGCTGGCACCACCGGCACGGCTCGGGCTGCTGCCGTTAGTGCCGTTGACGGTCGGGATGCCGTAGTCAGGGTTGCTGTTGTCGTGGATGTATTCGTAGGCCAGGGTGAAACGGGTGTCGGTGCCCAGCCCCAACGCCAGCGACGGCGCGAATCCGTAGCGCTCGTCATTGACCCAGTCCCGACCGTCGACCCCGGAATTGTTACCCATTATGTTCAAGCGAAATGCGGCGCCCTCACCCAGACCGTCGAGGGTGTGGTTCACGTCCAGCGTGCCACGACGGTAGTCTGCCGTGCCGACACCTGCGCTTACATGATTGAAGTCATCGAGCACTGGCGCCTTGGTCACCAGGTTGACCGCACCACCGGTCGCGCCCACGCCCCAACCCGCTGAGCTTGAGCCCTTGAGCACTTCCACCGATTCAGTGTTGAAGAAGTCGTTGCGCGAATACTTGGCCGGATCGCGCACGCCGTCGCGATAGATGTTGCCGTCGGCATTGAAACCGCGAATGGTCAGGCTGTCCCCTACCCCGCCGCCACCTTCACCGGAGTTGAAGGTAATGCCTGGCACGTTGCGCAGCGCATCCTTGAGGCTCTGGGCGTTCTGCTCCTTGAGCACCTGCGAGTTGATGACCGTCACACTTTGCGGCGTGTCCAGCAGCGGCTCGGTCGACTTGGACGAACTGAGCCTGTCGCTGTTGTAGGGCGCATCGCTCTGACTCTCGATGCTGGTGGCCGGCAGGGTCAGATCCCCCGTGACCGCCTGCCCATTGGCCTGGGCCTGATCCGCCGCCCAGCTCGACACCGGCAACGCCATGAATGTGGCCAGGCCCATCAAGGGAGCCAGGGTTTGAGAACGAGGTGATACAGGCGACAGGCTGGCGTCGCGCGAAAGGTTGAGTCGGGTTGGGGAGGACATCAGTCGGCCTTCGTGGAGGAGAATAGATCGCATTCACAACAGCGAAATTCTATCAACCGCGATTTTTCGGACGTTCAGGGATTTGTAATGGGGATGCGTGGGATGGGGAAATAACACAATTCATTACATTTCACGCTGACGATCGACCATGAATGTCGTCGAGAAGGTTGCCCCTATTGACCTGTCGACATAAAATCTCCCAAAATGGGAGGATTCCTGAACGATGCGAATAATTGCAAAAAGCTCATTGGTCAGATTCTGGCAGGAACCAGGGAGAGAAGATGCAAGGTCTCCACTGGAAAGCTGGCACGACGAAGTCGTCAAAGCCATCTGGAGAAGCCCTCAAGATGTCAAAGCTCATTTCGGGACTGCCAGTATCTGCGGCAACAACCGGGTAGTTTTCAACATCGGGGGCAACAAGTATCGACTGATCACTGAGATACAGTATCGAGCAGGAATTGTTTGGGTGAAATTTGTAGGCACACACAAGCGATACGATGAGATCGATGCGGAGACAGTCAATGAATATTAAACCAATTCGAGACGACGCCGATCTGCGGGCGGCTTTCCAACGGCTGGAGGTCATCTTTCAAGCCGATGAGGGAACCCCTGAAGCAGACGAAATGGAAATCCTCGTCACGCTCATAGAGGTTTACGAAAACAAGCATTATCCGATTCATGTCAGCGACCCTGTAGATGCCATTAAATTTCGAATGGATCAACAAGGGCTCACACCTCGAGATCTGGAGCCGTTCATCGGGCCCAGTGGGCGAGTCTCGGAAGTGTTGAACAGGAAACGCAGGCTGAGCGTGAGCATGATCAAGCGGCTGCATGACGGCTTGCACATCCCCTATGAAAGCTTGTTCGCAGGCGTTGCATGACAAGAGCATGGGTAAGAGCCTCAATGACCTTGAGGCTCTCGAAAACCCGACGCTACTTCTTCGACTTGGCCTTCGGCGCCGATTTTTTCGCCTCGGGCGCTTTCATCTCCACAACGCTTTCCTGCGCGCGCATCGCCGTACGCTCCTGATGCGCCGGCAAAGACGCAGCGAACGCCATTGCCTCCTCACGAGTACCAAAACTCGCCAGGCGGTCGTGATGGGTGCAGACCCGCCATGGACCGTTGTTGACGTTAATCACGTCGTAACCATTGAAATGCGTTTTGCTGAGCATCGCACTGTGCATGGAAACCTCCCTCTCGTTTCGAGAGTGTTGTGTGCAGTTATCCCGAAAGACGTTACACCCGACGGCACGCGTGAAGGCGCGCACTGGACAGATGGTCGTCAGGGTTTCAGCGGTATTTCTTCGTCTTTTTCTGACAGGCTTTTCCCATCGTCCGGGTGCTTCCAGGTCTGTGGCGGTGGGGTTTCGCGGGCTTGATCGTCAGTCTTTTCAACCCGTTCGAATTCACGGGCCTGACGCTCGGCTTCAGTGCCTTTCGTCGTTTCCATGGGATTGGGGTTCGGGCCGGGGCTCTGGGCGGCGGCGGTGTTCACAGGATCGGTTTTCATGATCGCCTCTCAAGCGAACCGGATTTGGGGTTCAAGGGTTAGAAACAGGCGCTGTGTGGCAGTTCGAAATATCTGCCAGGCGGTGCGACGAAAGATCGGGCGTTGACAACACCGACCGCGCTTTCCTATAAGTCCACTCCGTTCTGGCCGCAGGTCAGCCTGCTCACCTGATTGCGAAGCGAGACAATGGAATTCACGGATTTTGATGCCGAACTGGCCGACTGGACCCAGTTGCAAACCGCCCACCCCTGCACCGGATTGTTGCTGGGCAATGGCGCGAGCCTGGCGGTGTGGAAAAACTTCTCCTATGACTCGCTGTTCGAACTGGCGCAGACCACGCGCAACAAGCCCCTGAGCGCGACCGAGCTTGCGCTGTTCAAGTCCATGGAGACCGAGAATTTCGAGCCTGTGCTCAGTGGCCTGAAGGTCGCCATGCGGGTCAACGCCGCGCTGACCATCAGTTCGTCGTCGCCGCGCAACCGCTACTTCGCGATCAAGGAAGCGCTGATCCACGGCATCCGCTCAGCGCATATCCCGTGGCGCCTGATGCAGGCATCGAGCGTCGCGCAGATCAGCAAGGCGCTGAGTCAGTACGCAACCGTCTATTCGACGAACTACGACCTGCTCGCCTACTGGGCCGTGATGCACGGCGCGCAACCGTTCGACGACCTGTTCGATGACGACGCCGTGTTCAACCTGCATCGCACCGAGAGCAATGCCACACGCATCCTTTACCTGCACGGCGGCATGCACCTTGTGAAGAACTTCGACGGCAGCGCACGCAAGCTGCTGTCATCGGAAAGCACCCTGCTCGGCAGTTTCGCGGTCAACGCGCTGGAGGACGTGCCTCTGTTCGTCTGCGAGGGCCGCAGCAGCGACAAGATGAAGATCATTCGCGGCTCGGACTACCTGTCGTACTGCCACGCCCAGCTTGCACAGCATCAGGGTGCGCTGTGCATATTCGGCCACGCCCTGGGCAAACAGGACCGGCACATCCTCGACGCCGTGCTTCAAGCCCGCCCCAAGACCCTGGCCATCTCGATCCTGCCCCGCAGCGAAGCCTTCATCCAGCACCAGAAGCGCCACTACACGGCATTGTTCGAGGGGCAGAACATCGAGTTGAAATTCTTCGACGCCAAAACCCACCCGCTCGGCGATCCGCAGTTGCAAGTGCCGGTGGCCCGGTTGAAGGAAATGGTGGAGCAGAAGAAGGGCTGAACCAGGGTTGGCGGCGTGATCCAGGGCCAATGCACCTAAGTTGGCAAGTATGCTCTTACGCCGTCGATCACTGCTGTAAGGTCATGGGGGCACAGACGAGGCACGAAATACTCCCTGCCCTTTCTTGTCTTGCGATGGACCTTGTCGAGCCGGTCAAAACTTACGGTGTAGATCATGTCGCACTTGACCCACAACTGGGTCATCCCATCCGAAAGCAAAGGATTTTCACGCAGCAGATGATGCCAGTCGAACTCGGCCTCTGGTGACGTAGAAGAAATCGGGACCACTGTACACAGGCGGCGGCGATGTCTGGAGGCTTGGGAGATGACGACGACCTTGCGCACCTTGATCATTTCCGGAGGTACGAAGCCCCGCGTGAAATCACAAATCAGGACATCGCCCTGCTTAGGTAGATAATAGAGAGGCATCCGTTTCTCCAGTAAAAGCAAAGCCGCCCGAAGGCGGCTTCTATCGACACGCAGCAGAACTTGCATCGTCCCCGGCTGCGCCGCTGGATCAACCCCAGGTGAGGGACCCAGACTCCTTTCAGCTCTCGCTGATCACGGGAGAAGTATGACGAGAGGGAATAGGCGTTTCAACACGACGGCGACAATTCAGAATCGTCCTACGCCTAGACCCGATGTCCATGAAGCACGAGTCTTGACTGCTTGCCTACAGCGACGCTCGCACTCCCATCCTTCGCGCCCCACAAACAAAAAAACCGGACCTCAAAAGGTCCGGTTTCCAATCCCTCAAACCAACGCCGCTTCCAATCTTCCCAGCGCCGATGGCTTACTCGTTACCTTCCGACAAGGCCCCGGCCACGACCACGTTACCGGCTACATGCTTGTTGACGCCGACGGCGAGGGTCCCGGTGCCGATCCGGGTGCTGGTCAAGGCGGCAAGGCGGTCGCTGCTCGTCGAATTGCCGACGCTCGCTGACCACTGAGCCGCTACAGTCGCCATCCATGCGAACAGAAACATCACGACACCTTGCAACGCCCACTTTCCGATGACCGACACGATCGTTCTCCTGGCTAATTTCGACGGCAGCTATTTGACCTTCAAACTGTTGCAGCAAGATTGCATTCAAGTTTTGAACCAATATTCAGTCCGCCTGAGCCCTGCTGCGAAAAATCCTCATGAATGGCATTTCCCTCCTTGAGGGAAGTGTACGGTCGATTCTGTCGGTATCTGTTAAGGGGACTGGCGCAGGTTTTATGGCTGAATGGATGCCTGTTCCGACTCATAACAACAAGGCACGACTCAACATGTCCTCTCGCGAAAACACCGGTATGGCCCTCGGGCTGATCGGGGTGGTGATCTTCAGCCTGACGCTGCCCATGACCCGCATTGTCGTCCAGGAAATCCATCCTCTGCTCAACGGCCTGGGCCGCGCGCTGTTTGCGGCGATACCGGCGGCGGCACTGTTGCTCTGGCGTCGGGAGAAGTGGCCGACGCGCGCGCAGTTCAAGGCGCTGATGGTGGTTGCGCTGGGGGTGATCATCGGCTTTCCGGTGCTTTCGGCCTGGGCGATGAAAACCCTGCCCGCCTCCCACGGGGCATTGGTCAACGGGCTGCAGCCTTTGCTGGTGGCGATCTACGCGGCGTGGTTGTCCCACGAGCGACCGTCGAAAGCCTTCTGGGTCTGCGCGGCGATGGGCAGCGTTCTGGTACTGGGCTACGCGCTGATCAGCGGGGCGGGCAATCTTCAGGCGGGGGATCTGTTAATGGTTGGCGCTGTAGCCATTGGCGGCCTGGGTTATGCCGAAGGCGGTCGGCTGGCCAAGCAGATGGGCGGCTGGCAGGTGATCTGCTGGGCACTGGTGATTTCGATTCCGGTGCTGATCGTTCCGGTCGGCTACCTGGCATCGCAACATCAGGGGCCGATTTCGCCAGGCGCCTGGTGGGCATTCGGCTACGTGTCGCTGTTCTCGCAATTCATCGGTTTCTTCGCCTGGTACGCGG
Organism: Pseudomonas sp. NPDC090203; assembly: GCF_044746765.1. Lineage (NCBI taxonomy): Bacteria > Pseudomonadati > Pseudomonadota > Gammaproteobacteria > Pseudomonadales > Pseudomonadaceae > Pseudomonas > Pseudomonas sp. NPDC090203. Next base: position 35,164 of record NZ_JBIVCV010000007.1, read on the forward strand.
GGCTGGCGATGGGCGGCATTGCCCGGGTCAGCCAGATTCAACTGGTGCAGCTGTTCTTCACCATGGCGTTTTCGGCGCTGTTCTTCGGTGAACACATCGACCCGATCACCTGGATCTTCGCCGCAGGTGTCGTGGTGACCCTGGCCATCGGGCGCAAGACGGCCGTCATCGCGCCCAGGCCCGTGGTGGCAACCCGGGTTTAACCAAGCAGCCCATCCGCCTGGAGCAGCGTCTCCAGGCACTGCTCCTTGATGTTGTAGAAGGTCTTCAATTCCTGGATCTTCGCCAGCAGCTCGGCCGGATCGGCAGGGGTTGCGCGCTTGACCGCGAGAATCATCTTGTTCTTGTTGGTGTGTTCCAGAGAAATGAATTCGAACACTTTGGTCTCATAGCCACAGGCCTCCAGCAACAGGGCGCGCAGCGCATCGGTGACCATTTCTGCCTGCTGGCCCATGTGCAGGCCGTATTGCAGCATCGGCTTGAGCAGCGTCGGGCTCTGGATCTGCAAGCGGATCTGTTTGTGGCAGCACGGCGAGCACATGATGATCGATGCCCCGGAGCGAATGCCGGTGTGAATAGCGTAATCGGTGGCGATGTCACAGGCATGCAGCGCGATCATCACGTCCAGTTCGCTCGGCGCCACCGAACGCACATCACCGCATTTGAACACCAGCCCCGGATGCTCCAGCTTCGCAGCTGCGGTGTTGCACAGGGTGACCATGTCTTCGCGCAGTTCGACGCCGGTGACGTTGCCCTCGGCCTGCAGTGTGTTGCGCAGGTAGTCGTGAATGGCGAAGGTCAGGTAGCCCTTGCCCGAGCCGAAATCCGCCACGGTCACCGGTTTGTCGAGCTTGATCGGCGAGGTCGTCAGGGCGTGGGAAAACACCTCGATGAACTTGTTGATCTGCTTCCATTTGCGCGACATCGCGGGAATCAGCTCATGCTGCCTGTTGGTGACACCCAGGTCGGTGAGGAACGGACGGCTGAGCTCCAGATAACGTTTTTTCTCACGATCATGCCCGGCCGAAGGCGCCTCGCGCTGCTGCTGGGAGGAGTTGCGAAACAGCGTGGTCTTGCCCTTCTTGCTGAACTCCAGCTGGATTTCATCGGTGAGTGACAGCAGGTGGGCGTTCTTGAACGAGGCCGGGAGAAGGTCGGCAATCAGCGCCTGGGCTTCGGCCAGCGGGTGATTCTTGGTGATGTCGCGGGTCTGGTAGCGGTAGACGAAGGACAGGCACGGCTGGTCCTTGATCGTGGTGGGTTTGATGATGATCCGCTGCAACCCGGCTTCGCTCCCGACATGCTTGGCCAGCACCAGCTTGACGAGCGAGTTCTGGGTCAGGCAGGTGTCGAGCAGGCTCAGGAACTGAGCGCGGTGATCCTGTGCCGGAGCGGCGTTGGGTGCGGTGGCGGACATCGGGTACAGCCTCGGAAGCAGAAAATGCGAGGGTGGTATTTTAAGGCCGGGACGATCAATGTGTGCATTTTATTATGGCGCGGCCTTCCCCCCCCCCCCCCGTAGCAGTCCGGCTTGCCGGCGTGGCGACCTGAAGAACGCCCCCGCCGGCAAGCCGTGCTGCTACGGAGCGGGTTGGACGAAGATTATGTGTACACCGCCTCCCCGTAGCAGCCGGGCTTGCCCGCGGGACGATCTGAAGAACGCCCTCGTCTGCTACGAGTTCAGTACCACCAACCGGTTCGGCAGTTCATTGCGTGGCTGGGTCACGGGCACCTGGTCGGCCAGCACTTCGCCGCATGAACGAATGCAACCTAGAAAGCCTTCGAGCACCTTGCCGTCACGCACCTGGGTGGTAAACACATCGACCATCGAGCGCCAGACCAGATCGTCCACGTGCCGGGCAATCCCGTCGTCGACGATGATTTCAACGTAGCGCTCCGCCTCGCTGACAAAGATCAGCACCCCGGTTCCATTGGCGGTGGCGTGCAGGTTCTGTTCGAGGAACTGCCGCCGCGCGAGGCTCCCGGCCCGCCAGTGCCGCACCGAAGCGGGCACCAGGCGCGAGGTCACGTCCGGATGCCGGCATACCAGCGCCACCAGGATGAAGGTCGCGATCTGCGTCAACAGCAGCTCGTTGGCATTGAGCCAGCCAGGGTAGAAATTGATGAGCCCCGGCAGCAGCAACGCCACCAGGCCCGCCCAGATCAGCGGCACATAGGCGTAGTCGTCAGCACTGGCGGCCAGTACCGTGACCAGCTCCGCGTCGGTCAGCCGCTCGACCGCCTCGACGGCCTGGGCGACCTGTCGCTGTCCGTCTTCATTAAGCAATGCCATGCACAACAACCCTTTTCAATGATCGACTACCAGCCACCCGACGCACCGCCGCCGCCAAAACTGCCGCCACCGCCGCGCATGCCTCCCGAGCCCGAGCCACCGGAGCCGCCCGACCCAAAACCGCCACCGCCGCCCGAGCCGATGTAGCCACCGCCCAGCCCGCCGAACGCACGGCCCCAGCGCATGTTGATATAGATGAAGGCCACGAACAGCAACAGATACAACAGGCTCATCTTCCAGTCCGTCACATCGTCGCCACCCGACGCCCCGACCACGGGCTCGGCCAACGGATCGCCGCCCAGCACCTGCACTATCGCCTCGGCGCCCTGGGTGATACCCGTGACGAAATCGCCCTGCTTGAACGCCGGTGTGATGATCTGGTTGATGATCACCGAAGACTGGGCATCGGTGAGACGGTCCTCGAGGCCATACCCCACCTCGATGCGCACCTTGCGCTCTTCCTTGGCGACGATCAGCAGCGCGCCGTTGTCCTTGCCTTGCTGGCCGATGCCCCAGAAGCGCCCTAGTTGATAGCCGAAATCCTCGATGGTGCTGCCTTGCAGATTGGGCACAGTGACCACCACGACCTGCTCGGTGGTCAGCTCTTCATGGGCACGCAGCATCTGCGCGATGTGCTCGCGGCTCTGGTTGTCGATCATCCCGGCATTATCGACCACTTGACCGCTCAAGGCCGGGAATTTCAGCGCAGCCTCGGCCACGCTTGCGAACAGCGCCAGGCACATTGCCAGGCACAGCAACAGCGCGCGGTGGCGCATCAGAATTTCACTTGCGGGGCCTTGTCGGCATCCGCAGCAGTGGCTTCAAAGTTGGGGCGTATCGGCAAGTCGCTGTACATCACCGTATGCCAGAGCCGACCGGGAAAAGTGCGGATCTCGGTGTTGTAGCGCTCGACCGAGGCGATGAAATCGCGGCGGGCCACAGCAATGCGATTTTCCGTGCCTTCAAGTTGCGACTGCAGCGAGAGGAAGTTCTGGTTGGATTTGAGATCCGGATAACGCTCCGACACCACCATCAGGCGACTCAGCGCCCCCGTCAGTTGCCCCTGGGCATCCTGGAACTGCTTGAGCCTGGCCGGATCGTTCAGGGTGTTGGCATCGATCTGGATCGAGGTGGCCTTGGCGCGGGCCTCGATGACTGCGGTCAGGGTTTCCTGTTCCTGTTTGGCGTAGCCTTTGACGGTCTCGACCAGGTTGGGGATCAGGTCGGCACGGCGCTGGTACTGGTTCTGCACCTGGGCCCAGGCGGATTTGACCTGTTCGTCGTAGGTGGGGATGTTGTTGATGCCGCAGCCCGCCAGCAAGGTGCTCAGCAACATCAGCAGCGTCAGTGACAAATTGTAACGACTGCCCCGAATGTGCCCGTAACGCTCTATCTGCATGGTCTGTACGCTCCTTCCTGCCCTTCGATCCGTCTTCGGAGAATCACCCGTCAGACATGACTTTAGCTAAATCGGACGATCCCCGGCATAATCTTGCCCCATCGCGTCATCAGGGCTCTGGATTGCCAGGGCGCAATCGGATAAAACTCGCTGCGCTAATGATGCCCGGATGCATCAGGAGTTCAGCGGCTCACGGCCCTGGCGACAATAAAAACCAAAGGTTTCACACCAAAAACAAAGGCTGCCCGGTATTACGCGCGAGTTGCCGGCCAAGGTCCTGAGAAAATCATTCATGAATAAGCTGTGTTTATTGAGTCTTGTCGTCGGTTTGGCCAGTCAGTCCGCCTGGGCGCAGACAGCCACCACACCCGCCAGCAATCTCTCCACGCTACAGGCCAAGAATGCATTCATCTCCAATCTGATGAAGCAGATGACCCTGGACGAAAAGATCGGCCAGCTGCGCCTCATCAGCATCGGCCCGGAGATGCCCAAGCCGGAAATCGCCAAGGAAATCGCCGCCGGTCGCATCGGCGGTACGTTCAACTCCGTGGTCCTGCCCGACAACCGCGCCATGCAGGACGCCGCGGTACTGCACAGCCGCAACAAGATTCCGATGTTCTTCGCTTATGACGTGGTTCATGGCCAGCGCACGATTTTCCCGATCAGCCTGGGCCTGGCCTCGAGCTTCGACATGGACGCCATCACCCGCGCCGGCCGCGTCTCGGCGATCGAAGCGGCAGCTGACGGCGTGGACATGACCTTCGCCCCGATGGTCGACATCACCCGTGATGCCCGCTGGGGCCGCAGCTCCGAAGGCTTCGGCGAAGACACCTACCTGGTGTCGCGCATCTCCGCCACCATGACCCGTGCGTTCCAGGGCACCAGCACCCAGGCGCCGAACAGCATCATGGCCGCCGTCAAGCACTTCGCCCTGTACGGCGCCGTTGAAGGCGGTCGCGACTACAACACCGTAGACATGAGCCCGGTGCGCATGCAGCAGGACTACCTGCCGCCGTACCGCGCGGCGGTCGATGCCGGTGCCGGGGGCGTGATGGTCGCCCTCAACTCGATCAACGGCGTGCCGTCCACTGCCAACACCTGGCTGCTGCAGGATGTGTTGCGCAAGGATTGGGGCTTCAAGGGCGTCACCGTCAGCGACCACGGCGCGATCAAGGAATTGATCGACCACGGCGTGGCCAAGGACTTTCGCGAAGCCGCCAAGCTGGCCATCAAGGCTGGCGTTGACCTGAGCATGAACGACAAGGCCTACGGCGAAGAACTGCCGGCGCTGGTCAAGAGCGGCGAAGTGTCGATCAAGGAAGTCGACAACGCCGTGCGTGAAGTGCTCGGCGCGAAGTGGGAAATGGGCCTGTTCGCCAACCCGTACCTGCGCATCGGCGCCGCCGTGGATGACCCGGTCGACCGCAACGCGGAAAACCGCCTGCACCGCGCCGAAGCCCGCGAAGTGGCACGCAAGAGCATCGTCTTGCTCAAGAACGCCAACGAAACCCTGCCTCTGAAGAAGCAAGGCACCATCGCCGTGGTCGGTCCGCTGGCCAAGAGCTCGCTGGACATGCTCGGCAGCTGGTCGGCAGCGGGTCTTGCCCGTCAGACCGTCAGCGCCTACGACGGCCTGGCCAATGCCGTCGGCGACAAGGCCAAGCTGGTTTACGCGGCAGGTACAAATGTCACCGACAATCAGGAAGCCATCACCTACTTGAACAAGATGGACGACCAGATTCACATCGATGGCCGTCCTGAACAGGAGATGATCGACGAAGCGGTCAAGGTCGCTCAAGGCGCCGACGTGGTGGTTGCGGTGGTCGGTGAGTCGCGCAACATGTCCCACGAAGCCGCCAGCCGGGTCGATCTCGTGCTGCCGGGTCGCCAGCGTGACCTGATCAAGGCCCTCAAGGCCACCGGCAAGCCGCTGGTCATCGTGCTGATGAACGGCCGGCCACTGGCGCTGGGCGAGGAAAACAAGCAAGCCGATGCACTGGTCGAAAGCTGGTTCCTGGGTACCGAAGGCGGCAACGCCCTGGCTGACGTGCTGTTCGGCGACTACAACCCTTCGGGCAAACTGCCGATGACCTTCCCGCGTTCCGTGGGCCAGGTGCCTGCGTACTACAACCACCTGAACACTGGGCGTCCGTATCGCGTCAACGATTCGAACTACACCTCGAACTACTTCGAGGAGCCGACCAGCCCGCTGTTCCCGTTCGGTTACGGCCTGAGCTATACCCAGTTCAGCGTCTCGGACATCGTGCTGTCGGTCAACAAGATGACGCGCAAGGACAAGATCACAGCGACTGTTCAGGTGAAGAACACCGGCAAGGTCGCGGGTGAAACCGTGGTTCAGTTGTACCTGCGCGACGTTGCGGCGTCCCTGAGCCGTCCGGTGAAAGAGCTGAAGAACTTCCAGAAAATCATGTTGAAGCCGGGCGAAGAAAAAGCCGTGAGCTTCACCCTGACCGAAGAAGACCTGAAGTTCTACAACCCGTCGCTCAAGTACGCGGCCGAAGCGGGCGATTTCAAACTGATGATCGGCCTGGACTCGGCGGACGTGAAGGAAACTACCTTTACCCTGCAGTAAGTATCGACTGACAGGCGATACCGTCCCGTAGCAGCACGGCTTGCCGGCGGGAGCGATCTCAAGGACGCTCCCGCCGGCAAGCCGTGCTGCTACGGACCGTGTACCCACCGGAAAATCGTCGAGTACAGGCTGATACCATGCCCCGCTCCGCTCGCCTTCTTCTCTACGTGCTACTGATCCTCGCCGGTGCCGCGATGGTGGCCACGCTGGCGATGCATCAGGCCCAGCGCCACGCTCTGGAAGACGACGCCGCGCGTGCCCAGTCCCAACTGTCGCTGTACGCCAACACCCTGCAAACCCTGATCGAGCGCTACCGCGCCCTGCCGGCCGTGCTGGCTCTGGACCCGCAATTGCGTGACGCGCTCAAGGGCCCGGTCGATCCGCAGACGACCCAGGCGCTCAACCTCAAGCTGGAACAGATCAACGGCGCGGCGCAGTCCTCGACCTTGGAATTGCTGGATCGCAATGGGCTGGCCATCGGCGCCAGCAACTGGAAACTGCCCAGCAGTTACGTCGGGCATAACTACGGCTTTCGTCCCTATTTCACCCAGACCAAGGCTACCGGTGTCGGTCGGTTCTACGCCGTGGGCGTGACCAGCGGCATTCCCGGTTACTTCCTGGCCAATGCCGTGCGCGACGATGCCGGGCAATTCATCGGTGCAATGGTGGTCAAGCTCGAATTCCCCGACCTGGAACACACCTGGGCCCAGGGTGATGACTTGCTGCTGGTCAGCGACGCAAAAGGCATCGTGTTCATCGCCAACCAGCCCGGCTGGCGTTATCGCGCCCTGCATGAGTTGTCCGAACAGGACCGCGCCGAGCTGGCCAGCACACGCCAGTACGACAAACAACCGCTGGCGCCCCTGACCCGGCAGCCCCTGCGCACCTTCAACGAAAGCAGCCAGTTGAACCGCGTCGAAGCGCCCAACGGACCGGCGGACTACCTGTGGCAATCGCTGCCCCTGCAACCGGAAGGCTGGACACTGCACCTGCTGCGCAAACCGCAACCGGCCAACGAAGACATTCGCAACGCCGGACTGGCGGCGGCAGGTGCCTGGCTGACCCTGGTGTTTCTGGGCCTGTTTCTCTACCAGCGCTGGCGCCTGGCGAAACTGCGCCAGCGCAGCCGCGAAGAACTGGAGCAACTGGTAGAAGAGCGCACCCGGGATCTGCAAACCGCCCAGGACGGGCTGGTGCAATCCGCCAAACTCGCGGCCCTGGGGCAGATGTCCGCTGCGCTGGCCCATGAAATCAACCAGCCGCTGACCGCTCAACGCATGCAACTGGCAACGCTGCGCCTGCTGCTTGATCATGGCCGGATCGACGATGCCTACAAGGCGCTGGCGCCGATCGACCAGCAGTTGACGCGCATGGCCGCCCTCACCGGACACCTCAAGACCTTCGCCCGCAAAAGCCCCAGCGGCCTGCGCGAGCGGCTGGACCTGGCGTGCGTGGTGGATCAGGCACTGTTGCTGCTAGATGCGCGCATCCGCGATGAACGCATCTGCTGCGTACTGGACCTGACCCGCCCGGCCTGGGTCCGTGGCGACGCCATACGTCTGGAACAGGTGTTGATCAACCTGCTGCGCAACGCTCTGGATGCGATGCGCGACAAGCCGCACAAACGCCTGGAAATCCGCATCCAGGAGCATGGCGATCAGTGGCAGCTGTCGGTTGGCGACAGCGGTGGCGGCATCGACGCCGAGCATCTGCCCGACATCTTCGACCCCTTCTTCACCACCAAGCCGGTGGGCGATGGCTTGGGATTGGGGCTTGCGGTGTCCTACGCCATCGTCCATGAATCGGGCGGGCGCCTGTGCGCCGAGAACCTGAACGACGGCGCGCGCTTTTCCTTTTCCCTGAACCGTGCCCCGGAGGTCGAACCCGCATGTTGAACTCGGTGATCGTGGTCGACGACGAAGCCCCCATCCGCGAGGCGGTGCAGCAGTGGCTGTCACTTTCAGGCTTCGAGGTACAGCTGTTCAGCCGCGCCGAAGACTGCCTGCAGCAACTGCCGGAACACTTTCCCGGTGTGATCCTGAGCGACGTGCGCATGCCAGGGATGGGCGGCCTGGAACTGTTGGGGCAATTGCGCGCCAAGGACGCGGATCTTCCGGTGATCCTGCTGACCGGTCATGGCGACGTGCCCATGGCCGTGGACGCCATGCGCGACGGCGCCTATGACTTCCTGGAAAAGCCCTTCACCCCGCAAACATTGCTGGACAGCCTGCGCCGCGCCCTGGAAAAACGCGAACTGGTGCTGGAGAACCGCCGTCTGCTTCATCAGGCCGACACCCGCACCCGGCTCGACGCTACGCTGCTGGGCCTGTCGCCATCCATGCAGACCTTGCGCCGTCAGGTGCTCGATCTGGCGCCATTGCCGGTCAACGTGCTGATCCGCGGCGAGACCGGCAGCGGCAAGGAAATGGTCGCCCGTTGCCTGCACGACTTCGGGCCTCGGGCAAAGAAGCCCTTCGTGGCGGTGAACTGCGCGGCCATTCCCGAACAACTGTTCGAGGCTGAGCTGTTTGGCCACGAAAGCGGTGCCTTCACCGGCGCCCAGGGCAAGCGCATCGGCAAGCTGGAATTCGCCCACGGTGGAACGGTGTTTCTCGATGAGATCGAAAGCATGCCGCTGGCCCAGCAGGTCAAGCTGTTGCGGGTGATTCAGGACCGGCGCCTGGAGCGGTTGGGCTCCAACCAGAGTATCGAAGTTGACCTGCGCATCATAACCGCGACCAAGCCCGACCTGCTCGAAGAGGCGCGCGCCGGACGTTTCCGTGAAGACCTGGCGTATCGCTTGAACATCGCCGAACTGCGCCTGCCGCCCTTGCGTGAACGACGCGAAGACATTCCGCTGCTGTTCGGCCACTTCTCGCGCCAGGCCGCAGAGCGCCTGGGCCGCGCAGCGCCGGTGCTCAGCGGCGGGCAGTTGAGCCATTTGCTCAGCCACGACTGGCCCGGCAACGTGCGCGAATTGGCCAACGCCGCCGAACGGCAATTACTGGGGCTGGACAGTCCCGCCTCGGTCGAGCCGCCCAGCGGTCAGTCCCTGGCAGCCCAGCAAGAGGCTTTCGAAGCCCATTGCCTGCGTTCGGCACTGAGCCGGCACAAGGGCGACATCAAGGCCGTGATGCACGAGTTGCAGCTGCCGCGCAGGACGCTGAACGAGAAGATGCAGCGCCATGGGCTGGTGCGCGAACAGTTCCTCTCAAACGACGCAACCCTGTAGGAGCGCGCTTGCCCGCGACGGCGGTGTATCAGTCAGCGTATTTGTCACCGACACACCGCCATCGCGAGCAAGCTCACTCCTACAGGTCCTCTTGAATCGGCGAAATCTTGCTTACGCATGACAGGCCAATCGGCGGATTTCCGCTCATCACCACACGGCAAACCCCTCTAGACCGGGCCTCTCAACCCTTGGCACATCTCCTGCTATTACCCAAGTCAGACCGCATCGCTGCGCTCCTCTAAAAACAATGACTTGCAGGAAAACCTATGGCTATTCCCAACGCTGTCCCGCACGGATCGGCTGCCACGCCTGTCGCTGAAAAAACCACCGGAAGCCGCCTGAAATCCATTTTCTCAGGCTCGGTCGGCAACATGGTCGAGTGGTACGACTGGTACGTCTACGCCGCTTTCTCCCTCTACTTCGCCAAAGTCTTCTTCCCCAAGGGCGACACCACCGCCCAACTGCTCAACACCGCCGCGATTTTTGCCGTGGGCTTCCTGATGCGCCCTATCGGTGGCTGGCTGATGGGGCTGTACGCCGACCGCAAGGGCCGCAAGGCTGCGTTGATGGCCTCGGTGCTGCTGATGTGCTTCGGCTCGCTGATCATCGCCCTGACACCAGGCTATGAAACCATCGGCGTCGGCGCACCGATTCTGCTGGTCTTCGCCCGCCTGCTGCAGGGCCTGTCCGTGGGAGGCGAATACGGCACCTCGGCGACCTATCTCAGCGAGATGGCGACCAAGGAGCGTCGCGGCTTCTTCTCCAGCTTCCAGTACGTGACCCTGATTTCCGGGCAGCTCATCGCGCTGGGCGTGCTGATTGTGCTGCAACAGACCCTCACCACCGAGCAACTGAACGCCTGGGGCTGGCGCATTCCGTTCGCCATCGGCGCCCTGTGCGCAGTGGTCGCGCTGTTCCTGCGTCGTGGCATGGAAGAAACCGAATCCTTCACCCAGAAGAAGGAAAAGGAGAAGGCCAAGGAAAGCCTGATGCGCACCCTGATGCGTCATCCAAAGGAACTGGCGACCGTGGTCGGCCTGACCATGGGCGGCACGCTGGCGTTCTACACCTACACCACCTATATGCAGAAATACCTGGTGAACACGGTCGGCATGAGTATCTCCGACTCCACCACCATCTCTGCTGCCACGCTGTTCCTGTTCATGTGCCTGCAACCGGTGATCGGCGCACTGTCGGACAAGATCGGCCGTCGCCCGATCCTGATCGCTTTCGGCGTGCTGGGCACGATCTGCACCGTGCCGATCCTCAGCACCCTGCACACCATCCAGACCTGGTGGGGCGCGTTCTTCCTGATCATGGCGGCGCTGATCATCGTCAGCGGCTACACCTCGATCAACGCGGTGGTCAAAGCCGAGCTGTTTCCTACCGAAATCCGTGCACTAGGCGTTGGCCTGCCGTACGCACTGACCGTGTCGATCTTCGGCGGCACCGCTGAATACATCGCGCTGTGGTTCAAGAGCATTGGCATGGAGACCGGGTACTACTGGTACGTCACGGGCTGCATCGCGGTATCGCTGCTGGTCTACGTGTTCATGAAGGACACCCAGAAGCACTCGCGGATCGAAACCGACTGACACGGACCGTAGCCGCCCGGCCGGGCTGCTACGGGTTTCTCGTACGCAACGAAGGGGGCGGCCACTCAGGTGAGCCGCCCTTTTTTTCGCTGCCATGGCAGCTAACCCACTGAATCTTCAACCGGTTTCTGTAGTATCAATTTCAGCGATGTTCGCTACCAATGCGATTGACTTCTTAATAATCCAGAGCCGAGTAAAGTTAACTCCATACCGAGTTACCCACTACTTAAATCGATCTGGAGCAACTACCATGAAAACTAACAAACTGATCTTCGGCCTGGCTTTCTCGATTCTGGCTAGCAGCGCTTTTGCACTTCCAAGTGTTGACGCAACCAAACAAGTCAACGCACCGGTAGTTGCAGAGAACGGCTCTTCCCACACCAACATCGGCCGTGTCGCTGCTGACGGTGCTGACCACGTAGGTGCCAACCGTGTTGCCGCTGACGGTGCTGACCATGTAGGTGCCAACCGCGTTGCCGCTGACGGTGCCGACCACGTAGGTGCCAACCGCGTTGCAGCTGACGGCGCTGACCACGTAGGTGCCAACCGCGTTGCCGCTGACGGCGCCGACCACGTAGGTGCCAACCGCGTTGCCGCTGACGGTGCTGACCACGTAGGTGCCAACCGCGTTGCCGCTGACGGTGCTGACCATGTTGGTGCAAATCGTCTGGCTGCTGACGGTGCAGATCACGTCGGTGCAAACCGCCTGAGCTGATTCAAAAGCTGTTCCTTCCCAGCCCGGCTTCTGCCGGGCTTAGTTTTTTCTGGCAGTCCAGATTCTCAAACCCCTTGAATTTGCGGGCCTTTCCCGGCCATTGAACGGTCATAATCGCTATTTGCGCAAATGGCGACATGGATCGGCTGAATCGGGCCTCATCACGCAAACAGATACGCAGCAAATACACAGATCACACAATATTGAATCTGTCAACATGCAGAACTGTCGGTTCTGACAGTTTTCGCCCCATTTCGAAGCCAAAATCGCTGGAACGCCTCAAAACCGGGCGCTGCAGAGGACTATCATTTTCAACGATGATCGTTAGCAAGCTTGTTAACTTCTACTTAATCCGTACGCGCGTAACATTAGCTCCATACCCAAGTTGAAAAAATTATTGAACTTAGTTGGAGCAACCCTCATGAAAACTTCAAACATCCTTTTTGGTCTTAGTCTGTCCATCCTGGCATCGAGCGCTTTCGCCCTGCCTGTTTCGGATACTCATTCTGCAGTGAGGGGCAATGTAGTCGCCGAAGGTGGTTCTTCCCACACTAATGCTTCGCACACTGGCTCTTATCGTCAGGCTTCCGATGGTTCAGACCACGTCGGTGCGAACCGCCTGGCCGCTGACGGTGCCGACCACGTAGGCGCCAACCGCCAAGCCGCTGATGGCGCTGACCACGTCGGTGCAAACCGCCTGGCCGCTGATGGTGCTGATCACGTTGGTGCCAACCGCCAGGCCGCCGATGGCGCTGACCACGTTGGTGCAAACCGCCTGGCCGCTGATGGTGCCGACCACGTAGGCGCCAACCGCCAAGCCGCCGATGGCGCTGACCACGTCGGTGCAAACCGCCTGGCCGCTGACGGCGCTGACCACGTAGGCGCCAACCGCGTCAGCTGATTCAAGGTTTCACGCTTCACGTTTCACAGTTCTCCTCCGAACTCCCTTTGTAGCCCGGCTTATGTCGGGCTTTTTTTTGCCTGCAAAACGGGCAAGGACTGGCATCATCGGCGCTTCGCTTGCACTATGACGGCCTTGATTGCTCACCAGCAGCCGCCCCGTTCTGCCTGATTTCCCAGGAGCCGCGATGTCAGACGATATTCATTTCTACGAACCCTCCAAAGGCCACGGCCTGCCCCACGATCCGTTCAACGCCATCGTCGGTCCACGTCCCATCGGCTGGATTTCGTCCCAAGACGCTCAGGGCAACCTGAACCTTGCGCCCTACAGCTTCTTCAACGCATTCAACTACGTGCCGCCGATCATTGGCTTTTGCAGCATCGGCCGCAAAGACAGCCTGAACAACATCGAACAGACGGGCGAGTTCGTCTGGAACCTGGCCACCCGCCCGCTGGCCGAGCAGATGAACGCCAGTTGCGCGCCGGTGGCGGCCGACATCAACGAATTCGAATTGGCGAACCTTACGGCCGCGCCTTCGCGCATCGTGTCAGTGCCACGGGTGAAGGAAACGCCGGTGGCGTTCGAGTGCAAGGTGACGCAGATCATCCAACTGCAGCGCGCCGATAAAGAGGTCGTGCCGAGCTGGTTGATTCTGGGAGAGGTGGTGGCCGTGCATATCGAGAAGCGGCTCCTCAAGGACGGCGTGTACGACACCGCTGCCGGTGAGCCGATACTGCGCGGCGGTGGCCCGGCCGACTATTTCCAGCTGGGCCCCGAGGCGTTGTTCAAGATGTACCGGCCAAAGGCCTGATCAGTCCTGGGCAAACATCAGCTCGCCTTCGCTGGTCACGTCGATCAGCCGCTCCAGCTCCTGGACGGCGGCCTGATCGGCGTCCAGCGCAGTCTTGAATTTCTGGTCGACGAGCAGTCGGTGAAAAGTCGGCGCGCCCCCGGCGCCCAGGCCTTTGACCGCGATGGCGGCGCTGTACCCGCCTTCACCTGGAACGGCGGCGGAAACGGCTTCGTGATGCTGGAATTCTTTGCGTGCCATAAGAGCAAGATCTGCCTTGGTAGGGAAAGGCAGGGATTTTAAACCTGAGCGGCCTGAAAACCGCCAACTTTCATCGCGTGGGATGACGCCATCGCGAGCAAGGTCACTCCTACAAGAAACCGCGCGCACCTGTAGGAGTGAGCTTGCTCGCGATCGGCGCCATTCACAGCCAGGCCAATCATCCTGCCATCCGCGCATCCGGCAAGGCATAAGCGGCCCTGGCCTGTAATGCCGTCACATTGGCAAACGTCTGAAAATCCAGGCTGCTGACCACTCGCTCGCTCATCAACTCGGCGAATACATTCAGTTCCGGGCTGGCAAACCAGTCGTTCATCGCGGATTTATCCGCCCACAATCCGGAAATGACCCACAGATCCTGCTCGGTCATGGACCGCTGCAAGGCGAAATGCAGGCAGCCGGCCGTTCTCGAGGTCTGGGCAATCAGGGTGCTCAGGCGTGCGCCCAGTTGCACGCTGTTCCCGGCGCTGGCGCGGGCGTATACCAGATGACTGACGATGGAGGTGCTTTGCATTGTCCGTGCTCCCTTGGTCCAGCCGCGACAGAGGAAATGCTTTGCGGCCGGGAATGAAGATTAGGGGCATGGGTGCAACTGTCGTTAGCCAATTACTGCCCGGTAATTGCCTGATCCTGCGCCGGCACTTTTTTTCAGGGCCGGGAGCCGTCACAAAGCTGTCACAGCCCGCCTTGGACTTTTGAGCAATAAACTCCGATGGGCACGGGGCTTCGTCGCACGCTGCAACAACCTGATGCAGAATCGGGCAATCATCCGGCAGTATTCGTCTACCGCCGTCGATTGCACAAAAATATCCTGTGCCCCATCGATGCATCGCCAGAGGACGTTTCCCATGCTGCCCACCGTCGCCTCTTCCGCCCCGCCAGCCGGGACAGATAGCCAGCCCATTGCAGAACTGACCCCGCAGATGGAGCAACAGCGCGCCGAGCTGGCAGAACTGATTCGCCGGCATGCGCCGACCGATGGCAGTTTTCAGACCGTCATCAAGTCCCTGTTCATGGTGCGCCACGACCATGCGCAGCAGTCAGTGCCGGGGCTTGTGCATCCAGCGCTGTGCATCATGGCCCAGGGGCGCAAGGACGTGACTCTGGGTGACGAGGTGTTCACTTACGATCCACTCAATTACCTGGTGCTGTCAGTCGCCCTGCCGATCAGCGGCAAGGTGATCTATGCGACACCGGACGAGCCGCACCTGGCGATGCGCCTGGACATCGACCCTGCGCAAATCAATGCCTTGATCGCCGAGGCCGGCCCCATGAGCGTTCCGAGCCGCCCCAGCGGACGCGGGATGTATGTCGAGCGCATCGACTCGCAATTGCTCGACGCCGTGATCCGGCTGATTCGCCTGCTCGACAGCCCGAAAGACATCCCCATGCTCGCACCGCTGATTACCCGGGAAATTCTTTACCGCCTGCTGCGTGGGAGCGAAGGGTATCGGCTGTACGAGATTGCCATTTCCAACTGCCAGACCCATCGCGTGACCCAGGCAATCAAATGGCTGAACGAAAACTTTCAGCAAGCGCTACGCATCGATGAGCTGGCAAAAGAAGTGAACCTGAGCGTCTCGACCTTGCACCATAGATTCAAGGCCGTGACCAACATGAGCCCGCTGCAATATCAGAAGCAGCTGCGCTTGCAGGAGGCCCGCCGCCTGATGTTGTCCGACGGGCTCGAAGCGTCGGCGGCCGGGTACAAGGTGGGCTATGAAAGCCCCTCGCAATTCAGCCGCGAGTACAGCCGGCTGTTCGGCGCGCCGCCCTTGCGGGATCTGGCGCGCCTGCGCAAGACGCTGTGATCAGACCGCGCGCACCACGTGCTTGATCTCCTGGAAGGCCTGCAAACCCCAAGGCCCCAGTTCGCGCCCCAGGCTGCTTTGCTTGTAGCCGCCCCATGAGGCCTGCGGGAAGATCACCTGCGGCGCGTTGATCCACACCATGCCCGCCTCAAGGGCGTTGGCGATGCGCTCGGCGGCGTCGAGATCGCGGCTGACCACACTGGCCACCAGGCCGAACTGGGTGTCGTTGGCCAGCGCGATGGCCTCGGCCTGGGAACTGAAACCACGCACGCACAGCACCGGGCCGAAGATCTCTTCACGCCACAGGGCGCTGTCCAGCGGCACGTTGGTGAAAATCGCGGGGGTGAGGAAATAGCCGCGAGGCTGATCCGCCGGCCGCACACCGCCGCACAGCAGGCGCGCGCCTGAATCCTTGCCCGCCTCGATATGCGCGACCACGCGCCGGTACTGCGCCTGGTTCACCAGCGGGCCCATCTCGGCGTCTTCGTTGCCTGGGCCTGCGACCTTGATCGACCGGGCCTTGGCCACCAGACGCTCGAGAAACGGCTCCAGAATCTCCTGCGCAACCAGTACGCGGCTGGTGGCCGAGCACATCTGCCCGGCATTGAAGTAGCCGCCGCCACTGGCCAGATCCACCGCCAGGTCCAGATCGGCATCGGCCATAACCAGCAGCGAAGATTTGCCGCCCAGCTCCAGGCTCACGCCTTTCACTGTTTCGGCGGCGCGCTGCATGACCTGCACGCCCACGGCGTTGCTGCCAGTGAACGAAACCTTGGCGATCCCCGGATGCGCAGATAACGACGCGCCCACCGACACACCCGTGCCGCAGACGACGTTGAACACGCCTGCCGGAACACCGCTGGCGGCAATGATCTGCGCCAGTTCCAGCTCGGCCAGTGGCGTGACCTCCGACGGCTTGAGCAGCACACAGCAACCGGCCGCCAGTGCCGGGGCCAGTTTCCAGGCGGTGGTGACCATCGGGAAGTTCCACGGCACGATCAGCCCGACCACGCCACAGGGCTCACGCCGCAGCCGCGCGGTGAAGTCCTCGACAGGCAGTTGCACTGCGCGATCCTGCTGGCCATCGGACGCTTCGGCAAGGTCGGCGTAATAGTTGAAGGTGGCAATCACATCGTCCACGTCGATGGCCGCTTCGAAGCCCGGTTTGCCGTTGTTGCTCGACTGCAACTCAATCAGCCGTTCGCGACGCGCCGTCACCCCTTCGGCAATTCTGCGCAGAATCATCGCCCGCGCCGCGCCAGTGGTCTGTGACCAGCCGCCGAACGCTGCGCGAGCTGCATGGACTGCATCGTCCACCGCACGGGCATCGCCACCGGTGACGATGGCCAGACGTTCCTCGGTTGAAGGATTGATAACCGGCAATTGCTCGTCGCCCGAGCGCCATTTGCCATCGATGTACAGACCTGCCAGAACCGGACTCAACACAGTTGCCTCACTCACGATGCTTTCAACCCATTCATCCAGCCGCGCTGGTCGATTTCGATAACGGTCGGCCCCTGACGGTCGCTCGCCGTCAGCAGCGCTGCCTTAAGGGACTCGACGCCGTCCACCGCTTCCGCCGCAGAGCCAAGCGCCTTGGCGACGCCGATGAAGTCCGGGGTGTAGATGTCCACGCCGACCGGCTCGATGGCGCGGTTGACCATGTATTTCTTGATCTCCTCGTAGCCCTGGTTATTCCACAGCAGCACGATGATCGGAGTCTTCGCCTCGACCGCGCAGGCCAGCTCCGACAGGGTGAACTGCAGGCCGCCGTCGCCGATCAGGCAGGCCACGGGGTTGCGCTCGCCTGCGTCCTGGCTGCCCAGCCAGGCGCCAATCGCAGCCGGCAGCGCGTAACCCAGGGTGCCGTAGCCGGTGGATGAGTTGAACCAGCGGCGTGGCTTGTCCAGATCCAGCGTCAGGTTGCCGGTGTAGACCGGCTGGGTGGAGTCGCCGACGATCACGATCTCCGGCAGCACTTCGAGCACGGTGTTGAGGAAGAGCGTCTGCCCGCGGGTGGCTTCATCCCATGAGGTGTCCAGCGTGGCTTTCAGCGCGGCGGCGCGTTTGCTGCCCCAATCCTGGGAGCGCTCGGCCAGGGTGAACTCAGCCAGGGCGTCGACCAACGCCTGGGCAGCGGTTGTGGCATCGGACACCAACGCCACTTTCGGCGGTAAGTTGCGCACCGTCTGATCGGGGTCGATATCGATGCGCAGCAAGGTGCCCGGGATCTTGAAATGGCCCTGGAAGGTGACGTCGTAGTCGGTTTCCGCAAGCTCGGTGCCGATGGCCAGCACCACGTCGGCGCCCTCGATGATCTCGCGGGTCGGGTCCAGCGACTGGGTCGAGCCGATCAGCAGCGGATGGTGCGAAGGCAGCATGCCCTTGGCATTGATGGTCAGCGCGACCGGCGCGTCCAGCTGTTCTGCCAGGCGGGTCAGTGCAGGTGCGGCATCGATGGCGCCGCCACCGGCCAGAATCAACGGCCGCCTGGCGTTGGCCAAAAAACTCGCCATCTGCTTGATCGCCGCAGGGGACGGGCCTGCACGGGTGACCGACACCGGCTGGCTGGTGAGCAGGTCATCGGCGTTTTCCACCAGCACATCCAGCGGGATTTCGATGTGCACCGGCCGCGGACGCCCTGCCTGGAACAACGCAAAGGCCCGCGCCAGCACTGATGGCAACTCGGACGCCGACATCAGCGTGTGGGAAAAGGCCGCCACGCCTGCAACCAGAGCTCCCTGCGCAGGCAGCTCATGCAGCTTGCCGCGCCCGCCGCCCAACTGGCTGCGCGACTGCACGCTGGAGATCACCAGCATGGGGATCGAATCGGCATAGGCCTGGCCCATGGCAGTGGTGATGTTGGTCATGCCAGGCCCGGTGATGATGAAACACACCCCCGGCTTGCCGCTGGTGCGTGCATAGCCGTCAGCCATGAAGCCTGCGCCCTGCTCATGGCGCGGAGTGACGTGCCTGATTGAGGAACCGGCCAGCCCACGGTACAGCTCCACCGTGTGCACACCGGGAATGCCGAACACCTGCTCGACACCGTAGCCTTCGAGTAACTTGACCAATACTTCGCCGCACGTCGCCATATGCCTGGACCTTTCGTTGTTCTGATTGCCGGTTCACGGGTCTGCCTGGAAAAAGCGGCAGATAAGGCGAACATTGGACCTGCGGGGAGATATCGGTGACAACGCAAAAAATGTCATGCTTAGCCATGTCCCCAGCTCATGCCTCATGACCAGTAGCCCCATGAAACGATTGCCTCCCCTGCCCTCGCTGCACACATTTCTGGTGGTTGCCCGATGCTGCAATTTCACCCGGGCCGCCGAACTGCTGCACATCACCCAAGGCGCGGTGAGCCGGCAGATCGCAGGGCTGGAAAGTCATCTGGGTTATAGGCTGTTCCAGCGCCAGGCCAGGGGCTTGAGCCTGACGCCCGAGGGGCGCGAGCTGTTTCCACGGATAGAGCATATTTTCGGGCTCATCGAAGACGCTGTGGATCAGGTCGGCGAACGCCGCCAGGCGCTGCAATTGAAGGCGCCGACGTGCATCACTCGCTGGCTGCTGCCCCGGTTGATGCAGTGGCAGAGGGAACGCCCGGACGTTCCGGTCGAGCTGACCACGACCATCGCCCATGGCGTGGATTTCCGCCATGAAGGGTTCGACGCTGCGGTGGTGTACGGCGTACATCCTGACGATTCGATGCAGGTTCACCACCTGTTCGACGAACAACTGACTCCTGTGTGTTCGCGGTCATTGCTTGAAGCGCCACAACCTCTGGAGCGTTTCAGCGACCTTGAAAAGCACATGCTGTTGCATCCGACCCTGGGCGAACAGGATTGGGGGCAGTGGCTCAAGGCAGCAGGCGTCAGGCTCAGCAACCTCGGCAAGGGGCAGCATTTCGACACCATGGACCTGGCGATGACCGTGGCCTCCCAGGGTTCGGGGGTGGCGATGGGCGACTGGGCCCTGATCGGCGAAGACCTCAGCGCCGGAAGGCTGGTCACCCCGTTCGACCTCAAGGTGCGCACCGGCGCGGCCTATTATTTCGTCTATCCCAACCGCACCGCGCCTTCCCCGCACCTTCAGCAATTGCTCGACTGGCTGCTGATCCAGGCGGCACAACGCTGATCCAAAGCCTGCTGCGCGTTCAAGACCGCCAACGCCGGCAAGCCGGACTGCTACGGGTTTGGTGGGGTGGCCTCGAAGTGTTTCTGGCCGGGGCCCGTGGGAGAGCACTAGCTCGCGATGGCGGTGCGGCAGGTGATGAAGATGTGACTGACAGGCCGCCGTCGCGGGCAAGCGCGCTCCTACAGATGCGAGCACCGGCCCGTAGCAGCACGGCTTGCCGGCGGGGGCGCCCTCAAAGTCGCCAACGCCGGCAAGCCGGACTGCTACGGGTTTGGTGGGGTGGCCTCGAACTGTTTCTGGCCGGAGGCCGAGGGAGGGAGCTAGCTCGCGATGGCGGTGTGTCGGGTGATGAAGATGTGACTGACAGGCCGCCGTCGCGGGCAAGCGCGCTCCTACAGATGCGAACACCGGCCCGTAGCAGCACGGCTTGCCGGCGGGGGCGATTTTGACGCCGCCGACGCCGGCAAGCCGGACTGCTACGGGTTTGGTGGGGTGGCCTCGAAGTGTTTCTGGCCGGGGGCCGTGGGAGGGAGCTTGCTGGCGATGGCGGTGTCTCGGGTAATGAAGATGTGACTGACAGGCCGCCGTCGCGGGCAAGCGCGCTCCTACAGATGCGAACACCAGCCCGTAGCAGCACGGCTTGCCGGCGGGGGCGATTTTGAGGACGTCCCCGCCGGCAAGCCGTGCTGCTACGGAGCTGTGTACAACCAAAGATTTTGATCTTGCTTTTGATCTTGGTGCGCGATGGTTCAGGCGACACAGGGCGCGACGTTAAGGCGCCAGGCCGAGCGCAGGTGTCGTGGAGGGGGATGAGCGGCAGGGATGCCGCGAAAGCCGTGCGGGCCATGGATGGCCCATCATGGCGTGCCCCCGGAACGGCGCCGGAGTCGAGGGAAGTCCGAAGGACCCCAGCCTGTCGCAGGGCTTTTTTGGTTACTTTTTCAGCTCTTGGAAAAAGTGACCCGCCGTAAGGGCGGAAAGCCAAATCAGCATCACCCTCGGGAACGGATATACACGCAACGTCAGCGTCGCCAGCCGACGCGGAGCGTCAAGACATCCGTTACCACGCGGAGCGTGGGAACGATCACCATAGGAACGATCAGCAAGCCTCAGAATTTAGTTCCATCGTCATAACGCCAACACCCCGGCGCTGCCGATATAAACATTCAATACCCATCACCACGCCATCACCCCCGATACGGGCCTACACTGACCTTATCCGTAGAAAAGATCATTTTTTAACCGGATCGAGGCAACTGTCATGCAAACCACAATAAAAAGACAATGCGTTTATGTAGTCGCCGTTGCAGTGGTTCTGGCCATTTATGGCGCAGGCGCCTACCGGATCGAACAACTGCGACAACAGCCACGCGGCGCCCTGGTCTGCACCTTCGGCCATTGCGCCCCCGCCGATGCCACCTTCAGCTCACTGCGCTGACCTATCCAGCTGACTCGATAAAACGGCACGTGCACGCTATCGATTAGGAAGCTAACGGATTAGACTGGGCACACTCCCCCGCCGTGATTGCGGCGGGTCAAACTGCCTGTTCGAGTCCTGCCCCGTGACCAGTCTGAATCAATCCCATACGGACATCCGCAGCATTCTTTTCGCGCTGATGATGGCCGTCTTTCTCAGTGCGCTGGACCAGACCATAGTCGCGGTCTCGATGCCCGCCATCTCGGCCCAGTTCAA
Organism: Pseudomonas sp. NPDC090203; assembly: GCF_044746765.1. NCBI lineage: Bacteria > Pseudomonadati > Pseudomonadota > Gammaproteobacteria > Pseudomonadales > Pseudomonadaceae > Pseudomonas > Pseudomonas sp. NPDC090203. Next base: position 56,602 of record NZ_JBIVCV010000007.1, read on the forward strand.
CGACTTCGACCTCCTCGCCTGGGTGATCTCGGCCTACATGGTAGCCCTGACCGTCGCCGTGCCGATTTACGGCAAACTGGGCGACCTGTACGGCCGCAGGCGCCTGATGCTGTTTGGCCTGGGAACCTTCACCCTCGCCTCGCTGTTCTGCGCCATGGCGCAAAACATGGAACAACTGGTGCTGGCGCGAGTGCTGCAGGGTATTGGTGCGGGCGGGATGGTCTCGGTCAGCCAGGCCATCATCGGCGACATCGTGCCACCCCGCGAGCGTGGCCGCTATCAGGGTTATTTCAGCAGCATGTACGCGGTGGCCAGTGTCGCGGGCCCTGTGCTCGGCGGTTTCATGACTGAATACCTGTCCTGGCGCTGGGTGTTCATCATCAACCTGCCGCTGGGGTTCATTGCCTGGTGGGTGGCGCGCAAGACTCTCATCGGCCTGCCGGTTCCGCAACGCAAGCCGATCATCGACTACCTGGGAACGGTGCTGATGATCGTCGGCCTGACCGCGCTGCTCCTGGGCATCACCGAAATTGGTCAGGGCCACAGCTGGCGCAACCCTCATGTGCTGACGCAACTGGGTGTCGCCCTGCTGGCACTGATGCTGTTCGTTGTCCATGAACGCCGCGCGCGCGAGCCATTGCTGCCGATGCACCTGTTCGCCAACCGCAGTGCAGTGTTGTGCTGGTGCACGGTGTTCTTCACCAACTTCCAGGCCATTTCGCTGATCGTCCTGCTGCCCTTGCGCTTTCAGACCGTCACCGGCGGCGGCGCGGACAGTGCAGCGCTGCACCTGATGCCGCTGGCCATCGGCATGCCCATGGGCGCCTACTTCGGCGGCCGCCGCACCTCGCTGACCGGCCATTACAAACCCATCATCCTCAGCGGCGCGTTGCTGATGCCACTGACCATCATCGGCATTGCCTTCACCCCGGCGGACTCGGTGATTCTGACCAGCCTGTTCATGGTGCTGACCGGCATCGCCTGCGGCTTGCAGTTCCCGACGTCGCTGGTGGGCTCGCAGAATTCAGTGCAAATGAAAGACATGGGCGTGGCCACCAGCACCACCAACCTGTTCCGCTCGCTGGGCGGCGCGGTGGGTGTGGCGAGCATGTCGGCGCTGTTGCTGGCGATGCTGGCAGGCTCCGGTCTGGATCAGCTCAGCGCTGGCGCGATCGGTGGCGAGGGGCAGTCCGGGAACCTGTTGATGGACAGCCTGAACAAGGTCAGCGGCCCGGCGCTTGAGCTGTTGCGAGGTCAATTAGCGATGACGTTCCAGCACTTGTTGCTGGCAAGCGCCGCCGTTTCGTTACTGGGGTTGTCGGCGGCGCTGGCGATGCCCAACACCGTGTTGCGTGGCCGCGAAGACAAGGACCGCTGAACGGCCCGTTGCTGTCGCCCGGCTGAATGACAGAAATTTCAGGGTAAAGAGCAGGTAAACCACCTGTTCAACCCGGTAGAACCTAGGTATAGATGCAGGCTATGCGCCACGCCGTTATAGTGCGGTGGCATCGGCTGGGCGCCGGGGCGCAGCGCCTCGCAAGGCGGGGCTGTAACGAAGCATATCCAGAACGGTATCGACCAGTCGTTCGGCGTCCTCGTACAGAGGGAAGCTGTCAGGCACCAGTAACCACTGGCCCAGAATGCCGTGTATATAAGCATGCAGACAAACGGCCGCTCGCTGCGAGTCCAGGTCAGCGGGGAGCTGCCCCTGACGCGCGGCGTTGCCGAGGGCCAGGGCGATTCGCTCGTTGGCGTCGAGCCAGACGAATTGACGCTGGCGCCGCATGTCGCACATTTCATCGGTGAATTCGAATTTATGAAAAAGAATTTCATTGATGCGGCGGGTTTTTGGGTCCGTAGCAACTTGCTGAAACAAATGAACCAGAAGCTTACGTGTCCATCCCAAAGGGTCCAATTCGTCGGCGCTCTCGCTGGCGCGCGCCATTTCTTCCAGCGGCTCATGCAGGCTGTCGAGCATCGCCTGCACCAGATCGGCCTTGTTGCTGAAGTGCCAGTAGATGGCGCCCCGAGTCACCCCTGCCAGGGTCGCGATGTCGGCCAGCGTGGTGCGCGCCACGCCGCGCTCGAAGAAAGCCTGCTCGGCGGCTTCAAGAATCTGCCTGCGCGTTTCCAGTGCTTCCTCTTTCGTGCGTCGAACCATGGCAGTAAAACCTCAATGAAGATGCTTCAGGCTCTGCGGTCGAGTGGCCTGAACAGCATAGCGGGCGGCATTTGTATTGCCTTGTCCCGCGAGAGCGATCGATACCGGCAGTGCGTTCGTCTGTCGCACGTGCGGGTGTTTACAAACAACCGTGAACGTAAGTATATTCATTAGCTTGCTACTTATCCAGCCGGAAAACCCTTTAAGCCCTTTTCACTTCTCATGAGCGTTGCTCCTGACCCGAGGATTTTCATGCAATTCAAGCCAGCTGTTACCGTACTGGTCACTGCCGTCGCCCTGGCATCGCTGCTCAGCGGATGCAGTAAGAAGGAAGAAGCGGCAGCTGCTGCCCCACCACCTCCTCAGGTCGGCGTCGTGACCATCCAGCCCCAGCCCTACACGCTGGTTTCCGACCTGCCGGGCCGCACCACCGCCTACCGCGTCGCTGAAGTGCGTCCGCAGGTCAACGGCATCATCCTCAAGCGCATGTTCACCGAAGGCACCGACGTCAAGGCCGGCCAGCAGCTGTATCAGATCGATCCAGCGGTGTATGAAGCCAACCTGAACAGCGCCAAGGCGACCTACGATGCCACCAACTCGCTGGCCGGTCGCTACAAGCAGCTGATCAACGAACAGGCCGTGAGCCGTCAGGAATACGACACCGCAGTGGGCAACGCCCGCGAAGCCCAGGCTGCCGTGCAGAACGCCGAAATCAACCTGCGCTACACCAAAGTGTATGCGCCGATTTCCGGTCGTATCGGTCGCTCGCTCGTGACTGAAGGCGCCCTGGTCAGCAATGGCCAGACCGATGCGATGGCCACCATTCAGCAACTGGACCCGATCTACGTCGACGTGATCCAGTCCTCGACCGAGATGCTGCGTCTGCGCCGCGAACTGGAAAGCGGCAAGCTGCAGAAGGCCGGTGACAACGCCGCCAAGGTCAAGCTGACCCTGGAAGACAACAGCCAGTACCCGGTTGACGGCAAGCTTGAGTTCTCCGAAGTATCGGTCGACCAGACCACAGGTTCCGTGACCCTGCGTGCAGTGTTCCCGAATCCGAACCACACCCTGCTGCCTGGCATGTTCGTGCACGCCCGCCTGCAATCCGGTGTGAACGAGAAGGCAATCCTGGTGCCGCAACAAGGCGTGACCCGTGACCTGAAAGGCACACCGACCGCCCTGGTGGTCAACCAGGACAACAAGGTCGAGCTGCGCAGCCTGGTGGCCACCCGTACCAGCGGCACTGACTGGGTCGTGGACAAGGGCCTGAACCCGGGTGATCGCGTGATCACCGAAGGCCTGCAGTACGTCAAGCCGGGCGCCCAGGTGACTGTAGCGGACGCCACCAACGTGAAACCGGCTGCCGCCCCGGCTCCCGCCCAAGGGAGTAACTGATTCATGTCGAAGTTTTTCATCGATCGACCCATTTTCGCGTGGGTTATCGCCCTCGTGATCATGCTGGTCGGCACGCTGTCGATTCTCAAGCTGCCGATCAACCAGTATCCGGCCATTGCGCCACCGGCCATCGCCATTCAGGTGACCTACCCGGGTGCCTCTGCACAGACCGTGCAGGACACCGTGGTGCAGGTCATCGAACAGCAGATGAACGGTATCGACAACCTGCGTTACATCTCCTCTGAAAGTAACTCCGATGGCAGCATGACCATCACCGTTACCTTCAACCAGGGGACCAACCCGGACATCGCTCAGGTTCAGGTACAGAACAAGCTCAACCTGGCCACCCCGCTGCTGCCGCAAGAAGTGCAGCAGCAGGGTCTGCGCGTGACCAAGGCGGTGAAGAACTTCCTGCTGGTGATCGGCCTGGTATCCGAAGACGGCAGCATGGGCAAGGAAGACTTGTCCAACTACATCGTCTCCAACATCCAGGACCAGATCGCCCGTACCCCGGGTGTGGGTGACTTCCAGGTGTTCGGTGCCCAGTACGCGATGCGCATCTGGCTCGACCCGGACAAGCTGAACAACTATCAGCTGACCCCGGTCGACGTGAAAGCTGCGATCACCGCGCAGAACGTTCAGGTGTCGTCCGGCCAGATCGGCGGCCTGCCTGCGGTCAAGGGCCAGCAGCTCAACGCCACCATCATCGGCAAGACCCGCCTGCAGAACGCCGACCAGTTCGGCAACATCCTGCTCAAGGTCAACCAGGACGGTTCGCAAGTCCGCCTCAAAGACGTCGCGACCATCGGCCTGGGCGGCGAGAACTACAGCGTCGATGCACAGTTCAACGGCAAACCGGCTTCGGGCCTGGCGATCAAGCTGGCGACCGGTGCCAACGCACTGGACACCTCCAAGGCCATCCGCGAGACGATCAGCCGTCTGGAGCCGTTCTTCCCGCCTGGCATGAAAGCGGTCTACCCGTACGACACCACGCCTGTGGTCCAGGAATCCATCACCGGCGTGGTCCACACCCTGGGTGAGGCGATCATCCTGGTGTTCCTGGTGATGTACCTGTTCCTGCAGAACTTCCGCGCCACCATCATCACCACCATGACGGTGCCGGTGGTATTGCTCGGTACCTTCGGGATCCTCGCGGCAGCCGGCTTCACCATCAACACCCTGACCATGTTCGGTATGGTGCTGGCCATCGGCTTGCTGGTGGACGACGCCATCGTCGTGGTGGAAAACGTCGAGCGGGTGATGGCCGAGGAGCATCTGTCGCCTCGGGAAGCCACCCGCAAGTCCATGGAGCAGATCCAGGGCGCTCTGGTCGGTATCGCCATGGTGCTGTCGGCGGTACTGCTGCCGATGGCCTTCTTCGGAGGCTCCACGGGCGTGATCTACCGGCAGTTCTCGATCACCGTGGTGTCTGCCATGGCGCTGTCGGTACTGGTCGCGCTGGTCTTCACCCCGGCGCTGTGCGCCACGATGCTCAAGCCCATCGACCCTGAAAAGCACGGCCAGCCGCGCAAGGGTTTCTTTGGCTGGTTCAACCGTACTTTCGACCGCAGCGTATTGAGCTATGAGCGCGGCGTCAGCAACGTCATTCGCCACAAATTCCCGGCGTTCCTGGCGTACCTGTTGATCTTCGCCGGCATGATCTGGATGTTCACCCGCATCCCGACCGCGTTCCTGCCAGAAGAAGACCAGGGCGTGATCTTCGCCCAGGTCCAGACTCCACCCGGCTCCACCGCCGAGCGGACCCAGGGCACCCTGGACAAGATGCGCGAATTCCTGCTGACCGACCCGGGCGTCAAATCGGTGTTCTCGGTCAACGGCTTCAACTTCGCAGGTCGCGGTCAGAGTTCGGGCCTGGCATTCGTGCTGCTCAAGCCGTGGGATGAGCGTGATTCGTCCAACAGCGTGTTCGAAGTCGCCAAGCGTGCCCAGCAACACTTCTTCGGCTTCCGTGACGCGATGTCCTTCGCCGTGGTGCCACCTGCGGTACTGGAACTGGGTAACGCCACCGGTTTCGACCTGTACCTGCAGGACCAGGCAGGCCTGGGCCATGAAAAACTCATGCAGGCACGTAACCAGCTGCTGGGCCTGGCTTCGCAGAGCAAGATCCTGGCAGGCGTGCGCCCCAACGGCCTGACGGACGAGCCGCAATACCAGCTGAACATCGATGACGAAAAAGCCCGCGCCCTTGGCGTGACGCAAACCGACATCAACACCACGCTGTCGGTGGCGATGGGCGGTAACTATGTCAACGACTTCATCGACCGCGGTCGGGTGAAGAAGGTCTACATCATGGGTAATCCCAAGTCGCGGATGAGCCCTGAGGACCTGAACAAGTGGTACGTGCGTAACGCCAGCGGGACCATGGTGCCGTTCAGCGCCTTCGCCACCGGCGAGTGGGTCTACGGTTCGCCAAAACTGTCGCGCTACAACGGTGTACCGGCCGAGGAGATTCTCGGTACTCCGGCGCCGGGCTACAGTACCGGTCAGGCGATGGCCGAGATCGAGAAGCTGGCGCAGCAGTTGCCGCAGGGCATCGGTTATTCCTGGACGGGTCTGTCGTTCGAAGAACGTCTCTCCGGCTCCCAGGCACCGGCGCTGTATGCAATTTCGGTACTGGTGGTATTCCTCTGCCTGGCAGCGCTGTACGAAAGCTGGTCGATTCCGATTGCCGTACTGCTCGTGGTGCCGCTGGGTGTCATCGGTGCACTGATGGCGACCAGTCTGCGAGGGCTGTCCAACGACGTGTTCTTCCAGGTAGGCCTTTTGGTGACGGTGGGTCTGGCGGCGAAGAACGCGATTCTGATCGTCGAGTTCGCCAAGGAACTGCATGAGCAAGGCAAGTCGTTGATCGACGCAGCGGTCGAAGCGTGCCGGATGCGTCTGCGCCCGATCGTGATGACGTCTGCCGCGTTCATCCTCGGTGTGGTGCCGCTGACCATCTCCACCGGCGCAGGCTCCGGCAGCCAGCATTCGATCGGTACAGGCGTGATCGGCGGTATGATTACCGCGACCATCCTGGCGATCTTCTGGGTACCGCTGTTCTTCGTATCGGTGTCCGGGTTGTTCAAGAGCAAACAGAAACATATCCCACACGATGAGGCTGGCCAATGAGCAAGTCCCTGATCTCTCTGGCAGTGACCGCGATCGTTCTTAGCGGCTGCTCGTTGATCCCCGATTACAAGCAGCCTGCAGCACCGGTGGCCGCCCAGTATCCGCAAGGCCCGGCGTATTCGCCGGCCCAGGCGGCGAACCAGGCCGCCGCCGAGCAGGGCTGGCGCCAGTTCTTCCAGGACCCGGCGCTGCAACAGCTGATTCAGACTGCCCTCGAAAACAACCGCGACCTGCGTGTCGCGGCCTTGAACATCGACGCCTTCCGGGCGCAGTACCGCATCCAGCGTGCGGACCTGTACCCGGCGGTCGCGGCTGACGCCACCGGGACCCGCCAGCGGGTGCCGGCCGATCTGTCCCAGAGCGGCCAGGCCGGCATCACCAGCCAGTACTCGGTGGGCCTGGGTGTCAGCGCCTATGAACTGGACCTGTTCGGTCGCGTTCGCAGCCTGAGCGAGCAAGCCCTGCAGACGTACTTCTCCAGCGAAGAAGCCCGCCGCAGCACGCAGATCAGCCTGGTGGCCAACGTCGCCAACGCCTACCTGACCTGGCAGGCCGACAAAGAGCTGTACAAGGTGACGCAGGACACCCTCGGCGCCTTCGAAGAAAGCTTCCGTCTGACCTCGCGCAGCAGCGAAGTCGGCGTGGCCTCGGCACTGGACCTGGCGCAGTCGCGCACGTCCGTCGAGAGCGCCCGGGTCAAGCTGGCGCAGTACCAGCGCCTGGTGGCACAGGATGAGAACAACCTCGTCCTGCTGCTGGGTACCGGTCTGCCAGCCAACCTGCCAGCGTCCAAACCGCTGAGCGCCGACATGCTCAACGAGATGCCACCTGGCCTGCCGTCCGAACTGCTGCAACGCCGGCCTGACATCCTGCAGGCCGAGTACAGCCTCAAGGCTGCCAACGCCAACATCGGCGCGGCCCGTGCGGCGTTCTTCCCCAGCATCAGCCTGACGGCCAGTGCCGGGACCGCCAGCGGTGATCTGAGTGGCCTGTTCAAGGGCGGTTCGGGCACCTGGCTGTTCACGCCGAAGATCAACCTGCCGATCTTCAACGCCGGCAGCCTGCGCGCCAGCCTGGACTACTCCAAGATCCAGAAAGACATCGGCGTTGCCAACTACGAGAAGGCGATTCAGACCGCGTTCCAGGAAGTCTCCGACGGCCTGGCCTCGCGCAAGACCTTTACCGACCAGCTCAAGGCGCAGACCGATTTCGTCACCGCCAACCAGGACTACTACCGCCTGGCCGAGCGTCGTTATCGTATCGGCGTCGACAGCAACCTGACCTTCCTCGACGCCCAGCGTCAGTTGTTCAGCGCGCAGCAGTCGTTGATCACCGATCGCCTGTCGCAGCTGACCAGTGAGGTCAACCTGTACAAGGCATTGGGTGGCGGCTGGTACGAACAGACCCAGACCGGCGAGAAGAAGCCGACGGCGGGCGACGTGCCGCCGATGCGGATGTTCTGATTCATCGCTTCATAAAAAACCCACCTCTTGGTGGGTTTTTTATTGCCTCGGATTACCGTACCGCCGAGATCCCGTAGCAGCACGGCTTGCCGGCGGGGGCGGTTGATCAGACAGAGATGTATTGCCTGGCACGACGCTCCCGCCGGCAAGCCGTGCTGCTACGGGATCGCGGCGCTCGCTCAGCTCAGCAGAAACTCCGTCACGCGCAAGGTGAACACCTCGCCCAATTCAACATTGGACAGGTGCGCCGCGTAGTAATCCGAGAGCTGGCAACCGGCAATGTGGTTCTGGATGAAGTGCCCGTCGGCCACGGTGGTCACAGCATCGTGGCTGCCGCAGATCATCAGCGTCGGCACCGTGATCGTGTGCAACTGCTTGCGGAAATCGGCATCGCGTACCGCCGCGCAACAGGCCGCGTAGCCCAGGGAGGAAGTCGAGGCCAGTACGTCGGTCACCGGCGTAACCTTGTCGGCGTGGTCCCGTGCGAAGTCCGGGGTAAACCAGCGTCCTACGGCACCGGCGCCCAGCTCCTTCATTGCCTGTTCGCCGCCCTCCTCCACCATCTTGATGCGCGGGTCCCACATTTCCGGACCGCCGATCTTGGCTGCGGTGTTGCACAGGATCAGTTTGTGCAGGCGGTCATTGGCGTGAATACCCAGCCACTGGCCGATCAGGCCGCCCATGGACAACCCGCAGAAATGCGCCTGCTTGATCTTCAGCGCATCGAGCAGCGCCAGCACATCGCGCCCCAGTTGCTCGATGGTGTACGGCCCTTGGGTCACGAGGGATTTGCCATGGCCGCGGGTGTCGTAACGCACCACCCGGAACGACTTGCTCAACGCCGGAACCTGCGCGTCCCACATGTGCAGGTCGGTCCCCAGCGAGTTGGACATCACCAGCACCGGCGCATTGGCTGGGCCGTCGATCTGGTAATGCATTTCACCGTCTTCAAGTTGTACGAATGCCATAGCAGCTCCCTTTTATGTCGAGCACTTTGCGAGAAAGTCATTGAAGAGTATGGATGACGCGCGCCCGATCGCAGGCGCGCGTAATGACGTCAGTGATCTTCGTGCAGGTATTCTGGCTTCTTCGGCAGACGCAGGCTGAAGAGGAAAGCGATCGCCATCATGGCGGTCACGTACCAGTAGAAGGTGTTTTCCGAGCCCATGTTCTTGAAGCTCAGGGCCACGAATTCCGCCGAGCCGCCGAAGATGGCGTTGGCCACGGCGTACGCCAGGCCCACGCCCAGCGCGCGGACATGCACCGGGAACATCTCGGCCTTCACCAGGCCACTGATCGAGGTGTAGAAGCTGACGATGGCCAGCGCCAGGGTGATCAGCACGAAGGCCAGAACCGGGCTGGTGGTGGTTTTCAATGTCATCAGGATCGGCACCGTGCAAATTGTGCCCAGGCCTGCGAACCACAGCATCGAGGCACGACGCCCGATCTTGTCGGCCAGCGCGCCGAACACCGGCTGCATGCACATGTACAGGAACAGCGCCCCGGTCATGATGTAGCTGGCGGTCTTGGCGTCCATGTGCACGGTGTTCACCAGGTATTTCTGCATGTACGTGGTGAAGGTGTAGAAAATCAGCGAGCCACCGGCGGTGTAACCCAGCACGGTGATGAACGCGCCGGAGTGATTGCGGAACAGCGCGGACATGCTGCCGGCATCCTTGTCCTGGCGCACTTCGGCGGTGGTGGTTTCCTTGAGCGAGCGACGCAGCAGCAGCGAGATCACGGCGGCGATGGCACCCACCACGAACGGAATCCGCCAGCCGTAGGCCTTGAGTTCGTCAGCGCTGAGAAATTGCTGCAGGATCACGACCGTCAGCACGGCGAGCAGTTGGCCGCCGATCAGGGTCACGTACTGGAACGAGGCGAAGAAACCGCGCTGTCCGCGCAGGGCCACCTCACTCATGTAGGTGGCCGTGGTGCCGTATTCGCCACCCACCGACAAGCCCTGGAACAGGCGCGCCACCAGCAGCAGGAATGGCGCCCAGGCACCGATCGAGGCGTAGGTGGGCAGGCAGGCGATCACCAGCGAGCCTGCGCACATCATCAGGACCGAGATCATCATGGAGTTCTTGCGGCCATGTTTGTCGGCCACGCGGCCAAACAGCCAGCCACCGATAGGACGCATCAGGAAGCCCGCAGCGAACACGCCTGCGGTGTTGAGCAGTTGCACGGTCGGGTCGTCGGACGGGAAGAAAGCCGGTGCGAAATAGATGGCGCAGAAGGCGTAGACGTAGAAGTCGAACCATTCCACGAGGTTGCCCGAAGAGGCACCCACAATCGCAAAGATCCGTTTGCTCCTTTCTTCTCCGGTGTAGTGAGTCGTTGTCATTATTGTTTCCCCATATTTTTTAAAGGCCAGTCAGTCTACGACATAACCTGTAACACTAAGACTTAAGCAGTAACACTTCGACATCACAAGGACAACCGCCCAAGCCCTCGGGTTGCCTTTTCGTGGAGGCAACCTGATGGGCTCGGGTGGTTGATCGCGTTGTGTGGCGTTTATCTTTCTATTGCCAGGGCCAGGCCCTGTCCTACGCCGACGCACATGGTGGCAAGTCCCTTGCTGCCGCCGGTTTTTTCCAATTGATGCAACGCCGTCAGCACCAGACGCGCCCCGCTCATCCCCAGAGGATGGCCAAGGGAAATGGCGCCGCCGTTCGGGTTGACCTTGGGTGAATCGTCCGCCAGACCCAGCTCGCGCATCACCGCCAGGCCCTGGCTTGCGAAGGCTTCGTTGAGTTCGATGACGTCGAAGTCCGACACCGCCAGGCCCAGGCGCTCGACCAGCTTGCGCACCGCAGGCACAGGGCCCACGCCCATCACCCGAGGTTCGACACCGGCGCTGGCCATGCCCAGTACGCGAGCGCGTGGGGTCAGGCCGTGTTTCTTGACGGCTTCGGCGGAGGCCAGAATCAGCGCCACCGCGCCATCGTTCAGGCCCGCTGCGTTGCCTGCCGTGACCGTCTTGCCAGGGCCGTTGACCGGTTTGAGCTTGCTCAGCGCTTCCATGTTGGTGTCGGCGCGTGGGTGCTCGTCCTTGTCGACGATGGTTTCGCCCTTCTTGTGGGGGATGCGCACCGGCACGATTTCTTCAGCGAAAAAGCCGCTGGCCTGGGCTGCTGCAGTGCGCTGCTGGCTGCGCAGGGCAAAGGCGTCCTGGTCTTCGCGGGACACCTTGAAGTCTTCGGCAACGTTGTCGCCGGTTTGCGGCATGGTTTCCACGCCATACTGGTCTTTCATCTGCGGGTTGACGAAACGCCAGCCCAGGGTGGTGTCTTCCAGTTTCTGGCCGCGGCCAAAGGCGGCGTCGGCCTTGCCCATCACGAACGGCGCACGGGACATGGACTCCACGCCGCCAGCGATCGCCAGCTCCATCTCGCCGCTGGCAATCGCACGGAACGCACTGCCCACGGCATCGAGGCCAGAGGCGCACAGGCGGTTGAGGGTCACGCCCGGTACGGTGTACGGCAGGCCCGCCAGCAGTGCGGCCATGCGCGCCACGTTGCGGTTGTCTTCGCCGGCCTGGTTCGCGCAACCGAGGAACACCTCGTCCACCTCGTTCCAGTTCACCGATGGATTGCGTTCCATCAGGGCCTTGATCGGCAGCGCGGCCAGATCGTCAGCACGAACGGTGGCCAACGCGCCGCCAAACCGGCCAATCGGAGTGCGGATTGCATCGCAGATAAAAACGTCACGCATCATGTTTCTCCCATTACCTGACCATGTCTGGCAACGGCACACGCTTGCATCGCCAGGATGTGATGGAGGTTATGCCTGAGCGCACAGCGGGACAATCCGATAATCGACTAAGCGTTCGATAACCGAACAGATCCTGTGAGCGTCTCATCCCGTAGCAGTCCGGCTTGCCGGCGTCGACGGTTTCAAGATCGCCCCCGCCGGCAAGCCGTGCTGCTACGGTGCGCGGTCAGCCCTGGATATACAGAACGCCACAGCTCCCGTAGCAGCCGGGCTTGACCGCGGGAGCAATCTCAAGAACGCCGCCGCCCGCAAGCGAACTCAGGTAAACAACTGCGCACTCAAATCCCGGCTGGCATCAAGCATGATCGGCAAGAACTTCTGCTCCAGTTCACTGCGCGCCACTCGCCCGGCGCTGGTGCTCACGTTCAACGCCGCCAACACCTGGCCCGAGGCGTCATACACCGGCACGGCAATCGAGCGCAGGCCCTGTTCCAGTTCCTGATCGACGATGCACCAGCCCTGCTGGCGAACCTGCTGCAGGCATTCGAGCAAGGCCTCGGGCGTGCACAGGGTGCGGCTGGTCTTGGGCTGAAGGTCAGCGTGATCCAGATATTCATGCAATGACACATCGTCTAGCGCTGCCAGCAGAATCCGGCCCATCGAGGTGCAATAGGCCGGGAGGCGCCCGCCCACGGCCAGATCCACCGAAATCAGCCGCTGGGTAGTCGCAGAACGGGCTATATAGAGAATGTCGTCCCCTTCGAGCGTGGCCATGTTGCAGGCCTCGTGCAGTTGGTTGCTCATCCGGTCCAGGTAGGGCTGGGACGAAACAGCCAACGGTGTCGACGAGAGATACGCATGACCCAGGGTCAACACCTTCGGCAGTAACGAATAGGTACGTCCGTCAGTGGTGGCGTAACCGAGTTTGATCAGCGTGTGCAGGCAACGTCTGACCGCCGCGCGGGGAATTTCGGTGCGATGGCTGATCTGCGCGATGGTCAAGTGACGCTTGCGCTCCTGAAACGCATGAATGACCGCCAGCCCACGGGCCAGCGACGTCATGAAATCAGGATCACCGGTGAGGGCGGCAATGCGTTTGGCAGGTGATGCGACGATGGGCGGAGCCAGCGAGGCGAATGAATTACGCAGTTGATCGTTCATCTTGACACCGTTCGTCGCAGCCACGCAGGCCATCTATAGCGCCACTCTCGCCTCTTTTTGGAACGACGGCAAGGGGGATTTGGGCGATTATCGAACGACTGGCCGATAATCGCAATTGACCCGCTGCGCTGTTGCTTATACCTTTCACACGCCACTGTGTGGCTTCTTGGAAATACTGGTCAGGTACCCACTGAGAAGTCCCAGGCAACGGCCTTGCTAACCGCAAGGCCGTTTTTGTCTCTACGCCCTTCATCAACAATGTCATTTGTAGACATTCAGATACATTCCGCCGATCCCCCGATGCGTAACTCCATGGAATTACGCCGCCAGTTTTTTGTCTCAGGCATTCTGCAACAGAGATAACAAACTTCTGTCACGACATCCGCTGCTACAAACTTCGGACGCTTCGTACAAGAAATCGGATTTAATCCTCATTAATTCAATTACGGCTTTGCACAGAGTTGACTCAAGCGTTCTTCTTGGAGATAGTACTCGTCAATTGACATGCTATTACGCCATGGCGCGGGCTTCCCAGACCAACAAGGCCTGGATCCAATCCACGCAACGCGTGCACTACCCGAGTGCATTGCCCGGCGATAGACAGGCCGCAAGCCTGGTCAATACGCCAGTACTCTGGCAACCCGGATCAAAGTGAATGTAGCTACGACAGCTTTGTCGTTCTGGTGTACGTAGCCGCTTGTGACAGAAGTGTTCAATACTGTTGCCCAAGACTCGTCGCGTTGGTTGTTTTCCAGTCGACTTGCCGATGGCCTTCAGTACTTCCCGCCACTGCGTTATCGCCAGAATCAAACTCGACACCATCAGGTAACAACGTGACCAAAGATGAACTGCGCGCAGAATTAGAGCGCCAGGAACAACGTTACAAGGAAGTCTACGGCGGTGAGGTAACCACCTACGCCGCTCAGCCCGAGCCTGAACGCAAGCCATGGCGCAAACGTGCCAGCCTGCTCGACCAGGCGTTCAAGCAAGAACTGCAGAAAATGGAAAACGAGCTCAAAGAAGAGCCGTGAATCTTCCAGGCTGCCCAAGGCTTCAAGCAGGACGACCATCACGCCCTGCCTGCACCCGACCCGGTTTCAGCTAAGGTTGAAGCATGCCTTTTGCTTCCTGACAGGAAGTCAATGGGGTGGCTGGACAGAAATTTCGCCGCAGATCGCTACCAATTGGCGGCTTGCCTATCGATTAGTTTTTTTTCTGTCATAATCCCGCCCCCTTAATACCGGGTCAGAAAACCTTCCATGATCGATTTATTCAGCGGACTGGATGCCTGGGTGATTGTGAGCCTGCTGCTCGCCCTGGCTTTCGTCCTCACCTTCGAGTTCATCAACGGCTTTCATGACACCGCCAACGCGGTGGCGACAGTCATTTACACCAAGGCCATGCCGCCCCACCTGGCGGTGTTTTTCTCTGGTGTGTTCAACTTCCTCGGGGTGCTGCTCGGGGGCGTCGGCGTGGCTTATGCCATCGTTCACCTGTTGCCGGTCGAGTTGCTGATCAACGTCAACACCGGTCACGGTCTGGCGATGGTGTTCTCGTTGCTGGCGGCCGCGATCACCTGGAACCTGGGTACCTGGTACTTCGGCATTCCGGCGTCGAGCTCCCACACGCTGATCGGCTCGATCCTGGGCGTGGGCCTGGCCAACGCACTGATCAATCACATTCCGTTGGCCGATGGCGTGAACTGGCAGAAGGCGATCGATATCGGTGCCTCGCTGGTGTTCTCGCCGCTGATGGGCTTTATCGTCGCGGCCCTGGTGCTGATCGGCCTGAAGGCCTGGCGCCCGCTGTCCAAGATGCACAAGACCCCGGAACAGCGCCGCACCATCGACGACAAGAAGCACCCGCCATTCTGGAATCGCCTGGTATTGGTGATCTCGGCCATGGCTGTCAGCTTCGTGCACGGCTCCAACGACGGTCAGAAAGGCATCGGCCTGATCATGCTGGTGTTGATCGGTATCGTGCCGGCGCAGTTCGTACTCGACCTGAGCACCACCACCTACCAGATCGAGCGCACCCGCGACGCGACCCTGCACCTGTCCCAGTTCTATCAGCGCAACAATGCGACGCTGGGCGAATACCTGGCGCTGGGCAAGTCGAAAACCGGGGACCTGCCCGAGCGTTTCAGTTGCAACCCGGAGCAGACCGAGCCGACCATCGACGCGCTGCTCAACACCCTCAAGGGCGTGACCGACTACCACAGCCTGGCACCGGAGCACCGTATCGAAGTGCGCCGCTACCTGCTGTGCCTGGATGACACTGCACGCAAGGTCAGCAAGCTGCCATCGCTGGACGCGCGGGAAAAATCCGATCTTGAGAAACTGCGCAAGGACCTGACGACCACCACCGAATACGCACCGTTCTGGGTAATCCTGGCGGTCGCTCTGGCGCTGGGTATCGGCACCATGGTCGGGTGGAAACGTGTGGTGCTGACCATCGGTGAGAAAATCGGCAAGCAGGGCATGACCTACGCCCAGGGCATGTCGGCGCAGATCACCACCGCCAGCGCCATCGCCCTGGCCAACGTGTTCGCGTTGCCGGTTTCGACCACCCACATCCTGTCTTCGGGTGTGGCCGGGACCATGGTCGCCAACAAGAGCGGCCTGCAAGGCGGCACCGTGCGCAACATCCTGCTGGCGTGGGTATTGACGCTGCCGGCAACCGTCGCGTTGTCGGCCGGCCTGTTCTGGCTGGCGTCCAAAGCGTTGGCGTGATGCACACCTGACCGGCTTGCCAGCGGCGGCGCTCTTGAGATCGCCCCGCGGGCAAGCCCGGCTGCTACGGAAACTGTGACATACGACCCGTAGCCCGGCCGGGCGGCGCTCCGCTTGCCGGCGGGGGTGTCCTCAAGATCGCCCCGCCGGCAAGCCGCGCTGCTACTAGCTTTAGCGCCGCTTCTTGCTCCCGCCCAACAACGATCCCATCAAGCCCCGCACCAACTCCCGGCCAATCTGACTGGCCGCCTGGCGCATGGCGCTCTTGACCGCCTGCCCCGCCAATCCGCCGAGAAACCCGCCCGCCATATCGGCAAACCCGCCCTCGGACTTTTCTTCGGCTGCCGGTGCCGCCTGGGCCTCTGGCACCTTGCGCGCCAGCAACATCTCGTAGGCCGATTCACGATCGACCGGTTTGTCGTAATGCCCGGCCAGTGGCGATTGCGCGATCAGCGCAGCACGCTCGGCTTCGCTCAACGGCCCGATACGCGATTGCGGCGGCGCCACCAGCACGCGCCTGACCATCTCCGGGGTGCCCTTTTCCTGCAACGTCCCCACCAACGCCTCGCCGATCCCCAGCTCGGTGAGCACCGCCAGCGCATCAAATTCAGGATTGGGACGAAAGCCATCCGCCACGGCCTTCAGGGATTTCTGCTCCTTGCTGGTGAAGGCCCTTAACCCGTGCTGAACCCGCAACCCCAGTTGCGCCAGGATGTTGTCAGGCAAATCCCCGGGGGACTGGGTCACGAAATACACCCCCACACCCTTGGAGCGAATCAACCGAACCACCTGTTCAAGACGATCCTGCAAGGCCTTGGGCGTGTCGGCGAACAGCAAATGCGCCTCGTCGAAGAACAGGGCCAGCAGCGGTTTGTCGGCGTCTCCGCGTTCGGGCAGTTGCTCGAACAACTCGGCCAGCAGCCACAACAGAAAGGTCGCGTAGACCTTGGGCGCCTCATGCACCAGACGACTGGCGTCGAGCAGATGAATGCGCCCTCGCCCATCGCTGGCCGGTTGCAGGATGTCTTCGAGTTGCAACGCCGGCTCGCCAAACAAGGCTTCAGCGCCCTGCTGCTCCAGCACTGCAAGCCTGCGCAACAGCGCCTGGCTGGAGCCGGTAGTCATCAAGGCACTGTCTTCACCCAGTACCTGCGGGTTGTCGCGCAGGTAGTTGAGCAGCGCCTTGAGGTCCTTGATGTCCAGCAACAACAGCCCTTCGCGGTCGGCGACCTTGAACGCCGCGTACAACGCAGACTGCTGGCTGTCGGTCAGTTCAAGCAGGGATCCCAGCAGCAATGGCCCCATTTCCGACAGCGTCGTGCGCAACGGATGACCGGACTGGCCATGCACATCCCACAGCGTGACCGGATAAGCCTGGGGCTTGTGATTGAGCCACGGCATCCCGGCGATCCGCTCGGCGATCTTGCCCTGTGGATTGCCCGCTGCACCCAGCCCGCACAGATCGCCTTTGATGTCGGCGGCGAACACCGCTACACCGGCATCGCTGAATACTTCTGCCAGACGCTGCAGGGTCACGGTTTTTCCGGTCCCGGTCGCGCCCGCCACCAGTCCGTGGCGGTTGGCCAGGCGCATGGCCTGCCCGACCGGCTGGCCGTCGAGGCTGGCGCCGATGAGTATCTGTAGAGAATCCTGCATGTCGTCACCCACGGGTCGTGTCTGTAGAAAAACATGGCCGTCGGCGGCGAACCTCGACAGCCGGCGACGGTTTCTTCACTCTAGTTCAACCCGCGAAATGACCACTACAATGGCGCGCGACCCAACGAGGCTTGCCGAACATCCCTCCCTGCGGACGGTCCACACAGGACGCAAAACAAAAAGGTGCCCATCGTGCATACCCCAGAACGGCCCGCCCGGTCCGCCCCCTTGAGCCATGATTCCGGGCCCGCCGCGTGAAGCGACTCCTATGGCTGGCTGTCATTCTCATCCTGGCCCTGTCGATCCCCTTCTTCATGGGCGGCCTCGACATGTTTCATCGTCTGCGCAACTTTCCGCTGCTGCTGTTGCTGGGGATGTTCGCCATGGTGCTGGTGGGCTGGTGCATGAACACCATGCGCCTGCGTCTGCTGCTGGGAGACAGTGCCCAGGGCATCGGCATGCGCAAGAGCCTGGCAGTGGTCATGGCCACCGAGTTCGCCTACTGCGCGACGCCCGGAGGCAGCGGTGCGCCGCTGACGCTGGTGGCGCTGCTGTCACGTTGTGGCATCGGCCCGGCCAAGAGCACGGCGGCCTTTGCCACTGACCAACTCAATGACCTGCTGTTCTTTCTGCTGGCCCTGATCGGCATCCTGATTTACGCGGTATTCCACAAGCTCAGTGAAAACCTGGAATGGATGCTCATCGCCAGCGCCTTGCTGATCGGCGCGGGGTTGTGCGCCTGCGCAGGGTTCGCCCGTTATCACCGACGCATCATCCTGTTCAACGGAAAGCTGCTAAAGGCCCTCAAGCGCAAGAACAGCACCCGCATCCGCTGGGCGCGCAAGCTGCTGCATTTTCGTGACGCCCTGGCCGAAACCTGGAAGATGCCCCACCGGATCCTGTTCAAGGTGTTCGTGCTCACGTGCATCCACTGGAGCCTGCGCTACAGCGTGATGTATTTGGCGTTGCTGGGGTTGGGCGTGGATATTGACTGGGCGTGGACGTTTCTGGTGCAGATGCTGTCGCTCAGTGCCGGTCAATTCAGCCTGTCGCCGGGCGGCGCAGGTGCAGCAGAACTGACCTCGGCCGCGCTGCTGGCGCCCATGGTCGGGAAATCGACGGCGGCGGCTGCGATCCTGATCTGGCGCATCGTCACCTATTACTTCTATCTGGTAGCGGGCGGGCCAGTGTTCCTGCTGATGGTGGGCAGGCCGCTGTTGATGAAGCTACTGCGGATCAAGACTGCCTGAAGGCTCGTCATCGGACTTGGCGTCAGGCCTCAACTGCTCCCACAACTGCGCCGCACCTTCAAAGTCAGTGCCATCCTCAGGCGACAGGGCGTCAGGGTCATAGCGGCTCAGGCAACCCTCGCCCAGGGTGGGCGGTGCCTTGGATGTGGCTTTGTCTAGGGGGTTGGTCATGGTGAAAGACTCCAGAATGCTGCCTGTAGGAGCGCGCGTGCCCGCGACCACGTCCATCCTGACACCTATGATGTGTCTGACACGGCCGGTCGCGGGCAAGCGCGCTCCTACAATTGGCGATTAGTCAAACACTACGGTCTTGTTGTCATGCACCAGCACGCGGTCTTCCAGGTGCGCGCGCAGGCCGCGAGCCAGGACCATCTTCTCGACGTCACGACCGAAACGCACCATGTTCTCGATGCTGTCGCGATGGCTGACACGCACCACGTCCTGCTCGATGATGGGACCTGCGTCCAGCTCTTCGGTGACGTAGTGGCAGGTCGCGCCGATCAGCTTCACGCCGCGCAGCGACGCCTGGTGGTACGGCTTGGCACCGACGAACGACGGCAGGAAGCTGTGGTGGATGTTGATCACCTGATGCGCGTATTCGCGGCACAGCTGCGGCGGCAGGATCTGCATGTAGCGCGCCAGTACCACGACATCGGCTTCATGCTGCTTGACCAGACGCGAGACTTCGGCGAACGCCGGCTCCTTGTCTTTCGGATCGACCGGAACATGGTAGTAAGGGATGTTGTGCCACTCGACCATGCTGCGCAGGTCCTGGTGGTTGGAAATCACGCAGGCGATTTCGCAGTCCAGTTCATCGCTGTGCCAGCGGTGCAACAAGTCCGCCAGGCAATGCGATTCACGGCTGGCCATGAGCACGACGCGCTTTTTCTGATCCGAATCAGTGATGCGCCAATCCATCGAAAACTCTTCGGCGATAGGCGCGAACGCCTCGCGGAATCCCTCGATATCGAACGGCAGGGTATCGGCACGGATTTCATGACGCATGAAAAACCAGCCGCTGAGGTTGTCAGAGTGATGGCTCGCTTCGGTAATCCAGCCGTTGTACGACGCCAGAAAGTTACTGACTTTGGCAACGATGCCGACGCGGTCCGGGCAAGCAATCACCAGACGAAAAGTGCGCATGAGGGGAAACTCCAGAACTTCGCAAAGGCGGCTATTCTAGCGATTACCCGGCGACTGTGCAGTATTTGGGTGAGGATGATTTTGCAGGGCCCGAATCAGGATCCGATCGGCGGTAATGGGTCAGTGTTTTCGAGGCGCGCGCACCTGCCACGCCGGCCCGCGATAACTGCACTAAACAGAGGCGCTGTTTTGCACCGGGCTGCACAACTCTTGTTTCTTCGAACGACCTTTTTGTACAGCTATTTCAAAATGCGTCAGATAAAACTTATCTTAAATGTTTACTTGGCCTAATACTCTGCCTATTATTGCGTCATTACGACGTGCCCATCACAACATAGGTAGCCCTCATGTCCCTGATCAACGAATACCGCGCAACAGAAGAAGCCATCAAAGAACTGCAAGCCCGCCTGCAAAACCTGCAAGCAGACGACAAACTGCAGAAAGAACTTGAGTTCGAAGGCAAACTGCGCACGCTGATGGGCGAATACCAGAAATCCCTGCGCGACATCATTGCGCTGCTGGATCCAGAATCCAAACTGAAAGCACCACGCGGCGCAGTCGTCAAAACTACCGGCACCAAGCGCGCACGCAAGGTCAAGCAATACAAGAACCCGCACAACGGCGAAATCATCGAAACCAAAGGCGGCAACCACAAGACTCTGAAAGAGTGGAAAGCCAAGTGGGGCGGTGACGAAGTTGAAAGCTGGGCAACCCTGCTGGGCTAATCCCCCGGGTAGTACGCCAGCCGTTGTACAGTGATGTGCGACATGAAAAAACGCCAGCCGATGCTGGCGTTTTTTATGGGTCGGCTTGCGGGTTCGATAACGTTCACAACCCCACGCGTTGCTGAAGTTGCAATGCGTAGTCCTGCCACTGGCTCAGCACCTTGAGCTGCTCTGGCGTGGCCTTGAGCGACTGTTCGATCAGGGCGCGGGTAAAGGCTTTGAGCGTGTTCGGCGCCCCGGCCTGCGGATCACTCAGGCGCAACTGGCAAAAGCTCAGCCAGCGCTGATGCTCCTCGACAGTCAGGGTTTCCGAGAAATTGCGTGCCCTGTAGCGGAACAGTAATTCGGGAAGTCGTGGATCATCGAATGGCCACGCCTCTTTGCCCAGTTGTTGCGGCTCGGCAATACGAACCTGTTCACAAAGCCGGCGATCGCGGTCGTTGATAAAACCATCATACAACTGCTGTTCAGGATCCTGGCTGACAGCGAATTCCTCGCTGGCATAAACCGTTTTCAACTTGTCCTGCCAGATTTCCTGACCTTCCCGCAGCGCGATGGTACGCTGCCTGTAGACATCCAGATCCAACTCTAAGCGCTGACGATCTTCCTCGCGCAGCACGCTAAAAGGTGCGACTACCGGGCATTTGTTTATATGCAGTAACTTGAGGGGAACCGGCAATTCGCCTTCGCCCAGGTCCTCGCGCCGGGTATATAAGCGCTGGCGCAAGGTTTCGCCGTCTTGCTCCAACAACGGGCGAGGGTCGTGGAACAGATCGCAGACAATCAGTGCGTTGCGATTGGTCGGGTGCCAGGCCAGCGGGACAACAATGCTCAAATAACTTCGCGCTGCGGAAAACCGCCCCGATATATGCACCAGCGGTTGCAGCAGGCGTATCTGGTCCTGGACCTTGTGCTTGCTGCGCAACTGGAAAAGATAGTCGTAGAGCTTGGGTTGTTTGTCACGAATCAGACGCGCGAGCGAAATAGTTGCCCGCACGTCCGAGAGTGCGTCATGGGCCTGCCCGTGATCGATGCCATTGGCGGCAGTCAGCCGTTCAAGCTTGAGCGTGACACGGCCCTCTTCCTGCGGCCACACGATACCTTCCGGGCGCAGGGCATAGGCCGTACGCACCACATCGATCAGATCCCAGCGGCTGTTGCCGCCCTGCCACTCACGTCCGTATGGATCGAAGAAGTTGCGGTACAGGCTGTAGCGCGTCATCTCGTCATCGAAACGCAGGGTGTTGTAGCCCGCGCCACAGGTGCCCGGCAAGGACAGTTCGGCGTGCACGCGGGTCATGAAATCAGCTTCGCACAACCCTTTCTCGGCCAGCCGGTCCGGGGTGATGCCGGTCACCAGGCACGCGGCCGGATGCGGCAGGATGTCATCGCTGGGCTGGCAATAGAGATTGACCGGCTCGCCGATCTCGTTGAGCTGATCGTCGGTGCGAATGCCTGCCACCTGCAGCGGCCGGTCATTGCGCGGATTGATCCCTGTGGTTTCGTAGTCGTACCAGAAGATGCTGGAAGTCACGGGTGGATCCTGAACAGATGATCGGCGCAGTTTAACAGATGAACCCTCGTCGCCTGACCGCCCGAGGCCGGCACTGACAATTAGAGACGTTTCCCACAGCTCTGCGATGAAACCTCCGGTTGCTTAGCACTGCCGCGCTGGCTAGCATCAAACTTTATTTCCAGGCGTACCCTTCCCCACAATGTCCTCCTCGCAAGCTTGGCCAAGGATCGCTGCGCAGCCTGCCCCGCTGGACACCCGCATCCGCATGGAAACCCCGGAGGGCATCGACCTGGTCCTGCGCCCGGCCGGCCTGCTGTCCCGGTCGCTGGCTTTCTCATTCGACCTGCTGATACGCGGCGCGTTGCTCACAGCCCTGTTCCTGGTACTTGGCGCCCTTGGGGATTTCGGCACCGGCCTGTTCATGCTGGCGCTGTTCCTGGCCAACTGGGGGTACATGGTGCTGTTCGAAGTGCTGAATCAGGGCCGCACGCCTGGCAAACAGATGATGGGCCTGCGCGTGGTCCACGACGACGGCACGCCGGTCGGCTGGTCAGCTTCGCTGTTGCGCAACCTGCTGCGCTTCGTCGACATGCTGCCGGTCGGCTACTGCCTGGGGGCGTTCACCTGCCTGCAGCACCGCCGGTTCAAACGCCTGGGCGATCTGGCGGCGGGCACCCTGGTGATCTACCGCGATGCCCCCGCGCAACGGCCCGTCCTGCCCGAGGCGGAACCAATCCTCGTGCCCCTGATGCTGACGCTTGAGGAACAGCGCGCGGTGCTGGAGTTCGCCGAGCGCCAGCAAGCGCTCTCACCCGCCCGCGCCCAGGAGCTGGCTTCGATTCTGGCGGTGCCGTTGCAGATGCCCTCACCCGCGTCCCCGGCTCAGGCCGTCGATCATCTGAACGGCGTGGCCCGTGGCCTGGCGGGTTCGCCATGAAACAGAGCCAGTTCGAACAACGTCATCAGGAGAGCTGGACGCACTTCGGTGAGCGCCTGGAAGCACTCGAGCGCAGCCGGGGCAGGAGCCAGGCCGGGGACGGTTTCACCGAACACTACCGGCAAGTCTGCCAGCACCTGGCACTGGCGCAGGAGCGCGGCTACAGCACGCACCTGGTCGAGCCCTTGCAACAACTGGCGATGCGCGGTCACCAGCAGCTTTACCGGCATCGCAGCCAGTTCGGCGCGCAAGTCCTGGGTTTCGTGCTGGCCGACTTTCCACGGCTGGTGCGCGCCGAATGGCGTCTGGTGGCCCTGGCCGGCGGGCTGTTCTTTGGCAGCCTGATCGTCATGGGGCTGCTGGTCCATGCCTTCCCCGACCTGATCTACAGCGTGGTCAGCCCCGCTGACGTGACTGAAATGGAAGCCATGTACGACCCCGCCGCACGGCGTCTGGGCCAGGCGGCAGAGCGAGGGGCCAGCGCCGACTGGCTGATGTTCGGCTACTACATCATGCACAACATCGGCATCGCCTTTCAGACCTTCGCCAGCGGCTTGCTGTTTGGCCTGGGCAGCCTGTTCTTCCTGCTGTTCAACGGGCTGATGATCGGGGCCGTCGCCGGGCACCTCACCCGCGTCGGCTTCGGCGAAACCTTCTGGCCCTTCGTGGTCGGCCACGGTGCATTCGAACTGACCGCCATTGCCCTGGCGGGCGCTGCAGGTCTCAAGCTGGGCTGGGCGCTGCTGGCCCCCGGCCCGCTGCGACGGGGCGAAGCCTTGCGGATAGCGGCCAAGACCAGCGTGCGCCTGATCGGCGGCGTGATGCTGTTCCTGCTGATTGCCGCGTTCATCGAGGCGTACTGGTCATCGATGACCTGGCCACACCCCGTCACCAAGTATCTGGTCGGCGCCGCATTGTGGGCCCTGGTGGCCGCCTATCTGACTTTCGCCGGACGCACCGCTCATGCGCCTGACTGAATCCTGCGTCGCCATTCGCCCACGCAATCCCTGGGAAGCGGTCGACCTGGGCGTCGTACTCGCGGGCCGGCATCGGGGTCTGCTGATGAGCAGTTGGGCGATTGTCACGATCCCGGTCTTCGCCTTGCTGACTGCCTTGCTCTGGGATTACCCGACCCTGGCCATCTTGCTGTTCTGGTGGCTCAAGCCCGCTTTCGAACGGCTGCCGTTGCTGATCCTGTCCCAGGCGCTGTTCGGCGAGGCGCCCTCGCTCAGGCAGGCACTCAAGGCATGGCCGCGCGCCCTGAAGCCACAGCTGATCGCCAGCCTGACGTGGCGACGTTTCGGCCTGAGCCGCAGCTTCAATCTGCCGGTTCAGCAACTCGAAGGGCTAGACGGCCTGGCCCGCGCACAGCGGATCGCCCTGCTGGGGGAGAAGAACCTGCGGGTGGCGCGCTGCCTGACCTCCATGGGCAGCTCGCTGGAACTTTCCCTCTGGGTCGGCCTGCTGGTGCTGTTCTATGCGCTGCTTCCCCAGCAGATCGAGCTCGACTGGTCATGGCGCAGCCTGCTGGACATCGAAGGCCGGTGGAACTGGCTCGAACACCTGACCAACGCGTTCTACGCCCTGGTGCTGGTGATCTGGGGCCCTGTCTACGTGTCCTGTGGCTTCGCCCTCTACCTCAATCGGCGCACCACGCTAGAGGGCTGGGACATCGAACTGACGTTCCGTCGCCTGCGCCAGCGCGTCATTGGCAGCGCCTACGTCCTGTTGATCGGCTGCTCCCTGGCATTCGGTTTGGCCTCGCAGCCGGTCATGGCGGATGAACCTCTGGATGAGCAACCCTACAGCTGTCCACTGCCGCCACTGGATTCACCACTGGCAGATGAACAGGTAGCCGGGCCTACCGCTGCCCGCTTGCTGGGCCAGGCACTGAACAGTCAGGACTCGCGAGCCGATATCAAGGCGGTGCTGGACAGCCCGCCCTTCAAGAATCCAAAACCTGTTTCGGGCTGGCGCCTGCCCGAAAAGAAACACGGAGCTAAAACCAGCGACACGCCCAACTGGCTGGCGCAGTTGATCGTGCAATTGCTCAACGTCGGCAAAACCCTGTCGACGGTGTTCGAAGTGTTGCTGTGGACATCGATCGGCGTACTGACGGCGTGGGTGATCTGGCGCTACCGAAGCTGGTTCGCCACCTTCGTCAATCGCACGCCCCGCAGGAAAAAAACACGGCATGACGCCCCCCAGCAACTGTTTGGCCTGCAGGTGAACGCCGAAAGCCTGCCTGATGACATCGCCGCTGCCGCAGACAGGCTCTGGCAGCAGTCACCGCGCGAGGCCCTGAGCCTGTTGTACCGGGGGCTGCTCAACCGGTTGCTGACGGACTACCAACTGCCGCTGAAAAACGCCGATACCGAAGGCCAGGTACTGGAGCGCGTCGCCGCACTGGACCAGCCCTCGCTTCACAGCTACAGCCGGGAGCTCACCCGGCACTGGCAGAATCTCGCCTACGGGCACCAGCTACCGGCTGCTGCGGTGCACAAAGCCCTGTGCGATGACTGGCGGCAGTTGTTCGGAACCGGGGCGCCGACATGAGCAGACGCCTCGGGATGCTCGTCGCAGCGCTGGTTGTGGTGTCTGTTATCGCCGCTGCCGTGCCGTGGCTCAAGAAACTGGAGCACTATCAGGAAACGGTCGATCAGGGGCCGTCTCCGGAAGTGCGAGCCAACCCTTACCTGGCCGCCGAAACCTTCCTGCGCCAGCGGGGGATTTCAGTCAGGACCACCCAGGCGCTGAACACGCTCCCCGATACTGGCGAGCAGGCGCAGACCCTGATGCTGCTCGATACCCGGGAGAAAATGACCCCGGCCGAAGTCAAGCGCGTGCTTAGCTGGACCCGCTCCGGCGGACGGCTGCTGTTCGTCGCCGAGCAACTGTGGGACGAAGAAAAGGGGCGCAGCGGCGATCCGTTGCTCGATCAACTGCAGATTCGCCAGTTCCTCACCCGCGACCTGCGCGAACAGGACAAACGCTGGGAGCGCGAGCAGCTCAAGCCGGTCATCCCCCTGAGCACCCCGGACGTCAAGGCGCCGCCCACGCCCTGGCCGGAACTGACGCGCCTGTATGTGCAGAACGAAAGCGATCCGGCGTACATGAGCTTCGACCCGGCCTTCCATCTGGACGACCCGCAGGATCATGCCCAGTCATGGGCCAACAGCGCGGATGCAACCCACATGCTGCAGATGGTCTACGGCGACGGGCTGATCACCGTGCTGACGGATGCGGACCTGTGGAAAACCCGCGCCATCGGCAAGTACGACAACGCCTGGCTGCTGTGGTACCTGAGCCAGGACAGCGATGTCACGATGTTGCTGCGCACCGATCACGACGATCTTTTCGGCCTGCTCTGGAAGTACTTTCCCCAGGCCCTGCTGGCCCTGGCGCTGTGCCTGGGGGCAGGGCTCTGGCATGCCGGAATGCGTCAGGGGCCACTGCAACCCGAGCCTTCCCTGGCCCGTCGCCAGTTGGGCGAGCATTTGCGCGCCAGCGCCGATTTCATGTTGCGCCGCAGAGGCCAACAGGCGTTACTGCGTGCCTTGCAGCAGGACATCCTGCGCCGTGCCCGGCAGCGCCACCCAGGCTTCGACGCACTGCCGGTCACCGAGCAGTGGCAAATGCTGGCGCGCGTGACGCGCCAGCCCACCAGTGACATCGGCCACGCACTGCGCCCGCGCCTTGAAGAGCGCCTTTCCAGCAGCGAATTCACCCGTCAGGTTGCCTACCTGCAAACCCTCAGGAATGCCTTATGAACTGGCGCTGGGGGATCGTTAGGAAATCTTTGCACTAGAAACAACCACTTAGAAAAAAACTCACTACAGTGTTTTGGGCGGTGCGAATCCTCTCTGTCTGTAAGCGCAGACAAAGGGGGCAACTGTCTAGTCATTGTGGGGTGGTGTGAATGGAGCTTGTCTGGGGTACTGAAGATTTTGTGATAACTGGGCAAACCTACGTACAGTTTCCCATTCTGCTTTGGGATTCAATGGAGAGTTGCATCCCGGTCAACCAGTTTTTTCGGAGCTACCTGCTTCGCGGATCAATCGGTTCTAACAAGTCCTGGCCGAGTACTGGCCGCGCCCTTTACGACTTCTTCAGCTTTCTTCAGGCTCATGAGCTTGATTGGCGCGACGTGGACCGTGGGGAGGCCAAGTCCCTCGTCGCAGCCTATCGCGACTATTGCTTGGTGACGTGCAAGCTGGCGCCAAATACCACACGCCAGCGCTTGACCTACGTTTGCAAGTTCTACGAGTTCGCCCTGAACCAGAAGTGGGTTACTCGGGTTCCTTTCAGCTATGAAGAGCGCAGCATCAAGCGTGCAACCAGCTTCCTTGGACATCTCGATGCCAGTGGTAACAAAGTCATGGCGAACGATGTGATGCCTCGGGTTCACAAGGCGCTCCCCAAGTACTTGAGCATGTCCCAAATTAAGCTGCTTTTGGCCGCATCAGAGAATCCTCATCATCGAATGATGATGCGTCTGGCGTTGCATACAGGTCTCCGCCGTAGCGAGCTTGTTACCTTCCCATACGAATATGTGTACGACCCCGACAAGGTGGCGGGAACTGAACGCAACCTGAGGGTTTCACTTGACCCATTCGACGGCAGCGGCATGCAGACCAAAGGGAGCAAGCCCCGAGATATTATGGTCAGCCGTAAGTTCATGTCCCAGCTATATCGCTATCTGTCAAAGGTGCGTGGCGAGCGAGCATCCTTGAGCAGTATCCCGCAACAGGCACTTTTGCTAAACCAGTGCGGGCAATCCTACGGAAGTGATGGTAAGAGCCTGAACCGGATTATTAATGAGACAGGCAAAAGGGCTGGGCTCAAAACCAATGCCCACATGCTCCGCCATACCTACGCAACTCAGACCTTGATCAGCCTTCGGCGCGATCCTGGAAAAGGGATTGACCCCTTGGTCTTCCTTCAGCGCCAACTCGGCCACAGTTCGATTGAAACTACGATGGTGTACCTGCACGTGGTCAACGAAATGGCTGACGACGCAGTGCTGGCCTATGACGATGAGTTGCACGCTTTGGTGGAGGAGGCTTGATGGGGAAGCGTAAAGAATTTACCAGAACCGATCTCAGCGTGCCGCAAGTCGAGCACAGTATCGACACCGCTGGCAACGTCGTCGTTCTGCCTGACGTTATCCCTCCACCAAACACCATTATTAAGTTTGTGCGGAACAGCGCTCACCGCAAAACCTTCGACTTTGCGCGATGGTATGGAGCTGGCATTGACGCTGTCACCTACGCCTGCCAGCGCCAAATTGAACGTTTCCTTGCCGGTCAGGATGCCGACGTCACAGTCACTACCGTGACTAGCTTCTGCAAAGGTGGGATGCGTCACTTCCTCGATTACTGCCTACTCCGGGCAGCAGCTTTTGGACGTAACTTGGTTTTGGCCGATATGAACCGGGACCTGATCGACGGCTACCTTAGCCATCTAGATGGGCGAGGATGGTCGACTATCTCTCAGAAAACCGTCTATGGGCACACAAAGACCGTGCTGCTCGCACTTGGACAGCGTGGTCTGTTCCCCTTGGCCATTTCTGGGGAAGCAGCAACCTTCCCACGCAACCCCTTCCCCAACAGCAACCGAAAAGCGAAGGGCGAAACGGCGCTATCCAAACGCGAGCGCCAAGCGTTTGCAGCGGCGCTAAACAAGGCCATTAGGCCAATATGGGCCGATAACACAATTGTGACCGTCAATCTTCTGGCCTCAGCACTGTTGACGGTGGCCCTGCACACTGGACGAAATGCCACGCCACTTTTTGAGATGGATCGCGACTGCTTGCGTCCGCATCCAAAGGACAACACTGTATTCCTAGTACTTTGGAAACGGCGCGGCTACAACACAAGCAAAGTAGCGTTGCGGGCCGAATCGGATGCTGAGCGACTTCTCGAATCCACGCCTAGCGTTAGGACTAACATCGAGCGTTTGATCCGCCGCGTTATGTTCTTGACCGAGCCCTTCGATTCGGAAGCCCCAGACGATCTTAAGGGGAGAGTGTGGCTTTATCGCCGACGCAACTTGGGGCGGGACGGCCAAGTGACGGCGTTAAGTCCGGGGACGCTGAAGGATGCGATAAGCAACCTTGTAGCTGAGTATAAGCTTGAGGATAGCAACGGAAAACAGCTACGCATCAATATCTCGCGCCTGCGAAAAACCTTTGCCAACCGCATTTTTGAGCTTACCCATGCCGATCTCGCGACCACCGCCGCAGCCCTTGGCAATACCACGAAGGTAGCCGACAAAAACTACTTGGCGCCCAGCCAAGATGCTCGCCGCAACTGGAAATTCATGGGTGAAGCTTTGGTGGAGGAATTGCAGGCCCGAACCATCGGTGCGACCTATAAGGATACCCCGATGGGTCGTTGCGCCGATCCTGTGAACGGCCAGTTCGCTCCGCAGCGCAAGGATGCGACATGCATGAATTTCATCAACTGCCTGCGCTGCACACACTATGCGGTGACTGCTGAGGACCTCTACAAACTATTCAGTTTCTACTTCCGCGTTCTTGGCGAGCGGTCGCGGATGGACAAAAAGCGTTGGGCACGGGAATACGCCCACATTCCTCGCCTGATCGACCATTACATCGTTGCCGAGGGATTGCGGCGTGGCATCTTCAAGGCCGCAGCCGTTGAGGCCGCTAGGGAGCGCGCGCGCTTGCAGCCCCATCCATTCTGGTCGGCTGATCTGATTCCTAGCTTGGAGATCTTTGAATGAGTGATAAAACCTTCCAGGCACTCCCATGGACGCCCAGTCTCGCCCAGCCGGGTGATGTGCGCGGACTCCCTGAGCCCGAACGCGATGCTCTCATCATCACTGCTACTCAGGTGGATGGGCAGTGGGTCATCCTCAGCCGATACGGCGACGACATCTGGCATCTCGACGGTTTCGCCAGCAACCGAGCATCTTATCAAAAACGATTGGACTTCAGCCGTGTACCACCAGCGTTTAGAGCAGTAGTAAAAGCAATGTTGTACCGTTACCTACGACGCGGGAGACAAGAAGCGGGGCAACCTAAGGGCACCACGGTTCGTCAAATGTTTAATGATTCAATGCCTTTTTTGCGCCATCTGGAAATTTTGAAAATCGACCGCTTGAGCGCAGTCACGCCGATGGTCTGTACGGCGTATGTATCAGCGTGTAAAGCCCACCGCCAGACCCGCCGCTCTAAAGGCAAGCCGTTATCTCAGGGTGCGCTGAGAACCCGTTTCATAGCAGTCGAAGCACTCCATCAGTTGAGCCAATACACCGACGACCCTATGCCTCTGCATCCCTGGCCAGACACGTCCGGGATGGCGATGGCAGGACTTATCGGGCAGGAAACTCAAGGTGGAAAAACGCCGCTGATTCCCGATGACGTGTTCTGCGCCTTGTTCGAGCAGGCATATCAACAGGTTGATCGCGGCCACCACCTGCTTAATCTGCGCGATGAACTTGATGCCATCTCGGCGCAACGGAAGACGCTGTCTACCGAAGGCCTCTATTGGGCTAAGAATCGCCACTTGAGCACTTCTGGCTGGGAAGGCGGGTTGAAGGCGCTCAACAAGGCAGTGCTCGATCTACGCACGGCCTGCTACATCATCCTCGCTAGCACGTCAGGATGCCGCAACCACGAGCTGGCCAATTTGCAGTCGGGCGCTGTGCACCGCACCGAAGATGATGAGGGCATCATCTATCACTGGATGCGTTCTCGTTCCGACAAGACTGATGCAGGCATACATGACTGGATGATTCCTGAGGCCGCCGTGCGCGCTCTACGTCTGATGGAACGATGGTCCGCGCCCTATCAAGCCATGATCGCTGTTGAGATCGTGCAGCGACGGCGCGCCAACCCACTTGACCCGCAAATCTCAGAGGCGCAAAAGGAACGCCATTCGGTATTTCTTGGTGCATATCCAAATGAAAACAACAGAGTGCGCACGCTCAGCAACACGACTTGGGGCCTGAACCTCCAAAACTTCGCCAAACGTTGCGGACTGAGCTGGAAACTCACCAGTCACCAATTCCGCCGCAAATTCGCCAATTACGCAGCCCATAGTCGCTTCGGCGACCTGCGCTACCTAAAAGAACATTACGCACACTGGTCGATGGATATGACCCTAGGTTACGCCATGGACGAAGCCTGGGGACAGCATCTGGATCTAGAGCTTTATGCCGAAATTGAGGCCGAGATGGAGGATGTCAAAGTTAGCGTCGTCGATGACTGGTTGGGAGACAAGCCATTGGCCGGTGGCTATGGGCGGGCGCTTAAACATTGGCAGCGCGATCCACAAAACTTACTGATCTTCAAGGATCGAGCCTCTATGGTGAAATCCATTGCAGAGAGCACGGCGATCCGCAGCAACGGCCACGCTTGGTGCACGGCAGATAATGATGGTTGCGTCGGTAATTCTCTCGACCGTACTCGCTGCGGCGATTGCAACAATGCCGTCATCAATGCCCGACACGCTCCTATCTACCTTCGACAATACAATGAACTGAAGGAGCTACTGGATTGCCAAGATATCGGTGAGGGAGGACGACAACGCGTTGAACGAGACCTAACACGCTGCCGAGACGTGCTTATTCAATTGGGCGTGGAGAATGTGATCGCATGAAGCCGAAGGAGAAAACAGCCAAATACAGACCGGCTGTGGAACGTGAGAAAGATCTGAAGTTAGCCATCTACCGCATACAGAAAGGACGTGCTCATACCAAGGAAAGCAAGGTAACAATCGCATCTGTCGCCCGCGAAGCGGGTGTATCAACGGCACTGATCCATAACCACTATCCACTCATCGCAGAGGCTATCCGTGAGATTCAGGGCCGATCAAGTCGAGCAGTACGGGATGTGAAGCACCAAGATTTGGTTGCCGAGCGCCATAAGTCCACAACCTATCGCCAAGAGAACGAAGAGTTACGCACCAAGGTCGCAAATATTGCATCTATCAATGAAGTGCTATTGGACGAAAATCGCACGCTCAAGGCCAAACAGAGCGACCGAAAAATAGTCGACTTTACCCCGAAGAAGCCGCCTGAATAGGGTGGCTTGGAGGCAGGCACCCTAGGTGCAGCTATTGAAAGCTGACTGTCGCAGATTCGTCGGCGTAGGATAGCTGTACAAATACAGCGGGGGCGCAAACCATGCCAGTTACTTTCACATGCAGCCAAGCTCGTAGACGACTCCGTCGTCTGATCGCATTGGTCGCTCAGGGCCACACCTTTGTCATCACCAAGAATGGTCGACCTGTATGTAGGCTCTCAGGCATCGAGGCTGAAGAGTATTACTGAATACCATTTGAGATAGCTCAGGCCTGCGAGTTGCCACTCGCGAGCGACGGCTATCGACCCAAAGCGGACAGTCACGCACTACGCCTTGAGGTGAGGGCGCGAAAGTGCGATTCGCATTTCAATCACAGATATGTTCCTGTCTTACTTCATGTCAGGATGTTAAAATTGTCCCTAATCGGGTCGAGGGTACGCCAACGGTAACGTTGGAAGTCTCCTTGGTTACCGTTCAAGGCTAGCGTGGGGCACGAATTACGGCTAACGGCCCCGTACTAACAGCCAGATTGGCGGATATAAATTTCTCATAATTCTTAGTTGGAGAGAAAGTTTCTGCCTTGACGCACATCATTTAATGCAGTGCTCAGATCCCCTAATTGTTCAAGGGAGCAATATTTAGCAAGTTTGAACATCAGACTGGGCGTAGACATAGTACCGCACCCTTTCGCACGTATAAAAAATGTTAGCAAAGGAAGGAGGTAGTCTTTACCCGAGATTACGTCTATTGGTGGCAGATTCTCTGAGTTCTCGCGCACCAACCGCAATGCGGCTTCCCAAGCGGCTTCTCCATATTCTTGGACGCAGGCGTCAGCGATAGCATTCTTCAATGCCTCAACTTTCTCACCGTCTACCTTCGGCCCCGCTGCCCGCGTTTTCTGAGTAATTACAGAGTCAAGTCCGTGAGATACGGTTTTCAGATCTGGCTTAATCTCTCTGGCGGCTGCAAATGTTATGAAGAGTTCTTTGAGGGGGACTTGAATAGGCCCGAAATAATCCCCCCACTCCTGTTCTGAGAGGGCATCGTCTCGCAATACAACTCCTGAGCCCTCAACAATTAGCTCGCGTGCCGCAGTGCTACAGAATAGATAGTTTTCAATGCAGTACCTCTTGAGCTGAAATAAATTTCTATATCCTTTTTGTCGCACGCCCATTAAGATATCTAAGTCTCCGTCAACTAAAAATAAAGCGGGACTTGTATCGGTGTAATCTGTGCAGACCTTAAGAACATGGGATCGCCCATGCAGCGGGATGACTTTTCTTATTTTTTTGTCACCCTCAATCATTCTGTTAAGTAACTCTAGGTAAAATGCTTCAGAGTTGCTGTCTTCTACATAGACTTCTACAGGCTGAAGCTCGCGGTAAAGCAAACCTATGCTTTCACTGGCTGATGCAGACCAAGATGGAAGTGTTTCTATTGACATGTTATATCCCTCCATTCAATGGAATATAATATTGTCTTCTGCCGCCGATAATTGCAGGGGAATGGGTCGCTAGGATGATTTGCAAATCAGGTCCGGCAGCTTGAACCGCTTCCAGAAACATATCTTGCCAAGCGATGTGGAGTGATAACTCGGGCTCATCGACGATGAAAACCCCGCTTTTTGGTAGGTGCGAGTTCAGCGATAGGTGCGCCAGCATTATTAATATCTGGCGTTCCCCAGAGGAAAGCACGGTGAGAGGGCGTTCCACGTCAGAGATGAAAATTTTCACCTCGCCGCGATTGTTTACGCTTATTTTTTTATTTGTCTGCTTTAGGAAAAGATTTACCAAGCTTTCAAATTTTTGTAGAGGAGCGTATATGTCAGCTTTAACCTTCTCGTATTCGCTGATTAGGTTGATCAAACGATCTATTCGCGCAATCTGATGACTGTTCGAAAACCATGTTCCTAGGACCCTTGAAGTCTCTAGCGACAAAGGCCTCGCCTTCGGCGTGACTTTGCGCTCTGTGGGAATCAAATCCCTATCTTTTTTTCTTTCAGATGCACTGCTCTTAGATGCGGAGCCTCCTCTAGGGTGTTGTTGAATTTCATTTTCCCCTTCAAAAAAGTTAAGAACATTTATTAAAATTGCTGTAAGGTTGTCAAAGAACTTATCATACATTACTGAAAGCTCTTCGTTTTTAACATCTAGACTTATCAGTGCTGTTTTTATACGCCTTTGCTTGTCCTTGAGCTGCTGGAGGCTTTTGCTGTTTGGGAGTGCCATTGCCGCGCCATTAGAGCTGCTGTTATCAACAAAAAAAGAATCTAAGATTATTTTGTTGCGCAGCTTGTGGTCTGCTAACGTTTGGCGGTCTTTAATTTCTGCGCTTTGCTTGGAGATCAAATCTAGCGCTTCTTTCATCCCTGTATCGCTAGATGAATTGTCAGAATTTTTTTCGTTGAAGAATTTATTTATGGAAAACGGAGATGCATCGTAGGGTGTTACTTCTTTGATAAACCGTCTGTCGAGGCTTAAGTACATCGGCGAAGGTAATTTGGTGATGTATCGAAACACCTCGCTTTGCCAGAATTTGCTGCTGCTGGAGCGGTCGACGGAATGTTTAAGCTCTTGAATGCTCGCGCGCAGTACTTGGTCGGCGGGAGCTGACGAACTCTCCACCCTCAGCTCCAGCCATTCATCGACTTGATTAGCTCTAATGTTCAGCAGGTCACCGGAGTCCATTTTTATTGATAATTCAGCGTTCTTAAAACGGATCTTTGCTAAGTCCTCTAGCGATGGTGCGAGCAACGCGGTAATTATATTCAGTGCTGAAGTTTTTCCGGAGCCGTTTAGTCCCGCGATGAAATTTACAGACTCATTAAATCTTACATTGAAATTAATATGATCATGCACGTCTGTTGCTGAAAATTGCGCGAGCTTCACATTTCCTCCTTGATTTATTCTGATCAATATCTCACGTTGAGTGTACCCACGTTCTTTTGATGGCTCAATGATATCTTGCTGCTTTTTTCTGCTGTCTTATCAGCATTGCGCAATAGCCCAAGGATAGCGTCTCGATGGTCGCACAGCTGGATTAAGCACAAGAATACAAGTGCCATTTTCCGATCGAGTTATCCAACAAGAGATGCCGTTTTGAGGCTGAACTGTCCAAGAATTCCTGGGGAAACCAGCAGATGGACACGTTCAATATCAGCGCTCCTCCGAGGCAGAGGAGACTTGCCAGCGTTCAGCCATGCTCGCAGGGCGGTGCATATCTTTTGGATGAGGGGGGCATCGCCTTTGAGCGGCTGCTTTTGGCCGATTGCAGCCAGTGACGAACGTATACTCCCTGCGCTGCATCTCGCGATCATCCCAGCACCATTACCATCAATTGAGGGTATGGTTCCGAGCGTATCAAAGCCGCTGTCGCGACTGTATCCTCAGCTCGTCGAAGCGCACGGGGTTCGGATCGGGTTATGGATAGCGAGCGAAAAATTGAGAGATGGAATGCCAAGTGGATGATTGTGGCCGGGCGGGCGGTGTGCAGTGGATGCCTTGAAAGCCAGCCACTGGAGGATTGTGAGAGCCCCTTTACTCATGCCCATGCCTGCGAGATTAGCGATGATGAATCCAGGCATCCGTGGATTGAGCTGCACGACACCCTAGACAGGGCGAGAGGGTAGGTTGCGTGCTTGCCCCTACGACGTCGCGCCTCGAAACTCGCGGTGTTGGGTTGGGGAGAGACAGCCATCCACGGGCAGCTACCGACCTATAACGGATGATCAGAAATAGGAGGTAGGAAGCCTTTGGCTACCAACCGCGACGAGGCGTACCATTACTCATACCGCGAAGGAGTAATCAGATGCCCATGAAGCTGTCGCACGAAGATGTCCCTGGTTCTCTCAAGGCTTTGGACGACGACATCGAATCTCATCCAGACCAAACCAAACCGCTTGCCCCCGCAATCGCAGAGCGAGTCCGGGATTTAGTGTGTGGAGTCGAGATTGATCTAGAAGCCCCGCTGCCTACTGAGCGCGAGAGAGATTGAAGGGGCGCAGCGCCGCTCAATACTCGGCGGCGTCGGCAACTGCACCACGTATTGGGCACATGAACGTAGCTATTTTTACTCGTAACATATTCGCGTTACGTAAAAAATTCTGCGTTACGATTAGTAAAAATCGTTTCACCACTGGAATCTCGCCCTTGGAACGGACTTGTGCGCCGACTACTCGCCCTCACTGAGTGGTCGAGCAGTTTGCGCATGGAGCTGGCAACGCACTCGCTGCCAACCGTCCGCGTACAACAATCTGCCACTCGCTCCACAGATCTCACAGGTGCGAGCGGCGTGCTGTTCCGCAAATGTGATCCATTCATTGGTACGAGAGTCACGGCCAGCTACCAAGACCCGTAGCGTTCCCATCTTCTCAACCGCCTCCGCCAAATAGGTCGGGGCATGACCTCCACGTTCGTTTGCGTGGGAAAGGAGCGAACAAAGAGTCTCAACGATTGCGAACCATCCTTCGCCACAGTCATATCTGAAGTGCGAAGGCGCTTGAAACGCAGCAGGAAATCGACTCCTGAGGTCCGATTCCAGATCAGTCTGGCTGGCCATTGTTCAGCTCCTTTAAAGTATGAGCACAGCTTGTGATGGAGTCATCGCTTGGACAGTTATCAGATCCGGGTATATTCACACCAGTCCGCTTGAACGTCTCAATCGTCTCATCAATAAACACTGCCATCCGGTCCATGTACTCCGTGTTTTCCTCCGGCCCGAGCAGCTTCCGCTTTTGCTTCCTCACGGCTTGCGGGTCAGTCTTTTGACTGACTAGTCCCTTTCGCTCGAAAGCCAAGCCAGGAGCCCTCTCTTGAGGTAATTCCATATGCCAGATTGGTGAGCCAGGAGGGTGCGGGTCGAGTCGTTGGTGAGCTTTATAGAGATCGGCGAAATAAATCCAGCCTAATGGTGCGAAGGAGAGGATGCCGTAATCGGAACCACTTCGCGTGGAGACCCACAGGCTATCGCCACGGGAATGAACTTGAACAATGTCAGACGTCTCGATTCGGTGCCCATCTGCAAATGTTCCGAATCCATCTGCGAGCACATGACGCCAAACCTCGCCCGTCAGCATCGCGGGGGGCTGGACCTTCGCGTTCGTCACGAAGCCTGTGAATACGACCCCAACGGCGTCTGCTTTCAGCTTTAATATTGCCGCTTTAGTTCTGTCATCCATTCCATTGCGCTCATACAAATGGGGGAGCGCGACTGCGCCTCTAAGTCCCCAAAAAAGGTACGCCACCCGCAAGGGCAATCTCAAAGCCCCTCTAACAGATAAAGACATATCTAATGTTCGCCTATCGTTGATTCCAAAAATAACCCATCCCTGCGTCCAATGCCAGCTTTGCTCGGACGATGATTGATGGATTTCAACGAAGCTGTCGGCTTGGCCGTGCAGGCATTGCGTCGTCACAAGGGGCTCACGCAAAAAGACTTTTTGGGCACGGTATCTACTCAGTATTTGAGCGATTTGGAGCGTGGGAAGCGAGCGCCCTCGCTTGCAGTTCTGGTGAAGATCGCTGAGCGGTTGGAGGTGCATGAAGCTTTGGTTGTAATTCTGGCAAAGCATTTCATGCAGCCCGCTGAACCGCTGCCTCAGACGATCCGAGAAATTGAGCAGCAGCTCTATATGGCAGGGTTTGTGGAGTCTTCTTTAAGCTGGTGAAAACCTGGCCTACACCAATTAGCCCCGCTTTTGCCGCAGATACTGGTTGCCTCTCACCCCAGGATGCCCCTTGGGTCTACCATGGAACATCCTCATCGAAGGGTTGTGGTTCTGGCCATTGTGCCGGTATGACCGGAAGCTCGGGTGCGGCAATGACTGCTGCTGCTCTCGGTGCGGGACGATTCTCCGCCCACGCTCGGAATTCCGCATCGCCTGAACGGGGAGTTGGAGAGGCCTCGGCAGCACGGATCAGCGTTGGCATGGATATGCTGCCTCCAAACACTATTGCCGTCTGCCTAGGCAATCCAGCAATGCGACGGATCTCTCTTCGGTCAGCCCATTCGCTTGCAGCTTGGATAGACGCAAGATCCTTTTCCGATGTAAGCCTGAATGTCACCCAGTTATTGCATTGTGATAACACCGTTGGTGAGATTTCAGATGGCCGCTGGGTACTGAGCCAGAGCGCTAATCCGAATTTTCGCCCTTCTTTGGCGAGCCGTTCGTAGGC
The DNA here is from genome assembly GCF_044746765.1 of Pseudomonas sp. NPDC090203. Classification (NCBI taxonomy): domain Bacteria; kingdom Pseudomonadati; phylum Pseudomonadota; class Gammaproteobacteria; order Pseudomonadales; family Pseudomonadaceae; genus Pseudomonas; species Pseudomonas sp. NPDC090203. The sequence continues at coordinate 94,815 of NZ_JBIVCV010000007.1, forward strand.
TAGCGAGTTTTCACCTGCCTCCTCGCCTGACCCTATAGGGCGTAGATAATGATGAGCCTCCTCCAACACCAGCAGTGTGGGAATTTTGTTTTCCTGACCCCGGCGAAATAACTCATACGCATACAGCTCTAGAAGCGATCCTAGAACAAACGGTGTCAAATCATGCGATAGGTGCCGCAGGTTTATCACATGCACTCTCCACGGCTCATCCTGCCCGCCGAAAATCTGCTCCACCAGATGGGTAGATTCCCGTGCCCAATCGAGACCATTCCCTGAACCTGGGCCACCCTCTACGTCTACTACAGCTCGGAACATCGGGTCTTCGGCGAAACGGTTTATCCTGGTGATCAGCGGTGAGACATTGGAATAGCTGAAAGCATTTCTTTCGGGCCCTCTCGCAGTGGGCTGAATTCCATGGCTCTCAGCGACAAGTGCTCCGAGCGCAGCCATGTTGGGCCAAGTAGCTGCTGTAGCGGCCCGTCCATTGCGTATTTGCTGAATCCGATTATCAGCTTCATTGGCTCCCCCTTGACGGCAATCATCGAATAGGAAAGGACCAACATCGTTCGCGAGGCCGACACCCTTCGGCTGAGGAAACCATCGTACTTGGTGAAGATGCTCCAGAGCGAAGGTCAGCGCCGGACGCTGTGTCTTTTCGCTTGGAATGAGGAGCCTGTTTAAGCCATGACGACCGAGAGCGTAGTAAGGAATCTTAAAAGCGCCGGGATCTTGCCCGCCTATGGTTGTACATTTCACGGCACCTTCAGGTAGATCCTGAAGGGCCAACGCATCTTCGTACTCGCCATTGATGTCGAATACGACAATCCTAGCGCTCGGCAATTTAACGATCTGTTGAAGCACTGCTGCTGTGAAGCAGCTTTTACCTTGGCCAGAACTGCCCAGTACTGCTACATGCCTAGAAATAAGGCTCTCAAGCCCCACATGTAGGCTTCCTCCCCCGCGAAGGTCGTCGCCCAGTTTGATGGGAATGTCGTTGAGGTCTTCGCAGTTGAGGATTGCCGCAAGCTCATCGGTATTGAGAGGAAAGGCCTCAGCCCCGAGTGGAGGCGTGGCTAGGGAATCGCTGATGAAGCGAGGTTTTCCGTCCTCCCTAGAAAGTCTTCCAACGACCACACCAGATATGTTCCTAAGCGGCTCACTTTGATGTGTGCTGGAGCCGATCCCAAGCCTGTGAGCCTCACGCGGCTCGTCAAAACTTAGCGAGATGACTTTCATTACTAAGGCGCGGCTGCCTGCGTCCAGAACGAGAAGACTGCCAACCTCGGTCACTGACGAAATCCCTTGGGCGTGAGACGCCAACTGTCCTCGGTGCATGTCCAAGAGGTTTAGCGTTACATCTGAACCTTCGATTCTCACCACATAACCGACAGGCAGGCGGCTTCTCATATCAAGGCCCCCAGCAATGGATCTTCGACTTCGTTTTCGTCTCTCAAAACCTTCTCAAATTTCCGCATATCCTCATCGTAGATAAGAGGATCTGGTAGATGGCGGGCCAAGGAATCAATGTAAGCGTGACCGGCTCCGCCACCTACCACGGTGATGCGAGGGTTTTTTAATGACAACAATTTGCGCAGGGCTGAAGGCAAATTGGCATCTGCCGGATCGCCACTGAAGCCAGCCGAGTAAATCACGAGCTGGAGTGTAGGGTTGAGAAGCGCCGACCGAATGAGCCGGTTGATGTGCTCATCTCCAAACCCGTACCCGCAAAGGATCAAACAGCTCTGCGGCTTAGACATAAACTCAGCAAACCTGCGAAATAGCTCACCTAAGACATATCCGATAGTGTCCATGTATTTGGCTGCCCTGGGCATCACCATCAAACCAAGCTCGGAACCATCTGTTTCAGCCATAAACTGCCTGATACGTTGATGGGCCAATGGAGCTGCCACCTCAAATACCTGTCCTCCCTCCTGCTTCCAAGTCAGCGATCCGTGTAGCTTTGCCAAATAAATATTGTAAACGCCGAACCTTGCCTCTCCCCTCGCTTGAGTGTTGCGAAAGCCCAAGTCAAAGCTTTGAGGCGAAAAGCGTCTGGTATGTACACCAAGGAAGCCGTTAGAAACTTGGAGATCTATTGACTCTGCGGCCCATTCGATTGCCAGGTCGTAGTTAGTGGTGAATACCCAAGGAGAGGCTTGACCGGGCTGTCTCGCCGAAACCAGCTTCTGGAGGATTGTTCTTTGGCTCGCAAGGGCTGCGTCATCCGTTTCAACACCACTTGGAGAAAGCCACCACTCCTCTCGAAGCAGCGCTGCGCTGACAACGGTTCTGAAGAGCGCTGCTTTTGCAGTCTTCAAATCATTAAGATTCTGCCCAAGCTCCTCCTCTCCATCCACGTAATCCACTTCTTCTGCGAATTTCCTCATCTGCCGAGTCCAATCGGACAAGGCGATTTCGAGAGCATCAATTAGGTGCTCGATATTCGGCGTGGTCGGTTTTGGATGCGCGATGGCTTGAGCGTCGATGAAGCCATGCTCGACCATCCATGAGGCCTCAACACCGCACTCACGAACAAATTGACCCCATAAGGCAATCATGGTCAGACCGCCAGCAGCCACTGATGCTCCGGCACCTAACAGTAATCCAATATTTTCTAATCTAAGAAGAGAGGCGAGATGCGCCTCAAGCTCGATTTCGTCAGTAAGAGCTGTGGCTCCACGTATCGCAGCAAAAGGCATCCTGACCTCCATTGAAATATAAGCCCGCTCCGTGGGCGCCCAAGAACTGCATGAGGCTCGGAGGACGTGGTTTGAGGCTACTGAATTGATATCAAGCTGTCCATCCGAACACAGCCAGTTACCTTGACACGCCAATTTCCAATCTCGATGACTGATTAGTTCACAGCATCCGAAGCACTGTAACCAAGCCGTCTAAGTCAAGCGTGTCCATATGGCTGCCGCGCCCCAACCACACGGCTTGGATATAATTTCGCGAGAACCTTACGCCTAGTATGCTGGGCAGATCGAAGAGGCCAATGCCATTCGCGGGTGAGTATCAGTCTGCTGAATCAGAAGCTGACAGTGGAATATCGCCGAGGACTGTGATGATGTCCCACGTGAGATCAGGGAGCGGTGTTCACGTTCACTCCAGCCACCTGACGTCACTACGAAAGCCGGAGCGCTAGAAATCGAAACCTCAGGATGATTGCGGAAAAAAGACTTAAATCTCTGACTGGAGAGTTTGGCCTATCGAACCAAGGCCGCTCACACGATGAATTCTAGTAGATTGGCGTCTGTAATGACCTTCGGCTGGGCATTTTCGCTCGGGGTCGGACACCCTTCAGCATCCAAAAACCGTTAGTTTAGGTAACCTCTTGAATTATGGACGATAAATCACATGTAACGGTTAATGGCGCTCCGGAATTTGTGAGCGATCAACCGACCAGCCCGTCGAGCAGCGTAGCGAGCCCCGCCGAACACCTCGAGCAGCCCGCCGCCGAGCAACGGGACGCCGAACATCAACCGGCCCCGGCCAGCAATCCGGCGCAGCAGCGGCAACGGGCCATCCACCTGGCCCAGGCCGTGCGCCACGAGCTGCAGAAGGCCGTCATCGGCCAGGACACGGTGATCGATGACGTGCTGACCGCATTGATCGGCGGCGGCCATGTGCTGCTCGAAGGCGTTCCCGGCCTTGGCAAGACGCTGCTGGTCCGTGCCCTGGCACGCTGCTTTGGCGGGGATTTCGCCCGCATACAGTTCACCCCGGACCTGATGCCTAGCGATGTCACCGGCCATGCGGTCTACGACATGCAGAGCGAGCAGTTCAAGCTGCGCAAGGGCCCGTTGTTCACTCATCTGTTGCTGGCGGACGAAATCAACCGCGCGCCGGCCAAGACCCAGGCAGCCCTGCTCGAAGCGATGCAGGAACGCCAGGTCACCCTCGAAGGCCGCGCCCTCCCGGTACCGCAGCCGTTCATGGTGCTGGCGACCCAGAACCCCATCGAGCAGGAAGGTACTTATCCGTTGCCCGAGGCCGAGCTTGACCGCTTCATGCTCAAGCTGCGCATGGATTACCCCCAGGCCGAGCAGGAACTGGAAATGGTCCGCCAGGTGACCCGCTCCACCCGCTCGGACATGCTCGAGGTGCAGCCTCTGCGCACCCTGATGCACGCCAAGGATGTGCAGGCGCTGCAACGCATCGCCAGCGAGTTGCCGGTGGATGAACAGGTGCTCGACTACGGCGTTCGGCTGGCTCGCGCCACTCGCACCTGGCCGGGCCTGGCCCTCGGCGCAGGGCCGCGCGCCTCCATCGCACTGGTGCGCGGTGCGCGGGCTCGGGCGCTGCTGCGCGGCGGTGAGTTCGTGATTCCCGATGACATCAAGGGCTGCGCCCTGGCGGTGCTGCGGCATCGGGTCAGGCTGTCGCCGGAACTGGACATCGAAGGCATGTCGGTGGATCAGGTGCTCAAGCAATTGCTCGATCAGGTCCCGGCGCCGCGCCAATGAAGCAACTGCTCAAGCCCTCCCCGCGCCTGCTCTGGTGGCTTGCCAGCCTGACCGGGATCGCCCTCTTGCTGGGGGTTCTCCAGGCGCTGGGGCGTGGACCAGTGGCAAAACTCGATGGCCTGTTCTGGGTGCTGTTCTGGGGGATCGGCGGGCTGGCAGCACTGGACGCCTTCTGGTTGTGGCGCCTGCCCTCCCCTCGCGTCCAGCGGCACCTGCCCGGCAGCCTGGCGCTGGGTCGCTGGAGCGACGTCAGCATCGAGATCGCCCAGGATTCATCTCGTGCCCTGCCGCTGACGATGCTCGATCATGGGCCCGTGGGGCCGGGTAACCGATTCGAAGGCCAACACCTGTCCCAGGATGTGGTTCTGCGGGCGCAGCGCAGCGCACGCTTGAGCTATCGTCTGCGCCCCACCAGCCGGGGCCTGTTCACCTTCGAGCGCATCGAGATCCAGCTGCGCAGCCCGTTGCGCCTGTGGCTGTCGCGGCGCTACCTGCCGGCTTGCAGCTCGGCACGGGTCTACCCCGACTTCACCAGGCTGCACGGCGGCCAGTTGCAAGGAGTCGACAACTGGCTCAGCCAGATCGGCGTGCGCCAGCGCCAACGTCGGGGCCTGGGCCTGGAATTCAATCAACTGCGCGAATTTCGCGAGGGTGACAGCCTGCGGCAGATCGACTGGAAGGCCACCGCCCGCCAGCGCACCCCGATTGCCCGGGAGTACCAGGACGAGCGGGACCAGCAGATTGTCTTCCTGCTCGATTGCGGGCGCCGGATGCGCAGCCAGGATGGCGAGCTCAGCCATTTCGATCACGCGCTCAATGCCTGCCTGCTGCTGGGCTACGTCGCGCTGCGCCAGGGCGACGCAGTGGGTGTTTCGACCTTTGCCGCCGAGCAGAATCGTCACCTCCCTCCGGTCAAGGGCGCCAGCCAGTTGAACCTGTTGCTCAACCACGTCTACGACCTGGACAGCACCCGCCACCCCGCCGACTACGGCGCGGCGATCCGGCAATTGCTTGCCCGGCAGAAACGGCGCGCGCTGGTGGTGCTGGTCACCAACCTGCGCGATGAGGACGACGATCAACTGCTCGCTGCGGTCAAGCACCTGAGCCGCCACCATCGCGTATTGATCGCCAGCCTTCGCGAGGAGGTGCTCGACGAAAAGCGGCTTGCCCCGGTACAGAGCTGGCAGCAAGCGCTGGATTATTGCGGCACGGTGGATTTTCTCAACGCACGTGCAGGCCTCCATGAGCGCCTGCGTGCACATGGGATTGCGGTCCTGGATGTGCGGCCGGGAGAACTCGGGCCGCAGTTGGTCAATCGGTACTTGACCTGGAAAAAAGCCGGCACTCTATAGGGCACCGGTATCAGGCAGACGCTTCCAGTGGATAAAAACTGAAATAGCGCTGCAAGGCCTGGATCAGGTGGAAATACTCTGGTGGCGCAGCCTGAATCTTGAACCCGGAGTCGAAAACACCCGGTGTTTCGTCTTCCTGGCACCACAGGCAACTGGCGTTGATATCGATGTGATACAGCCCGTTCTTTTCATCCGGCACTTTCAGGCGCAGTTGAAAGTCGGCGGCAACCAGAATGGGCAGGTCGCTGATCAACATCAGCCCCTGCTCCGAGACGTTGCCCAGGCAGCCCATCGGTTTGTCGGTGTAGCGATTGAACACCTGCAGGTAATACGGAAGCTGGTGACGTTCGATTCGTCTTTCATTAAGCATTGGACACTGGTCCTCGGGTAGCCATTGAGCATGGCCGCGCTAATGCTAAGAGATTCGTCTGTCGGTCAGGCACAGTCGAACCAACCTGTTTATTACAACAGGGACGTCATCTGACTCACCAGTGATTGCCGAAGTCACTCGTCCGATTATTCGATTTGGCGATAAACAAAGCCTGTCGATAACCGCTTCGGCAATGGAGCGCGCACTTCCTCACTCCTGTGATGAAATCTTTAGGTCCCTACCGTTTTCCAGCCTAGCTCAACTTGCGCCGACATCCACTCAAAAAAACCACCGTCTATCCAGATGAGTGTAACTAAAGTGAAGCAGGTCGCGTGACGGCAGGCGGGGCCAGGTTGTCATAGCCCAACTGATGCAGCGTATCCAGACGCGCCTTCGCCCGGAATGCGTATTCGCTGTAGGGGTACTGCGTCACGATGAACTGATAGGTCTGCACCGCATCGACGTAGAACTTCTGGCGCTCCAGGCACTGCCCGCGCAACATCGACACTTCAGGCTGAACGTACCGACGCGAACGGCTTTCGCGGTCGACCTTGGACAGGTTGTACATGACCGTATCGCAGTCGCCCTTGGCGTACGCGCGGTTGGCATTGTCCAGATGGCTGTTCATCGCCCAGCGTGTGCAACCGCCCAATGCAGTCAGCGCCACTAATATCATCACGATTCGCATGAGAGTCTCCTGTGCTCTGTACTGTATCGGCGCATCGCCGGATTTCTTCAAGACCGATTGAAGGGTACTGCCGATCTGCCTATTGCCCAGTGATTGGGCGACAAGGTAGTGCAAAGGAACAATGACTACAGGCCAATACAGTAGTAGCCTCTCGCTGCGCTTCATTTAAGGAGTTTGTGCATGTCCGTTCGTCGCACCAAAATCGTAGCCACACTTGGCCCAGCAAGTAACTCGCCCGAAGTCATCGAGAAGCTGATTCTGGCGGGCCTGGACGTTGCCCGCCTGAACTTCTCCCACGGCACGCCCGACGAGCACAAGGCTCGCGCGAAGCTGATCCGCGACATCGCCGCCAAGAATGGCCGCTTCGTTGCGTTGCTGGGTGACCTGCAAGGCCCGAAAATTCGCATCGCCAAATTCGCCAACAAGAAGATCGAGCTGAAAGTCGGTGACAAGTTCACCTTCTCCACCAGCCATCCTCTGACTGAAGGCACCCAGGAAATCGTCGGTATCGACTATCCCGATCTGGTCAAGGATTGCGGCGTAGGCGACGAACTGCTGCTCGACGACGGACGAGTGGTCATGCGCGTAGACACGCAGACCGCCGATGCCCTGCACTGCACCGTGACTATCGGTGGCCCGCTGTCGGACCACAAAGGCATCAACCGTCGCGGTGGCGGCCTGACTGCACCGGCCCTGACCGAAAAAGACAAGCAAGACATCAAGCTCGCCGCTGAAATGGACCTGGATTACCTGGCCGTTTCCTTCCCGCGCGACGCCGCCGACATGGAATACGCCCGCAAGCTGCGTGACGAGTCGGGCGGTACTGCCTGGCTGGTGGCGAAGATCGAACGCGCCGAAGCCGTTGCCGACGACGAAACCCTCGATGCACTGATTCGCGCCAGCGACGCGGTCATGGTTGCCCGTGGCGACCTGGGCGTGGAAATCGGTGACGCGGAGCTGGTGGGCATCCAGAAGAAAATCATCCTGCACGCACGTCGCCACAACAAAGCGGTGATCGTGGCCACGCAGATGATGGAATCGATGATTTCCAGCCCCATGCCGACCCGCGCCGAAGTGTCCGACGTGGCCAACGCCGTGCTCGACTACACCGATGCCGTGATGCTGTCCGCTGAAAGTGCTGCCGGTTCCTACCCTGTCGAAGCCGTTGAAGCCATGGCGCGCATCTGCGTCGGCGCCGAACGTCACCCGACCGGCAAGACCTCCAGCCACCGCATCGGTCACTCGTTCACCCGCTGTGACGAAAGCATCGCGCTGGCGGCCATGTACACCGCCAACCACTTCCCGGGCGTCAAAGCGATCATCGCGCTGACCGAAAGCGGCTACACCCCGCTGATCATGTCGCGCATCCGCTCCTCGGTGCCGATCTACGCGTTCTCCCCACACCGCGAAACCCAGGCGCGCGCCGCCATGTTCCGTGGCGTGTACACCATTCCGTTCGATCCGGCTTCGTTGCCAGCGGGTCAGGTCAGCCAGTCGGCTGTGGACGAGCTGGTCAAGCGCGGTCTGGTCGAGCAAGGCGACTGGGTCATCCTGACCAAGGGTGACAGCTACCACACCATCGGTGGCACCAACGGCATGAAGATCCTGCACGTCGGCGACCCGATCGTGTAAGACGCTGCTGTGACCGAAAAAGCCCCGTCTCGCAAGAGCACGGGGCTTTTTCATTTCAGGCAGAGACGCTCAGGCCTTTTCCAGAAACACATCGGCCAGCAACTGCCCTCGCGGCAATCCGGCAATGAACAGCCGCTTCGAAAACGCCTCGACGCTCGAAGGCGAACCGCAGACAAGTGCCACGGTTTGCCGAGAAGTGACTCGCAACCCGGCTAGTGCAGCCTGGAATGCATCCGGCCCGACCAGCTCGATCTGCACCCGTGCATGCTCCTCGCCCAGCCGCTGAAGTTCGTTCGCCAGATAATGCTCGTGGGCCACGTGCATTACCCGGATCGGCCCCTGATGCTCCTGGCGCAGTGCCTCGCGCAGCACACTCCACAGCGGCCCAAGCCCGGTGCCCGCCGCCAGCAGCCACAGGGGCCGCGCTTGCCAGTCAGGGTCGTAATGCAAGGCACCGCCACGCAATTCTCCCAGCCGCACCGAATCACCCGGTGCAAGGGTGCGTGCCACATCGGTGAAGGCGCCGGGAAGGCGGCAATCGAGATGAAATTCCAGGAACGGGTCCTCGCCCGGCAAGCTGGCCAGCGAGTACGGGCGGGCAACGCCATTGGCGGTCCAGAGCACCAGGTGCTGACCGGCGCGATAACGCAACCCACGCTCGGGCGCCAGGCGCAGCCTCAATACATGCGGGCTTGGCCATTCACAACTTGCGACACGCGCCGGCAGGCCGTCACGCAGCGGATCGAAGATTTCCACGGCCAGATCGCCCACCACCCGGCATTGGCAAGCCAGGCGCCAGCCCTGCTCGCGCTTGGCGGCATCGAGTGCTTCGGGCAGGCCATCCAGCGGCTCGCCACTGGTGCAGCGCACAAGGCAGGCATGGCAACTGCCCGCGCGGCAGCTGAACGGCACTGAAAGCCCTGCATCATTGAGAGCATCGAGCAGGCTGGCGCCCGGCGCAACGCTCCACTGCCGATCACCGGCACGCAGCTCAGGCATCGACGTAATCCCAGGCGCCATGGCAGCGGTTGCGACCCTGGTGTTTGGCGCGGTAGAGCGACTGGTCGGCGCGCTGCAGGGCACGGTCCAGATCATCGCCGGATTCGATCAGCGTCATCCCCACCGACAGGCTCAGCTCAAGACCCGGCAGACCGGGAATGGTTACCTGCTCGAACGCCACGCGCACCCGTTCGCAGCAATCGACCAGTTGCGCGCGGGTGGCGCGGGGAATCAGCAACACGAACTCCTCACCGCCGTAGCGCGCCAGAATGTCATCGGAGCGCAGGCACTGGCTGGCCGTGGTGGCGAACACCTGCAATACCCGGTCCCCGGCAGAATGCCCGAGCTGATCGTTGACCCGCTTGAAGTGGTCGAGGTCGATCAGCGCCAGGCCGAGGGTGTAATTGCCTTCCATGGTTTCCAGCTCACGGGTGGCCAGGCGCAGGAAATGGCGGCGGTTGTAGAGGTTGGTCAACTCGTCGGTAGAGGCCAGTTCTTCAAGCTGGAACATCATGCCGCGCAGGGTTTCCTGGTGGGCCTGCAGCGTGATCCGACGCTGATGCATACGCTGTCGGGACGTCTGGACGAACCGTGCATACAGGCACAGCCAGGCCAGGACGATGAACAGCGCGCAGGTCTGGAGGGCCGCCAGGCCCGGGTCGTCGAGCTGGCCATTGAAGGCCTCCCACAGGTTCAGACCGGTGAAACCCGCCAGCGCCAGCAGCGCACAGCGGGTGAAGACTCTCGGCGGCAGGTGAAACAGTCCGAATAACAATACCAGTACGTAAAGCACCAGGAAGGTGCCACGGGCAGCGTCCATGTGGGCCAGCAGGAATGTCTGCCAGCCGAGCCCCATCAGCACCTGAAACTCAGTGAGGCTGGGGTCCTTGAATCGCTGGTTGTGACCACCGAAAAACACCAGGCTCAGGATGCCCTGCGACAACAGCACCAGCACGCTGGCCAGCCACACCCCAAAGAACGACGCATGGTAATAGCCTGCGCAGAATGCCACCCAGACCAGCGCAGTCAGCAGGACGTAGGTGGCGGCTGCCAGCGCGAAGCGCTTGAACAGCAGGCGCTGTATCGATCCCGCTACGGGAGGTTGATTGGTCATGGATCTGGGGCTCGTCCTGGGTGGCGAGATGGACATGGGTCGCATCGCAGGCCGGGTACATCGATCATCCGGGAAGTGGTCAATGTAGAGGAAACGTGGCGTTTCGCCAACGTGCCCGGCCTTGGCCAAGGGGCCAAATGCGCAGGTATCGGTCCGCCGTGCGTCGGCGCGACGCTTCCAGGCCTCGGACACATTCGCATACCGATCCCCAGGGACGCGATAAATATATATATCAGCCCCCGCAAGGCGCCTCGCTACTCTGGAGCCCTCTCAACAACCACGGAAGGTCCGGAGTATGAAACCTGTCAACGACGCCGGCTGGCTGAGCCGTTTCAACATCAACATCACGTCCAGTTCCAACCGGATATTCAACAACGGCAACCACGAGCTTGAAGTTTCCATCGGCCTGACGCCGCGTAACGGCCAGACCGTGACCCAGGAACAGTTGGACAGCATACAACTGGTCACTCTCGAAGATGACGGGCGCTATCAGGAGCTGTCAGGGGAGTATGGCTACGCCGACGAGCGGGACCAACGCTTCGACTATTACGCCGACACCGGTTCTGCCCCCTCTGCGCTGCTGGAGTCGACCACTTATCGCAAGAAGTTCTATGTCACCTCCATCGCCTCCGGCGGCTCGCGCAAGGTCATCTACGCCGCCATCGCCAAGGCACCGGACAAGCACTATGTCAGTCACAGCAGCATCTTCAACTCATCGGTGACCATCGAGACGATTACCAAACTGCGCCGCCAGCGCTCGGACTTCAAGCTGGAGGCTGTCGACCTGCTTCAGGACACGGTGACCGATACCTACCGCTGGCATGACAGCACCTATGAAGCCAGGACCTCTGTCGATGTGGATCTCTATTACCTTGAATTCAAGAACCCGGCCTTCAGGATCGTCGATGTCCGCGTACCGTTCTTCAGCGGATCCGGTTGTTTCTACTCCGACTTCAACGACGATACGCAAACTGTCGAGGCGATCGGCTGGCCCACCCTGCCCTTGCCACGAATATACAAGCGGCACGCTCATTTTGTGGTCGACCCTCGTGCTGCGGACAGCACGTTCAACTACAGGCACATCCGCGTAGCGACCAATACCCGCGACGGTGCACTGAACTTCATACGGCTCAAGTTGCGCGGCGCAGGTGCAGTGCTGGGCGAAGCATACCGGGCGCCCAGAATCTTCGGCGTCTTTGACCAATACGGCCATGAACACCTGATTGAAATGACGCAGGAGCAGGACGGCAATCTCATCAACTTCACGATGTATGACGGACGCCTGGTCGATTTCGAACTTTATGGGATCCCGACAGAGTAAGGGGAGCCCGTTGCAAGGCAGCCCCACTACAACCCTGCCATTACAAACCAAGGATGGTTACAGCATGAAACCTATGAACGATTCCAACTGGCTGAGCCGCTTGAACATCAACATCACTTCCAACTCGAACCGGATATTCAACAATGGAAACAACCAGCTTCAAATTTCGGTTGGGTTGACCCCCCGCAAGGACGAGAGCATCACCAAAGAGCAACTGAACAGCGTCCGGCTGGTCACGCTTGATGATGATGGGCAGTATCAAGAGTTGTCAGGCGAGTACCGGGTTTCTCGCAAGCGGGATGAGCGGTTCGAATATTACGCCGACACAGGCATGGCCCCGTCGCGGCTGCTGGAGTCCACGGCCTGTTCCAGAAAATTCTACGTTTCCTCGACCGCGTCCGGAGGGTCGATCAAGACCCTCTACGCCGCCGTGACCCGTGACGAAGACAGCCACTACGTCAGCCACACCAGCGTCTTCAATTCATCGGTCAAGGTCGAGACGATTACCAGTCCGAACCGGCAGCGTTCGGACTTCAAGCTTGAGCGGGTTGATGCGCTCATGGATACCGTGACTGACGTCGTCGAGCATGATCGCAAGTCATGGAAAGTGAAAACGGCGGTCGATATCGACTTGTATCATCTGGAGTTCAAAAATCCAGCCTTCAGGATAGTCGATGCCGATGCCGCATTTCAGGATGGATTGGCGGCAACCTTTCTGGGTGAACGGGATGACGGCGAAGTTTTCTGGGGCAACAACTTTGCATCACCATCGGTGGAAATGAACCTCCACTATCTAGTCGATCCTCTCAGTCAAGTTCAAGCCTTTGGCTATCGGCACCTCAGCGTCCCCATTAACACCCGCGCCGGTGCCATGAATTTCATCCGGCTCCAATTACGTGGAATCGACCCAAAACCGGAGGCAGGGCCGCCGGCGCCAGGGTCCTTCGCCGTGCTCGACCAGTACGGTAACAAGTACAAAATCAAAATGACAATTGAGGGGGCGGGCAACTTTATGGATTTCAGAATGCTTCGTTAACACGGTGCATTCACTTCTCTCGGGTCTGCCCTCTCAGCCGTCATAGTTGAACCGGCGTGCCCGTCCGACAACGATCGACGACATTGCGGAATTTATCCATGCCCATTTCAGGTGTTCACACACAAGCCACAAACTTCACCGATTTCATCAAGACCGGTGTCGATGCCCGCACCGGCCAATTCACCCTGGCCTTCCAGCTTCCCATCATCCCCGCCAACAACATGTGCGGCCCCAGCCTCAACCCCACGCTGTCGTTCAGCGTGCTGGGCTCAACCCACGACAAGGGTTTCGGGCTGGGCTGGTCGCTGGACTTGAGCGAACTGGACCTCAATCAGGACGCTCCCTCGTTGCGCCTGTCGTCGGGGGAGAGTTTTGCAGTCGACACCGACAGCCCGGCCACCACCCCGGGCAGCGAACTGAAACTGCTCGATGCCAAGCTCAAGTCGATGGCGGTCACGTGCCTGGGCAGCGATGCCTACCTTGTGGAGTACAAGAATGGCCAGAGCGAGATACTGACCCGCCAGGAAGACAGCAGCCGGTTTCTGGTCACCGAAATGCGCAGCCCGGAGGGTCGACGGGTTCATGTGCGCTGGACGCCGTTTCGCAGTGGCTTGCGGCTGAGGAGCATCCGCGACGAAACGCGGACGCTGCTGCAGGTCGCCTACGACGAAGGCGAGATTGAATTTTCTGCACCCGGGCGCGAAGCACATACCTTGAGGATGCGCACCACCAACGACAAGCTGGTGGCCGTTCACCTTCCCGGCATCAAGACACCCTGCACCATCACCTATGACCACCATCCTCTGGATGAAACCACTCACCTGCTGCTGCCCACCGAATTCATCACCCCGTTGGGGGCGTCGGACACCGTGACCTGGGCCAAGGGCGAAGATGGCCATCAGCTTCCGGACGGCGCGCCGTTCGAGGTCCTCCCGAGGGTGCAGAGATGGACCCACTCTTCGGGCGCAGACCATACCCGGCTGCACCACACCTATGAATGGATCGGCGCGCACAACTTCCTGGGTTACGCCAGCGCCCAGGCGTTCGACTGGCAGAAGGGTCGCGACAACCTCTACCAAGTGGAGCAGGAATACCGCTACAGCGTGGTCGAAACCCAGACCGACGCCAAGGGAAAGCCGCTGTCTATTATCACCCGGACCTGGAACCGCTTTCACCTGCTCACTCAGGAAACCAGCCGCCGGGGCCACTGCGAAATCCGTCAGGACACCACCTACGGCATAGCTGCGGGCACCCTCTGGAAGGATCAACCCGCCTGGTGCCAACTGCCGCACAAACAGACCCTGACCTTCATCGACCACAGCGCCGCGAACCTCAGGCGCAGCGAGCAGACCGAGTATCGCTACGACAGGTTCGGCAACGTCCTGTTCACGCGCACGCCCAACGGCATCGAAGAGCACAGCGAGTATTACCCTGCCGAAGGTGATAAGAATCCCAAGCTCTGCCCAGCCAGCCCTCTGGGCATCGTCAGGTTTCTGAAAAAGAAAACCACCAGGCCGCTGGGCCTGGCCGACGGCAGCTTTGGCGGGGCATCAGAGACCTCCACCACTTATACCTACAAGTCTCTGGATTCGCTCATCGAGGGCGGGCGCCCATGCGTAGTGGTAGAACATGAAACGGCCTGCGATGAATCTCACTCACGGGAAATCGAGTCCACGACCCAGACCTACATCACGGAGAAAGGCCCGCACTACGCCCGCATCAGAAGCAAAGTCACCACGCTCAACGGCAAGGCCACCAGCACCCGCTACGACTATGAGCTGACTGACAGCGAAGTGACCACTCGCACCACCACCATCGGCTTCGAGAACACCGATCAGGTGCGTTCGAGCCAGAGCAGCACGCGGTCGCTGGGCACCGGCCAAGTGGTCCGGGAAACCAATGCAGCCGGAGCGGTTTCGTGCTACGAGTACGACAGCCTCGGCCGCGTGACACTTGTGGTCACGGCCGCTGGCAGCCCCTATGAAGCCCGTTGCACCACCACCTATCACGTGAGAGACAAGGTCGCACTCAAGCACGTACTCATGGGCGAAAACCCGGTGATGATCGAGAACGTGCTTGCTACCGGTCAGCATCACCGCCAATGGCTCGACGGCGAGGGGCGAAGCGTACGTATCGAACTGGAAGACCTCGATCACGCGCCGGGCACGTTCCGCGAGATCGGCCGCACCCTGTTCGATGCCGAAGGCAGAACCATCAGCGAAACCCAGCAGGACTGGCTGCGCGACCCTGACAACCCGGCACTGGTCACCCCTCTCAAACTGACCACCGACACCCGTTACGATGACTGGGGGCAAGTGAGCCAGAGCATCGCGCCCAACGGGGTCGTGAGTCATAGCCAGCACGATCCGGTGCAGCTCACGCTCAAGGCCTGGCACCAGAACGGAACGGTGAAAGGCCCGCACACCCTGACTTGGCACAACGCGGCCGGCAGCGCCATCCGCGCCGAGCTGTACGACACCCATGGCACGCTGGTTCGCAGCAGCGCATGGCTGCGCGACGGGCTGGACCGTGTCACCCGCACCACCCTTGCGGTGCCCGGTCTGCCGGATCGCGTGACCACCGTGAAGCTGGATGTATACGGACGGTTCACCGAACAACGGCTGGCCGACGCCACGGTGGTGAACTGGACATACGCCCCGCACAGCGATGGCAACCATCCCGAAACCATCGCCGTCACCGCGCCAACTCCAGATAGGACCTCTCGGTAGCCACGAACATTGGCGGGAAGCTTGCCCTGACGAAGGCTTCCCGTTGGCCGGTAATTTCTTCAAGGATCGAAGACATGAACACAGCAACCATCATCGGCCGGCAGTCCTTCGACGGCCTTGGCCGCCAACTCAGCGTCGAAGTCGGCCGCAGCACCACCGTGTTTCACTACCACAAGGGGCAACTCCCACCCGCGTCGAACACCCTGGCCGATGGCAGGGTCACCCTGTTCAAATATGAAAAAAACCTGGGCCAAACGTTGCTCGGTGTCGCCGCCGACGGCGAGACGGCCACACTCATCAGCCGTCATCCGAAACACGGCCTGCCCACGTCCATCACAGGCGCCCTTGGCACGCAGACCTTCGAGTTCACCGCATCCGGCCAGCCGCTCATGGACCGCTGGACCGTGGACGGGACGACTTACACCAGCACGTGGCGACAGTCGTTCAGTGGCCTGCTGCAAGGCTTCAGTGATGCCCAGGGCGTGAGCCATCGGCGGGAATTCGATGCGCAAGGCCGCGTCGCGAAGACCTGCGTCGGCACCGTGGAAACCACCTACCACTACGATGAGCTGTCGCGCCCGCTGGCCGTCAGGGTAACCGATCCGCAAACCGGGCAATCCCTCACCACGGCCTTCACCTACGACCCGTTGGGCCGCGAGCACACCCGCACGTTCAGCATCGTGCAGGCCACTGGAGCCAGCGTCAGGACGATCACCCAGACCCAGGGATACTCGGCACTCGATCAGATCACTTCCAGAATCTGCACCGACGGCAAGCAACGCAGCGAAGAACACTTCGAGTACGATGAGCGCGGCCGCCTCGTGCGCCATACCGCCAACGCTGCCGCCGCAGTGGAGGACCCGTTCGGCAACCGGATCGTCGAGCAGAGGTTCACGTTCAATGAGTTGAACGGTCACAGGCGCGTGGTCACCATCTATGCCGACGGCACCCGCGATGAAGCCCGATTCCGCTACGCCAGTGACGATCCCACCTGCGTCACGAGGATCACCCATACCCACCCTTCATGGCCCAAAAACATCACGCTGACCTACGACGCCTGCGGCCGCGTAATTGCAGACAGCCTCGGTCGTTACCTGAGCTGGAACACCCAGGGGCGACTGACCGAAGTTCGTTCAGCGGCGGGTACTTGCAGCTACCGCTACGATCCCAGCGGGCAGCTGACTGACCGTCTGGTAAACAAAACACTGACCCGGGATTTTTTCAGTGCCGACCAACTCACCCACAGGCAAACGGGCAGCGACAGCGTCCAGTTGATCGGTGACATGGGTGCGTTGTTTGCGATCAACGAGGTTAGCGGCGGTGTTCGCAAAACCATTCTGCTCGGTACAGACGCTCAGGGCAGCGTACGCGTGGAAGCCGACAGCACGGTACGCCGGCGCCAGTACACCGCCCATGGCGCGGACGTCTCCCGATCCGGCAATCTGGCATTCGGCTACGCTGGCGAGCTGCGCGAACCCCTGTCGGGGTTTTACATACCCGGTGGCAACCGCCCCTATGACCCGCTGCTGATGTGCTTCCTGGCCCCGGACACCGAGAGCCCCTTCGGCCGCGGCGGGATAAACCCCTATGCCTGGTGCGCAGGAGATCCAGTCAACCGAGTCGACCCCGACGGCCACAGTTGGGTGAATCACGCACTGGCGGGCGCGGGTCTGGTGCTGGGTGCGTTGGCGTTGATTCCCGGCCTGCAGGCTGCATTGCCTGCCGCCGGGGCCTTGTTGAGTGCCGGGCTGGGTACGTTGACCACCGCACAGATCATTGCCCTTGCGGCGGCAACGCTGGATATCGTGTCCCTGGCCACAGGCGTTGCGAGCACAGTGCTTCAGGCCGCGGGGCAAAGCGGCACCGCCTCGGACATCCTCGGCGGCATCTCTCTGGTCACAGGCCTGGCGGGTGCCGGGGCGGCCATGAAACTGGGTGCTCTCAGACAGGCAGGCTTACGCCAACGATCCCTTGACCTCAAGCAAGGCTGGACGTCCCCAAAACCAGGGCGCCTGGGCAACGCTGAAGTACTCGCTCAACATACGTCCAGAGGCGTGGACGTCGGTTTCATCGAAACCTATCACTCCACCAACCGGGCCGCGCTACTGACCCACGGCGATCCTGCCCGCGCGCTGCTCATGGGCGCAGATGGCAACGTGATGCGCGCAGCCGACATCGCCAGAGATGTGATCGCACCCAGGCTCCAGTCCCTTGGAGCGGCTGCGGACGACACCTTTGTGCTTTTGTCGTGCTGGGGAGGAAAAAATGGCGCGGCGCTGGAAATCGCCAGGGAGCTGGGCCGCCCGGTGCAAGGCTTCACCAACAAGGTCTACGTCAAGGGTTTCGCCAGCCTCCAGGGCGCACGCAACCCATCCAATACGCCGCTGGAAGCCATCCCCTACCTTGAGCGCCTGCGCACCTCCGGTAACCCGGTCAAGGCGTGGAAGACTGCATTTCGCGAGGCCCGCTCGAACATCTATCACCCCGACGGCAGGGTGACCCCTGTCTGAGGCAGCCGACACGCCGTTGTGCAAACCCTCAACATCACTTCCAAGGATTGGAACCATGAATACGCCCTTTATCCTGGGTCGCCAGACCTTCGACGGCCTGGGCCGTCAACGCTCCGTGCAAGCCGCAGGCTACACCACCCACTTCGAATACACCGACAGGCAACTGCCCCCTACGGCCAACAGGCTGGCGGACGGCAAACGCGTGGCCTTCACCTATGTGTCGCACCTGAACAACCGCCTGTTCAGTGTGACGCCCGAAGGCGAAACGCCGCAGCAGATCACCTATCACAGGCTGGGCATGCCGGTCTCGGCCAGCGGGGCGCTCGGGACCGAGGCATTCGGGTTCAGCGCTGCTGGCCAACCGAGCCAGGACAACTGGACCATCGACCAGGCCTGCCACGAAACCCGATGGCATTACTCGCTCAACGGCTTGCTGCAGGGCTTCGACGACCCGCAAGGGGTCAACCATCGGCGCAGCTTCGATGCCCAGGGTCGGGTGGCGCACACCCGGGAAGGCAACCTCACCACCCACTACGCCTACGATGCGCTGTCGCGTCTGGTGCGTACCATCGTGGACGACCCGGATAACCAGCGCACCCTCACCACCACCCTGACCTACGACAGCCTCGGCCGCGAATCCACGCGTACCTTTACCAGCACTGAAGCCGACAAAACAGGAAACACTACCACCCGGACAGTCACTCAGACCCTTGGCTATTCAGCATTCGACAAGATCGCTTCACGCAGTTGGGCCGACAATGGCCAGACGGGCACGGAAACCTTCGAATACGACCTGCGAGGCCGGCTGGTCAACTATGCTGCCGATGAGTCTTGCGCGCCTGAGGATCCATTCGGCAACCGGATCCTGCGCCAGTCGTTCACCTTCAATGCACTGGACGGCCACGAAAAGGTGGTCACCCGGTACGCTGATGGCAGCTCGGACCAGGCCCTGTTCACCTATGCCGTGAACAACCCGGTGCAACTGGTGAAGGTCACCCACACCCAAGCGGCCTGGCCGCGGGTGATCAGGCTCGCCTATGACGCCTGTGGCCGAGTCATCCGCGACAGCCTGGGCCGGCGCATGGTGTGGAACGCGCAGGATCGGCTGACCGAAGTTCACTACAACAATCAGCGCTGTCAGTACCGATACACTGCCCGTGGCCGGCTGGCAGATCGCATCGTCGATGGCGTTCTCAATCGCAGTTTTTTCAGTGGCGACGAGCTGACCCATGAACTGACGGGCAATGCCTGCCTGCAATTTCACTCGGGCGAACAGGGTCTGTTCGCGATCAGCAAAGTGGCGGCCGGCATCCGTCGGACCACCCTGCTCGGCTGCGACGCACAGGGCAGTGTGCGCCTTGAAGCCGACGATCAGTTACGCACACGCCATTACACCAGCCACGGCGCTCAAGCCGGAGGGGCCGACAGCACGGCCTTCGGATTCGCCGGACAACGGCGTGAGCCCCTGACAGGCTGGCAGATACTGGGCGATTATCGCCCCTACGATCCGGTGCTGATGTGTTTCCTGAGCCCGGACAGCCAGAGCCCGTTCGGCGCGGGCGGCATCAACCCGTATGCCTATTGCGCAGGCGATCCGGTCAACCGCATCGATCCGGACGGGCACAGTTGGGTGAATTACGCACTGGCAGGCGTAGGTCTGGCGATTGGTATTGCGTCGGCGATCGCAGGTTTCGGCGCGCTTCTCACAGTAGGCGCCTCCATCTGTTACGCCGGTTCGGCAGCGCTGACACCGAGCGCAATGATGGTCCTCGCCGCAGGCGTGCTGGATCTTGTGTCGCTGGGGACCGGCGTGGCCGGCCTGGTTGCCGAGCACACCGGTGCCGATCAGAACGTCGCCAGCGTTCTGGGCTGGGTCTCGCTCGGTACGGGCCTTGCAGCGGGCGCTTTGAGCGGGCTGTCCGGTCCGGTCGCAAGGTTTACCGGTCGCAAGGCGGCTGCGCCAACTCCGAGTTTGCACAGGTACTATCTAACCGAGGTCCTGTTCGAACATCCACCCGGTGTGCCTCAGGTGACGTTTCACAACAGACTCTGGGGGGACAACCTGAGGGGCCTCAGAACCCACGGGAGCGGCGAGGGCTATCTGCTCAACGCTCAGGGTATATTCGAACCCGCCGCGAATGTGGCCCGACGCGAAATCGCTCCTCGCCTCGCCGGCTACGCTGCGGATCGCCCTTTGGTGCTGCTTGCCTGTGAGGGCGGTTCCAGTGGCGCGGCGCAGGCAATGGCCAATGTCTTGCGCAGGCCCGTGATCGGCTATGACAAAGCCATCTATGTCGGCACGATCGCACGCTTGAACGCGCTCACCAACTACGCTAGCCCATTAGGCATTCATACCAGCCTGCCCCTGCAGAAGATGGGTTTTTTCAAGCGACTGAGCAGTGCACCACGCGAGCGTTTTGCCGCAGGCGACAAATTCGAACGCGCGACCTGGCGGATCTTCAATCCAGCATGAGCGCCGCTGTGCCCGGTGAGCGATGATTCAGCCCGCCGGACACTGCCGTTCGGCGCCCCCTGCCCGCCTTAGACCAACGTTTATCCTGCGACAGGGTGTCGCGCCGAGGGGCAAGGGGTATACTGCCGCGCCTTTTCCTGCCGCAGCGCCTGAGCGGTAGCCGAGCCAAAGGCCGTTTGTGCGATTGCCCGACGCACCCGCGCGAGCCGCCCTATATAATGTTCCCGCCTGATAGAGGAGAACGCCCATGACCGTGATCAAGCAGGATGACCTTATCCAGAGCGTCGCCGACGCCCTGCAGTTCATCTCCTATTACCACCCCGTCGATTTCATCCAGGCCATGCACGAGGCCTACCTGCGCGAAGAGTCGCCCGCCGCGCGCGATTCCATGGCCCAGATCCTCATCAACTCGCGCATGTGCGCCACCGGCCATCGTCCGATCTGCCAGGACACCGGTATCGTTACCGTTTTCGTACGCGTGGGCATGGACGTGCGCTGGGATGGCGCCACCATGAGCCTGGACGACATGATCAACGAAGGCGTGCGCCGCGCCTACAACCTGCCGGAAAACGTCCTGCGTGCCTCGATCCTCGCCGACCCGGCAGGCGCTCGCAAGAACACCAAGGACAACACCCCGGCGGTCATCCACTACTCCATCGTTCCGGGTAACACCGTTGAAGTGGACGTGGCGGCCAAGGGCGGTGGCTCGGAAAACAAATCGAAGATGGCAATGCTCAACCCGTCCGATTCGATCGTCGACTGGGTCCTGAAAACCGTGCCGACCATGGGCGCTGGCTGGTGCCCGCCTGGCATGCTCGGCATCGGCATCGGCGGCACCGCCGAGAAAGCCGCGGTCATGGCCAAGGAAGTCCTGATGGAGTCCATCGACATCCACGAGCTCAAGGCTCGCGGCCCGTCGAACCGGCTGGAAGAAATGCGTCTGGAGCTGTTCGAGAAGGTCAACCAGTTGGGCATCGGCGCCCAGGGCCTGGGCGGCCTGACCACCGTGCTCGACGTCAAGATCATGGACTACCCGACCCACGCAGCCTCGCTGCCGGTCTGCATGATCCCGAACTGCGCCGCCACCCGTCACGCCCACTTCGTGCTCGACGGTTCCGGTCCAGCCTCGCTGGAAGCGCCACCGCTGGACGCCTACCCGGAAATCGTCTGGGAAGCCGGCCCGTCGGCCCGCCGCGTCAACCTCGACACCCTGACACCCGAAGACGTGCAGAGCTGGAAGCCGGGCGAAACCGTCCTGCTCAACGGCAAGATGCTCACCGGCCGCGACGCCGCGCACAAGCGCATGGTCGAGATGCTGAACAAGGGCGAAACCCTGCCGGTTGACCTCAAGGGTCGCTTCATCTACTACGTCGGCCCGGTCGATCCGGTCGGTGACGAAGTGGTAGGTCCGGCCGGTCCGACCACCGCCACCCGTATGGA
Source organism: Pseudomonas sp. NPDC090203 (assembly GCF_044746765.1). NCBI lineage: Bacteria > Pseudomonadati > Pseudomonadota > Gammaproteobacteria > Pseudomonadales > Pseudomonadaceae > Pseudomonas > Pseudomonas sp. NPDC090203. The sequence goes on from NZ_JBIVCV010000007.1 coordinate 116,945, forward strand.
CAAGTTCACCCGTCAGATCCTCGAGCAGACTGGCCTGCTGGGCATGATCGGCAAGTCCGAGCGCGGCCCGACCGCTATCGACGCGATCAAGGACAATAAAGCCGTCTACCTGATGGCCGTCGGCGGTGCTGCGTACCTCGTGGCCCAGGCGATCAAGAAATCGCAGGTCCTGGCCTTCCCGGAACTGGGAATGGAAGCGATCTACGAGTTCGAAGTCAAAGACATGCCGGTCACTGTCGCGGTCGACAGCAAAGGTGAGTCGGTGCACATCACAGGTCCTGCCATCTGGCAGAAGAAGATCAGTGAGAGCCTGGCGGTGGAAGTGCAGTAAGCGCTTTCTGGCAACACCGAAAAGCCCGGCCTTTGTGCCGGGCTTTTTCATGGGCATTCAGGTCGCAGCGTGGCGCACCAGGCTCAAGGGTGTGGCGCTCACCCGGTGCTGGCTCAGGTAGCGCATGCAACTGACACGCAGAAACGAGGCGAAATTCACCACTTCTCCTCGGTAATCCATGACTTCTTCGTAGAGCTTGCTGATCAACTGGTTGGTGGTGATGCCGTCGTGCCCGGCTATTTCGGCGAGGATGTCCCAGAACTGGTTTTCCAGACGCAAGGTGGTCACCACGCCACAGATGCGCAATGAGCGCGAGCGGGATTCGTACAGGATCGGGTCGGCTTTTACGTAGAGTTCGCACATGATGACGCCTCGCGTTCTACAGAATGATCTGAGTGCCCAGCAGCTTCAGAAACGCCGCCAGCCACGCCGGATGAGCAGGCCATGCCGGACCTGTGACCAGGTTGCCGTCGGTGTGCGCCTCTTCCATGCCGATCTCGACGTACTCGCCACCGGCCAGCCGTACCTCGGGAGCGCAGGCAGGGTAAGCGCTGAGGGATTTGCCCTTGAGCACGCCTGTCTCGGCCAGCAGTTGCGGGCCGTGGCAAACGGCGGCGATGGGCTTGTTGTCGCGACCAAACTCGCGCACCAGCGCCAGCACATCGGCATTGAGTCGCAGGTACTCGGGAGACCGCCCGCCGGGCACCAGCAGTGCGTCATAGTCGGCGGACTTCACGCTGTCGAAATCGAAATTCAGCGCGAAGTTATGACCACGTTTTTCGCTGTAGGTCTGGTCGCCTTCGAAGTCATGGATGGCGGTGCGAATCACCTCGCCCTTCTTCTTGCCGGGGCAGACGGCATGCACCGTATGGCCGACCATCTGCAGCGCCTGGAACGGCACCATTACTTCATAGTCTTCGACGTAATCGCCGACCAGCATGAGAATTTTCTTGGCAGCCATGTGCTGAAGCCCTCCGAACCCGTTGCGGTGAGTGAGATGTCGTTCCAGTATTCGCCAATATTGCAGGCGCTGGTAACAGCGTAGTACTACACACGCAAGGTCGTCGGTGGTCCCGTAGCAGGGTGCCTGTCTCAAATCACCCCTGTAGGAGCGCGCTTGCCCGCGACGGCGCTGCGTCAGACACGCACGCTTCGACTGACCCACCGCCCCCGCCGGCAAGCCGTGCTGCTACGGAGCAGACAAGCGCCGAAAGCAATCAGCCCCGTCGATCCAGCGCATTGACCACCAACCGGTCCACCCAGCCCCAGATCCGTTGCTTGACCCGCTGCCACAGCGGCCGGGCCTGCCAGTCCTGCAGGCTGATCTCGCTGCTGACCAGAAAATCCCGCTCGAAGCTCTCGGTCACCGCCCGGGTCAGCGCCGGGTCGAGGGCTTCCAGATTGGCCTCAAGGTTGAACCGCAGGTTCCAGTGATCGAAATTGCATGAACCAATGCTGACCCAGTCGTCCACCAGCACCATTTTCAGGTGCAGGAAACACGGCTGGTATTCGAAGATTTTCACCCCGGCCTTGAGCAATCGAGGGTAATAGCGATGCCCGGCGTATCGCACTGACGGGTGATCGGTGCGGGGGCCGGTGAGCAGCAGGCGCACGTCGATGCCTCGGGAGGCTGCGCGGCGCAGGGCACGGCGGACTTTCCAGGTCGGCAGGAAATACGGCGTCGCCAGCCAGATGCGCTTCTTGCCGGTGTACAGGGCGTGAATCAAGGATTGCAGGATGTCACGGTGCTGGCGGGAGTCGGCGTAGGCCACCCGACCAAGCCCTTGTCCGCTGACCGGCGCCTTGGGCAGGCGCGGCAGGCCGAAATTTTCCGAAGGCCGCCAGGCACGGGGCCGGGCATTGGCGTGGAACTGCCGGTCGAACAGCGCCTGCCAGTCGAGCACCAGCGGCCCGCGAATTTCCACCATCACTTCGTGCCATTCGCTGGTGTCCTGATCGGGGCGCCAGAATTCGTCGGTCACCCCGGTTCCGCCCACCACCGCGAGCTGCTTGTCCACCAACAACAATTTGCGATGGTCGCGGTAGAAATTACGGATGCCCCGCCGCCAGTGCACGCGGTTGTAGAAGCGCAGAATCACGCCCGCCTCGGTCAGCCGGGTGCGCATGCCCAGGGTGAACGCCAGCGAGCCGAAATCATCGAACAGGCAACGCACGATCACCTTGCGCCTGGCCGCATTGACCAGCGCCTGCACCACGGCTTCAGCGCAGCTCCCGGCCTCCACCAGATACAACTCCAGCTCCACCTGCTGCTCGGCGCCGTCGATGGCGGCAATCATGCACGGGAAGAACGCCGGCCCATCGACCAGCAGATTGAAGCGGTTGTCGTCACGCCACGGAAAGATCGCGCCTCTCATGATCAGCGCGCCGTGAAGATCAGCACGGCGCCCACCGGCACCGAGAAGCCGATAGCCGAGAGCCCGGCGACCTTGCGTAGGTCATCGAGCCCCGGCAACAAGCCGAAATCCTCGGCATGCAGCACCAGCGGCTCGAGGGTCACCACCTGGAAACGCCGGTCATCCAGGCGCGTGGCCAGAAGTTCTGCGCTGTAACTCTGGGACTGACCGTGCAGTTGCACCTTCAGCGGCAGACGCAATTCCAGCTGCGCACCGGGGGCCAGCGCGTTGATCGGGCGCATATCCAGTTGCGCGCTGATCCGCGCTTCGGGGAACTGCTTGATGTCGAACAGTTGCCTGCGCAAGCGCTCGTCGCGCAACGGAATGCCGGTGCTCACCGATTCCATCTCGACCTCGAGTTCAGCGACACCCTTGGTGTCGACCTTGCCATGCAGGTTGAGGAAACGATGCACTTCGGAAACATCGGCGTTTTTGGTCGAGATGAACGACAGTCGCGAAGACTCGTTATCCAGATACCAGTTCGCCTGGGCAGGCAGCGCAAGCACAGCGAGCGAGGCCAGCAACAGGCGGGTGAGAATGGGCATGCGAACTCCAGATGCGCGGTTGAGGCAACCTTATCCGGCAGTCAGACCACAGGCAAATGGGGATGTTCGCCATCAACTCGCCGGGGACACCAGCCGACACCCCTGCCGCAGCCCCTGCCACTGTGCGCTGCTCTCGCGGCCCATGCCGGTGGCGGTGATGCGTTTGTCGCTCAGGCTTTCGGTCAGGGTGCTGGGCAGCCACTGTTTCACATAGCTTTGGCAGTAATCCACAGGATTGTTCATCACATAACGGCAGGAGCAGTACTCCTTGGCAGTGTAGGCGCTGATGATCGTGGGAAATGCCTGCAACTGGACGCGCCAGGTCCAGATCAGCGCGAGCAGAACCAGCAGGATCAGGATGCCCAGGCTGCTGAACGGTCGGCGGCGGATGAAGCTTTTCTGTGCAGTCATTTGACACCCTCCCCGGCCACGGCTTTCAACGTCAGCTTGAGCAACTGGTCGTGGTCGTAGGTTCCGTCGCGATCATCGGCGTAACGCACGATCACAAGGCCTGCGCTGGGGATCACATACAGCGCCTGGCCCCAATGGCCCAGCCCGGCGAACGTGTCGGGTGGTGCATCGGGCCAGGGACCAGGGCCGTCAGCGGTCTTGTTCAGCCACCAATGGCCGCCTGGCGCTTCGCTAGTCGGCGTTTGCGACTTGAACGGCGTGAGGTTGAAATCCACCCATTGGGTTGGCAATAACTGGCGGTCCTGCCACTGGCCGCGGCGCTCCATCAAAAGGCCGATGCGCGCAAGATCCCGGGCAGTCATGTAGGCATAGGATGAACCGACGAAGGTGCCCGTGGAGTCAGTTTCCCAGACGGCGCTCTTGATGCCCAGCGGGTCGAACAGTGCAGTCCAGGGATAGTCGGCGTAGGCGGCCTCGCCGACCATTCCCCGCAATGCCGCCGCCAGGACCGTGCTGTCGCCGCTGGAGTAGCGATAGGACGTGCCGGGGGCACTGGCCACAGGGTGCTCGGCAGTGAAGCGTGCCATGTCGGTGCGACCTCGGGTGTAGAGCATGGCCACCACTGAGGAATCGAGCGGCGCGTATTCGTAGTCTTCCTGCCAGTCCAGGCCCGAGGCCCAGTGCAGCAGGTCCTGGACTCTGATATCGGGATGGGCGTTGAACGGGGCGTAGAAGCTGGCGACCGAATCAGCGAGCTTGAAACGCCCCTCGCCGAACGCCACGCCGAGCACCGTCGCCAGGATGCTTTTGCTGATTGACCAGGTGAGGTGTGGGGTCTGGGCCGTGGTCACTCCGGCGTAGCGTTCGTAGACCAGTTCACCGTCGCGGATGATCAACAGGGCGTCAGTGCGCACGCCTTTGCGCTCTTGCTCGTCGCGGGGCGGGAAGGCGTAGGTTTCCAGGTCCTTGAGTGCGGGGCCGGGTGTGAGTTTGTGGACAGGCCATTGTTCGTCAGGCCAGGTCTGTGCGCCGGCCGAGCAGGTCAACAGCAGCAGAAGGAAGAGCAGACGGCTCATGAAGGGGTCTCGAATACGCGATGCGAGAAACCCTAGCAGCCAATCGTTACATTGTTGATCGTTCCCACGCTCCGCCGCCTTCCCGTAGCAGCACGGCTTGCCGGCGGGGGCGTCTTCGAGATCGCCGACGCCGGCAAGCCGGACTGCTACGGGTGTGGTTTACCCCAAACCTGTAGGAGCGCGCTTGCCCGCGATGGGGCCTGGAGATCGCCCCCGCCGGCAAGCCGTGCTGCTACGGGGATGTGCTCGTCAGCGGCTGCAACCCCACTCCGAATCCCTGTCACGCAACCATCACCAAAGCTTAATGGTCATGACATCGGCCCTCCCTAGCCTGCATTCGTACAGCAATGCTTCGAATAATCAGTCGACCGGCCTGGACGAAGGCTGGCCCACGGAGACGCCACATGACTCAGATCGCCAGTATTCGAGACACCCGCTCCGAACGTCGCCTGCAGGCCGAGCGCCTGATCGGGCCTCAAGCCATGCAGGAAGCACAGGCTTTGCGCTTCAGTGTGTTCAGCGGCGAATTCAATGCCAAGCTCAAGGGCGCCGAACTGGGCCTGGACATCGACGATTACGACGTACATTGCATGCACATCGGCGTGCGTGACTTGAACAGCGGCAAGCTGGTGGCCACCACCCGCCTGCTGGACCACAAGGCCGCCAACACCCTGGGCCGCTTCTACAGCGAAGAAGAATTCAGCCTGCATGGCCTGGGCCATCTGCAAGGTCCGATCCTGGAACTGGGCCGCACCTGCGTCGACCCGGCCTACCGCAACGGCGGCACCATCGCGGTGCTGTGGAGCGAGCTGGCCGAAGTGCTCAACGAAGGCGGCTACAGCTACCTGATGGGCTGCGCCAGCATCCCGATGCAGGACGGCGGCATCCAGGCTCACGCCATCATGCAGCGCCTGCGCGAGCGTTACCTGAGCACCGAGCACCTGCGTGCCGAGCCTAAAAACCCGCTGCCAAGCCTGGACATTCCGAACAACGTCATCTGCGAAATGCCACCGCTGCTCAAGGCCTACATGCGCCTGGGCGCGAAGATCTGCGGCGAGCCCTGCTGGGACGAAGACTTCCAGGTGGCCGACGTGTTCATCCTGCTCAAGCGCGACGAACTCTGCCCGCGCTACGCCCGTCACTTCAAGGCAGCCGTGTGATGAGCGCGCTGCGCAGTCATGCGCGAGTCATCCGCGTGCTGTGGGTCATCGCCCTGGGGCTGACCATCGCCGGCACCTTCGCCCTGATGGAACGGCTGCGCATCGGCAACTCCATGGCCCGTCGCCAACGCTGGACCAGCTGGTTCATGGCGCGCCTGACCGCCGCCCTGCCGTTTCGCGTCACGGTCCACGGCAAGCTGCCTGCGCAGCCGATGCTGTGGGTCAGCAACCATGTGTCGTGGACCGACATCGCCATCCTCGGCAAGCTGGCGCCGCTATCGTTCCTGTCCAAGGCTGAAGTGCGCACCTGGCCGGTCGCCGGCTGGCTGGCGCTCAAGGCCGGCACGCTGTTCATCCGTCGCGGTTCGGGCGACAGCAAGCTGATTCAGAAACAGATCGGCCAGCACCTGACCGGCAATCATTCGCTGGTGATCTTTCCGGAAGGCACCACCACCGATGGCCGCAGCCTGCGCACGTTCCACGGTCGCCTGCTGTCCAGCGCCATCGATACCGGCGTGCCTGTTCAACCGGTAGCGATCCAGTACCTGCGCAACGGCAAGCCCGATCAGATCGCCCCGTTCATCGGTGACGACGACCTGCTGTCGCACCTGCGTCGGTTGTTCGCCAATGACGTGAGCGACGTGCACATCCACTTGCTCAAGCCTATCGACTCACAGGGCAAGGAGCGCGCTGCACTGGCGTTCGAAGCTCAGCAAGCGGTGCAGGTGGCGTTGTTCGGTGAGAAGACCGGCGACGTGGCTCAGCCTGCCGAGGTTCGCCCGGCGGCATCCGCCAGGGCAGCCTGAGCGAACGCCTGAAGCTGTGGATAGAACTCGCTGAAATCTTCGCTCAACGGCCGATAAAGCGCCTGCAGTTCCTGCATGGCGCCGGCCAGTCCCTCGGGGCGTGACAGGCGTCGGGAAATCCCGGCCAGCGCATCGCCCACCACCTCGAAATCCACGTACGAACCCAGCCAGTCCTGCGCGGCCATGCGCGGGGCGATCAGGGCCAGGCGCTCTGGCAATGCGGGTTCGCTCGCCAGCACGCCGTAGACCTTGCGGGTGAAATCGTGCAGGGATACGTCCGAGTACTGCGGCCAGTCCCGCGCCAGGCAATGATCGAAAAACACGTCCAGCACGATGCCTGCGTAACGCCTGCGCTCGGCAGGGAAGCGGCCCATGGCCTGCTTGATGACCGGGTGGGCATCGGTGAACACATCGATGCGCCGATGCAGCCGGATCGCCTCTTCGATGTCCAGGGGAAAGCGCCCCGGCAATAGCCCTTTGACGAAATCGCCATAAAGACTGCCGAGCAATTGCGCGGGCGTTTGACCGCCCAGATGGAGGTGTGCGAGGTAGTTCATGGAGGCCAATGTAGCAAACTTCGTAGCAGCACGGCTTGCCGGCGGGAGCGGTGTGTCAGACATCCATTCTTCGGCTGACCCACCGCGCCCGCCGGCAAGCCGTGCTGCTACGGAGCTTAGGGGCCTGCATCGTTATAACCCGATATAGCGAAATAGGCTGAGCTTAGCACCGAAACATATTTGTATATCGCGATGCACAGATATAAAGTTCGCCCCATCGCGATATACCGCTACACACAGATTGAGAACGACATGCCTATCGACCTCGACGAAATAATAAAAGCCCTGGCTCATCCGGTCCGCCGGCAGATCCTCAATTGGCTCAAAGAACCCAATACCTGCTTCCCCGACCAGCACCACTCCCTGGAGCTGGGTGTCTGTGCGGGGCAGATCGACCAGCGCGCGGGCCTGTCGCAATCGACGGTGTCGGCGCACCTGGCAACGCTGCAGCGCGCCGGGCTGATTTCCAGCAAGAAACACGGTCAGTGGCACTTTTTCAAACGCAATGAAGACGCCATCCAGGCGTTTTTGAAGGCCCTGAGCGAACAGCTCTAGCCACGACTTCCAGGAGACGCCACGTGCCTCTTTCGCTACTTATTCTGGCCCTGAGCGCCTTCGCCATCGGCACCACCGAGTTCGTCATCATGGGCCTGTTGCCCGATGTCGCCACTGACCTTGGCGTGAGCATTCCCGGCGCCGGCTGGCTGGTGACCGGCTACGCGCTGGGCGTGGCCATCGGCGCGCCGTTCATGGCCATGGCCACCGCCAGGCTGCCGCGCAAAGCCGCGCTGGTGACGCTGATGGGCATTTTCATCGTCGGCAACCTGCTCTGCGCCGTCGCCGCCGACTACAACATCCTGATGTTTGCCCGAGTCGTGACCGCGCTGTGCCACGGTGCCTTCTTCGGCATTGGCTCGGTGGTGGCAGCGGGCCTGGTTCCGGCCAACCGCCGCGCTTCGGCGGTAGCACTGATGTTCACCGGCCTGACCCTGGCCAACGTTCTGGGAGTGCCACTGGGCACCGCATTGGGCCAGCAGGCCGGCTGGCGCTCGACCTTCTACGCCGTGACCGTGATCGGCGTGATCGCTTTCATCGGCCTGATCCGCTTCCTGCCGGCCAACCGTAATGAAGAGAAAATCGACATGCGCGCCGAGCTGGCCATGCTCAAGGGCGGCGGTATCTGGCTGTCGCTGAGCATGACTGCGCTGTTCGCCGCATCGGTGTTCGCGCTGTTCACTTACGTCGCGCCATTGCTGGGCGAGGTCACCGGGGTTTCGCCACGGGGCGTGACCTGGACACTGATGCTGATCGGCCTGGGCCTGACCGTGGGCAATATCATCGGCGGCAAGCTGGCAGACCGGCGCCTGGCCGCCACGCTGATCGGCGTGTTCATCACCATGGCCGTGGTGTCGACCGTGCTGAGCTGGACCAGCGCTGCACTGATTCCCGCCGAAGTGACGCTGTTCCTCTGGGCCGTCGCCTGTTTCGCTGCCGTGCCTGCCCTGCAGATCAATGTCGTGACCTTCGGCAAAGACGCACCCAACCTGGTTTCCACGCTGAACATCGGCGCCTTCAACGTCGGCAACGCGCTGGGCGCCTGGGTTGGCGGCAGCGTCATCGCCCACGGCTATGGCCTGACCAGCGTGCCCCTGGCAGCCGGTGCACTGGCGGTGCTGGCCTTGCTGGCCACCCTGATCAATTTCCGTCAGCGCGGCGATGCCGGGCTGGCTGCCGTTGCCAACTGATCGCCGAGAATCAGCGCACTGGCGTTTGCGACAAAAGACTGCGGATTCACCCCTGAGACTTCATTGAGGATATCCCCGATGACTACGATTTTTGATCCGATCCAGATCGGCGAGCTGACACTGGCCAACCGCATCATCATGGCGCCGCTGACCCGCTGCCGTGCCGACGAAGGCCGCGTACCGAACGCGATGATGGCCGAGTACTACGTGCAGCGCGCCTCGGCGGGGCTGATTATCAGCGAAGCGACCTCGGTCACGCCGATGGGCGTCGGTTACCCGGACACCCCCGGCATCTGGTCCAACGATCAGGTGCGCGGCTGGGGCAACGTCACCAAGGCCGTGCATGCGGCCGGCGGCAAGATCGTTCTGCAACTGTGGCATGTGGGCCGGGTGTCGCATCCGATGTACCTGAACGGCGAGGCGCCTGTCGCGCCGAGCGCCATTCAACCCAAGGGCCACGTGAGCCTGGTGCGTCCACAAGCCGACTACCCGACGCCGCGCGCCCTGGAACTGGCTGAAATCGAAGACATCGTCGAGGCCTACCGCACCGGTGCCGAAAACGCCAAGGCGGCCGGCTTCGATGGCGTGGAAATCCACGGCGCCAACGGCTATCTGCTCGATCAGTTCCTGCAAAGCAGCACCAACACCCGCACCGACGCTTACGGCGGCTCGCTGGAGAACCGCGCGCGTCTGTTGCTGGAAGTCACGGATGCGGCCATCGAAGTCTGGGGCGCGGGCCGTGTGGGCGTGCATCTGGCTCCCCGTGCCGACTCCCACGACATGGGCGACGACAACCTGGCGGAGACCTTCACCTACGTGGCTCGCGAACTGGGCAAACGTGGCGTGGCGTTCATCTGCGCCCGCGAGCGTGAACTGGACGACAGCCTGGGGCCACGCCTGAAAGAAGCCTTTGGTGGGGTGTTCATCGCCAACGAGAAATTCACCAAGGCCTCGGCCAATGAGTGGCTGGCCAGTGGCAAGGCTGACGCTGTGGCATTCGGCGTGCCGTTCATCGCCAACCCTGACCTGCCAGCACGACTGGCCCAGGATGCACCGCTGAACGAGCCGCGTCCCGAGACGTTCTATGGCAAGGGTGCGGTGGGGTATCTGGATTATCCGGCGTTGTAAGGCGTCAGCCGTTTCAAGGCTTTAGATTGTTACCTTGATGCCCTTCGGGCCTGATCGCGGGCAAGCGCGCTCCTACATTTGTTGCAACGTAGCGCATTCTGATGGACCGCGTTGCTGGCCTCGGTCCATCAGGCCATGGCACGTTGCAAAAGATGTAGGAGCGCGCTTGCCCTCGACCGCGCCCGAAGGGCATCCATGTAGCGATGGCCAGCCTATCTAAGGCCGCGCATTGATCTGCTGCGAAAGATTCTGAATCTGGCTCTGCAAGGTGTTCAGGTTGCGGGTCATCTGCCCGCGAAACGCATCGAACTCCTGGGTGCTGGCGCCTGACTGGGCTGGCGCAGCGGGACGATTGTCCTGCTCGCTCTTGAGCACGATCATGTCCTGCTCCAGACGCTCGATGGCCTGGCTGTTGTTGCTCTTCTTGAGGTTCGCGACATCCGCGCTCAGGCTCTTGATCTGGGTATCCAGACGCTCCTGCTCGGCCTGGGCCGACTTGCCGTCAGGCATCGCCGCCTTCACCGCAGCCAGTTCGGTGGCCACCGCCTTGAGCTGTTCCTGCAACTGCTGATTGGTCGCCTGCTGCTGGGTCGACTGGCTGCTGATCTGCTCAAGACGCTTGTCCAGCCCGCCCTGCAGACCCGCCACGCCTTGCGCCTGCTTGCCCTGCTCGGCCAGTTGATCCTGCAGCTCCTTGATTTGCGCCTTCATCGCTTCACCACCGCTGGTGGCAACCGACTCGGTAGCAACGACCTTGCCGGAAATCGCCTGCAGGCGCCCCGCCGCTTCTTCGCTGATGCGCGCAAAGCTTTCCTGGGTCGCGACCAGTTGCTGCTCCATCAACGAGACCTGTTGAAAGCTCCACCAGCCCAGGCCGCAGAACGCGATGAACAACGCGCCGATCAACGCCCACAGCGCACCGGTGCCAGGCGCCTTGACCTTGACCACAGGCGTGGTACGCGAATAGACCGTGGTGCGCTCGCGGGCGCCGGCCGAGGGGACGAAATCGTCATCGTCATCTTTGGCGCTGAGGCTCGGGACGTCATCGACGTCGTCATACGGATCTTTACGCATGGGGTTCCCTTTAAAAACCGGTAAATCTGCTGGCGGCATTATAACCGCCGCTAATCAAGACCATTCTCAATGGTCGATGTTTCACAACGCCCCGCCGTGCTGGGCTTTCCACCAACTGCAGAACTCGTCCAGCGCGGTCCAGACACTGACCTTGGGCTGATAATCCAGATAATACTGGGCGCGGCTGATATCAAGGGTGAAATCACGGCTCATGACCTGCATTCCGATTCTCGACAGCGTCGGTTCAGGTCGGCCCGGCCAGAGCATGCACGCCGCTTCGTTGAGCGCCGCGGCGCTGTAGCCCAGGCCGTAGGAGCGGTAGCGCGTGACAGGCGGCAGTTGCATCTGGCGCATGACGTAGTTGACCACGTCCCAGACCGGAATCGGCGTGCCGTTGCTGATGTTGTAGGCCTTGCCCAGGGCTGAACCGCTGGCCAGCAGGCTGCTCAGCAGCGCCTCGTTGAGGTTCTGGATGCTGGTGAAATCCACCTTGTTCAGGCCGTTGCCGATGATCGACAAGCGCTTCTTGCGCTGCATCTGCATCAGCCGCGGAAAGATGCTGGTGTCGCCTGCCCCGGTCACGAAACGGGGACGCAGGGCGATCACTTCCAGGCCGAACTCCTCGGCGCCGAACACTTTCTGCTCGGCCAGGTATTTGGTCGCGGCGTAGTGGTTGTGGAAACGCTTGGGCACCTGTTCTTCGCGAATATTGAGGTGCGAATAGCCATCGAAATAGATCGATGGCGACGACAGGTGCACGAGGCGACGTACCCTTTGTTTCAGGCAGGCCTCGACCACGTTCTCGGTGACCTGCACGTTGCCCTGATGAAAATCCTGGCGCCGCCCCCAGGTGCCGACCGCCCCGGCACAATGCACAACCGCTTCGACGTCATCGCACAGCGCCTGCACCAGGTCTGGATCATTCAGATCGCCCTGTATGAACTCGGCCCCGCGCCGCACCAGATGCTCGACACCTTCCGCGCGACGGCCATTGACCCGAACGCTCAAGCCCTGCTCCAGGGCAAAACGCGCAAAGCGCCCGCCGATGAAGCCGCTTGCGCCGGTGACCAGAATCTTCATTTACCGCTCCACATCTCTATGCACAGGAAATCGTCGGCCGCGAAGGCTTATGCAAAACCTGTGGGAGCGAGCTTGCTCGCGAAGAGGCCAGTACATCCGCCACATCTCTGGTGGCGGATAGTCAGCATTCGCGAGCAAGCTCGCTCCCACAGGGCATCATGGCCTTGCGACGACCAGTGGATGACGCTCATTGTCCCTCAAGCGGCACCAACCATTGCCCGGCTTTTTTCGCCAGATGGTCGGTCAACTGATTCAACAGTTGCCCGCCGTTGCGCCAATGATGCCAGTACAAGGGCACATCGATGCAGCGATCGCTCATTAATTCCACCAGCCTGCCGCTGGCCAACTGCTCCTTGACCTGCAATTCCGGCACCAGGCCCCAGCCGATCCCGGCCTCGCTCATGCGAATGAAGCCCTCGGAGGACGGGCACAGATGGTACGCAAACCCGCCTTCGACACCCAGCGACGCCATGTACCGGTGCTGCAGGAAATCATCCGGGCCGAACACCAGTGCCGGGGAGCGCGCCAGGGACTCTGCCGTCACCCCGTGGGGAAAATGCCGGGCCATGAAATCGGGGCTGGCCAGGGCACGGTAACGCATGGCGCCGAGGGGCAGGCTGCGCGCGCCGGCGACCGGCCTTTCGCTTGCGCACACACAGGCCGCCACTTCGCCTGCGCGCATGCGCTTGAGGCCCACGTCCTGGTCCTCGACCACCAGATCGGTCAACAACCCGCGCTCGGCGCAGAAATCGCCCACGGCAGGCGCCCACCAGGTCGCCAGCGAATCGGCGTTCAGGGCAATGCGCAGCCGCTCCGGCATGCCGCCCTCGTCCAGTGCCGGCACCACGCTTTGCAGATCGCGCTCCAGCAGGCGCACCTGTTGCACATGATTGAGCAGGCGGCGGCCGATGTCCGTCGGGCTCGGCGGCGTCGCACGCACCAGCACCGGCTGGCCGACACGGGCTTCGAGCAGCTTGATCCGCTGCGACACGGCCGACTGCGACAAGCCCAGCACCTGCGCCGCACGCTCGAATCCGGCTTGCTCCACCACTGCCGCCAGGGCGGAAAGCAGCTTGTAATCGAACATCAATTTTCCTAATGGGCGATGATGATTATTGTTTTTTCTTATACAGCCATTGCACCGACAATGGCCACCTCAAATGCACCTCGCCTCATCGAATTCCCGGAGCACGACACCATGTGGCAAAGCTACCTCAACGGCCTGCTGGTCGCCTTTGGCCTGATCATGGCCATCGGCACCCAGAACGCCTACGTCCTGGCCCAGAGCTTGCGCCGCGAACATCACTTGTCGGTCGCGGTGCTGTGCATCCTCTGCGATGCGATGCTGGTGGCCGCCGGGGTTTTCGGCCTGGCCAACGTGCTGGCCCACAACCCGACACTGCTGGCCATTGCACGCTGGGGCGGCGTGGTCTTTTTGGTGTGGTACGGCGCCAAGGCACTGCGCCGCGCCCTGACGCCGCAAAGTCTGGAACAGGGTGACGGCAGTGGCCAGCGCTCCCGCCGCGCGGTGTTGCTCACGGCACTGGCGGTGACCCTGCTCAACCCCCACGTTTATCTGGACACCGTGCTGCTGATCGGCTCCCTCGGCGCACAGCAGACCATGCCCGGCGCCTACGTGGCCGGCGCGGCCAGTGCCTCCCTGGTGTGGTTCTCCACCCTGGCCATCGGCGCCGCCTGGCTCGCCCCCTGGCTCGCCCGCCCGGCAACCTGGCGGCTACTGGACCTGATGGTCGCGGTGATGATGTTCAGCGTGGCCGTGCAACTCATCAGATCGGCGTGAGCCCTTCGTAGCAGCACGGCTTGCCGGCGAGGGCGATCTTACGGTCGTCGTCGCGGGCAAGCGCGCTCCTACAGATGCGAACAGCAAGCCGTGCTGCTACGGGACGGTGTACAACCTAAGCTTTTGATTTTGATCTTCTTACGCGATGGTGCAGGCGCCGCCGAACGCGACGTTAAGGCGCCAGGCCGAGCGCAGGTGTCGTGGAGGGGGATGAGCGGCATGGATGCCGCGAAAGCCGTGCGGGCCAGGGACGGCCCATCACGGCGTGCCCCCGGAACGGCGCCGGAGTCGAGGGAAGCCCGAAGGGCCCCAGCCTGTCGCAATGGCTTTGCCTACTTTCCCCGTAAGGAAAGTAGGTCGCCCGTAAGGGGCGAAACCCATAAGCCCGGTCACCACGACAACGGATATGTCCCCAATCTCAGAGTTACCCGGCGACGCGGAGCGTCGCGCAATGCATTCCCACGCGGAGCGTGGGAACGATCAATACCCATTATTCCTGCCAACGCTCTGGAACCTCTATCCCTCACAGTTGTTGCGTGGTTATGGTCTGGGGCCGGTGCTATGATCCTGCCCCTGTGTCGCAAAAGAGTAGAAACTCACCGACGCATACTCTGTACGGCCGCCCGTGATCGGCCTTGCGCTAACCGCAACCTGACCTGAGTAGGAGAATCACCATGGCTTTCGAATTGCCGCCGCTGCCTTACGCACATGACGCTCTGGCACCGCACATCTCCAAGGAAACCCTGGAATACCACCACGACAAGCACCACAACACCTACGTCGTGAACCTGAACAACCTGGTGCCGGGCACCGAGTTCGAAGGCAAGACTCTGGAAGAAATCGTCAAGACTTCCTCGGGCGGTATCTTCAACAACGCAGCCCAGGTCTGGAACCACACTTTCTACTGGAACTGCCTGGCGCCAAACGCTGGCGGCCAACCTACCGGCGCACTGGCTGATGCCATCAACGCAGCGTTCGGCTCCTTCGACAAGTTCAAGGAAGAGTTCAGCAAGACCTCCATCGGCACCTTCGGCTCCGGCTGGGGCTGGCTGGTGAAGAAGGCTGACGGCTCCCTGGGCCTGGCCAGCACCATCGGTGCAGGCAACCCGCTGACCAACGGCGACACCCCGCTGCTGACCTGCGACGTCTGGGAACACGCCTACTACATCGACTACCGTAACCTGCGTCCAAAATACGTCGAGGCGTTCTGGAACCTGGTCAACTGGAAGTTCGTTGCCGAGCAGTTCGAAGGCAAGACCTTCACCGCCTGATCCGCGCATCAGATGGTTGTCTGAAAAAAACCCGGCATGTCCGGGTTTTTTTTCGCCTTCTGTTCGTCCTTTATGTATCGTCGGACAACGATAGCGGACTAATATCAGTGGCGGCCCGATTCGACGAATTGCCGCTCAAGTTCCACCTGCTTTCTACCGACACAGTACCGATAGCCTTACTTGCCCGCAGGAAATCGTTATCTGGATGAAACAGGTCAAGGGTGTATCAGGACCTTGACGTGGACTGTGTGCATGCCAATGCTTGCAACAACCCGCTATCGCATGGATGAAGGAATGCCCATTTGAAGCTGGAACTCAAGAACAGCTTGTCGGTGAAGCTGCTGCGCGTGGTGCTGCTTTCGGCGCTGGTCGTGGGCGTTGTGCTCAGTTGCGCGCAGATCGTGTACGACGCCTACAAGACCCGCCAGGCGGTGGCCACCGACGCCGGCCGGATTCTCGACATGTTCCGCGACCCCTCGACGCAGGCTGTCTATAGCCTGGACCGCGAGATGGGTATGCAGGTCATTGAAGGTCTGTTTCAGGACAAGGCCGTGCGCATGGCCTCCATCGGCCATCCCAACGAGACCCTGCTGGCCGAAAAAACCCGCGATTTGGCCGCAACCCCGACCCGCTGGCTGACCGATCCCATCCTCGGCCAGGAGCGCAGCTTTACCACGCAACTGGTGGGCCGCAGCCCCTACAGCGAATATTACGGCGACTTGCGCATTACCCTGGACACCGCCACCTACGGCGAAGGTTTCCTGACCAATTCCCTGATCATCTTCATCTCCGGCGTGCTGCGTGCCCTGGCGATGGGCATGGTGCTGTACCTGGTCTATCACTGGCTGCTGACCAAGCCGCTCTCGCGCATCATCGAGCACCTGACCAGCATCAACCCGGACCGCCCGAGCGAGCATCAACTGCCGCTGCTCAAGGGTCACGAAAAGAACGAACTGGGCATCTGGGTCACCACCGCCAACCAGTTGCTGTCGTCCATCGAGCGCAACACCCACCTGCGCCATGAAGCCGAATCCAGCCTGCTGCGCATGGCGCAGTATGACTTCCTTACCGGCCTGCCCAATCGCCAGCAACTGCAGCAGCAACTGGACCGGATTCTGGTGGACTCAGGCCGCGTGCAGCACCGCGTCGCCGTGCTTTGCGTAGGCCTGGACGACTTCAAGGGCATCAACGAACAATTCAGCTATCAGGCCGGCGACCAGTTGCTGCTCGCCCTGGCCGATCGGCTGCGTGGGCACAGCGGACGCCTGGGCGCACTGGCGCGCCTGGGTGGCGACCAGTTCGCGCTGGTGCAGGCCGACATCGAACAACCTTACGAAGCAGCGGAACTGGCGCAAAGCATCCTCGATGATCTGGAAGCCCCATTCGCGGTCGACCAACAGGAAATCCGCCTGCGCGCCACCATCGGCATCACCCTGTTCCCCGAAGACGGCGACAGCACCGAGAAGCTGCTGCAAAAAGCCGAGCAGACCATGACCCTGGCCAAGACCCGGTCACGCAACCGCTACCAGTTCTACATCGCCAGCGTCGACAGCGAGATGCGTCGCCGCCGGGAGCTGGAAAAGGACCTGCGCGAGGCACTGGTGCGCAACCAGTTCCACCTGGTCTACCAGCCGCAGATCAGCTATCGCGACCAGCGCGTGGTCGGTGTCGAGGCACTGATTCGCTGGATTCACCCGGAACATGGCTTCGTGCCGCCCGACCAGTTCATTCCGCTGGCCGAGCAGAACGGCACCATCATCGCCATCGGCGAGTGGGTGCTGGACCAGGCGTGCAAGCAACTGCGCGAATGGCACGACCAGGGCTTCTCCGAACTGCGCATGGCGGTGAACCTGTCCACCGTCCAGTTGCACCACGCCGAGTTGCCACGGGTGGTGAACAACCTGCTGCAGATCCATCGCCTGCCGCCGCGCAGCCTGGAGCTGGAAGTGACCGAAACCGGCCTGATGGAAGACATCAGTACCGCCGCCCAGCACCTGCTCAGCCTGCGCCGCTCGGGGGCGTTGATCGCCATTGACGACTTCGGTACCGGCTACTCGTCGCTCAGTTACCTGAAAAGCCTGCCCCTGGACAAGATCAAGATCGACAAGAGCTTCGTTCAGGACCTGATCGACGACGATGACGACGCCACTATCGTGCGCGCCATCATCCAGCTCGGGAAAAGCCTGGGAATGCAGGTCATTGCCGAAGGTGTGGAAACCACCGAGCAGGAGGCCTACATCATCTCCGAAGGCTGCCACGAGGGTCAGGGCTACTTCTACAGCAAGCCGTTGCCGGCCCGGGAGTTGCTGTCCTACCTCAAGAACGCCCAGCGCTCCTACGTCGGGGTGCTGTAGCGAGGGGCGGTGTAGGAGCGCGCTTGCCCGCGACTGCGGTTTGTCAGACCGGATGGGGAAACTGACACGGCGCGGTCGCGGGCAAGCGCGCTCCTACAGTCGTCCGGACGTTTGACTGGCTGTAAATTCTTGTAACAGCTTGAAATATCTCCCCCGCCTGCGTAACGGCGTTTCGCCTTTACACCGAATGCAAATCTTTCGCATTATGTCGCAGCTTTTTTTGGCGTTCGCCACCGTTCACACACACTTTCGACGCAGGATTCCGTCATGATTCGTACGCCCCTGGCAACTGCCAGTCTGCTGGCCCTCGCTATCGCCCTGGCCGGTTGCGACCAAGGCAAGGACAAGCCCGCCGCTGCCGCGCCCACTCCGGCCCCAGCCGCCGCACAGGCGCCCGCTGCCGCTCCGGCCCCAGCGCCAGCCCAGACCAGCGATGCCGAGGCCAAGGCCGTGGTCGCGAACTACGCGAACATGGTCTTTGCCGCATTCAGCGACGCCGAATCCACCGCCAAGGCACTCAGCACCGCGGTCGACGCCTTCCTCGCCACGCCAAACGACGCGACCCTCAAGGCCGCGCGCGATGCCTGGCTCGCCGCCCGCGTTCCGTACATGCAGACCGAAGTCTTCCGCTTCGGCAACACCATCATCGACGACTGGGAAGGTCAGGTGAACGCCTGGCCGCTGGACGAAGGCCTGATCGACTACGTCGCCAAGGACTACCAGCACGCCCTCGGCAACCCGGGCGCCACCGCCAACATCATCGCCAATAAATCGATTCAGGTTGGCGAAGACAAGGTCGATGTCAGCGAAATCACCCCTGAGAAACTCGCCAGCCTGAACGAGCTGGGCGGCTCCGAAGCGAACGTCGCCACCGGCTACCACGCCATCGAATTCCTGCTCTGGGGCCAGGACCTGCACGGCACCGGCCCAGGCGCCGGCGAGCGGCCTGCCAGCGACTACATCGACGGCAAAGGCGGCACCGGTGGCCACAATGACCGTCGTCGCGCCTACCTGAAGGCGGTCACCGACCTGCTGGTCAGCGACCTGGAAGAAATGGTCAACAACTGGAAGCCGGGCGTTGCCGACAACTACCGCGCCTCGCTGGAAGCCGAACCAGGCGACAGCGGCCTGCGCAAGATGCTGTTCGGCATGGGCAGCCTGTCGCTGGGCGAGCTGGCGGGCGAGCGCATGAAGGTCGCGCTGGAAGCCAACTCCAGCGAAGACGAACACGACTGCTTCAGCGACAACACCCACAACTCGCACTTCTACAACGGCCTGGGAATCCGCAACGTTTACCTGGGCGAGTACACCCGCGTAGACGGCAGCAAAGTCAGCGGCCCGAGCCTGTCGTCGCTGGTGGCAAAAGCCGATGCCGCCACCGACGCCACCCTGCGCGCCGACCTGGACGCTACCCAGGCCAAGTTGCAGGTCATCGTCGATCACGCCAACAAGGGCGAGCACTTCGATCAGTTGATCGCCGCAGGCAACACTGCTGGCAACCAGGTGGTTCGCGACGCCATCGCAGCACTGGTCAAGCAGACCGGCGCCATCGAACAGGCCGCAGGCAAACTGGGCATCACCGACCTGAATCCGGACAACGCCGATCACGAGTTCTGATCCCGAGTCCCAGGCGCGTCTTGCGGCGCGCGTGCAGGCAGCAACACCGGATGCCGATCCAGAAATGGATCGGCATTTTTCATGCTCTGAAAAATATTGAAACTCCTTGTAAAAACAGGCTTTTCAGGACCGATCCGTAAATTTTGTAGGGCATTTCCTGATCGTCCGATGTCGGATTGAACACTGGGTTTTCGCCGCCGATGATGCGTACTTCCTTGCCCCATCCCATCCAGGAGGAGACAGAAAGTGCCCAGAGGAAACAAGAAAAGGCGCCGCGTCAGTAAACTCAAAGCCAACGATTACGGTATCCACCTGTTGGTCGGCATCAAGGGGCCTCGTGCCTGGAAGGTGACGATCTATCGTGACGGCACAACCTTCAACCGACTGTTCTCTTTCTCCCGCTACGGCGGTCGCGAGGCGGCACGCAAGGCGGCGGACGCCTGTCGCGACCAACTGTTGCTCAACCACCTGCCCCGCCTGAGCCGGGACATCCGTCAGCGCATCATCGCCACCAACACCAGCGGCTATCCCGGCGTGCATTACCGCTGCTACACAGGCACTGCCTACTGGGTGGCGCGCACCACGCTGCGCAATGGCAGCAGTGTCACCAAGTCGTTCCGGGTCGAGTACTACGGCTATGAACGAGCCAAGGAGCTGGCGATCCGCGAGCGAGAACGGCAGCTCGACACCGTGGGCGACTACCGTTCGTTCAAAGTGGTCGAGGGCGAACAGCGCCTGATGCAACTGATGATCGAAAACCCGACGCTGGAAATTGCCGGCATGTGAACCGCACTTGCGCTTCGCCTTTCCGGGCGGAGCGCTAATTGGTAACAACCTATTGCGAGAGGCGCTTCCAAACGCAAATCCCTCTTATTCCCTACAGGCGGGGCTGGTAAGCTTGCTCGCCCCGATTTCACGCCCTTTGCAGGATCTGTATGACTGTGCGGTTCCGTCTTTCGCTTTTCCTGCTGATGGCTGTGGCCCTCGGTGGGTGCGATGACGCCCCGCGTTTTACCTCGGCAGAACCTGGCGAAGCACAATCGGGCGGCGCTGCGACGGTCAACCGGAGCGACCGCAACGCGTTCTCCCTGCCTTCCGGCAACCTGTCACCTTCGCGGCGGCTGGATTTCAGTGTCGGCAACAGTTTCTTCCGCAACCCTTGGGTCATCGCGCCCTCGACCACCACGGCCCGGGATGGCCTGGGGCCGCTGTTCAACACCAACGCCTGCCAGAACTGCCACATCAAGGACGGCCGCGGACACCCGCCCGAGCCCGGCGCTGACAACGCCGTTTCCATGCTGGTGCGCCTGTCCATCCCGGATGAGCCGGGCGAGCCTACGCCCGCCTACGCCAGGCAGATCCAGCAGATGGGCCTGACGCCTGAGCCGGTGTACGGCACGCAATTGCAGGACATGGCAGTTCCCGGAGTGGTGCCCGAAGGCAAGGTGCGCGTGGTCTACGACACCCTGACCGTGCATTTCCGCGACGGCACGCCGGTGCAACTGCGCCGCCCGACCCTGCAGATCACTCAACTGGGATACGGCCCGATGCACCCGCAAACCCGCGCTTCGGCCCGTATTGCGCCGCCCATGATCGGCCTTGGCCTTCTGGAGGCGATCCCCGAAGCAGCGATCCTGGCCAACGCCAACGCCGAGAACCATAACGGCAGCGGCATCACCGGCAAACCCAACTGGGTCTGGGATGATGTCCGGCAGAAAGTCGTGCTCGGGCGCTTTGGCTGGAAAGCCTCACAGCCAACCGTGCTTCAACAGAACGCCCATGCACTGGCAGGCGACATGGGTCTGACGTCCAGCCTCAAGACCCGCGATGACTGCACCCCGACCCAGACCGCCTGCCTTGAGGCACCCAACGGCGAAGGGCCGGATGGCGAGCGGGAAGTCAGCGACAATATCCTGCGGCTGATGACCTTCTACGCACGCAACCTGGGTGTTCCGGCGCGCCGCGACGTGGGCGACCCGCAAGTGCTGGAGGGCAAGAATCTGTTCTTCAAGGCCGGTTGCCAGCAGTGCCATACACCGCAGTTCACCACCTCGGCCAACGCCCCGGAGCCGGAGCTGGCCAACCAGGTGATTCGCCCCTATACCGACCTCTTGCTGCACGACATGGGCGAAGGGTTGGCCGACAACCTCAACGAGTTCCAGGCCAACGGCCAACAATGGCGCACGGCGCCGCTGTGGGGGATCGGGCTGACCCAGACGGTCAGCGGTCATACCCAGTTCCTGCACGACGGCCGCGCTCGCAATCTGATGGAAGCGGTGCTGTGGCACGGCGGCGAAGCGCTGCCGGCCCAGCGCCAGGTCCTGGCTTTTGACGCTCAGCAGCGGGCTGCGCTGCTGGCGTTTCTGAATTCTCTATAACTTTTTGCAAATAAGGAGCCGGGCATGTTCCGTCCCAAGCTGTTGTTCACCGGCCTTGCCGCCCTCGCGCTGGGCGCCTGCGCCCCTTCGGATCCGCAAGCCGTGACGTCCGCTGCCATCGCCAAGCAGGTGATCCTGCCGACCTACAGCCGCTGGGTAGACGCCGACCGGCAACTGGCGGTCAGCGCCCTCGCCTACTGCCAGGGCAAGAGCGACCTGGACACGGCCCGTGCCGACTTCCTTCACGCGCAGAAGGCCTGGGCCGAATTGCAGCCGCTGCTGATCGGCCCGCTGGCCGAGGGCAACCGTTCCTGGCAGGTGCAGTTCTGGCCTGACAAGAAGAACCTCGTGGGCCGTCAGGTCGAGCAACTGGTGACGGCCCAGCCGCAGATCACTGCCGAAGCCCTGGCCAAGTCCAGCGTGGTGGTGCAAGGCCTGTCGGCCTACGAATACATCCTGTTCGACGCCAACATCGACATGGCCGCTGCCGACCAGAAAGCGCTCTACTGCCCGCTGCTGACCGCCATCGGCGAACGCCAGAAAAACCTGGCAGAGGAAATCCTCAACAGCTGGAACAGCACCGACGGCATGCTCGCGCAACTGAGCAAGTTTCCGAACCAGCGTTACGCCGATTCCCACGAAGCCATCGCCGAATTGCTGCGTGTTCAGGTGACGGCGCTGGACACCCTGAAGAAGAAGCTAGGCACGCCTCTGGGCCGCCAGTCCAAAGGCGTACCGCAGCCGTTCCAGGCCGATGCATGGCGCAGCAAGGCTTCGCTGAGCAGCCTGCAGGCGAGCCTGGCCAGTGCCGAGACCGTCTGGTCCGGTGTCGACAACAAAGGCCTGCGTGGCCTGTTGCCTGCCGAGCAGAAACCGCTGGCCGACAAGATCGACGCCGCCTATGCCGAAAGCCGCAAGCAGCTGGCCGCGCTCAAGCCGCCGCTGGTCGAATTGCTGGCGACCGAACAGGGCCGTCAGCAGTTGAATGCGTTCTATGACAGCCTTAACGTGGTGCATCGCCTGCACGAGGGCGAACTGGCCAAGGCGCTAGGCATTCAATTGGGGTTCAACGCCAACGATGGTGACTGATATGTTGCGACGTCAGGCTCTTGCGCTGGGCAGCCTCGTTCTCAGCGCCTGCACGCTGGGTGGCTGGACGCTGTTGCGCAAAAAAGGGGAAAGCCCGCTGCTGCTGTCCGCCCGTGACGACAGCGACGGCCGCCACTACGCCGTGGGTTACCGGGTGGACGGCACGCGGGTGTTCGCCACGCAAGTGGCCCAGCGTTGCCACGACATCATCGATCACCCTACCCTTTCGATTGCGCTGTTCGTCGCCCGCCGTCCGGGCACCGAAAGCTACCTGATCGACCTGCGCGACGGCCGCCTGTTGCAGACCATCACTTCACGGCCCAACCGGCATTTCTACGGCCACGCGGTGATCCACAAGGGCGGTGAGTGGCTGTACGCCACGGAAAACGACACCACCGATCCCGGCCGGGGGCTGCTGGGCGTCTATCGTTTCAACGGTGAGCGTCTGGAGCACAGCGGCGAGATTCCCACCCACGGCATCGGCCCGCATCAGGTGTCCTGGATGCCTGACGGTGAAACCCTGGCGGTCGCCAACGGCGGCATTCGCACTGAGGCCGAAAGCCGCGTGGAGATGAACCTCGACGCCATGGAGCCGAGCCTGGTGCTGATGCAGCGTGACGGTACGCTGCTGAGCAAGGAGACACTGAGCCAGCAGATGAACAGCGTGCGCCACATGGCCATTGCCCGCGACGGCACCATCGTGGCCGGACAGCAGTTCATGGGGCCGTCCCACGAGTCCGCCGAGTTGCTGGCGATCAAGCGTCCAGGACAGCCGTTTCAGGCCTTTCCCGTGGCTGAACAGCAGTTGCAGGCGATGGCGCACTACACCGCCAGCGTGGCGATCCACAATGAGTTACGTCTGGTGGCCTTAACAGCGCCGCGCGGCAATCGTTTCTTCATTTGGGACCTGGACAGCGGCGCAGTGAAGCTCGATGCGCCACTGCCCGATTGCGCCGGTGTCGGCGCCGTGGCCGACGGTTTCGTGGTGACCTCGGGCCAGGGCCGCTGCCGGTTCTATGATTGCCGCCAGAACACCCTCGCGCCCCAGCCGCTGGAATTGCCGGCGGGGTTGTGGGACAACCATTTGCATTTGGTGGGGTTGGCTTGAAATCGCTATATGGATGCCCTTCGGGCGCATCGCGGGCAAGCGCGCTCCTACATTGTTTGCAACGTGCCGCATTCTGATGGACCGCGTTGGCCGCCTCGGTCCATCAGGCCATGGTACGTTGCAACAAATGTAGGAGCGCGCTTGCCCGCGACCAGGCCCGAAGGGCATCCATGTAACGATCTAAAATAAGACACGAATAGCGTGCTCGCCTGATTCATCCGTTTTCCAAGGAAGTGGAATATGTTGCGTCGCCGTATGTTGCTCATGCTGGCTGTAGTGGTGATCGTGGTACTGGCCCTAGGAGGGTACAAGGCCTTTTCGATCTACAAACAGATCCAGCAGTTCTCTGCCCCCAAACCGCCCATCAACGTTGCCGTCGCGGTCGTCGAAGAACGCTCGTGGGAAAATCGCCTGCCCGCCATCGGCAGCCTCAAAGCGTTTCAGGGCGTGGACCTGAGCCTGGAAATCGCCGGCACCGTGAAGGCTGTGCAGTTCGAATCCGGGCAGAAGG
Source organism: Pseudomonas sp. NPDC090203 (assembly GCF_044746765.1). Classification (NCBI taxonomy): domain Bacteria; kingdom Pseudomonadati; phylum Pseudomonadota; class Gammaproteobacteria; order Pseudomonadales; family Pseudomonadaceae; genus Pseudomonas; species Pseudomonas sp. NPDC090203. Next base: position 141,401 of record NZ_JBIVCV010000007.1, read on the forward strand.
TCAAGGTCGGCCAGCCCCTGCTGCAACTGGACAGCGACGTGGAAAAGGGCCTCTTGGGCACCGCCGAAGCGGACCTGGGCCTGGCTCAGGTCGATTACGCCCGGGGCAGCAAGCTGGTGGGCGACGCGGCCATTTCCCGCGGCGAGTTCGACAAGCTCGCGGCCACCCAGAAGAAAGCCGCCGCCACCGTCGCCCAACTCAACGCATCACTGGCCAAGAAGCGCATTCTTGCGCCGTTCAGCGGCACCATCGGCATTCGTCAGGTGGACGTCGGCGACTACCTGGCCAGCGGTACGGTGATCGCTACCTTGCAGGACCTGAGCAGCCTCTACGCCGACTTCTTCGTGCCCGAGCAAATGCTGCCCAAACTTGCGATCGGCCAGAAAGTGCAGGTCAGCGTGGCCGCGTACCCCGGCAGCACGTTCGACGCCAGCATCAGCGCCATCAACCCCAAGGTCGAGGACGCCACCCGCAACGTGCTGATCCGCGCCACCCTGCCCAATCCTGACGGCAAATTGTTGCCCGGCATGTTCACCAGCCTGTCGGTCATCCTCGGCCAGGACAGCCGTGAGCTGGTGGTGCCCGAGAGCACCATCACCTACACGCTGTACGGCAATTCGGTGTTCGTCGTGGGGCCGAAAAAAGGCGCCGACGGCAAGCCGGAAAACAACAGCAAAGGCGAACCGCAGTTGGCCGTGGAGCGGCGCTTCGTGCAGACCGGCGAGCGCCGGGGCGGATTCGTCATCATCAGCAAGGGATTGCAAGCCGGCGAACAGGTCGTGACCGGAGGCCAGCTCAAGCTGGACAACGGCGCCAGCGTCGCCATCAGCGCCGATACGGCAGCCCCCGTCGAGCAGCACAGCCAGGGCTCAAAGCCCGGATCTGCTGACTGATCGACCTGACTGTCAAAGGAGCTTTCATCGATGGCATTCACAGACCCGTTCATCCGCCGCCCGGTCCTGGCCAGCGTCATCAGCCTGCTGATCGTGCTGCTGGGTTTCCAGGCGTTCAGCAAACTCACCATCCGCGAATACCCGCAGATGGAGAACGCCCTGATCACCGTGACCACGGCCTACCCCGGCGCCAACGCCGAGACCATTCAGGGCTACATCACCCAGCCCTTGCAGCAGAGCCTGGCCAGCGCCGAAGGCATCGACTACATGACTTCGGTGAGCCGCCAGAACTTCTCGGTGATCTCGATCTACGCGCGTATCGGCTCCAACAGCGACCGGCTCTACACCGAGCTGCTGGCCAAGGCCAACGAGGTGAAGAACAAGCTGCCGCAGGACGCCGAAGACCCGGTGCTGAGCAAGGAAGCCGCCGACGCCTCGGCCCTGATGTACATCAGTTTCTACAGCTCGGAGCTGAACAACCCGCAGATCACCGACTATCTGTCCCGGGTCATCCAGCCCAAGCTCGCCACGCTGCCGGGCATGGCCGAGGCGGAGATTCTTGGCAACCAGGTGTTCGCCATGCGCCTGTGGCTGGACCCGGTCAAGCTCGCAGGTTTCGGCCTGACCGCCAACGACGTCACGGATGCGGTGCGCAAGTACAACTTCCTTTCTGCGGCCGGTGAGGTGAAGGGCGAGTACATCGTCACCAGCGTCAACGCCACCACGGACCTCAAGTCCCCCGAGACCTTCGCCGCCATCCCGCTGAAAACCGTCGGCGACAGCCGCGTGCTGCTGGGGGATGTGGCGCGGGTGGAAATGGGCGCGGAAAACTACGACACCGTCAGCTCGTTCGACGGCACGCCCTCGGTGTACATCGGCATCAAGGGCACGCCCAGTTCCAACCCGCTGGACGTCATCAAGGAAGTGCGGCGCATCATGCCGGAGCTGGAAAGCCAGTTGCCGCCGAGCCTGAAAGCCTCCATCGCCTACGACGCCACGCTGTTCATCCAGGCCTCGATCCACGAGGTCGCGAAGACCCTGATCGAAGCCGTGCTGATCGTGATCGTGGTGGTCTTCCTGTTCCTGGGCGCATTGCGCTCGGTGCTGATCCCGGTGATCACCATCCCGCTGTCGATGATCGGCGTGTTGTTCTTCATGCAGATGATGGGCTACTCGATCAACCTGCTGACGCTGCTGGCCATGGTGTTGGCCATCGGCCTGGTGGTGGACGACGCGATCGTGGTGGTGGAAAACATCCATCGGCACATCGAGGAAGGCAAGACGCCCCTCGATGCTGCGCTGGAGGGTGCCCGCGAGATCGCCATGCCGGTGGTCTCGATGACGATCACCCTGGCGGCCGTCTACGCGCCCATCGGCTTCCTGCAGGGGCTGACGGGTGCGCTGTTCAAGGAATTCGCCCTGACGCTCGCCGGCGCCGTGGTGATTTCCGGCATCGTCGCCCTGACACTCTCGCCGATGATGTGCGCGATGCTGCTGCGCCACGACGAGAACCCCAGCGGCCTTGCCCACCGCCTCGACCGGATCTTCGACGGCCTGAAGACCCGCTATCAGCGCCTGCTGCACGGCACGCTGAACACGCGGCCGGTGGTGATCGTGTTCGCGGTGCTGGTGCTGTGCCTGATTCCGGTGTTCCTCAAGTTCAGCCAGTCGCAACTGGCGCCGGACGAGGACCAGGGCATCATCTTCATGATGGCCACCTCGCCGCAGCCGACCAACCTCGACTACATGAACAAGTACACCGACCAGTTCATCAGTATCTTCAAGGCGTTCCCGGAGTACTACTCCTCGTTCCAGATCAACGGTTTCAACGGCGTGCAGACCGGCGTCGGCGGCTTCCTGCTCAAGCCGTGGGACGAGCGCAGCCGCACCCAGATGGAATTGCTGCCGCAAGTCCAGGCCAAGCTCGAAGGCATCACCGGCTTGCAGATCTTCGGCTTCAACCTCCCGTCGCTGCCGGGCACCGGTGAGGGCCTACCGTTCCAGTTCGTGATCAACACGCCCAACGACTACGCGGCGCTGCTGGAGGTGGTCGACCGGATCAAGAAACGCGCGACCGAATCCGGCAAGTTCGCCTTCCTGGATGTGGACCTGGCGTTCGACAAGCCGGAGGTGGTGGTCGATATCGACCGCGCCAAGGCGGCGCAGATGGGGGTGTCCATGCAGGACCTGGGCGGCAGCCTTGCGACATTGCTCGGCGAGGCGGAGATCAACCGCTTCACCATCGATGGCCGCAGCTACAAGGTCATTGCCCAGGTGGAGCGCGCCTACCGCGACAATCCGCAATGGCTGTCCAACTATTACGTGAAAAACACCGATGGCAAGATGCTGCCGCTGTCGACCCTGATCACGGTCAGCGACCGGGCGCGGCCGCGTCAGCTCAACCAGTTCCAGCAGCTCAACTCGGCGATCATCTCGGGCTTCCCGCTGGTGAGCATGGGTGAAGCCATCGATACGGTCCGCGACATCGCCCGCGAAGAAGCTCCGGCCGGGTTCGCCTATGACTACGCCGGCGCGTCCCGGCAGTTCGTGCAGGAAGGTAATGCGCTGTGGGTCACGTTCGGCCTGGCACTGGCGATCATCTTCCTGGTGCTGGCCGCGCAGTTCGAAAGCTTCCGTGACCCGCTGGTGATTCTGGTGACGGTGCCACTGTCGATCTGCGGGGCGCTGATACCGCTGTTCCTCGGTGTCTCGACGCTGAACATCTACACCCAGGTGGGGCTGGTGACCCTGATTGGTCTGATCAGCAAGCACGGCATCCTGATCGTCGAATTCGCCAACCAGTTACGCCGGGACAAGGGCCTGAGCGCCCGCGAGGCGGTGGAAGAAGCCGCCGCAATCCGCCTGCGCCCGGTGCTGATGACCACCGCTGCGATGGTGTTCGGCATGGTGCCGTTGATCCTCGCGACCGGCGCAGGCGCCGTGAGCCGCTTCGACATCGGCCTGGTGATCGCGACGGGGATGTCGGTGGGGACGTTGTTTACGCTGTTTGTGTTGCCTTGTTTCTACACCTTGCTGGCGGGAAGGGATTCGAAGTCGCAGCGTGAGGGCGGGGTTGAGTTGAAATCGCCACATTGATGCCCTTCGGGCGCATCGCGGGCAAGCGCGCTCCTACATTTGTTGCAACGTGCCGCATCAGATGGACCGCGTTGCTAGCCTCGGTCCATCTGGCCATGGCACGTTTCAACAAATGTAGGAGCGCGCTTGCCCGCGACAAGGCCCGAAGGGCATCCGCGTAAGAATCCAAAGCCAACAGAAACAAAAAAGCCCCGAATCCTCGGGGCTTTTTTGTCACATGATGCTCTCAATGCTGCGGCCCCGAACCCTGGGCCAGCCCGAACATCAACAACAGCAGATCGTGATCCGGGCGAACGGGCGAGTCGATCTTCGCCACCCGCGGCAAGGCACATTGCCCCTCGCCGTGTACTGCGCTCAGAATCTTCGGTCTGGGTTGCTCCCAGGCTGCCATGGCTATGGATGCGATGCCCAACGCCCCGACTACAAACAAACCTCGCGCCAGTTCTAACTTCATCGATCTAAACCTTTGATGGGGCTGCCAAACGCCGTCTCGTAAAAGTAGACGAGCTTCTTCCAGTCCGCAGGCTGGAACGACGAATGGCGACGCAACTGCTTCATGTCGTGCTGGGCGGCGCCGTAGGCGGTCAGACGCTGACGGCATTTCTCCAGATCCAGCAGCGCCACTTCAGGCCTGGCGTTCGCACCCTCGCCCACCACGCGGACGAAAACGTGCTTGATATAGATGCAACTGTGCTGCCAGCGCCCCTTGTGCATGCGCGCCAGGTTCTGCGCCAGTTCCTTGAGCATCTGCTCATGAACAGCCTCGCCGAACTGCTCGCGACCACCGGCCTTCAGCCAGTTCTCGTACTCGTCGTAGCCCTCCAGCGCAGCGGTCACCAAGAGGGCTCGCCACTGGTTGTTCTCGTCACGCTCCGCGCCGCAGAACACCATGCGCGGCACGTTGACGTCGAGTTGACGCAAGCCCTCGAGGGCATCGCGCTCGCGCAGCACCGTCGGGCGACCGAAGGGATGCAGCCAGCTGCGGTAGATGTGACCGACCTGGCGCTTGACGTACAGCAGGCGGCCATTCTCCGACACGACGCGCTGAACGCCACTTTCCCCACCGCGACGAACGTTAGGCTCTTCTACCCAATCACCCTTGGTATTCCAGAAATAGGCAAAACGGTCCTTGGCGGGAACGGTCAACTCAGCTGCGAAATCCACGGCCATCCTGTTACCTCTTACGTAATAGATACACTCGCCACATGGCGTACAACGGCAGGAAATCCAGTCGTTCCTGGATGCGGAATCCTGCCTGTTCGAACTCGGCCTCGACTGTGGCCACCGGTAACACGAAGCGGTTCTGGTAACCCTCCTGATGGCGATTACGCTCGGCACGCTTGCGTTTCCAGGCTTTGAAATTGCCATCGACCCACAACGAAATGATCACGCTGTCGCGGGTGACTCGATGAAACTCGTTGAGCAGCACTGCTCTGTCTTCCGGGTTTCCTACATGGTGCAAGAGCCGCATGCAGAAAATGTTGTCTACAGCGTTGTCAGGCATGTCGATGGCGAATGCAGATGTCTGCAAGGGCTGTACCCATTTCACCACCTCGGCCGGCTGCGACTCGCAGGCGGTCTTGACCATCGACGCCGAATTGTCGGCCCCGATGATGACCCGATTGGCCTTTTCTGCCAGCAGCGGCCAGAAACGACCGGCGCCACAGGGCAGGTCCAGAACCAGTCCCGGCTCACCTGCCAGCGCCAGTGCGCGGCGGGCCAACTGCTTGTCGCGACGATCAGACATCTGCCGGGCGAATCCGTCCCGGTGCTTGCGAAAATATTTTCTGGCGTGCTCGTCGTCGTATTTACGTGAGAAATCAAGCTCGACCCGCTTGCTCATGGCTGTATCTCCTGAAGGTGATACCGCCAAAATTAAGGGGATTTACGTGATCCTCAGGTCACCTGAATGTGAAAAAAACGTCCAGAGCGCCGCGCAAATGTTACGAGGTTTTACCAGAAGATAGGGCTAGCATATGGCCATAAGCTGCACGATCACAGCAAACTTTACATTGTCTGTACATTTGTACCAACTCGGTGTTGCCGCTATCACTCCGTACGTTTCTTGAATTCGACGCTGAATCGACAGCCATTCGGCTGCATGTGGTCCAGGCTCACTGTCCAGCCCTGGTTCTCGCAGATCCGCTGAACCAGCGACAGCCCAAGCCCCAAGCCCTCCCCGCGCTTCTCGTTACCGCGCACGAACGGCTGGAACATCGCCTCGCGCTTTTCTTCGGGAATGCCGACGCCCGAATCCTCGACGGTAAAGCCCTGCGCCAGCAGCGTCAGGCGAATGAAACCGTGATCGGTGTAGTGCAGCGCATTTCGCAGCAGGTTGCCCATTACCGCATACAGGAAGGTCGCGTTGTAATTGCCGTGGGACGCATGCTCGGGGTGGTACTCAAGCAACAACCCCTTGGCCTCGATAGGCTCGCGCCACAGGGTCAGCAGCTGTTGGGCCGCGCCCTGCAGGGTCAACTGGGGGTTCATGCTGGCGTCGTCGCGCTGGGTGCGGGCCAGCATCAGGAAGGTCTGCACCAGATCACGCATCTCTTCGCAGGCACGTTCGATGCGCTCGACCTGGGCACGGGCGCGCTGATCCAGCGCCGGGTTTTCCAGCAGCAGTTCGCAAGAACTTGCCAGCACCATCAGCGGGGTGCGCAGCTCGTGGCTGACGTCGCTGGTGAACATGCGCTCGCGGGTCAAGGCATCGCGCAGGCGACCCAGGGTGGCGTCGAAGGCCACTGCCAACTCCCCCACTTCATCGGCCGCATAGTCCGGGGCCAGAGGCGGTGCCAGGCCCAGCAACTGGTCACGATGGCGCACCTGGCGCGCCAGGCGCACCACCGGTGCCATGACCCGACGTGCAAGCACCCAGCCCAGGAACACCGCCAGCGCCAGCGCCAGCACGAAGCCCACCAGCACCACGGCGAACAGCACGCGCTCGCGCTCTTCGAAGTCGCTCTGATCCTGCAGCAGCACGTAATGACGGCCGTCCACTACTTCGACCATGGCGTGGTACGACAGCGGTCCACGAAACACTTCGTGAAAGCCCGGCTCCAGATGCCGCAGATCCTTGGGCAGTTCGAAGTCACCCGGCCCGCCGCTGAAATAGAACAACTGGTCGGGCTCGGGCCGGTGGCTCCAGTCCTCGACACTGTCCATCAACAACAGGCGGGTGAGGTCACCCCCCAAGCCTGACGAGATCAGCTTTTCTTCCACCAGGTGCACCGTCGCGACGATGCCCATGGCGAACGACCCGGCCACCAGCGCGCTCATCAACGCAAAGGCGATGATGATCCGCTGGGCAAGGCTCTGCTTAAACTCCATCGCGGCCCTCGGCCAGACGGTATCCGACACCGTGCACGGTCTGCAGCAGCGGTTTGGCGAATGGCTTGTCGATCACCTGACGCAACTGGTGGACGTGGCTGCGCAGGCTGTCGCTGTCCGGGCAATCGTCGCCCCACAGTGCTTCTTCGAGAATTTCGCGACGCAGCACATGAGGGCTCTTCTGCATCAGTACGGCCAGCAGCTTGAGGCCCACCGGGTTGAGCTTGAGCATGCGGCCTTCGCGCGTGACTTCCAGGGTGTCCAGGTCATAGATCAGGTCAGCCACCTGCAAGGTGCGCCGGCCGCCGCCCTGGGCGCGACGCAGGACCGCCTCGATGCGCGCAGCCAGCTCTGAAAGCGCAAAGGGCTTGAGCAGGTAATCGTCGGCGCCGGAACGGAAGCCTTGCAGACGATCATCGAGCTGGTCGCGGGCGGTGAGCATGATGACCGGCGTGTCGCGACGGGCATCTTCACGCAGACGCTTGCACAGGGTGTAGCCGTCGATGCCGGGCAGCATGATGTCGAGCACGATCAGGTCGTAGTGTTCGGTGGCGGCAAGGTGCAGTCCGGACAGGCCGTCCTGCGCGCAATCCACGGTATAGCCCTTCAAACCCAGGTAGTCGGCCAGGTTCGCCAGGATGTCGCGGTTGTCCTCAACCAGCAGAATTCTCATGGGTGCATGTCTCCATATGCGGTTGTCGGCGTGACCCGGGCACAGCGCAAGCCTGTGCACTCGATGAGTCAGAGTTGGCGGCAGCTTAAGGCCAAGCGCGCCCGAGGGCCAGCGCCCGAGTGCATAACGTTTTTTTCACTCGTGATTCACAGCCCCGCGACAGGCCGGGGTACAGACTGCCGAACGCTCTCGGTCAACCTCCTTGCCATTACACGGGATTTCCCATGTCAGACGTTTTCGAACGGCCCGCCTCGCGCCCGATCAACCTTTGGGTTTATCTGGGTATTCCGGCGATCACCGCCATCACCCTGCTGTTGCTGGAACTCACTTCGCTGGACATGGACATCGCCAAGCTGGCCTACGATCCGGCAGCGGGCGGGTTCATCGGCAAGCACAGTTACTTTCTGGAAAACATACTTCACGACCGCGCCAAACAGGCCGTGATTGCAATGGGGGTGCTGTCATTTGCCGGTTTCGTCGCCTCTTTCTTCGTCGGGCCGCTCAAGTCATGGAAACGCGAGCTTGGTTGCCTGGTGCTGTCGATGGCGTTGTCCACCAGCTTCGTCACGCCGGTCAAAGTGGTGACCTCCGTGCAATGTCCCTGGAGCCTGACCGAATTCGGCGGCCAGGAAACCTACAGCGAACTGCTCAGCCCACGCCCACCGACTGACAAGCCAGGGCGTTGCTGGCCGGGTGGTCACGCGGCAACCGGTTTTACCCTGTTCGCACTGTTCTTCGTCTTCCGCGACCGCCGTCCACGCCTGGCCAAGGCCGGCCTGATCTTCGCATTTGGCCTGGGCACGGTGTTTTCCGTCGGCCGGATGTTGCAGGGCGCGCATTTCTTTTCGCACAACATCTGGACGGCGGTGTTTTGCTGGCTGATCTGCCTGGGGGCTTATTACGCCGTGTTGTACCGGCCGGTGGGCGGGAAAGACAAGGTGGTCGAGGGGGCGGCGGTTTCGGGGTAGTTGGCTTGGGATCGTTAGTCTGATGCCCTGGCGGGCGCTATCGCGGGCAAGCGCGCTCCTACATTTGTTGCAACGTGCCATGGCCTGATGGACCGAGTTGGTAGCCTTTGGGGTTCACTTGAAATCGGGTTGGAATGCCAAAGGCGAACAAGGTGATCTTTCAGAATGCGGCACGTTGCAACAAATGTAGGAGCGCGCTTGCCCGCGATAGCGCCCGAAGGGCATCAATGTAGCGATCCCAACCCAGGCTTAAACCCAACGCCTCCTTTAAAAAACTCCCACCCATAAAAAAACCCCGCCGAAGCGGGGTTTTTTGTACATCGGGGTAAGGCTGGCTTACATCATGCCGCCCATGCCACCCATGCCGCCCATGTCTGGCATGCCGCCAGCTGCAGGCTTGTCTTCTGGCACGTCAGCGATCATGGCTTCGGTGGTGATCATCAGACTGGCAATCGAGGATGCTGCCTGCAGAGCAGAGCGGGTCACTTTCGCCGGGTCCAGGATACCCATTTCGATCATGTCGCCGTATTCGCCGGAAGCTGCGTTGTAACCGAAGTTACCCGAACCTTGCTTGACCTTGTCGACGACTACGCTTGGCTCGTCGCCGGAGTTGGCAACGATCTGGCGCAGTGGCGCTTCAACAGCGCGACGCAGCAGAGCGATACCGACGTTCTGATCGGCGTTGTCGCCTTTCAGTTCGGAGATGGCCTGCAGCGAGCGAACCAGTGCTACACCACCGCCAGGTACCACGCCTTCTTCGACGGCTGCGCGGGTTGCGTGCAGGGCGTCTTCAACGCGGGCTTTCTTCTCTTTCATTTCAACTTCGGAACCGGCACCGACCTTGATCACTGCAACGCCGCCGGACAGCTTGGCCAGACGCTCTTGCAGTTTCTCTTTGTCGTAGTCGGACGAAGTGTCGCCGATCTGCTGACGGATCTGGGCGATACGGCCGTCGATGTCAGTACGAACGCCAGCACCGTCGATGATGGTGGTGTTTTCTTTGTTCAGAACGACGCGCTTGGCATTACCCAGGTGTTCCAGGGTAGTGGTTTCCAGGCTCAGGCCGATTTCTTCGGAGATCACAGTGCCGCCGGTCAGGACAGCGATGTCCTGCAGCATGGCCTTGCGACGGTCGCCGAAGCCTGGCGCCTTGACGGCTGCGACTTTGACGATGCCACGCATGTTGTTCACGACTAGAGTCGCCAGGGCTTCGCCTTCGACGTCTTCGGCAACGATCAGCAGAGGACGGCCGGCTTTGGCAACGGCTTCCAGCACTGGCAGCATTTCGCGGATGTTGGAGATCTTCTTGTCAACCAGCAGCAGCAGCGGGCTGTCCAGCTCGGCAACCATGGTGTCCGGCTTGTTGATGAAGTACGGGGACAGATAGCCACGATCGAACTGCATGCCTTCTACAACCGACAGTTCGTTTTCCAGGCCAGTGCCTTCCTCAACGGTGATAACGCCGTCTTTGGTCACTTTTTCCATGGCTTCGGCAATGATGTCGCCGATGGAGTTGTCGGAGTTGGCCGAGATGGTGCCGACCTGAGCGATGGCTTTGGTGTCGGTGCAAGGCTTGGACAGTTTTTTCAGCTCAGCAACGATGGCGATGGTCGCCTTGTCGATGCCGCGCTTGAGGTCCATCGGGTTCATGCCGGCAGCGACGGCTTTCAGGCCTTCGTTGACGATGGCTTGAGCCAGAACGGTAGCGGTGGTGGTACCGTCACCGGCGTCGTCGTTGGCACGGGAGGCAACGTCTTTGACCAGCTGCGCGCCCATGTTTTCGAAACGGTCTTTGAGTTCGATTTCTTTGGCAACCGACACACCGTCTTTGGTGATCAGAGGAGCGCCGAAGCTTTTCTCGATGATGACGTTACGGCCTTTCGGGCCCAGGGTCGCTTTGACGGCGTCGGCCAGGACGTTTACACCAGCCAGCATCTTTTTACGGCCAGCGTCGCCGAATTTAACTTCTTTAGCAGCCATGATCGTTATTCCTTAAATACTTTGTAGTAACGGGAAATGCGGGGTATCAACTCAGCCTTCGACGACCGCGAGAATTTCGTTCTCGCTCATCACCAGCAGGTCTTCGCCGTCTACTTTCACAGTGTTGCTGCCGGAGTAAGGGCCGAACACCACTTTGTCACCCACTTTCACGGCCAGCGCACGTACTTCACCGTTGTCCAGGATGCGACCAGCGCCGACAGCGATGACTTCGCCACGGTTTGGTTTTTCAGCAGCCGAACCTGGCAGCACGATACCGCCAGCAGTCTTGGTTTCTTCTTCGCTGCGACGGATTACGACGCGGTCATGCAGAGGACGAAGCTTCATTGTCGATCTCCTAATTATGGTTTTTGAACGCCCGGTGCTGACACCGGCCGGTTAAAACATCCGGGCTTGCCGGTTGCGGTTCGCAGGCGAACCGCAGAATACGGTCTGACGAAATGCGCCAGAAACCTTGCGGTGACCCATACATAAGGGCGTGCAAGCTGATTACAAGGCTGGCCGGATTTTTTTTTTACAAACCCCGGGAACGAAAACGGACACGGCACCCGAAGGTGCCGTGCTCGCATCGCAGTGCGGATCACTTCTTGTCGACAGGCTCGTACTCGCCTTCGATGACCTCACCTTCGATCACCTCGGGGCGACGGGTACCGGGACGAGACGCTCCCGGATTCATCGGCCCCGCCGAACGCAGGTCGTCGGCGAACGCACGCTGACGGTCGGCCTGTGCCTGGGCACGCTGGCGCACCTTGTTCGCCAGCAGGCGGCGGGTGAACGGCATCAGGCAGATCAGGCCCAGCACGTCACTGATGAAACCGGGCAGCACCAGCAGGCCACCGCCGACTGTCATCATCAGGCCGTCCATCATCTGCTGCGCGGGCAACTCGCCCCGCGCCAGACTTTCACGGGCGCTCATGGCGGTCGCAAGGCCTGCGACGCGAATCACGAAGATCCCGAGCATGGAACCGGCGACGACCAGCAGGAAGGTCGCCAGAAAGCCGATGGACATGCCGACTTTCACCAGCACGAACAGCTCGAGCACCGGAAAAAGCAATAAAAGCAGTAGAAAAGCGCGCATCAAATAGTTTCCTCAACGGAAGAAGGCTTCCAGTAGACACTAGGTGAAGTCGCAAAGTCGTTAATTCAAGCCTCGGTTGCTTCAACGGTCGGCCATTTTTCGGCGTGAGCCAGCTGAACCAAGGCCTGGCGGACTTGTGTCGGCGTATTGCAAGGCTCGGCAAAGGCCAGCCAGTAGACGCCCTGGCCGATGCGCAGGTGCATGCCCTCGGCGTCGATACCGACCAGTTGCGCAGGCTCCGTTTGCGGCAGGCCGGCCAGTTCGACGTAATGGGCGATGGCCTTGGTGTGGTCTTCATTCATGTGCTCGACCATGCCGGTCTCGGCCTGACCCGCGAACGGGTTGGCCAGCGCCACCTCGTCGAGCCAGTGGATCGCGCCAAAGCCGCCGATGTAGCGGTAGCGCACCGGCACCAGGACCCAGAAATCGAAATCATGGGCGCTGTGGTAGCTCTCGGAATCCGGGAAAAAGCGGTAGTAGCGCTGTGCTGCGGCGGCGATGGCGGCTTCGTCGGTGAGTTTCTGCGCCTGGGCCATGACCGTCACGCGGCCTACGGCCTGGATGTCTTCGGCCTCACGCTCGCCCACCAGCAGCGAGCACTTGTCGTCGCGCTGCAGATTGTGGGTGTGCTGGGCAATACGGCTGATGAGAATCAGCGGGCGGCCCTGGTCATCCAGGCAATACGGCACCACGGAGCCAAAGGGATAACCGGGCATCGACTTGGAATGGGTCGACAGCACGCCGCGATACTCCTTGAGCAGCAGGGCTCGGGCTTGCCGGTTGGCTTTGACGCTCATGGTGTGGCTCCTGAACAGATGGTAGAGGCCACACGATAATCGTTATCGCGAACGGGTGCCAGATTGAGGAGGCGTGACGATTTTGCGGGGATTTCGCGTAATTTTTTTCGACTCAGCACTGCCCTGTAGCAGCACGGCTTGCCGGCGGGTGCGATCTTGAAGATGTCACCGCCGGCAAGCCGTGCTGCTACGGCGAAGGTGTCGCCGACAGCGTCTTCTATATAACCAAGGCTTTACCAGGCCACACCAAACCCTGCGGTGTAGCGGGTCTTGTTCAGGTTGCCGTCGTCGGAGCCGCTGATGATGTCCTTCTCGGCCTTGACGTTGAGCGAGGCCCATTCGGTGACCTTGTAGCGCAGGCCGACTTCGGTATCCAGGCTGTAGTCCGCAACGCTGCCGATAGGCTTGCCCACTTCACCGTTGGTGAAGAACTCGACCTTCTTGCCGATCAGGTAGCGGTTGTAGTCCCAGGTGCCGGAAACCGAGTAGAAATTGTCTTTCGCGCCGTTGGAATATTCGAAGTCGGTACGGTTGAGCAGGGTGCCGACCTTGAACGCGCCCAACTCGTCATCCCAGAACTGGTAGCCCGGACCGGTACCCACGGTGCGCTGGCGGCGCAGGTCTTCGATGCCGTCGTGCTTGTAGGTCAGGCGGCCATCCCAGAACCACTTGTCGGTCAGGAAGCGGTCGATGGAGTACTCGGCGCTCCAGTTGTTGGTGGTGGTCAGGTCATCCTGGGTTTCGCGGTTGTATTCGCCCTTGGCGTTGTGACGCCAGCGGCCGTGAGTGGCCGAGGTCTTGAAGGCGATGTTGTAGTCGTCGGTGTCCTTGTCGGCGCGCTGGAAGTCGAGCGCGGCATCGACGTTGCCCTTCCACACCAGGTCCGTGACCACGGGCTTGGGCTTCATGATCTGCTGGATGCTGGCCAGATCCACGGTCTTGGGCGCATCGCCGTTGGCCAGGGTGACCTTGCCGTCGTCGGCTGCGTGCAGGGATTTGGAAATCTCGCCGGTGTAGGCGTCCTGCTTGACCAGCAGGTGCTGATCGCTTTCCAGCGTCTTGACTTCCTTCCAGTCCAGCGGAATATCGCCTGCATACTTGGTATTGAGCAGCAGTTTTCCGCCATCGAAGACCTTGATGGTCCCGGTCAGTTTGTCACCGTTCTTCAACCAGACGGTGTCAGCGAGCAAGGGGGTGGAAACACTGGTGATAGCAAGGCACAGCAAAGTTCTGGACAGCATAAGCAACTACAACGCTCTGGTTTGCGGAAACGGGGCATTATCCTTGTGGATAACGTCGTGGCAATCCATGGACCGCCGGCACAGGTATCACTGACCGTAGGAATTTTCTGTAGTTCCTGAAGGAAAATTCTCGATCGTCAGACAATCAGGAACGAACATGTGATCGAACATATTTCGATGCAAGATGACCCCACCGGGCTGTCCCCCGCAGAGGCCCGACGCACGGCGCTTTACCTGACATTGCATCAGGTTCCCGAAGGAAAAGTCGTCAGTTACGGCCAGCTCGCCGAGCTTGCCGGTTTAGGACGAGCGGCACGCTTCGTTGGCAGGACATTGAGCCAATTGCCAGACGGCAGCAGCCTGCCGTGGCATCGAGTATTGGGTGCCGGCGGACGATTGAGCCTGGCGTCCGGGACCGTTTCCGGCGAGGAACAACGGGCCAGATTGCGGGCCGAAGGGGTAACCATCCGTAATAATCGTGTGGATATGGAGCGTCATGGCTGGCGTCCGACAGAGGACAACGGTTAGAGTGCGCGCTTTGTTTACGTAAACTGAGGCAGATTCCAGCCCATGCCCCGCAAAACCTGGCGCGCCGCGCTCGCCGCTTATGCCAGCCCCTCTACACTCGTATTGCTGTTGCTCGGCTTCGCCGCGGGCATGCCTTATATGCTGGTGTTTTCCACGCTCTCGGTCTGGCTTCGTGAAGCCGGTGTCGCCCGGGAAACCATCGGTTACGCCAGCCTGATCGGACTGGCCTATGCCTTCAAATGGGTGTGGTCTCCCCTCCTCGACCAGTGGCGCCTGCCGCTGCTCGGTAAGCTGGGGCGGCGACGCTCCTGGCTGGTGCTCTCCCAGGCCCTGGTGATCATGGGCCTGATCGGCATGGGCTTCTGCGATCCGCAGCAGCATCTGTCCTGGCTGATCGCGATTGCGGTGGTGGTGGCCTTCTCGTCCGCCACCCAGGACATCGCCATCGACGCCTACCGCCTGGAGATTGCCTCCGACAGCCAGCAGGCCACCCTTGCCGCCAGTTACATGGCCGGGTATCGCGTTGCCGCCCTGCTCGCCACGGCCGGCGCGCTGTATTTCGCCGAAGGCTTCGGCTCTACCGGTTTTGCCTACAAGCATTCGGCGTGGACCGGCACCTATGTGCTGTTCGGCCTGCTGATGGTGCCAGCGCTGATCACCTCGCTGATCATGCGCGAACCGCCTGTGCCGCTGCGCACCCAGCTGTCGGCAGCGCGCTACGGCTTCACCCACCAACTGGCATCGGTGTTCGTGCTGATCATCCTGCTGGTGTCGGTGCCTGCGATGTTCACCCAGCTGTACAATACCGATTTCGCCAGCGTGCTGTTCAAGGACGCCACCTGGAAAGACCTGTTGATGGAAGACCGCGCCTTCCTGCGCGCCATCCTCTACACCCTGCTGACCGGCGCATGCCTGTCGTCGTTCGGGCGTCGCGGCCTTGCACCAGTGCTGACGCCGATCAACGACTTCATCCTGCGTTATCGCTGGCAGGCGCTGTTGCTGCTGGGGCTGATCGCCACCTATCGCATGTCGGACACGGTGATGGGCGTGATGGCCAACGTGTTTTACATCGACCAGGGCTTCACCAAGGATCAGATCGCCAGCGTCAGCAAGATCTTCGGCCTGGTGATGACGCTGGTCGGCGCGGCATTCGGCGGCCTGGCCATCGTGCGTTTCGGCATCCTGCCGATCCTGTTCATCGGTGGCGCGACGTCGGCGGCCACCAACCTGCTGTTCCTGATGCTGGCCGACATGGGCCCGAACCTGAAGATGCTGATTGTCACCATCTCGCTGGACAACTTCAGCTCGGGCTTGGCGACATCGGCGTTCGTGGCCTACCTGTCGAGCCTGACCAACCTCAAGTTCTCGGCCACGCAATACGCGCTGCTCAGTTCGATCATGCTGCTGTTGCCGCGCCTGATCGGCGGCTATTCGGGCGTGATGGTGGAGAAGCTCGGGTATCACAACTTCTTCCTCGCCACCGCGGTGATGGGCGTACCGACGCTGTTCATGATCGCCCTGCACTGGGCGCAGGAGCTGCGCAAGGAAAAGCCTGCCGAGCCTGAGAAACCGGTCGAAGCCCCCGCCGGAGAGCAACACTGAACCCGTAGGAGCGCGCTTGCCCGCGATTGCGATTCATCAGTCACCCTTGCAGGGGCTGATACACCGCGTCGCGGGCAAGCGCGCTCCTACAGTTGATCGAGCGGCAACAAAAAGCCCCGGACTCTTGCGAGCCGGGGCTTCTGCGTTTCAGGGGCGAAGGATCAACGCTGAGGCGTTGCTTCCTGTTGCTCCTGCACCACGCGAATCACCCGTTGCGGGAACGGGATGTCGATGTTCTCGGCACGCAGGCGATCACGCGCCTCGGCGTTGAGCATGAAGATCACGTCCCAGTAATCCGAGGTCTTGGTCCACAGGCGCAGGGAAACGGTGATCGAGCTGTCGCCCAGCGTGGAAACCACCGCCTGGGGCCCCGGGTCGGCAAGCACCCGTGGGTCCTTGGCCAGTTCCAGCAACACTTCCCGGGCCTTCTGCAGGTCGGCGTCGTAGTCCACGCCCACATCGAACACGACCTTGCGGGTCGGCTGGCGGTTGGTATTGGTGATGATGCCGTTGGACAGATTGCCGTTGGGCAGGATCACCGTCTTGTTGTCGCCGGTACGCAGAATGGTGTGGAAAATCTGGATGCTGTCCACGGTGCCTGACACACCCTGGGCTTCGATCCAGTCACCGATGCGGAACGGGCGAAACAGCAGGATCAGCACCCCGCCTGCGAAGTTCGCAAGGCTGCCCTGCAACGCCAGACCAATGGCCAGACCGGCGGCACCGATGGCGGCGACGAACGAGGTGGTTTCGACACCGATCATCGAGGCCACGCTGACGATCAGCAGAATCTTCAGGATGATGTTGGCCAGGCTGCCGATGAAGCCCTGCAGGGCCAGGTCCACCTGACGATAGGCGAGCAGCGCGCTGACCCGGCCGGTGAGCTTGTTGATCAGCCACCAGCCCACCAGCAATACCACCAGCGCCAGCAATACCTTGCTGCCGTACTGCATGACCATGGGAATCCAGGCCTGGGAGGCCTTGACCAGGTGATCGACCTGGCCGTTCAAATCCAAATCCATTTATTTCTCCTCGCGGTCGCGAAAACGGAAGACAGAAACGCCGACACCCTATAGCGCCAGCGTTTCAGAGGGACCTGCACTCGGACGCGCACAAACCGGTCAGGTTCCCGACGCTGAGGCAAATCAGAAGGCAATCAGTCGCGGAAGTTGTTGAACTGCAGCGGCATGCCGAATTCACGGGCACGCAGGGCCGCGATGGCCTCTTGCAGATCGTCACGCTTCTTGCCGGTCACGCGGACCTGCTCGCCCTGGATGGCAGCCTGGACCTTGAGCTTGGCATCCTTGATGTGAGCGACGATCTTCTTCGCCAGCTCCTTGTCGATGCCTTCCTTGAGCACGGCGTCCTGTTTCATCAGCTTGCCGGACGCATAGGCATCCTTCACTTCCAGGCACTGCACATCGATCTTACGCTTGACCAGCGCCAGCTTGAGGATCTCGATCATAGCCTCCAGCTGAAACTCGGCTTCAGCGGTCAGGTTGACGGTCAGATCCTTTTCCTTGAACTCGAAGCTGCCTTTGCCTTTGAGGTCGTAGCGACGGTCCAGCTCCTTGATCGCGTTGTCGACGGCATTCGTGACTTCGTGTTTATCCAGTTCGGACACTACGTCGAACGAGGGCATGTAGATTCTCCAATTGATACGGCGCGGCTCGACATGTAGATGGAGCACGCCTGACTTGACGGTATGAAAGCCCGGTCATTATAACGAGACTTTCCCGATGTTCATGTGAGCCTGCGATGTCGTTTGTGTTTTCCTTGCCCGTCTTTTTCCTGGATTCGCGGTGGGAACGCCTGTGAAACTGACTGTGTGGCACATTCTGGGCGCAGGCAGCCTTGGCAGTCTGTGGGCGACGCGACTGGCTCACGCAGGCTTGCCGGTGCGGCTGATTCTGCGCGATGAGGTGCGCCTGGCCGCCTACACGGCCAGGGGCGGTTTGACGTTGAACGAGCAAGGGCAGCGCCAGACCTTTGCCATCGAGGCGCAAACCGTGGACACCGACGAACCCATCGAGCGGCTGCTGGTGGCGTGCAAGGCCTACGACGCCGAGCGGGCCGTGGCCAGCGTTGCTGGGCGCCTGAGCCCTGGTGCCGACATTCTCCTGTTACAAAACGGACTGGGCAGCCAGCAGGCGGTCGCCGCGCAGGTGCCTGACGCACGTTGCATCTTTGTTTCCAGCACGGAGGGCGCATTTCGGGATCAGGACTTCAGCGTGGTCTTCGCAGGCCAGGGCTTCAACTGGCTGGGCGATGGGCAGCAACTGGAGGGACCGGGCTGGATGGCTGAACTGATCAATGCGGCCATTCCCTGTGAGTGGACCGGGGACATCCTCGACCGTCTTTGGCGCAAGCTGGCGCTGAACTGCGCCATTAATCCGCTGACGGTGCTCTATGGCTGCCGCAATGGTGAGTTGCAGGCTCACGCGGCTGAGGTGGGCGCATTGTGCGATGAGCTCAGCCGCGTGCTGATAGCGTGTGGACAGCCCGACGCGGCGACCGGGCTGCATGAAGAAGTGTTTCGCGTCATCAGCGCCACGGCGGCGAATTATTCGTCGATGTATCAGGACGTGGCGCAGGGGCGACGAACGGAGATCAGCTACTTGCTGGGTTACGCCTGCCAGGCCGCAGCCCGCCATGGCTGCACCGCCCCGCTTCTGGATCAGACGCGAGCAAAACTGATCGCACACCTGCTCACAAAAGGCCTGCCAGATAACTGACCCGTAGCAGCACGGCTTGCCGGCGGGGGCGGCCTCGAGATCGCTCCCGCGGGCAAGCCCGGCTGCTACGGGTTCATGTGTACCGGCATTTGCGTTCACCACAAATCTCGTAGCAGCACGGCTTGCCGGCGGGGGCGGCCTCAAGATCGTTCCCGCGGGCAAGCCCGGCTGCTACGGATTGGGGGCGCATCTGTTTATGGTTTTGCACGGCGGGTTTGCGCAGGCGCCGAACAGCGCTAACCTGCCTGTTCCTCATCTGCCAGTGACCCTGCCCCATGCCATTGCGCCAGCGCCTCGAAAACCTGCCGGTCGGCCAGAAACTACTGGCGGCCCTGCTGGTTCTGCTGACCACCGTCCTGCTGGTCGCCAACCTGACCTTCATCAGCGCCGCCTATTACATCTCCCAGGAAGCCATGGCGCCTCAGGCCCTGCAGACCATCGGCCGGCTGATCAGCAACCCCGGGCTGTCCGATGAAGCGCTGTCGTCCTCGGCCAACGCCCAGGCACTGCTCAAGGAGCTGAAAAACTACGGCCCCCTGCGCGCCGCTGCGCTCTACGACAGCACCGGCGACCGCCTTGCCCAGGTGCAACAGGGCGACAAACTTCACCTGCCCGAGCACTACCGCAATCTGGAAAGCTGGCGTATCACCGAGTTTCGCAACACCCAAGTGATCCCAGTGCCCAAGCTGGGCCACGCGCCCGGCCATCTGCTGCTGGTGGCCAGCAGCGAACTGCCGACGGCCTTCTACACCGGAACCCTGACCGCAAGCCTGGGCATCCTGATTTTCAGCGTGTTGCTATGGGCCGGGGTCGCCCGGCAGATCCGCCGCTTCATCACCGAGCCAATCTATCAACTGGAGCAACTGTCGCGCCGGGTGACCCGCGAGGAGAACTATGCCCTGCGGGCTGGCACCGGCAACCGCGATGAAATCGGCTCGCTGGCCGAGGCGTTCAACACCATGCTGTCGCGCATGGAAGCGCGGGAGCAGCAGCTCAAGCGCGCCCGCGACGAGTCCCAGGAAGCCTACGATCAGGCCCAGGGGCTGGCCGAAGAAACCCGCCACACCAACCGCAAGCTGGAACTGGAAGTCCAGGTGCGCAGCAAGATCGAGAAAAAGCTCACAGGCTTCCAGAACTACCTCAACAGCATCATCGACTCGATGCCGTCGGCGCTGATCGCCCTGGACGAACAGCTCTACGTCACCCAGTGGAACCAGGAAGCCGGCGCCCTCTCCGGCACGCCGCTGGACGAGGCCCTCAATCAGCCGATTTTCCTGGCCTTCCCGCCGATGAAGTCGTTTCTGCCGCAGATCAAGCAGACCGTCGAACGCCACACCGTGACCAAGATCGAGCGCGTCACCTGGGTCAAGGGCGACCTGACCCGCCACTTCGCCCTGACTTTCTACCCGCTGACCGGCGGTGCGGGGCGCGGCGTGGTGATCCGCATCGACGACATTACCCAGCGCCTGTCACTGGAAGACATGATGGTGCAGTCCGAGAAAATGCTTTCCGTCGGCGGTCTGGCGGCGGGCATGGCCCACGAGATCAACAACCCGCTGGGCGCGATCATGCACAACGTGCAGAACATCCGCCGGCGCCTGTCCCCGGAGTTGCCGAAGAACCTGGAGCAGGCCGAGCAGGAAGGCATCGAGCTGGGCGCGGTGAACCAGTACCTCAGCGCGCGGGAGGTGCCGCAGTTGCTGGACGGCATTCAGCACGCAGGCGCCCGGGCGGCGAAGATCGTCAGCCACATGCTCAGCTTCAGCCGGCGCAGCAACCGACAGATGGCGCCATGCGATCTTCCGGGGCTGATCGACCAGGCCGTGGAAATCGCCAGCAATGACTTCGACCTGACCATCGGTTTCGATTTCAAGGGCCAGAACATCCTGCGCCAGTTCGACCCGCAACTCGGCCCGGTACCGGGCACGGCCAACGAACTGGAGCAAGTGCTGCTCAACCTGCTGAAGAACGCCGCGCAGGCGATTCACCAGCGCGAACACGACGCCGAGCCCGGCCGCATCATCCTGCGCACCCGGCTGAACCCGCCATGGGCGGAAATTCAGGTCGAAGACAACGGCGTGGGCATGCCCGAAAGCGTGCGCAAGCGCATCTTCGAACCCTTCTTCACCACCAAGGAAGTCGGCCAGGGCACGGGGCTGGGGCTGTCGGTCTCGTACTTCATCATCACCAACAATCACAAGGGCCAGATGGAGGTGCACTCCACTCTCGGCCAGGGCACCTGTTTCACGTTGCGCCTGCCGCTGGCGGGCAACCCGATGAACGTGCCGGCACCCCAGATCATTGGTCAGAACGACCGGGAGTAAGCTCATGGGATTTCGCTTGTCGAAAATTTACACACGCACCGGCGACCAGGGCGAGACCGGCCTGGGCGATGGCCGCCGCGTGCCGAAGGATCATCCGCGGAT
The DNA here is from genome assembly GCF_044746765.1 of Pseudomonas sp. NPDC090203. NCBI lineage: Bacteria > Pseudomonadati > Pseudomonadota > Gammaproteobacteria > Pseudomonadales > Pseudomonadaceae > Pseudomonas > Pseudomonas sp. NPDC090203. The sequence goes on from NZ_JBIVCV010000007.1 coordinate 162,766, forward strand.
CGAGGCCATCGGCGAAGTCGATGCGCTGAACAGCCAGCTCGGTTTGCTGTTGGCGGGGCTTGAAGGGCTGGCCCACGCCATGCCGACGTTTCAGGAGGTCATCGATGTGCTGGCGCCCTGTCAGCATCGACTGTTTGACCTGGGCGGTGAGCTGGCGATGCCGGAGTACCAGGCGCTGAACGCCGGGGAAGTCGAACGGCTGGAAGCGGCCATCGACAAATGGAATGACGAGGTAGGGCCGCTGGAAAACTTCATCCTGCCCGGCGGCTCGACCCTGATCGCCCAGGCCCACGTCTGCCGCAGCCTGGCCCGCAGTGCCGAGCGACGTTGCCAGCATTTGAACGCTGTCGAGCCGCTGGCCGGGTTTGGGCTGGCTTATATCAATCGGCTGTCGGACTTGCTGTTCGTCGCGGCTCGGATCATTGCGCGCAGAGAGGGAGTGCCGGAGATTCTGTGGCAGCCCGCGAAAAAACCTGGCTCATTGTAGGAGCGCGCTTGCCCGCGATTGCGATCCGTCTGATACATCCTGGTATCTGACCCACCGCTGTCGCGGGCAAGCGCGCTCCTACAGGTGACCGTCAGATCTGCGGCCAGAACGCCCGGATCCCCGCCACGCCCTGCGCGCCATGCTCCCACGCCTGCTGGCGCTCTGCCGGGCCCACGCCGCCCAGCAGGTAGACCGGTTTGCTGAAGCCTTCGATCAACGCCCACGCCTGCTCCCAGCCCAGAGGCTGGGCATCGGGATGGGTCTGGGTGGGTTGAACCGGCGACAGGGTGACGAAATCCACGCCCATCTGCTCGGCCAGGGACAGCTCTTCGGCGTTGTGGCACGAGGCCGCCAGCCAGCGCTCTTCCGGGAACGGACGGCCCTTGCTGGCGTATTTGCGCAGTTGCTCGCTGGTCAGGTGCCAGCCTGCGGCCGGAAAGTCCCCAAGCCACTCCAGAGGCCCCTTGAGCATCAGTTGCGCCTTGCCTGCGCACAGCCCGACCGCATCCACCGCGACATCGCGGTACTTGGGGTCGTAGCCGTTCGGTGCGCGCAGCTGGATCAGCTTGATCCCGCCGGCAATCGCCTTTTGCATGCCTTGCAGCAGCTGCGGCGTTTCCAGGGCATCCGGGGTAATCAGATACTCGCCCGGCAAACGGGCTGCCGCGACGATCGGTTGATTGGCGGCGGGGAATTCATAGCTGGCCAGTTCCCGGTTCGACACCCAGGCCAGCGGCTGGCCCTCGGCGCCATGGGGCTCGCCGGTAAAAGACGAGACTTCCCAGACATCCAGCAACACCTGCTTGTCGGGGTAGTCGTGTTTGATCTTGATCAGTGGCCGCGCCTTGGCGACCACGATGCCCAGTTCTTCTTTCAACTCACGGGACAACGCCGCCTCGACGGTTTCGTCGGGCTCGACCTTGCCCCCGGGAAACTCCCACAAGCCGCCCTGGTGCTGCTTGTCAGCGCGCCTGGCAATCAGAATCTTGCCGTCGGTGCCACGAATGACCGCGGCGGCTACATGGATGCGTTTCACGTTCAGCTTTCCTTCAAAAACAGATATTGCGGGTTGCACCTACTCTCGGAGCACAGACTCATTACTGTGGGAGTGAGCTTGCTCACGAAGACGGCAGTCCAAACCCTGAAGATGTGGCTTATGCACTGGCCCCTTCGTGAGCAAGCTCACTCCCACAAGAGACGGCGTCAGGCAGGAACATCCCACATGACCCCAGACTCCTTGGCGCAAAGAATCAGGTGCGGTATTCCGCGTTGATCTTCACGTACTCGTGGGACAGGTCGGTGGTCCAGATCGTTTCGCTGCAATCACCACGGCCCAGCTCGATGCGGATGGTGATTTCTTCTTCGGCCATGACCGCCGAGCCCTGAGCCTCGGTGTAGGTCGTGGCGCGGGCGCCCTTGCTGGCGATGCACACGCCGCTGAGGAACACGTCGATCTTGCTCACGTCCAGGTCCGGCACGCCGGCGCGGCCCACGGCGGCCAGGATGCGGCCCCAGTTCGGGTCGGAGGCGAACAGCGCAGTCTTGATCAGCGGCGAGTGAGCGACGGTGTAGCCGACGTCCAGGCACTCTTGATGATTGCCGCCACCGTTGACTTCGACAGTCACGAATTTGGTCGCGCCTTCGCCGTCACGCACGATGGCTTGGGCGACTTCCATGCAGACGTCGAACACGGCCTTTTTCAGCGCGTCGAACAGCGGGCCGCGGGCTTCGGTGACTTCTGGCAGGTTGGCCTGGCCGGTGGCGATCAGCATGCAGCAATCGTTGGTCGAGGTGTCGCCATCGATGGTGATGCGGTTGAACGACTTGTTGGCGCCGTCGCGGATCAGGTCCTGCAGCACGCTCTGGGACACCTTGGCGTCGGTGGCGATGTAGCCGAGCATGGTGGCCATGTTCGGACGAATCATGCCCGCGCCTTTGCTGATACCGGTCACGGTGACGGTCACGCCATCGATCTGGAACTGGCGGCTGGCGCCTTTGGGCAGGGTGTCGGTGGTCATGATGCCGGTGGCCGCGGCCGCCCAGTTATCCACAGACAGGTCGTCCAGCGCGGCTTGCAATGCGCCTTCGATCTTTTCCACAGGCAACGGCTCGCCGATCACGCCGGTGGAGAACGGCAGGATCGCGCTGGCGTCGACGCCGGTCAGTTCGGCCAGTTTCGCGGTGGTGCGCTCGGCAGCAGCCAGGCCTGGCTCGCCGGTGCCTGCGTTAGCATTGCCGGTGTTGGTCAGCAGGTAGCGAACGGTGCCGCCCACGCGCTGTTTGGACAGGATCACCGGTGCTGCACAAAACGCGTTCAGGGTGAACACGCCAGCGACGCTGGAACCTTCGGCGCAGCGCATGACCACCACATCCTTGCGCCCAGGGCGCTTGATGCCGGCAGAGGCAATACCAAGTTCAAAACCGGGAACCGGGTGCAGAGTCGGCAGAGGACCAAGACCAACAGCCATGAAATGCGCTCCTTAAACTAACCAGGCCGCCGGGCAGTACCGCGACGGCTCGAATGATTGAAAAACGCCGCGACGGCTGGGCCGGTCGCGGCGTGGTGTTACGTCAAAGCTACAGCCAGGCCGTTACTTAATTAATCTGACCGTGGCAGTGCTTGAATTTTTTACCGGAGCCACACCAGCACAGCTCGTTGCGACCCAGTTTCTGGTCGTTGCGAACCGGCGACAGGGCAGCAGCGGCAACGGCGACGTCATCGCCCTCCTCGGCCAGTGCGAGCGGCTGATCCAGACCCGGTGCTTCGGCGTGCTGGAACTGCATGCGCTGGGCCAGTTCTTCGGCTTCGCGACGCAGGCGCGCTTCTTCTTCGGCAGGATCTTCGCGGCGAACCTGAACGTGCGACAGCACGCGGATGGTGTCGCGCTTGATCGAATCCAGCAGTTCCTGGAACAGGGTGAAGGACTCGCGCTTGTATTCCTGTTTCGGGTTCTTCTGAGCGTAGCCGCGCAGGTGGATACCGTGACGCAGGTGGTCCATGGTCGACAGGTGGTCTTTCCACAGGTCGTCCAGAACGCGCAGCAGGATTTGCTTCTCGAAGGTACGCAGGGCTTCGGCGCTGGCCTGGTCTTCCTTCTCGTTGTAAGCCGACAGGATGGCTTCCAGCAGTTTTGGACGCAGGGTTTCTTCGTGCAGGTGATCGTCTTCGTCCAGCCACTGCTGAACCGGCAGCTTGACGCTGAAATCGCTGTTCAGTGCAGCTTCCAGACCGGCCACGTCCCACTGCTCTGGCAGCGACTGAGGCGGAATGTGCGCGCTGATGGTGGCGTCGAGCACTTCTTCGCGGAACTCGGCAATGGTGTCACCAATGTTCGTCGCAGCCAGCAGGCTGTTACGCATGTGGTAGATCACTTTACGCTGTTCGTTGGAAACGTCGTCGAACTCCAGCAATTGCTTGCGGATGTCGAAGTTGCGGCCTTCGACCTTGCGCTGGGCCTTTTCGATGGCGTTGGTCACCATGCGGTGCTCGATGGCCTCGCCGGACTGCATGCCCAGCGCCTTCATGAAGTTCTTCACCCGGTCAGAGGCGAAGATGCGCATCAGGCTGTCTTCCAGCGACAGGTAGAAACGGCTCGAACCGGTGTCGCCCTGACGACCGGCGCGACCGCGCAGCTGGTTGTCGATACGACGGGATTCATGACGCTCGGACGCAATCACGTGCAGGCCACCGGCCTCGATCACTTGCTGATGGCGTTTCTGCCAGGCGGACTTGATCTGTGCGATCTGCTCCGGAGTCGGGTCTTCGAGGCTTGCGACTTCCACTTCCCAGTTGCCGCCCAGCAGGATGTCGGTACCGCGACCGGCCATGTTGGTGGCGATGGTCAGGGCGCCAGGACGGCCGGCCTGCGCGATGATTTCGGCTTCCTTCTCGTGGAACTTGGCGTTCAGGACCTTGTGATCGATGCCTTCCTTCTTGAGCAGGTTGGACATGTGCTCGGAAGTTTCGATGGTCGCGGTACCCACCAGCACCGGACGCTGTTCGGCCAGGCACGCCTTGATGTCGGTGATGATCGCCAGGTATTTCTCTTCGGCGGTCAGGTACACCAGGTCGTTGAAGTCCTTGCGCGCCAACGGCTTGTTCGGCGGGATGACCATCACGGCCAGCGCGTAGATCTGGTGGAATTCGAACGCTTCGGTGTCTGCGGTACCGGTCATGCCGGACAGCTTGTTGTACAGACGGAAGTAGTTCTGGAAGGTGGTCGAAGCCAAGGTCTGGCTCTCGGCCTGAATGTTCAGGTGCTCCTTGGCCTCGATGGCCTGGTGCAGGCCTTCGGACAGGCGACGACCCGGCATGGTACGGCCGGTGTGTTCGTCGACCAGCAGGATCTGGCCGTCCTGGACGATGTACTCGACGTTGCGGTTGAACAGCTTGTGCGCACGCAGGCCGGCGTAGACGTGGGTCAACAGGCCCAGGTTGTGCGCCGAGTACAGGCTCTCGCCTTCAGCCAGCAGGCCGACTTCGGTGAGCATTTCTTCGATGAACTGGTGACCGGACTCGTTGAGCTCCACCTGACGGGATTTCTCGTCGATGGTGAAGTGGCCCTGCTTGGTCACGACGCCTTCCACTTCCTCGATGTGCTGCTCGAGTTTAGGGATCAGCTTGTTGATTTCGGTGTAGAGCTTGGAGCTGTCTTCGGCCTGGCCGGAGATGATCAGCGGCGTACGCGCTTCGTCGATGAGGATGGAGTCCACTTCGTCGATCACGGCAAAATTGAGTTCGCGCTGGAATTTTTCTTCCATGCTGAACGCCATGTTGTCGCGCAGGTAATCGAAACCGAATTCGTTGTTGGTGCCGTAGGTGATGTCGGAGGCGTACGCAGCGCGCTTTTCTTCAGGCGGCTGGAATGGCGTGACGACGCCTACGGTCAGACCGAGGAATTCGTACAGCGGGCGCATCCAGTTGGCGTCGCGGCGAGCCAGGTAATCGTTCACGGTGACAACGTGCACGCCCTTGCCGGACAGCGCGTTGAGGTACACCGCCAGTGTCGCCACCAGGGTTTTACCTTCACCGGTGCGCATTTCGGCGATCATGCCTTCGTGCAGCGTCATGCCACCGATCAGCTGAACGTCGAAGTGACGCATCCCCATGATGCGCTTGCCCGCTTCACGGCATACCGCAAAGGCTTCAGGCAGGAGCTTATCGAGGGTCTCACCTTTGGCGATGCGGGCCTTGAATTCTTCGGTCTTGGCGCGCAGTTGCTCGTCCGAAAGGGCCACCATTTGCTCTTCGAAGCTGTTGACGAATTGAACCGTCTTGAGCATGCGCTTCACTTCGCGCTCGTTTTTGCTTCCGAAAAGTTTTTTCAACAAAGGTGCAAACATATCGACAGGATCTTCCACACATAGAGATGGAGGGCGGCCCCGTGAGTCGCCCGTGCAGCCCTCATGGCCGCATGCGAACGAGCATTCTACCCGGAAATGGTGGTGAGGAAAGTGGCGTTATTCCACGATGCTGGCACAGCAATGTTACGGGGCAGAAGTACAATAGGGGCATTTCTCGGGACTTCAACCCGTACGGGGCAGAAGTTTGATTAATGTTTTTTCATACTGTAACCGCTTTAAGGCCGCTTGATCCAACGCTTACAGGGCTGCCCGGCGCTTTCTGTTAAGATCGCGGACTTGCAAGAACAGGCATCTGATATGGCATTTCGTCCTTTACAGGCTCGCGCACCGGCGGCTCTTCTGCGTGAGGCCAGGCCCTTGCGGGCGATCTTCAACCACGCCCAGCGCCTGGCACACTTACAGCGCCTGCTCGAAACGCAGTTGCAACCGGCTGCCCGGGCGCATTGTCATGTGGCGTCGTGGCGGGAAGGAACTTTGTTGCTGGTGGTGACGGACGGGCATTGGGCGACCCGTTTGCGTTATCAGCAGCGGCGCTTGCAACGTCAGTTGGTGGAGTTCAAGGAGTTTGCAAACCTGACCCGATTGCTGTTCAAGGTACAACCGCCGACGATTCATGGGGCGGCGGTGGGTCATTCGCGGGATCTTTCGAGCGCGGCCGCCGAGACGCTCAATGAGACAGCCGAGGGGATCAGCGACCCCAAGCTGCGCGCGGCGCTGGAGCGGCTGGCGGCGCATGGCAGGCCCAGGGATTGCTGATCGTTCCCACGCTCCGCGTGGTAACGGGTTGTTTGACGCTCCGCGTCTTTGGGTGACTTTGAAGTCGGGTGTATATCCGTTTTCGCGGTGGTTTTGGCCTAGGGTTTCGCCCCTTACGGGCGACCTACTTTCTTTCGGGAAAGTAGGCAAACCATTTGCGACAGGCTGGGGTCCTCCTTCGTCGGACTTCCCTCGACTCCGGCGCCGTTCCGGGGGCACGCCGTCCCGTCCATCTGAGCGCCGTCCATGGCCAGCACGGCTAGCGGCTTCCTGCCGCTCATCCCCCTACACGACGCCTACGCTCGGCCTGGCGCCTTGACGTCGCGATCTGTAGCGCCTGTACCATCGCGCACCAAGATCAAAAGCACACCACCGACCCGTAGCAGCACGGCTTGCCGGCGGGGGCGATCTTGAGGGCGCTCCCGCCGGCAAGCCGTGCTGCTACGGGGCAGAGTGAGCCAAAGCTTTGCTTTTGATCTTCATGCGCGATGGTGCAGACGACGCCGAACGCGACGTTAAGGCGCCAGGCCGAGCGCAGGTGTCGTGGAGGGGGATGAGCGGCATGGATGCCGCTAGCCGTGCGGGCCATGGACGGCGCTCAGATGGACGGGACGGCGTGCCCCCGGAACGGCGCCGGAGCGAGGGAAGTCCGAAGGACCCCAGCCTGTCGCAATGGCTTTGCCTACTTTCCCCGTAAGGAAAGTAGGTCGCCCGTAAGGGGCGAAACCCTAAAGCCCGGTCACCGCGACAATGGATATGTCCCCAATATCAGAGTCACCCGCCACGCGGAGCGTGGGAACCATCAGAGCAGTAATGGCGCGGTGCAAAAGCGAGCCAATAAAAAAGGCCACCCGAAGGTGACCTTGAATATTCAAGCAGAGAAGAAGAGACTTTTTACACCGCCGCAACAGGGCGCATGTAGGAGATCGGTGCGGTACTGGCATCTTCGAAGGTCACGACTTCCCACGCGTCTTCCTGTGCAATCAATGCACGCAGCAGACGGTTGTTCAGGCCGTGTCCCGACTTGAAGCCCTGGTACTCGCCAATCAGGCTGTTGCCCAACAGATACAGGTCACCGATGGCATCCAGAATCTTGTGTTTGACGAATTCGTCTTCATAACGAAGACCGTCTTCATTCAACACGCCGTCCTTGTCCACGACGATCGCGTTTTCAACGCTGCCGCCCAGTGCAAGGTTGTGCTTGCGCAGGTATTCGATGTCTTTCATGAAACCGAATGTACGCGCACGGCTCACTTCTTTTACGAACGAAGTGCTGGAGAAGTCGACGCTTGCAGTTTGCGTGCGGTTCTTGAGGTACGGGTGGTCGAAATCTATTTCGAAGCTCACCTTGAAACCTTCGAACGGCACGAACTTGGCGTATTTGCCGTCTTCTTCTACGCAAACTTCTTTCAGAATGCGTATGAATTTCTTCGGTGCGTCCTGCTCTTCCAGGCCAGCTGACTGAATCAGGAATACGAAGGGACCTGCGCTGCCGTCCATGATTGGAACTTCGGAGGCAGAGAGTTCAACGTAGGCGTTATCGATGCCAAGACCGGCCATGGCCGACAGCAAGTGTTCAACCGTATCGACCTTCACGTCACCGTTGAACAGTGTTGTGGAGAGCGTGGTGTCGCCGACGTTCAACGCGTGCGCGTTGATCTGGACGACCGGCTCGAGGTCGGTACGGAAAAACACAATGCCAGCGTTCACAGGTGCAGGCTTGAGGGTCAGGTAGACCTTTTCCCCAGAGTGCAGGCCGATGCCTGTGGCACGAATAATATTCTTCAGGGTGCGTTGTTTAATCATGGCATTGGCCGCTTCAGCGCATATCGCGAATTAGTATCAACAAAGGCTGGCGATGATAGCAGACCTGGCCTTTGCTGAACACCAATCACCCTTATACCCCTGATAGAACTCATCAATCAGCCTGACGACGCAGGAATGCTGGAATGTCCAGGTAGTCCAGATCGTCTTGCGGATTCATTTTTGCCGCAGCAGTGGCGCCTGCGTGAGCCTGATTGCGCATCACGGTAGGACGGTCCAGGTCGCGGTAGTTCACCGAAGGCTGTTCCTGACGGACGGCCTGTTGCTGAACCGGTGCGGCTTGGGCGGTCTGCATGGTGTTGTCGATGACCTTCACAGGCTTCTCGATTTTTGCACCCAGGCCTGTGGCAACCACAGTCACGTGCAGCTCGTCGCGCATGTCCGGATCGATAACGGTACCGACCTTGACCATGGCGTGCTCGGAGGCGAACGCTTCGATGATGCTACCCACGTCGGAGTACTCACCCAGGGACAGGTCAGGGCCGGCAGTGATGTTGACCAGAATGCCGCGGGCACCCTGCAGGTTCACGTCTTCGAGCAGCGGGTTGCGGATCGCAGCTTCGGTGGCTTCACGTGCACGGTTCGGACCGCTGGCAGCGCCAGTGCCCATCATCGCCATGCCCATTTCGGACATCACGGTGCGTACGTCGGCGAAGTCGACGTTGATCATGCCTGGACGCTTGATGATGTCGGAGATACCGCGAACGGCACCAGCCAGTACATCGTCTGCCTTGGCGAATGCGGACAGCAGGCTTGCGTCCTTGCCCAGGATGGTCAGCAGCTTCTCGTTGGGAATGGTGATCAACGAGTCGACGCTTTCGGACAGCGCGCGGATGCCTTCATCGGCGATCTGCATGCGCTTGCGGCCTTCGAACGGGAACGGACGGGTCACGACCGCAACGGTCAGGATGCCCATTTCCTTGGCCACTTCGGCGATGATCGGCGCAGCACCGGTACCGGTACCGCCACCCATGCCGGTGGTGATGAAGACCATGTTGGTGCCCTGCAGAACTTCCGCAATGCGCTCACGATCTTCCAGTGCGGCCTGACGACCTACTTCAGGGTTGGCACCTGCACCCAGGCCCTTGGTCACACCGGTACCCAGTTGCAGAATGGTACGTGCGCCAATGTTTTTCAGTGCTTGAGCATCGGTGTTGGCGCAGATGAACTCAACGCCTTCGATGTTGCTCTTGACCATGTGATTGACCGCGTTGCCGCCGCCGCCACCGACACCGATAACCTTGATTACCGGGCTTTGTGGGATGTTGTCTACGAGCTCGAACATGTTCCCTCTCCTTCACTTCTCTAGTTTTTTATCGCCTACTGCCGCCTACCACTTTTGAAACTTAGAAATTCCCCTGCACCCAGCGCTTGAGGCGTTCAAGCACGGGCGCCTTAGGTTCATCGCTATAACTGCTACCGGGGCCGGACAAGCCCGACAGCGTGATGCCGTCCGACTGCTTTTGCAGTCCGTACAGCAACAGGCCAACACCGGTGGAGTAGATCGGGTTGCGAACGACGTCCGCCAGACCCTTGATGCTGTGCGGAACGCCCAAGCGAACCGGCATGTGGAAGATTTCCTCGGCCAGTTCAACCGCGCCTTCCATTTTCGAGGTACCGCCGGTCAGCACGATGCCGGCCGGGATCAGGTCTTCGTAGCCGCTGCGACGCAGCTCGGCCTGGATCAGGGTGAACAGCTCGTCATAGCGTGGCTCGACCACTTCGGCGAGTGCCTGACGGGACAGTTCACGAGGTGGACGGTCGCCCACGCTTGGAACCTTGATGGTTTCCCCGGCGCCGGCCAGCTTGGCCAGTGCACAGGCGTAACGAATCTTGATCTCCTCGGCGTACTGGGTTGGAGTACGCAGGGCCATCGCGATGTCGTTCGTCACTTGATCGCCGGCAATCGGAATCACCGCGGTGTGACGGATCGCGCCTTCGGTGAAGATCGCGATGTCGGTGGTGCCGCCGCCGATGTCCACCAGGCACACACCCAGTTCCTTCTCGTCGTCGGTCAGTACCGAGTAGGCCGAAGCCAGCTGTTCCAGGATGATGTCGTCGACTTCCAGGCCGCAGCGGCGCACGCACTTCTCGATGTTCTGCGCAGCGTTGACGGCGCAGGTCACTACGTGGACCTTGGCTTCCAGACGCACGCCGGACATGCCCAGTGGCTCGCGCACGCCTTCCTGGTTATCGATCACGTAATCCTGCGGCAGGGTGTGCAGCACGCGCTGGTCAGCCGGGATCGCCACTGCCTGTGCAGCGTCCAGGACGCGCTCCAGGTCAGCCGAGCTCACTTCGCGGTCACGAATCGCCACGATGCCGTGGGAGTTCAGGCTGCGAATGTGGTTGCCCGCGACACCGACGAACGCCGAGTGAATGCGGCAGCCAGCCATCAGCTGCGCTTCTTCGACGGCGCGCTGAATCGATTGCACCGTCGACTCGATGTTCACCACCACGCCCTTCTTCAGGCCGCGCGATGGATGGGTGCCGATACCGACGATTTCCAGCGTGCCATCAGCCGCGACTTCGCCTACCAGCGCCACCACCTTGGAGGTGCCGATATCCAATCCGACGATCATTTTGCCGCTTTGCACGTTTGCCATGGGTCCTGCCTCTTATCAATTCTTCGCGACGGCGGGTTTGTCCGTCGTTGGCGCTGGTGCCTGCTCACGCCAGCCAACGGCCAGGCCGTTGTTGTAACGCAGGTCTACTCGCGCAATGTTCGTGATCTGTTCTTTAAGCGTTTTTTCGTAGATGGCGATAAAGCGGCGCATCTTCTCCACCAGGTGGTCGCGACCCAGCAGCAACTCAAGGCCCGGGCCTGCGTTGCCTGCGCCGGTGGTCAGGAACCAGCTGCCTCGCTCGCGCAGTTCCAGGCGAGCGATGGAGAAGCCCAGCGGGCGCAACATCTGACTCAGGACCTGATACTGCTGCATCACCTGCTGTTGAGCCCGCACGGGCCCGAACAACTGCGGAAGGTGTTCGTAGTTGGCCAGCTCACGCGGGGTGAATGCCTGACCCTGGTTGTTCAGCAGGGCTTCATCGCCCCAGCGCGCAACCGGCAACTGTTCTTCCAGGCGGATCACCACCTGGTCCGGCCAGACGCGGCGGACCTCGGCGTGGGCGATCCACGGCATCTGCTCAAGCTCGGTACGCATGCCGGCCAGGTCGATGTTGAAGAAACTGGTGGCCACATACGGAGCGATACGCTGCTGCACGGCCTGCTGGCTGATGTAGCTCAGGTCGCCCTGAACGTTGATCCGCGAGATCGGCCGGTCGGCGTACGGCAGCAGGCGCTGGGCCGCTTCGTAGGTGCCAAAGCCGAGCACCACCAGCAGCACCGGCCACATCAGGGTGCGCAGGAAACCGAAGCTGGGCCGTGGCATGCGCGCCGACAATGGCTCCTTGGCCACCATGCGGCTGGCACCACGCGGCACCGGCTTGCGGCCGCCGGAAACGGGTTGCTGATGACGAAGCGTCGCGCCGTGCATGATCTACCCCCGCACCTGGACACTGTCGGCCAGAATCGCCAACACCAACTGGTTGAAATCGAGCCCCGCCGCCTTGGCAGCCATCGGCACCAGGCTGTGGTCGGTCATCCCCGGCACGGTGTTGACTTCCAGCAGCCAGAACTTGCCGTCGGCGTCCTGCATCACGTCGGTACGCGCCCAGCCGGCAATGCCCACGGCTTCGCAGGCACGTGCGGTCAGCGCCCTGAGTTCCTGTTCCTTGTTTGCGTCGAGGCCACACGGGATCCGGTACTGGGTATCGGAAGCCAGGTACTTGGCGTCGTAGTCGTAAAAGGTGTGGGGAGTGCCCAGGCCGATCGGAGGCAATACCTGCCCACGCAGCGAGGCGACGGTGAACTCCGGACCTTGAATCCATTGTTCGACCAACACTTGCGAATCATAGGTACTGGCGGCATTCCATGCGGCGATCAATTCGTCGACGCAGGTCACCTTGGCCATACCGATACTAGAGCCTTCATGTGCGGGTTTGACGATCAAAGGAAAGCCCAGTTCCGTCGCCGCCAAAATACAATCCGATTCGCAGCCAGGCACCGCGTGACGCGGGGTCGGCAGGCCCAGGCTCTGCCAGACCTGCTTGGTGCGCAGCTTGTCCATCGCCAGCGCCGAGGCCAGCACGCCGCTGCCGGTGTACGGGATCCCGAGGCATTCGAGCAGGCCCTGCATGGTGCCGTCTTCGCCACCACGGCCGTGCAACACGATGAACGCGCGGTCGATCTTTTCGCTGACCAGCCGCTGCAGGAAATCGTCGCCCACGTCGATGCCGAACGCATCCACGCCCCCGCTCTGCAGCGCCTTGAGCACTGCATTGCCGGATTTCAGGGAAACCTCCCGCTCCGCGCTCTTGCCACCGAAGAGCACGGCCACGCGACCGAAGCTTTTCGGCTCCAGGGTCGAGAGCAGGGAGACTGGCGCGGCGGCTGTCATTTCAGCTTACCTTCGGTTGAGGCCACGATGGCGCCCGAGAACAAAGGGCTCTTGAGCAATTGCGGAGCAAGACCGCCGATGTCGCCCGCGCCCTGGCACAGCAGGATGTCGCCTGCGCGCAGCAGCGGCTTGACCAGCGGCGCGAGTTCAACGCCACGCTCGATGTAGATCGGGTCCAGTTGGCCGCGCTGACGAATGCTATGGGCCAGTTGGCGGCTGTCCGCGCCCGGAATCGGCTCTTCGCCCGCCGGGTAGACTTCCATCAGCAGCAGGACGTTGGCGTCGTTGAGCACCTGCACGAAGTCGTCGTACAGATCGCGGGTACGGCTGTAGCGGTGCGGCTGGTAGACCATGACCAGCCGGCGATCCGGCCAGCCGCCGCGCACGGCGTTGATGACCGCAGCCACTTCGCGCGGGTGATGACCGTAGTCGTCCACCAGCATCACGTTGCCGCCTTCGACCGGCAGCTCGCCGTACACCTGGAACCGCCGACCCACGCCCTGGAAGCCCGACAGGCCCTGGACGATGGCTTCGTCGGTGATGCCTTCGTCGGTCGCGATGGCGATGGTCGCCAGCGAGTTGAGCACGTTGTGGTTGCCCGGCATGTTCACCGACACGTCCAGCGGCTCGCGGTCGCGGCGCAGCACGGTGAAGTGGGTACGCATGCCTTCCTGGCGCACGTTGATGGCGCGCACGTCGGCGTTCTCGTTGAAGCCGTAGGTCATGACCGGACGCTTCACGGACGGCAGGATGTCGCGCACCACCGGATCGTCGGTGCAGACCACGGCCAGGCCGTAGAACGGCAGGTTGTGCAGGAACTCGACGAAGGTCTTCTTCAGCTTGTTGAAGTCGCCTTCGTAGGTCGCCATGTGATCGGCGTCGATGTTGGTGACCACGGCGACCAGCGGCTGCAGGTGCAGGAAGCTGGCGTCGCTTTCGTCCGCTTCGGCGATCAGGTAACGGCTGGTGCCAAGCTGGGCATTGGTGCCCGCTGCGTTCAGGCGGCCGCCGATCACGAAGGTCGGGTCCAGGCCACCGGCGGCGAACACCGAGGCGATCAGGCTGGTGGTGGTGGTCTTGCCATGGGTACCGGCGACGGCGATGCCGTGGCGATAGCGCATCAGCTCGGCCAGCATCTCGGCGCGCGGCACCACGGGAATGCGACGCTCAAGGGCGGTCGCCACTTCCGGGTTGGAGGTGTTGACGGCGCTGGAGACGACCAGCACGTCGGCGGCAGCCGAGTTCTCGGCGCGGTGGCCGATGTAGATGTGCGCACCGAAGGATTCCAGACGCTCGGTCACCGGGGACGCCTTGAGGTCGGAACCGGAGACGTCATAACCCAGGTTCAGCAACACCTCTGCAATGCCGCACATGCCCACGCCGCCGATCCCGACGAAGTGGATACGACGGATACGACGCATTTCCGGTTGTGGCATCGCGCGTTGATTCTCAACCATGGACCACCTCCAGGCAGACATCGACGACGGTGTTGGTGGCATCCGGCTTGGCCAGTTGGCGGGCCGTGGTAGCCATGCGTTTCAATTGTTCGGGTTGCATCAAAACCTCTTTCAGGCGAGCCGCCATATCGGCAGCGCCAGTTGTCCTTTGCGGCATCACGAAGGCTGCGCCTTCACGGGCCAGATATTCGGCATTGCGCGACTGGTGGTCATCGATTGCGTGGGGCAGCGGCACCAGCAACGACGGCAGTCCAGCGGCTGCCAGTTCACTGATGGTCAGCGCGCCTGCGCGACAGACCACCAGATCCGCCCAGCCATAGGCCTGGGCCATGTCCTTGATGAAGGGGGCGACCTGCGCCTCGACACCGGCAGCGCGGTAGCGCTCGGCAGTGACTTCATCGTGTTTCTTGCCCGCCTGATGGAACACCTCAGGCCGCAACTCTGCCGGCACCAGCGCAAGGGCTTCGGGCAGCAGCTTGTTCAGAGGCTCGGCGCCCAGGCTTCCGCCCAGAATCAGCAGCCGTGGCTTGCGCCCTTCCAGCGCCTGACGCGGCGTCTCGAAGAACAGCTCGGCACGCACCGGATTGCCGGTGGTGCGACGCTTGGCCGAAGCCGCGAAAGTCTGCGGGAACGCCTCGCACACACGAGCGGCGAACGACGCCAGGCTACGGTTGGCGGTGCCGGCCACGGCGTTCTGCTCATGGATGATCAACGGCACGCCGGAAAGCTTCGCTGCCAGACCGCCAGGGCCTGTCACGTAGCCGCCGAATCCGACCACGCAGACCGGCTTCAACTCACGCACGACCTTGCGCGCCTGCAACAAGGCCTTGAGCAACATGAACGGCGCCTTGAGCAAGGACAGACGCCCCTTGCCGCGCAGGCCGGTGACGTTGATCAGGTGCAACTGCAGACCGGCGCCGGGCACCAGTTCGTTTTCGATACCACGAGGCGTGCCCAGCCAGTGCACGGTGTAGCCGCGTGCCTGGAATTCCCGGGCGCAGGCCAGTGCCGGGAACACGTGTCCGCCGGTGCCGCCTGCCATGATCAGTACATTACCGACGGCCATGGTTCGGCTCCTCGGCGAAATCGCTCTCGTTGAACTCGGCTTCTTCACTGCCCATGTTGTTGCGCGATTCCCATTCGATACGCAGCAGCAGGCCCAGGCTTGCGCAGCAGATGATCAGCGAGCTGCCGCCGTAGCTGAGGAATGGCAGGGTCAGACCTTTGGTCGGCAGCAGGCCGACGTTCACCCCGATGTTGATCAGGAACTGGCCGATCCACAGGAACGCCAGGCCATAGGCGGTGTACGCGGCGAAGAACTGCTTGGCGCGCTCGGCCCACATGCCGATGTACATCGCACGGATACTCACGAACATGAACAGCGCAACGGTCACCAGCGACCCGACCACGCCCAGCTCTTCGGCCAGTACCGAGAACACGAAGTCAGTGTGCGCTTCAGGCAGGTAGAACTGCTTCTGCACGCTGTTGCCCAGGCCCACGCCGAACCACTCGCCACGACCGAAGGCGATCAGCGCCTGGGTCAACTGGTAGCCGGAACCGAACTGATCGGACCAGGGGTCGGTAAAGGTAATCAGGCGCGCCATTCGGTAAGGCTGGGCTTGAACCAACACGAACACTGCCGCGACCGCCAGTGCCACCATCAGGGTGAAGCGGAACAGGCCGACGCCGCCCAGGAACAGCATCGCCGCGGCAGCGCCCATCATCACGACGGTGGCACCGAAGTCAGGTTCCATCAGTAGCAGGCCGGCCATGGGCAGCAGCACGATGAACGGCTTGAAGAAGCCCATCCAGCTCTCGCGCACTTCGGTCTGGCGACGAATCAGGTAGCCAGCCAGGAAGATCACCACGAACACCTTGGCAATTTCCGAGGGCTGCACGTTGAACATGCCGAAGCCGATCCAGCGCATCGAACCGTTCACCTCACGCCCGATACCGGGCACGATCACCAGGATCAGCAGGCCGAAGGCACCCAGCAGCATCAGCCAGCCCAGGCGTTGCCAGGTCGCGACCGGCACCATCATGGTGGCGACGCAGGCACCCAGGCCCAGCACCAGGTAGATGAGGTGGCGGGTCATCATGTACAGCGCGTTGCCGGACTGGACGGCGGCGACTTCCGAGGATGCGGAAGTGATCATCACCAGGCCCAGGCCCAGCAAGGCCAGGCAACCGGCGAGCATCGGGAAGTCGACGTCAACGCCACGGCCGCTGATGATCGGCGACGGGTAAGGCTTGAGCACGCCAAAGATCATGACAAGCCCCCCACTGCCTGGGCGAACAGACGTCCGCGTTCTTCGAAATTCTTGAACATGTCCAGGCTTGCACAGGCCGGAGACAGCAGCACGGCGTCCCCTTGCTGAGCCACTTCGGCAGCACGTTGCACAGCTTCTTCCAATGTCTTGACGCGTATCAGGGGCACCGAATCGCCGAAGGTCGCGGCGAGCAGTTCAGCGTCGCGGCCCAGCAGGACGACGGCGCGGCAATGAACGGCGACCGGCGCCTTGAGTGCGGAGAAGTCCGCCCCCTTGCCGTCGCCACCGGCGATGAGCACCAGCTTGCCGCTGATGTCCGCACCCAGGCCTTCGATGGCGGCCAATGCAGCGCCGACGTTGGTGGCCTTGGAGTCGTCGTAGTAACTGACGCCTGCACGCTCGCGCACCCACTGGCAACGGTGTACCAGGCCGGCGAAGCTGCGCAGCGCTTGCAGCATCGGTTCGAATGGCAGGCCGGCAGCGTGGCCCAGCGCCAGGGCAGCCAGGGCGTTGGCCTGGTTGTGCGCGCCACGGATTTTCAGCTCGCTCACCGGCATCAGGTGCTCGAACTGGAAGGCCAGGTATTTTTCGCCGTTCTCTTCCCGCAGACCAAAGCCTGCGATGTCAGGCTTGTTCAGACCAAAGGTCCAGCACGGCACGCCTTCGCCGATCAACGGCCGGGAGAGCGCGTCCTGACGGTTGACCACCACCTGACGGGCACCGCGGAAAATCCGGTGCTTGGCCAGGTGATACGCAGGCAGGCCGCTGTAGCGGTCCATGTGGTCTTCGCTGACGTTGAGCACGGTAGCGACTTCAGCGCCCAACTGGTCGGTGGTTTCCAGCTGGAAGCTCGACAGCTCCATCACATACAGCTCGACGTCATCGCTGAGCAGGTCCAGGGCAGGGGTGCCCAGGTTGCCGCCGACCGCCACGCGCTTGCCCGCCGCTGCGGCCATTTCGCCGACCAGCGTGGTCACGGTGCTTTTCGCGTTGGAGCCGCTGATGGCGATGATCGGCGCCTTCGCGTTACGCGCGAACAGCTCGATGTCACCCGACAGCTTCACGCCACGGGCCGCAGCCGCCTGCAACGCCGGAGTCGCCAGGGCCAGGCCCGGGCTCACGTACAGCTCGTCGGCGCGGCACAGGAACTCGACGTCGAGCTCGCCACAACGCACTTCAACGTGCGGGTAGTCACGACGCAGGGTCTCAAGCTCCGGCGGATTCTCCCGCGTATCGGCCACGGCAAACGCCACGCCCCGGTTCGCCAGGAAGCGAACCAGGGACATGCCGCTCTTGCCGAGGCCGACAACGATGCGGAAGTGGTCAGAAGCGATCAACGACACTCTGCGTTACCTCAGTTTCAATGTGGCAAGGCCGATCAGCACGAGGATCACGGTGATGATCCAGAAACGGACGATCACGCGCGGCTCGGGCCAGCCCTTGAGTTCAAAGTGGTGGTGGATCGGTGCCATGCGGAAAACGCGGCGGCCGGTCAATTTAAACGATGCAACCTGAATGACGACTGACAGGGTCTCCATCACGAACACGCCGCCCATGATGAACAGGACGATTTCCTGACGGACGATCACCGCGATGGTGCCCAGGGCCGCGCCCAGCGCCAGCGCGCCGACGTCACCCATGAACACTTGTGCCGGATAGGTGTTGAACCAGAGGAAGCCCAGGCCCGCACCGATCAGCGCGCCGCAGAACACGATCAGCTCGCCCGCGCCCGGCACGTAGGGAATCAGCAGGTATTCGGCGAACTTCACGTTACCCGACAGGTAGCAGAAAATGCCCAGCGCGCCGCCGACCATGACTGTTGGCATGATGGCCAGGCCGTCCAGACCATCGGTCAGGTTGACCGCGTTGCTGGAGCCGACGATCACGAAGTAGGTCAGGATCACGAAGCCGATACCCAACGGAATGCTGAAGTCTTTCAACATCGGGATCAGCAGCGTGGTTTCGACCGGAGATTGTGCGGTCATATAAAGGAAGATCGCCGCGCCCAGGCCGAACACCGACTGCCAGAAGTATTTCCAGCGGCTTGGCAGACCCTTCGAGTTCTTCTCGATGACCTTGCGGTAGTCGTCGACCCAGCCGATGCCGCCGAACAGCAGCGTGACGATCAGCACCACCCACACGTAGCGGTTGGTCAGGTCGGCCCACAGCAGGGTGGCGATGCCGATGGCGGACAGAATCAATGCGCCACCCATGGTCGGGGTGCCGGATTTGGACAGGTGAGATTGCGGACCGTCGTTGCGGACCGATTGGCCGATCTGCTTGTTCTGCAGGGCACGGATCATCCATGGCCCCAGGCACAGCGAGAGCGAGAGTGCAGTGAGCACGCCAAGAATCCCGCGCAGGGTCAGGTACTGGAAGACCGCGAAGCCTTTATAGAACTGTTGCAGATACTCGGCCAGCAGCAGCAGCATTAATGTTTCTCCGCCTTCAAGGGATAAGTCTGGGTTGCGCAGAGAGCCGCCACGACGTTTTCCATCGCGGCACTGCGAGAACCTTTGATCAAAATGGTTGTGTTTTTGTCTTGCTCGGCGCCCAGCGCCTCGATCAGGTCAGCCTGACTTGCAAAATGGCGGGCATCCTGCCCGAAAGCCTTGACCGCATGGGCCATCAGCGGACCGACGGCATACAGCGCGTCGACCTTGCCAGCGGCATAGGCGCCGACATCGCGGTGGCCCTGCTCGGCCCAGTCGCCCAGCTCGCCGATATCGCCCAGCACCAGCACCTTGCGGCCCGGGAAGCTGGTCAGAATGTCAGTCGCTGCGGCCACGGAGGTCGGGTTGGCGTTGTAGGTGTCATCGATCACGCGAATGCCGTTGGTCGCCAGTTGCGCAACGGTGCGCCCCTTCACCGGCTGGACGTTGTTCAGCCCGGCGACGATGCCCGGCAGCGACACGCCCAGCGCGTGTGCGGCAGCGGCAGCGGCCAGCGCGTTGTTCACGTTGTGCGCGCCCAGCAGATTGAGTTGCACCTGAGCAGAGCCAGTGGGGCTGTTCAGGGTGAAAGTCGGGCAGCCACGGGCGTCGATGCCCAGGTCCGAACCATGGAAATCGGCGTCAGGGTTGGTGCGGGCAAAGCTCAGCACCTTGCGGGCGCCGGCACGGGCGGCCCAGATACCGAATGCCTTGTCGTCCAGATTCAGCACCGCAGTGCCGCGCGAATCGAGGCCGTCGATGATCTCGCCCTTGGCTTCGACGATCTTTTCCGGACCGCCGAACTCGCCCACGTGAGCAGTACCCGCGTTGGTCAGCACCGACACGTGAGGCTTGGTCAGGCTCACGGTCAGCGCGATTTCGCCCACGTGGTTGGCGCCCAACTCGATCACAGCCGCATCGAACTCCGGCGACAGTGTCAGCAAGGTCAGCGGTACGCCCAGCTCGTTGTTCAGATTGCCTTTGGTCGCCAGCACGGTGCCGCGCGTGCGCAGGATGCTCGCGAGCATCTCCTTGACCGTGGTCTTGCCGCTGGAACCGGTAATCGCCGCGACCGGCTTGTCGACAAAGGCGTTGCGATTCAGCGCGCCCAGTTGCGCCAGCGCCTTGCGGGTGTCACCCACGATCAGTTGCGGCAATGCACTGTCTGCAACCTCACGTTCGACCAACGCGCCCACCGCACCTTTGGCGGCGACCTGATCGAGGTAATCGTGGCCGTCGAAACGCGGACCGGTCAGCGCAACGAACAGCTGGCCTGACTCGATGGCGCGACTGTCGATGCTGACGCCGTTGAAATGTACGTCTTCGCCGACCCGACGCGCGTCGAGTGGCAACAGCAGTTCGCTGAACGAAAGCGGCTTAATCATGTGCAGCCTCCCATGCGTCCAGTGCCTTGGCGGCTTCTTCAAGATCGGAGAACGGATGGCGTTCCCCGTCGATTTCCTGGTAATCCTCGTGGCCCTTGCCGGCCAGCACGATCACGTCGGCGGCATCGGCCTGGGCGATGATCTGTGCAATGGCCTGGCCGCGGCCGGCGACGAAAGCGACGCTATCGGCCGAGGTGAAACCTGCGCGAATGTCGTCGAAAATGCGGGCGGCGTCTTCGGTGCGCGGGTTGTCATCGGTGACCAGCACCTTGTCGGCCAAGCGCTCGACCACCTCGGCCATCAACGGACGCTTGCCGCGATCGCGATCACCGCCACAGCCGAACAGGCAGGCCAGTTGGCCCTTGGCGTGTGGGCGCAGGGCCACCAGCACTTTTTCCAGCGCGTCGGGGGTGTGGGCGTAATCGACCACAACCAGAGGACGTTTGCCGCCGCCCAGGCGCTGAATCCGGCCGACCGGGCCTTCGAGGCTCGGCAGCACTTTGAGAATGTCGCTCAGCGGGTAGTCGAGTCCCATCAAGGCACCAACCGCCGCCAGCACGTTGCTCAGGTTGAAGCGGCCCAGAAGGCTGCTGCGCAACAGGTGATCGCCCTGCGGGGTGACCAGGGTGGCGCGAACGCCATCGTCGTCGAACACCGCATCGCGGCAGAACAGGTAGGCGCTGCTGTCTTCCTGGCTGTAGGTGATGAGCCGCGACGCGTGCTGCTCACCGGCGAGCTGGCGACCGAAATCGTCGTCCAGGTTGACCACGCGGCAACGCAGGTCATTCCAGGCGAACAGCTTGGCCTTGGCCGCCGCGTAGGCTTCCATGGTGCCGTGGTAATCGAGGTGATCGCGGGACAGGTTGGTCATCACCGCGACGTCGAACGCCAGCGCGGTGACACGACCCTGATCCAGACCGTGGGACGACACTTCCATGGCGATGGCCTTGGCCCCGGCCTTTTTCAGGTCGTAGATCGTCGACTGCACGGAAATCGGATCGGGCGTGGTGTGGATCCCGCTTTTCAGCTCGCTGTAGAAGCCAGTGCCCAATGTGCCGATCAGCCCGCAGTGCAGGCCGAGCTTGTCGAGCGCCTGGGCGATCAACTGGGTCACGCTGGTCTTGCCATTGGTGCCGGTGACGCCAACCAGATGCATGCCGCGGCTCGGATCGCCATAGAAACGCCCGGCGATGTCCGACAACTGCGCGGCCAGGCCCTTGACCGGAATCATCGGGATGTCGGTGATCGGCAGCACCTTGGCGCCTTCGACTTCATAGGCAATGGCGGCGGCGCCGTGGGCGATGGCGTCGGTAATGTGGTCGCGGCCGTCGACCTTCAGGCCTGGAATCGCCAGGAACAGATCGCCCGGACGCACCTTGCGGCTGTCCAGGGTCAGTTCACGGATCAACAGGTCACGGTCGCTCTGGGCGAAGATCTTGCTCAGGTTGAAAGGCATCAGCCACGCCCTCCCTTGACTGGAACGACGAGCGGTGGCGCGGCATTGGCCTGCTGTTCAGGCGGGACCGGCGCGAGGTTGTCCGGGCGCACGTTCATCAGGCGCAAGGTGCCCGACATCACTTTGCTGAACACCGGTGCCGAAACCAGACCACCGAAGTAGCCGCCTTTGCTTGGTTCGTCGATCACCACCACGATGGCGTAGCGCGGGTTGCT
Source organism: Pseudomonas sp. NPDC090203 (assembly GCF_044746765.1). Lineage (NCBI taxonomy): Bacteria > Pseudomonadati > Pseudomonadota > Gammaproteobacteria > Pseudomonadales > Pseudomonadaceae > Pseudomonas > Pseudomonas sp. NPDC090203. Next base: position 184,869 of record NZ_JBIVCV010000007.1, read on the forward strand.
CATCGGGCCGAAGCCTGCGAACAGCGAGCGATAGGAGTTCTCGGCGTAGCCCTTGGTGCCGACCGACGTCTTACGGGCGGTACCCGACTTGCCAGCGACGTGGTACGACGGCACGCGGGCACGGTATACGCCGCGCGGGTCTTCGATGACTTGCTGCAGCATGCCTTGCAGGGTCTTCGCGGTGGCTTCCGGAATCGCCTGGGTAGACTCGGACGGCTTGTCGGTTTTCAGGATGGTCAGCGGGACGATCTTGCCGTTGTTGGCCAGCGCCGAGTAGGCGTGCACCAGTTGCAGCGCCGTCACCGACAGGCCGTAGCCGTAGGACAGGGTCGCGGTTTCAGCCTTGCGCCACTCGCGGTAGTTCGGCAGGTTGCCCACGCGCTCGCCCGGGAAGCCCAGGCCGGTGTACTGGCCAAGGCCCACACGCTGCATCGCACGGAAAATCGCTTCACCGCCGACGTCGAACGCGACCTTGCTCATGCCCACGTTACTGGAGTTGATCAGGATGCCGGTCAGGTCAAGGATCGGACCTTCGGTCTTGGTCACGTCACGAATGGTGTATTTGCCGATCTGTAGGGTGCCCGGGTACACCTCGACCTTGTCGCTGGGTTTCCAGCGGCCACTGTCCAGGGCTGCGGTCATGGAGATCGGTTTCATGGTCGAGCCTGGCTCGAACACGTCGATGATCGCGCGGTTACGCATCGCCGCCGGAACCATGGTGCGACGGTTGTTCGGGTTGTAGGTCGGCTGGTTGACCATCGCCAGCACTTCGCCAGTCTTCACGTCCATGATCACCAGGCTGCCGGCCTTGGCGTCGTTTTCCTGAATCGCGTTGCGCAGCTCGCGGGTCGCCAGGTATTGCAGGCGCAGATCAATAGACAAAGCCAAGGTCTTTCCAGCCTTGGCGTTTTTCTTCACTTGCAGGTCCTTGATGAGCCGGCCGCGCCGGTCCTTGATGACCTGCCGCTTGCCGGGCACACCGGCCAGCCAGTCGTCGTAGGCCAGCTCAACCCCTTCGCGGCCATGGTCGTCCAGGTCGGTGAAGCCAACCATGTGGGCGGTCACGTCGCCGGCAGGATAGAAACGCCGGAACTCTTCCTTGCCGTAGACGCCCGGCACTTTCAGGTCGAGCACCGACTGGCCCTGCTCCGGGGTCAGGCCGCGAACCAGATAGATGAATTCCTTGCTGGCCTGCTCGTTCAGGCGGTCTGCCAGGGCTTTCGGATCCTGACCCAACACCTGGGCCAGTACGCCCCACTTGCTCTTGTCGGCCTGCATCTCGGACGGGTTGGCCCAGATGGTGGTCACTGGAGTACTGACGGCCAGCGGTTCGCCGTTGCGGTCGGTAATCAGGCCACGGTGCGCAGGAATGGAGACGGTACGCAGGCTGCGCGCATCGCCCTGTTCAATCAGGAAGCGACGGTCGATGACCTGCAGATCGACGATGCGATAGGAAATAGCCAGCACCATGACCGACAACAGGCCGACCACGAGGCGGAACCGCCATGGGTAGAGTGCGCCGTCAAGCTTCATCATGGCGACACCATCCGGATATCGGCGGCATTGGGAATGCGCATTTTCAGTTGATCGGTGGCCAGCGCCTCGATCCGGCTGTGAGCGGTCCAGGTGCTTTGTTCAAGAATCAGGCGACCCCACTCGGCCTGCGCCTTGTCACGAACGCTGAGTTCGGAATACAACGAGTTGAGGAGCTGACGGTTCCAGTGTGCGCTGTAGGAAACGGCGATTGCCGACACGAGGACGGCAATGAACAACAGCAGCATGAAGAAGCTGCCGCCTGGCAATGGCTTGAAGAATCCGCGGCTCACCGGAGTTTCTCCGCGACACGCATGACAGCACTGCGCGAACGGGGGTTGGCCCGGGTTTCTTCATCGGAGGCGAACTGCGCCTTGCCGATCAGCTTGATGCGTGGCTCGAAGGCCTGATGGCGAACCGGCAGGTTGCGTGGCAGGTTGTCGGCCTCGCCCTTGACCAGCTTGCGCATGAACAGTTTGACGATGCGGTCTTCCAGCGAGTGGAAGCTGATGACCGCCAGACGGCCGCCGATTTCCAGTGCGTCCAGCGCAGCTTCAAGGCCGGCTTCCAGGTCGCCCAGCTCGTTGTTGACGTGAATGCGCAGACCCTGGAATGCACGGGTTGCCGGGTTCTTGCCCTTTTCCCACGCAGGGTTGGCGACTTTCAACACTTCGGCCAGATCGCCGGTACGTTCGAAAGGCTGGGTTTCGCGACGTGCGACGACAGCACCGGCCATGCGTTTGGCAAAACGCTCCTCGCCGTATTCCTTGAATACTCGGGCGATTTCTTCGGCAGGCGCAGTATTGACGAACTCGGCGGCGCTGATCCCTCGGGACGGGTCCATGCGCATGTCCAGCGGGCCGTCGTTCATGAAACTGAAGCCGCGCTCAGGGTCGTCGAGTTGTGGCGAGGAGACGCCAAGGTCGAGCAGGATTCCGCTGACCTTGCCCGCAATGCCGCGTTCCAGAGCCTCTGAGCCCAATTCTGCAAAGCTGCGCTGCACAATGACAAAGCGGCCGTCTTCGGCCGCCAGCGCTTGCCCGGTGGCAATCGCTTGAGGATCCTTGTCGAACCCCAGGAGCCGGCCGTCCGGCCCCAGGTTCTGCAAGATGAGGCGGCTGTGCCCGCCCCGTCCGAACGTGCCATCCAGATAGCAGCCATCGGCGCGCACCGCGAGAGCCTCGACGGCTTCTTCGAGCAGTACGGTGATGTGGGTAAAGCCGCTATTCATAGTCACAGGATCAAATCACGCAGTTCATCAGGCATCGCGCCCGGTTTTTGAATGGCCGCAAGGTCCGCATCAGCAAGTGCGTTCCAGGCGTCCTCATCCCACAGTTGAAACTTGTTGAGCTGGCCAACCAGCATCACTCGCTTATCGAGCTTGGCGTAGTCACGCAAACGTGGTGGCACCAGAAAGCGCCCACTGCCGTCGAGTTCCAGATCAACCGCGTTACCGATCAACAGTCGCTGCAGACGACGGTTTTCTTCACGGAATGTTGCAAGCTCGCGCAGTTTGGCTTCGATCAGTTCCCATTCCGGGAGCGGATAGATGCACAAGCACGGGTCAACGGTATCAATGGTCACAATCAACTGGCCGGAGCTACGCGAATCGAGCTCGTCGCGGTACCGGCTCGGCATAGCGAGACGGCCCTTTGCGTCGAGATTGATTGCGTTTGCACCACGGAACACAGGCGCTTTCTCCGAATATTATCTTTTTGCGCTCAAAAAACCCACTTCACGCCACTTTCCGCCACTTGCGCACACTATAGGAATGCGCCCACCACACCGTCAAGGCAACTTCTTAAGGAAAACCCTTACAGAACGGAGATTTAGGAGAGGTTGTGCGGGAGTTTCCAAAAATTTCGGATTGGGACTACAGATAAATCCGAAAATATTCAGAAAGATGGCGTTCGAACTTAAAGTGTTTTGTGAGGTTTAAGATTTTTTCGGCATTACGAGGGGAGGATTTTGACAAAGAAAGCGAGAAAGAAATGCGAGAAAAAGCAGGGAGAGGGGAAAAGGTGGAGAGTCGATCTGTAAGCCGGGTTCTGTCGAGGACAGTCATTCCTCTACGATGGCCATCACTGGACATCTTTAGCAACCTACCCGGTTCCAGCGCGGGCCACGCCTTGGAACCCTATTTGGTCTTGCTCCGAGTGGGGTTTACCTAGCCACGAACTGTTACCAGCCGTGCGGTGCGCTCTTACCGCACCTTTTCACCCTTACCGGCACCGAAGTGCTTAGGCGGTTATTTTCTGTGGCACTTTCCGTAGGCTCGCGCCCCCCAGGCGTTACCTGGCACTCCGCCCTATGGAGCCCGGACTTTCCTCCCCCCTTCATTGCGGAACAATGAAAGGCAGCGACTGTCCAATCGACTCTCCGCCGCCAAGGTTAATGGCTGGCAGGCTCAAGAACAAGCATTAATAAGCCTGGGGCACTATTGAGTGACAGGCTGACGGATGGCGATCACTCGCCCTTTTGCTTGTCGAGGGCCACCTGGTACAGCAGATTCTTGCGCACGCCGGTGATTTCGGCAGCCAACGCAGCCGCGCGCTTGAGCGGCATTTCCTCCAGCAGAAGGTCCAGCACGCGGCGCGCCTCGGCACCAATCACGTCCTCGCCCTCAGGTTCGCTCCAGCCTGCAACCAGCACCACGCACTCGCCGCGTTGCTGGTTGCTGTCGCCCTCGACGAAGGCCCGCAGCTCGCCCAGTGGCAAACCCTTCAGGGTTTCGAAGGTTTTGGTCAGCTCACGCCCGAGCACCGCAGGCCGCTCGGCACCGAAGATTTCTTCAAGATCCTGCAGGCATTCGAGAATCCGGTGCGGCGCCTCGTAGAAGATCACCGTGCGCGGTTCCTCCTTCAACAGTTCCAGACGCGCCTTGCGCCCCACCGACTTGGCCGGCAGGAAGCCTTCGAAGATAAAACGGTCCGACGGCAGGCCTGCCGCCGACAACGCCGCGATCAAGGCACAAGCACCAGGCACCGGAACCACCTGAATGCCCGCCGCCCGCGCCTGACGCACCAGGTGATAGCCAGGATCGGAAATAAGTGGCGTGCCCGCATCGGAAATCAGCGCGACGTCGTCACCGGCCAGCAGGCGGGTGATGAATCGGCTGCCCTCTTCGCGTTCGTTATGTTCATGGCACGCAGCCAGCGGAGTCGCTATGCCGAAATGTTGCATCAGGCGTAATGAATGCCGGGTATCTTCGGCGGCAATCAATGACACTTCGCGCAATACTTTCAGCGCTCGCACGCTCATGTCGTCCAGGTTGCCAATCGGCGTGGCCACCACATAAAGCGAGCCTGTAGTGGAATTCAAAGCACCTGGAGCAGTCAAAACGCGCACCTCATGTGGGGTAAAAACCTGCATTGTACAGGTTCAGGGGATCCAGACAGGGAGATTGGAAAATGCACCCACACATCCGCTCATACATTGAGATCGGCTGCCATTGTCAGGGAATTCCACCACGCGGTGCGCACAATTGCCCATCTGCATGGTCAATATCGCAGCTTTGATACCTCCAACGTCGCGCCCCGGCCAGTGCTTGGGTACAATTCCACTCTTATTTGCTCAAGTATCAGGAACATATACATGATCGCTTGCCTGCGGCTGTTCTCTGCCCTCTGCCTGGCTGCCTTGTTGGCCGCCTGCGCCAGTTCGCCCTCCTCCAGCCTTGGCGAGTTGCCACGCACCCCTGACGCCACCATCGAGCAACTCCTCGAACAGGCGTCGAGCGCCAAGACGCCCGATCAGGCCGCACTGCTGAGGCTGACCGCCGCGGACCTGGCCGCACGCCAGAACAACCCGAGCCGTGCAGCGAGCATTCTTGAGCAAGTCCAGATGGATCAGCTCAAGACGGACAAGCAGATCTACGCCAACACCCTGTCCGCCGAACTGGCCCTGGGCCGCAGCCAGCCAAAGGCTGCGCTGACCGCCCTCAACCACCCGAGCCTGCAGCACCTGGCCGAAATGCCGGTGGACCTGCAAACCCGCACCCACACCGTTCGCGCTCGCGCCCTGGAAGCTGATGGCCAGACCCTCGCCGCCGCCAGCGAGCGCGTGTTCATGGGCCCGCTGCTGCAAGGCGACGCCCTGAGCGCCAACAACGATGCGATCTGGACCCTGGTCGCGGCATTGCCTGCCGAGCAACTGCAAAGCAACGCCACCGATGACATGGGCGGCTGGCTGAGCCTGGCCCGCGCGGTCAAGGGTGCCGGCACGCTGGAACAACAACAGGCGGCCATCGACAACTGGAAAGCGCAGAACCCGCAACACCCTGCCGCACGTCAGTTGCCGACGTCGCTCGCTCAACTGCGCGACCTGAAAAGCCAGCCGCTGACCAAGATCGCCCTGCTGCTGCCGCAAGACGGCCCCCTAGCCTCGGTCGCCCGTGCCCTGCGTGACGGCTTCATGGCTGCGCACTATCAGGCGCAACAGGCCGGCCAGAAGCCGCCTGCCATCGAAGTGTTCGACAGCTCCCGCGTGACCTCGATGGATGCCTTCTACGCCCAGGCCAAGGCCGCTGGCGTACAGATGGTGGTAGGCCCGCTGGAAAAACCGCTGGTCAAACAGCTCAGCGCTCACCCGCAGTTGCCTATCACCACCCTTGCCCTGAACTACAGCGACTCGACCGCGCAAGGTCCGGCCGAGCTGTTCCAGTTCGGCCTGGCAGCGGAAGACGAAGCCCGTGAAGTGGCCCGTCGCGCCTGGGCTGACGGTAAACGCAGCGCCGTCGCCATGGTGCCGAAAGGCGAATGGGGCGACCGCGTGCTCGACGCCTTCCGCCAGAGCTGGCAAGCCAAGGGCGGCACCCTGCTGGGCGTCGAACGCATCGACCAGCCGGTAGCCCTGGCCCAGCAAGTCGCCGACCTGTTCCAGCTGCGCAACAGCGAAGGCCGCGCCCAGCGCCTGCAAAGCACCACCGGCGCACAGATGGCCGCACAGCCAAGCCGCCGCCAGGATGTCGATTTCATGTTCCTGGCCGCGACCCCGCAGCAGGCCCAGCAGATCAAACCGACCATGGTCTTCCAGTACGCCGGTGACGTGCCTGTCTATGCGACTTCGCACCTGTTCACCAACAGCGGCGACCAGGCGATGTACAACGACCTGGCCGGCGTGCGCTTCTGCGAAACCCCTTGGCTGCTCAACGCCACCGACCCGCTGCGCCAGCAAGTCACCACCCAGTGGCCTCAAGCCGCCGGCAGCCTGGGTCGCCTGTACGCCATGGGCATCGATGCCTATCGCCTGGCGCCGCGCCTGACCCAGCTCAAGACCCTGCCTGAGAGCCGCATCGACGGTCTGTCCGGCAGCCTGGCCATCGGTCAGGGCCAGCGTATCGAGCGTCAACTGCCATGGGCCCAGTTCGTCGACGGTCGCGTCCAGCGCCTGCCGGACACCACGCCTTGACCCAAGGCAGCACGCGCCAGACCGCAGGGCGAGAGGCCGAGGCCCACGCCCTGCAACACTTGCAGCAACAAGGTTTGCAACTGATTACACAGAACTGGTCATGCAAACGCGGTGAGCTTGATCTGGTCATGCTCGACGGCGATACAGTAGTATTCGTCGAAGTTCGCTATCGGCGCCACGCCAGCTTCGGTGGCGCGATGGAAAGTGTCGATGTTCGCAAGCAGGAAAAGCTCACCCTGGCTGCACAATGGTTCTTGCAGACCGAACCGAAATGGGCAGATTCCCCCTGCCGATTCGATGTCGTCGCCATCAACGGCGAGCCGGGAGCGGGGCCTGTAACGAACTGGGTGCAGAATGCGTTCGACACCTGACTACGCGTTGAAGCCCACATCTGCGAACCTGTTCGCCGACACCACTCTTCACACTGATTTGCTCTTTGCTTTGCGGGCTGCACAGTTTTGTGCCGGGAAGCCGATGACCTCTTTCAGACGTCGCCCGACCAGCCGCCCCTATTAAGGTTTTCATAGATGGACATGCAATCCCGAATTCGCCAGCTTTTTCAGGCCAGCATCGATACCAAGCAACAGGCGATGGACGTTCTTGCACCGCACATCGAGCAAGCCAGCCAGGTGATGGTCAACGCCCTGCTCAACGAAGGCAAGATGCTCGCCTGTGGCAACGGCGGCTCGGCCGGCGATGCCCAGCACTTTTCGTCGGAGCTGCTCAACCGCTTCGAGCGTGAACGCCCGAGCCTGCCCGCCATCGCGCTGACGACGGACACCTCGACCATCACCTCGATCGCCAACGACTACAGCTACAACGAAATCTTTTCCAAGCAGATCCGCGCCCTGGGCCAGCCCGGCGATGTGTTGCTGGCGATTTCCACCAGCGGCAACTCGGCCAACATCATCCAGGCGATCCAGGCGGCACATGATCGGGAAATGATTGTCGTAGCCCTGACCGGTCGCGACGGTGGCGATGTCGCCTCGCTGCTGCTGCCCGAGGACGTGGAGATCCGCGTCCCGGCCAAGGTCACCGCACGTATCCAGGAAGTCCACCTGCTGTCGATCCATTGCCTTTGCGATCTGATCGACAGCCAATTGTTCGGGAGTGAAGAATGATATCCAAACGTCTCAGCCTGCTGGCCCTGACACTGTGCCTGGGCGTCAGCGGATGCAGCTCGGTGATCAACGCCAGCCGCGAAGCGCCAATCGACGACGATCGCGGTACGCGCACCTTCGGCAGCAAGATCGATGACTCGCTGATCGAAACCAAGGCCGCGGTCAACATCGCCAAGGCAAGCCCCGATCTGGACAACAATTCGCACATCGTGGTGACCAGCTTCAACGGCATCGTGCTGCTGGCCGGCCAGACCCCACGCGCCGACCTCAAGCAACTGGCCGAGCAGACCGCCGCCCAGGTGCAGAAGGTCAAGAAGGTCAACAACGAGCTGCAGGTCATCGCGCCCTCCTCGATGCTGGCGCGCAGCAACGATGCGTGGCTGACCAGCAAGATCAAGACCGAGATGCTCACCGACAGCGCCATCCCGGGCTCGCGCATCAAGGTCGTGACCGAGAACGGCATCGTCTACCTGCTGGGCCTGCTGACCCAGGCCGAAGCGACCCGCGCCACCAACCTGGTGCAGGGCGTGGGCGGCGTGCAGAAGATCGTGAAGCTGTTCGAGTACATCGACTAAACAGCCAGCCCATCGCTCCCACCGTAGCAGCCCGGCCGGGCGGCGCTCCGCTTGCCGGCGGGAGCGATCTTGAGAATGTCCCCGCCGGCAAGCCGTGCTGCTACGGGACGTGCGATGCGCTCAAACTGCGGCGACAAAAAAGGCGATCCCTCGGGATCGCCTTTTTCATTACCGCGCAGTCGGGTTACTTGACCACTTTCAGACTCGGCCGGCCGCTCGGGCGTGGCGGTTCGTCGTCCGGTGGCGGCATGTCGTCTTCGACATCCAGATCATCATCGTCGTCCACGGCAGGCTCCAGGTCGAAGACCATGCCCTGGCCGTTTTCACGGGCGTAAATCCCCATGACCGCAGCGACCGGCACATACAGGCTGTGCGGCACACCGCCGAAACGGCCTTCGAAGCTCACCGCGTCATTGTCCATGTGCAGGTGGCGCACGGCGCTTGGCGAGATGTTGAGGACGATTTGTCCGTCGTTGGCGAAACCTTGCGGGACTTGCACCGCCGGGTACTCGGCGTTGACCAGGATGTGCGGCGTGCAATCGTTGTCCACGATCCACTCATAGAGAGCACGGATCAGATAGGGGCGACTGGAGTTCATCGAATGTTTCCTTAAGCCTTTAGCGCATGTCGCGTTCGGCAGCAGACAGACTCGCCTGGAATGCCTCACGCGCAAACTGGCGCTCCATATAATCAAGCAGCGGCTTGGCAGGCCGCGGCAACTCGATACCCAGAATCGGCAGGCGCCAGAGTATGGGCAATAGACAGCAGTCAACCAGACTTTGCTCGTCACTGAGGAAAAAAGCCTTTTCCGCGAACAGTGGCGAGACGCCGGTCAGACTTTCGCGCAGCTCCTTGCGCGCCTGGGTGCGGGCAGCTTCTTTGCTGCGAGCATCCAGGATGACATCCACCAGGACGCACCAGTCGCGCTGGATCCGATGGATCAGCAGGCGGCTGTTGGCCCGGGCAACGGGGTATACCGGCAGTAAAGGCGGATGCGGGTAACGCTCATCCAGGTATTCCATGACCACTGTCGACTCGTACAACGCCAGATCGCGATCGACCAGTGTCGGTGTGCTGCCGTACGGATTGACCTCGACCAGTTGCGGCGGAAGGCGACCTCCCACGACATCGATGATCTCGGCGCTGACACCTTTCTCGGCGAGCACAATGCGCACGCGGTGGGAATAGTGGTCGGCGGGGTCGGAGTAACAGGCCAACCGATTGGTCACGCCCATGGTGATCCTCCTCGCTTGTTAAATGTTCAGAAGCAGAAAAACGAACGCGCCCTGAAGGCGCCTCCGGCAACATCCACAATCAGCGGGTGTTCGTCGCGGGCGACAAGATAGCGCATTTACTCAAGGTAAATTCCGTAATCTTTCGCCCGCCACTATACCCGCTCTGCGTCCATTGCCCGAATGAGGCTCTTCAGAGCGCGTTCCATCTACTTCATCACTGGCGCGAAGTCAGTGAACGTCTTTCCAGTATTCACGTTTGAGCAGGTACGCGAAGATAAACAGGATCGCCAGATACAGCAGCACATAGGTGCCGATGCGCTGGTGTTGCAGCTTGACCGGGTTGGCCGAGTAGGCCAGGAAGGTCACCAGGTTCTTCACCTTCTCATCGAACTGCTCTTCGGTGAGGGTGCCGGTCTTGGGCACGATGGTCAGTTGATCGCAGGCCTCATGGGTCAGCGGCGAGCCGGTCAGCGGGTCGAACTGCTTCTTGCCATCCTCGACCGCCTGGACCTGCTTGCAGCCGATGATCTGGCGGCCCTGCAGCCCCACCAGCACGTTGGGCATGCCCACGTTAGGAAAGACCTTGTTGTTCACGCCCCAAGGCCGTGCCGGATCCTCGTAGAACGAACGCAGGTAACCGTAGAGCCAGTCGGTGCCCCGCACCCTGGCAACCAGGGTGAGGTCGGGCGGCGCTGCGCCGAACCAGGCCTTGGCGTCTGCCGACTGCATGCCGACGGTCATGTGGTCGCCGATCTTGGCACCGGTGAAGACCAGCTTCTCCAGCATCATCTCGTGGGGAATGCCCAAATCATCCGCGACCCGCTCGTAACGCTGGAACTTGGCGCTGTGGCAGCCCATGCAATAGTTGCCGAAGGTGCGGGCGCCGTCCTGCATGGCCACCTTGTCGGAGACGTCGATGTCGACGCTTTCCAGCTCCGGTCCACCGTGTTCGGCGGCAAAGGACAGCACAGGCAAGGCAGAAAGAATGAAAACAGCCAATAATTTTTTCATCAGCCAGTCACCCTTTCCGGAACCGGTTTTGTCTTCTCCATCCGCGTGTAGAACGGCATCAGGATGAAATAGGCGAAGTACAGGAACGTACACACCTGCGACAGCAACGCGCGCTCAGGGCTGGGCGGCAGCACGCCGAGAATTCCCAAGATCACGAACGACACACAGAACACCACCAGCCAGATCCGGCTGAGCCAGCCTTTGTAACGCATGGACTTGACCGGACTTCGATCAAGCCAGGGCAGCACGAACAGCACCGCGATCGCCGCGCCCATGGCCATGACGCCCATGAGCTTGTCAGGGATGGCCCGCAAGATCGCGTAGAACGGCGTGAAGTACCACACCGGGGCGATGTGCTCTGGTGTCTTGAAGGCGTTGGCCTGCTCGAAGTTCGGCTTCTCGAGGAAGTAGCCGCCCATCTCCGGGAAGAAGAACACGATCGAACAGAAGATGAACAGGAACACCACGACGCCGACGATATCCTTCACCGTGTAGTATGGATGGAAGGCGATCCCGTCCAGCGGCTTGCCGTTTTCATCCTTGAGCTTCTTGATGTCGACGCCATCGGGGTTGTTCGAACCCACTTCGTGCAGCGCCAGCACATGCAGCACCACAAGGCCGAGAATCACGATGGGCAACGCCACCACATGCAGGGCGAAGAAGCGGTTCAGGGTGATCCCGGAAATCAGGTAGTCGCCGCGAATCCACTGGGTCAGGTCATTGCCGATCACCGGGATCGCGCCAAACAGCGAGATGATGACCTGCGCGCCCCAGTACGACATCTGCCCCCATGGCAGCAGATAGCCCATGAACGCCTCTGCCATCAATGCCAGGTAAATGAGCATGCCGAAGATCCACACCAGCTCCCGTGGCTTCTGGTACGAGCCATAGAGCAGGCCACGGAACATGTGCAGATAGACCACGATAAAGAACGCTGAAGCCCCTGTGGAGTGCAGCAGGCGCAGGATCGAGCCGTACTCGACATCGCGCATGATGTACTCGACCGAGGCGAACGCCTCCTCCGCCGAGGGCGTGTAGCTCATCGTCAGCCACACGCCGGTGACGATCTGGTTGACCAGCACCAGCAGCGCCAGCGAGCCGAAAAAGTAGAAGAAGTTGAAATTCTTGGGGGCGTAATACTTGCTGAGATGGTCTTCCCACATGGAGGTCGCAGGGAAGCGCGCATCGATCCAGTCCATGAATTTGCTCATTACGCTTTCTCCTGATCGACACCAATGACGATGATTGAGTCCGACTCGTAGGAATGCGGCGGCACTGGCAGATTCAGGGGTGCAGGTTGCGCCTTGTAGACGCGCCCGGCCAGGTCGTAATGGGAGCCGTGACAAGGACAGAAGTAGCCGCCGACCCAGTCTTTGCCCAGGTCTGCGGGGGCCACTTCAGGGCGAAACGTGGGCGAGCAGCCCAGGTGTGTACAGATGCCGATCAGCAACAGCAGCTCGGGTTTGATCGAGCGAACCTTGGGGTCCACGTACGCAGGCTGAACGGAGTTCTTGGATTCGGGATCGGAGAGCTGACCGGTGATCTTGGTCAGGTTGGTGAGAATTTCGGGCGTTCGACGAACGATGAAGACCGGCTGGCCCCGCCATTCGGCGATCATCTGCTGGCCTGGCTCGACCTTGCTGACGTTGACCTTCACGGGTGCGCCCGCCGCCTTGGCTTTGGCACTGGGAAACCATGACCCCACGAACGGGACCGCAGCCCCCACCGCTCCTGCAGCGCCGACCACAGATGTGGCCGCGACAAGGAAGCGACGCCGGCCTGCATTCACGCCGTCATTGCTCATTCCGTCCTCTCCCATCAGCTTTTAGAGGCCTGCTTGGTCAGGCATCCCTTTGAATTATTTTTCTAGCTGTCAAAAAAATCCTGCCAAATGTAAGCAAAGGCCCTTGTATCCGCAAGGGTATTGCCATTTGGCGAAAACGGGGAGGCCTTATGGAACGGGGCATCCACGGATGAGACCAGTCGTCACACCCAATAATAGACGCCCATAAAAAAACGCCCAGTTCCGTGAGGAAACTGAGCGTTCTTTTTGAACGAAAAGCGAATTAACGCTTCGAGTACTGCGGACGCTTACGCGCTTTACGCAGACCGACTTTCTTACGTTCAACTTCGCGAGCATCGCGAGTAACGAAGCCAGCTTTGCGCAGAGCGCTGCGCAGGGTTTCGTCGTAGGACATCAGAGCGCGGGTGATACCGTGGCGGATTGCGCCAGCTTGACCACTCACACCACCGCCGATGACGGTGACGTAGATGTCGAATTTCTCAACGGTCTCGGTCAGTTCCAGCGGCTGACGAACTACCATGCGGGCAGTTTCGCGACCGAAGAACGAATCCAGGGAGCGGTTGTTGATCGAGATGTTACCGGTGCCCGGACGCAGGAAAACGCGTGCGGTTGCGGTCTTGCGACGGCCAGTGCAGCAATTTTGAGTCGCCGACATAATGAACTAGTCCGCCAAAACTT